>NZ_LDJM01000051.1 GCF_001431485.1 Stenotrophomonas ginsengisoli | reverse complement strand
TTTTCTCGACCCTGCTGGCCTTGCTGGCCTTGCTGGCCTTGCTGGCCTTGCTGGCCCTGCTGGCCCTGCTGGCCCTGCTGGCCCTGCTGGCCTTGCTGGCCTTGCTGGCCCTGCTGGCCTTGCTGGCGCTGCCGGCGCAGGGCAGCGGCCACACTGTCGCGGTTGGCACGGGCATCGGCAAACTGTGGTTGCCGGCCCAGCGCGGTGTCATAGGCAACCAGCGCCTGTTCCAGCTTGCCCTGGCGTGCCAGCGCATTGCCGCGGTTGTAATGCCCCTGGGCCGAGTCGTCAGCCGCAAAACCGGCTTCGGCCCGGGCATAGTCACCGGCACGGTAGGCGGTCACTGCCTCCACATTGCGCTGGTATTGGCGCTGGTCGGCACGCTGCCACCAGCTGTTGTCGGCAGCCTGCGCAGGCACAGGCAGCAACAACGGCATCAATACGATTGCCGCGATCATCCAGGCACCACGTTGCAAGGATGGCGCCAGCAACAGCAGCACCAACGGCAGCAACCAGAAACCATCATCGCGGCGGACGCCATCCACTTTTGCCGGGCGATCAGCGGCATCGGCCGGGCCGTTGCCAGCCACCGCATCAAGCAGGCCCAGAGCCTGCAGGTCACCACTGTCCAGGCTGATGGCCCGGGCGCGCCCGCCGCCGGCACTGGCAACGGCCTGCAGGCCGCCATCGACCTGCGCGCGCACCGCCAGCACCGATACCGGCCAGCCCTGGGCCCGGGCCTGGGCGGCGGCGCTGGCCGCGGCCGCATCGGCTGCACCGGCCAGCAGCAGGATCTGCCCATGGCCAATGCCGTTGTCCTGCAACAAGGCCGCCGAGCGGGCAATGGCCAGGTCCGCACGCTGCCCATCCTCGGGCATCACCGTGGGCGCCAGCGCATCCACATACAGGGCCAGGTTGGCACTGTCCTGGGTCAGCGGCACCACGGTGTAGGCATCGGCGGCATATACCACCAAGGCTGTCTCACCGTCGCTACGCGCCGCCAGCAGGGCCGACAGCTTGCTGCGCAGGCGCAGCAGCCGGGTCGGCGCCACATCGTCGCTGTACATTGCCGAAGACAGGTCCACCGCCAGCACCAGGGCATGACGGTTGCTGCCACTGGCCTGCGGCCCCACGCCCCAGCTTGGCCCGGCCAGGGCCACACAGGCCAGCAACAGGGCCAGCGGCAAACGCCAGCGGGCCAGGCCATCCGGCTTGCCGGCCAGCAACTGGCTGGGCAGCAGGTGCGCATCCACCACCTGCTCCCATTGCCGGCGCTCATCACCACGCCGCCATTGCCACCAGCACAGCAGCGGCAACAACAGCAGCAACCACAACAGCTGCGGGCGCAGGAATTCGGGCCAGAATGTCTGCAGGCTCATGTCCGCCTCCGTGCCAGCACCGCCAGGACCAACAGCAGCAGGCCGGCGCCCAGCCACGGCGGGTAGCGCTCGATGCGCAGGCGCTGCGGCATTGCGCTCACATCCACCGGCTCCAGTGCCTCGATCTGTGCATAGATACCGGCCAGTTCATCGCTGTTGCGGGCACGGAAAAACTGCCCGCCAGTGGTCTGCGCCAACTGGCGCAGCACCTCTTCATCCTGATTGTTGCCAGCAGCGGCACGCAGGCCGAACAGGCCGCGCCCGGCTTCGCCACCAAAGGCAATGGTGTAGACCCGAACCCGGTCATGGGCTGCCAGTTCGGCCGCCTTGCGCGGGTCGATCGCGCCGGCGGTATTGACCCCGTCGGTAAGCAGGATCAACACCCGCTGCCCGTGCAGCTGGTTGCGCAGGCGCTTGACCGCCAGGGCCACTGCATCGCCGATCGCCGTTTCCTGCCCGGCCAGGCCGACCATGGCATCAGCCAGCTGGGCCCGGACGCTGTCCAGGTCACGGGTGACCGGCGACATCACGTAGGCCTGCTGGCCGAACACAACCAAGCCAATCTGGTCGCCGGCACGACGGGACAGGAAATCATCCAGCACCGCCCGGGCCACGACGATGCGCTCGGCCGGGCGTCCGCCCAGACGCATGTCGGCCTCGGTCATGCTGCCGGAAAGATCCAGCGCCAGCATCATCTGACGCGCCTGCACCACCGGCTGCTGCGGCGGCCCCAGTGCCTGCGGACGGGCCAGCGCCACACACAGCAGGCACCAGGCCAGGACAAACAGGGCGTGGGCGATGCCGGCGTGGCCCAGCCACATGCCCTGGCGGGCCGGCAGCGCCAGTGCGCGCGGCACCCGCAACGCCGCCCCTTGCGCCTTGCGTGCCGGCAGCAGCAACAGCAGCAAAGGCAGCAGGCACAACCACAGCAGCCACGGCCAGGCAAACCCGGCCGGCCACCAGGCCAGCCCCGGATGGGCAAGCAGGCTGTTCACCGGCGCACCATCTGGGCAATGAACCGTCGGCGCGCCAGTGCGCAGGCCGCCGTGGCCTGTGCCGGGTCCAGCTCACGCTGGAAGCCCCCCTCCAGCAAGACGGCCAGGGCCTGTGCATCCACCGCCTCCATGTCCTGACGCAACCAGTGCTCCCAGTGCCCGGCATCCAGTGCCGCCAGGCGGGGGTCATGGTCCAGCGCGGCACGGCGCAGCAGCTCGCTGGCCTGCTGCACCTGCTGCAGGGGCGATGAGGCCTGTTGCATCATCTGGTCGAATTGACCAGCCCAGTACTGGCGCCGGCGCCACAGCAGCCCCTGCCAGCACAGCAGGCCGGCCAGCACACACAGCAGCAGCAATGCCAGCAGCCACCAGCCGGGCGCCGGCGGCCACCACGATGGCGACGGCGACAGCTGCACATCACGCAGTACCAGGGCTGCAAACAAGCACATCACGCGACCTCCGGCACCGGCTGCGGCAGCCAGGCATCGGCCGGCTCATCGGCCATCACGACATGGACCTTCAAGCGCGGCCCGGACAAGGCCTGCAAGGCCTGCAACGGCTGCTGGTACTGGGCCAGCCAGGCCTGACGCAGCGCCGGCCGGGAAAAATCCACCCGCTGCACCCCGTCATCCGCAGACAAGCGCAATGCCTGCCGTGGCGGTTCCAGTTCGAGCACATCAAACACCGACACCACATGCAGTTGCAGATGGCGGCTGCAGGCCTGCCAGACCGACGCCGGTACTGCAGCGGTACGCGCGATGTCTGCCACCAGTACCAGGGTACCGCCTCGACACAGACGTGCGGCCTGCTCCAGATGCACCGACAACGGCTGTGCCGGCAGCACCGGCGGTTGCCGGTAGGCCTGGAGCAGGCCCTGCAGCACGCGCATCACCGCGGCTTGGCCGGTGCCGGCCAGCAAGGGCGTGTTGCTGGCGCTGTCCAGCAACCCGACACGGTCGCCCTGGCCCATCGCCCACCACGCCGCCGCCGCCCCCACCCGCGCGGCCTGTACCGATTTGAACCGTTGCCGGGTACCGAAAAACTGCGCCGGATGTGGATCGGCCAACACCAGGCACATGCGTTCGCGCTCGGCATGGAAGCGCTTGGAATACAGCTGGCTGCTGCGGGCACTCACCCGCCAGTCAACATGCCGCGCTTCATCGCCGGGGGTATAGGGCCGCGAATCGGCATGGTCCATGCCGCGGCCGGCCAGGCGGCTGGCACGCTGGCCCGGTTGGGCCGAACGCAGCGGCCGCCGGTGCCGGGCACGCAGGCGCACATCGGTGGCCAGCGCCACCAGTTCGGCCAGACAGGGTTGCAGGCCATCGCCTGCACGCACTTGCCCATCGGCCACGCTCACGGCATCGGCACCCGGGCCAGCAGGGCCGCCACCAGCGCACCGCCATCAATGCCTTCGGCCTGGGCCTGGTAGCTGGGCAGCACACGGTGACGCAGCACATCCGGCGCCACTGCACGCACATCCTCGGGAATCAGGTAATCGCGTCCGGCCAGCCAGGCGCGGGCCCGGGCACACCGTTCCAGAGCGATGGTGCCACGCGGGCTGGCGCCCCAGGCGATCTGCCCGCGCATGGCCGGGTCGAAGCGCTCCGGCTCACGGCTGGCCAGCACCAGTTCGACGATGTAACGCTCCAGCGCCGGTGCCAAATGCAATCCAGCCACCTCCTGACGCGCCTGCATCAACAGGTCCAGGTCAATGCTGGCCTGGGGGTCATGCTTCAATGCCGCCCCGTCACCGCCACGTGCCTGCTGCAGGATGGCCAGCTCGGTGGCTGCATCGGGGTAACCGATGCGCACATGCATCAGGAACCGGTCCAGCTGCGCCTCGGGCAAGGCATAGGTGCCTTCCTGCTCGATCGGGTTCTGCGTGGCCATCACCAAAAACGGCGCCGGCAACGGCCAGCTGCGCCCGCCCACGCTGATCTGGCGTTCGGCCATCGCTTCGAGCAACGCCGACTGGACCTTGGCCGGGGCACGGTTGATTTCATCGGCCAGCACCACCGGATGGAACAGCGGCCCGGGCACAAACTCGAAACGCCCTTCGTTGGGACGCCAGATCTCGCTGCCGGTCAGATCGGCCGGCAACAGGTCCGGGGTGAACTGGATACGGGCAAACCCGGCCTGCAGGTGCACGGCCAGGGCGCGGATGGCCGTGGTCTTGGCCAGGCCCGGAGCGCCTTCCACCAACAAGTGGCCGTCAGCCAACAAGGCAATCAGCAAGCGCTCGACCAGGGTCTGCTGGCCAATCACCCGCTGCTGCAGGCACGCCGAAAGGGCAAGGAAGCGCTGGTGGACGTCAGAGGTGCCGGTGAGCGGCGCGATCGGGGGAGGCAGGTTTGATTCCATGCACACAGTGTGCATCAAAGCCGCGCAGTGATCATGTCCACCGGCCAACAATGCAACGGGCCGCACATGGCGGCCCGTTGCAGGTACAGCGTTGTGGCAATGGCTTACTTGGCCACGCGCAGGATCTTCGGGGTCACGAAGACCAGCAGCTCGGCCTTGTCCTTGTTACGACCACGCTTCTTGAACAGGTTGCCCAGGAACGGTACGTCACCCAGGAACGGCACCTTGGCCACACTGGAGCGGTCGGTGAACTCGTATACACCGCCGATGACCACGGTCTGGCCATCCTCCACCAGCACCGCGGTATTGATCTCGCGACGGTTGATCGACGGCACCTGACCATATTCCGGCAGATCAATGTAGCGATCCACCTCGTCCTTCTTGACGTTCATGTTCAGGAAGACGCGATTGTCACTGGTGATGGTCGGAGTGACCTTCAGCTCCAACAGCACTTCCTTGAACTGCACGTTCGGGGTGGCGGCGCCACCACCGGCACCACCGCCGGTGACGGTGACATAGCCGATTTCCTTGCCCTGCTTGATTACACCTTCACGCTGATTGGCGGTGACGATACGCGGATTGGAAATCACCTCACCACGCCCCTCTTCCTGCAGCGCACTGAGCTCCATGTCCAGGCTGAAGTTGGCACCGAGCAAGGTGTAAGCCAAGCCTGCAGCAGAGGTCGAGCTGGCCGGGATGGCGAAGTTCAACCCGCTGTTGGGACCAATGCCGTTGGCTATCGTGTCATTGGTACTGTTCAGACTGCCACCAATGGCTTGGGTCCGATCTCCCTGACGACGCCCCTGGACACCAAAACGAGCGCCCAGCTCGCGGGCAAAGGTGTCATTGGCAATGACGATACGGCCCTCGATCAGCACCTGATCAACCGGACGGTCAATCACGTCGATCAGCTCGCGCATCGCCGCGACCTTCTTCGGGATGTCGCTGATCATCAGGGTGTTGGTGCGGTCATCGGCGACCAGACGGCCACGCGGCGACAGGAAGCCATTGTCGGTCTGACCGCCACCACCCTCACCGCCGCCGCCACCGATGCCCTTGGCTTCGGTCAGGGCTTTGAAGATCTGCCCGGCGTTGTGGTAGTTGATCTGCACGTAGTCGGTGATCAGCCCTTCGCGGTTTTCAAGGGCGATGCGGGCATCTTCCTTGTCCTGCTCGAACTTGGCCAGCTCGGCCTGCGGTGCCACCCAGACCACGCCACCATCGCGGCGCTTGTCCAGGCCCTTGGCACGCAGGACGATGTCCATCGCCTGGTCCCACGGCACGTTGACCAGACGCAGGGTGACATTGCCCTGCACGGTGTCCGAGGCGACCACATTGAGGTTGGATTCCTCGGCGATCAGCTGCAGCACGGTGCGCACCGGCACGTCCTGGAAGTTGAACGTCACCGGACGGCCACTGTAACCACGTGCCGCCACGGTCGAGGCGGCCTGGGCCACGGTTGCCGCGGTCACCGAACCGGTGGCCACTTCACCGGCACGCGGGGCGATTTCCACCACGTACTGGCTGCCGGTCTGCCATGCCAGCGAATCCACATCGCCGCGGGTCGCCAGCACCAGCTGGGTGCCGCTGCCGGACGGACGCGCCTCGATGCTCTGCACCGGAGTGGCGAAATCTTCCACGTTCAGGCCACGCTGCAGCTCCGGCGGCAGCTGGGCATTGCCGATATCCACCACCACCTGGCCATTGCTGCTGCGCAGGTCGGCCACCGCACCATCACGGTCGAACTGCAGCACCAGACGGCCGCTGCCGTCGGTGCCACGGTTGAAATCAACCTTGGTCACGGCCAGTGACGCCGGTGCCTGCAACTCAACGCTGGCCGGCAACTCGCTGGCTGCCCAAGCGGTGCCGTGCGCGGCGGCCAATGCGATCCCCAACGCACCGGCGCGCAGCAAAGACGAGCGCCGGGAGGGACGCAGGCTCTGGGCTTTGATAAAAGTCATCGTGCTATCCCCTACTGAATTCAATGATCATCAAGAGCGATGGAAGCCGGACGTTCGAGCCAGCCGCCTGCGCCATCGGGCACCAGTTCGACCAGCTCGATGCGATCCTCGTGCACCGAGGTCACCCGGCCGTCGCTCTGGCCCATGTACATCCCCGGACGGACGCGATAGGTCACCTTGTCCGGGCCCAGCACCAGTGCCACCAGGCCACCGCCCGCACCGATGCTGCCGACCATGTTCAGGCCGTCCAGCGGGAAGGATTCCATCGGCTCCTTGCGCCGGTTCGGATCAGGACGCAGGCCGCCATTGCCGGCCTCGCTGATCCAACGATCGGAGAACGGATCACGCAGGTTCTGTGCCGAATACTCGAAGGATTCGAACTGCTGCATCACCGGCAGCGGATCCAGCGGCGGTGCAGGACGGGCCCGTACTTCCTCGATCCAGCTGTTGAGATTGGGTGCATCACCCGGCGTGCTGCTGATCGTGCGGCCACAACCGCTGAGCAGACAGACTGCGACCACACCCAGAATGGATGCCTTGAGCATGCTCACTTGGCCCCCTTGGCCTGGTCGGCCGGCTGCTGGTTCTCCATCTCTTGCTCGTCCAGGTAACGGTAGGTCTTGACCGTGCCGTCCAGTACCAGTGCACCGTTGCGGCTGATCACGCCGCCGCGCTCGTGCGGCTTGAGGTTGATGTCGTGCATGGTCAGGATGACCACGCGCGGCAACGAAGCCACCCCGCTGACGAAGGCACCGAACTGGTGGTAGCTGCCCACCATGCGTAGCTTGATCGGCTTTTCGGCATAGAACTCACGCGGCACTTCCACACCAGGCTGGAACAGCTCGTTGTTCAAACCACTGGACAGCGCGGTCTGGGACACGTCGATGATCAGGTCCGGCATTTCGGTCTTGCTGGGCAGCTGGCGCAGCATCTGCTGCAGCACCTGCTCCATCTGGGCCAGCTGCTGCTTGAGCGGCTCCAGGTTGACCGCACGCCCCTGCTCCTTCTCGAAAGCAGTGCGCAGTTCGACTTCCTTGCGCTCCAGGCCAGCCAGCTCTTCCTGCTGGCCACGGAACACCAGCAGATAGCCCATCAGCACGATGAAAAGGGCCAACAGCACGCAGAACACGATCTTGGCCTTCTGCGGCCAGTTGCCGATGTTGTTGAAGTCCAGCTCGTTGATGTTGAATTTCTTCTGGCTCACGAGGCAGCTCCGCTGTTGGCAGGTGCAGTGACCGGCTTGGCCGGCGTGGCCGCATCGGCCGGTGCTGCCGGAGTGGCTGCATCAGCGGACGGGGCATCAGCGGCAGGCGCAGCATCCGGGGCGGCACTGCTGGCGTCATTGACTGCGCCGGCATTGGTCTGGACGGTCTGCTCGACCATGCCAGCCTCGGCCAGACGCTCGGCATCGACCTCGTCACTGCTCGGGCTGGGCAGGTTCACCTTCAGCTCGAACATGTAAGGCAGGGCCTTGACGTCCATCGCTGCCGTGCCCTGTGCACGTTCCTGGGCCTTGGCCTCGATGATGCTCAGCTCCGGATTGCTCATCCAGCCCGAGCTTTCCAGATTGCGCATGTAGGTGGAGACGCGGGCATTGGACTGGGTACGGCCGGAAAGGGTCAGGATGTCCCCTTCCTGCTTGATTCCGGTCAGCACCACACCATCAGGGATGGTGCGCACCAGCGAATCGAACAGATGGACCATCTGCGAACGCTTGGCCTGCAGCTCCTCGATCACCGCCTTGCGCGCCAGCAGTCGGTCACGCTGGGCATCGAGACGATCGATTTCCTCGTTCTGCTTCTTGACCTCGGCAATCTTCTGATCGAGGAAACCATTGCGCTCGTGCTGACCGGAAATCTGCCCGTTGTAATAGGACCAGATCAGGCCGGTGAGCAGCACGCCACCGATGGCGGCACCGCCGAGCATGGTGTAGAACTCGCGCTGGCGCTGCTTGCGCCGCTCGATACGCCAGGGAAGTAGGTTGATGCGTGCCATCAGTCAAAGCTCCTCAACGCCAGACCGGTGGCGATCATCAGTGCCGGGGCATCCTGGTTGAGCGCATGGGCCTGGACCTTCGGCCCCAGGGTCATCTGGGCCAGCGGGTTGGCCACGATCGTCGGCACCCCCAGCTGTTCCTCGACCATGGCCGGCAGACCCGGCAACACGGCACAACCGCCAGCCAGCACGATGTGGTCGACACGGTTGAACTCACTGCCGGCATAGAAGAACTGCAGCAGACGGCTGATCTGCTGGACAGTGGCTTCCTTGAACGGCTCCAGCACTTCGACCTCGTAGGTCTCCGGCAGACCGCCCTGGCGCTTGGCCAGGCCTGCCTCCTCGTAGGACAGGCCGTAACGGCGCATGACCTCGTCGGTCAACTGCTTGCCGCCGAACACCTGCTCGCGCGAATAGATACTGCGGCCACCACGCAACACGCTCAGCGTGGTCATGGTTGCACCGATGTCCACCAGGGCAATCACCCCGTCCGGCGTCACCGGCAGCTCACTGGCGACCAGGGCGAAGGCGTTTTCGACCGCAAAGGCCTCCACGTCCATCACCTTGGCGGTCAGCCCGGCCAGTTCCAGCGCACTGGAACGCAGCTCGACATTCTCCGAACGCGAAGCGGCCAGCAGCACCTGGACCATGTCCGGGCTGTTGGGCATGGCGCCGAGGACTTCGAAATCCAGGCTGACTTCGTCGATCGGATACGGAATGTAATTGACCGCTTCCAATTCGACCTGGGCTTCCATTTCGTGCTCGTCCAGATCGGCCGGCATCGGGATGATCTTGGTGATCACCGCCGAACCGGCCACGGCAGCTGCCGCGTGCTTGGCCTTGGAGCCAGAACGGGTCAGCGCACGACGAATGGCTTCGCCCACGGCCTCTACTTCAACAATGTTCTTTTCAACCACAGCGTTGGGCGGTAACGGCTCAACTGCGTAGTGATCCACACGAAAACGGTTGCCATTGCGGCTCAGCTGCAACAGCTTGACCGCAGTGGAACTGATGTCGACGCCGAGCAGCGGCGACTGACTTTTCGGGATAAGCCCCACGGATTCTCCCCTGCCGACGGGCACTTGGACGCAACACTTGCGTCCGCGCATTAATAACGAAGTTTTTGCATTTGGCAACAACCTTCTGTCCAAGTTGCGTGAGCGGTCACGCCTGACAACCTGGGCTCCCCGAGTCGCTGGCGGCCCAAACCCCGTGAAGGCCGCCCCTAATCTATACTCTGTGGCTTGCTAATTCGCAAATCGGATGTGCCCGTGATGGTCAGTTTTCGCCGCATCTTGCGCTGGTTCGTGCTGCTCTGCCTGGTGGCCGGCGTGGTCGCGGCCATAGCGCTTGCAGCCTTGTACACCAAGGTTTCCGCCGAGCTTCCCGAGGTCCAGAGCCTGCGCGAAATCCAGCTCCAGGAACCCATGTACGTATATGACCGCCAAGGTCAGCTGATGGCGGTGTTTGGCGAGTCACGGCGCAACCCAGTGCGCATCGAAGAGGTACCCGAACGGCTCAAACAGGCCTTCCTGGCTACCGAGGACGCCCGCTTCTACGAGCATGGCGGGGTCGACTACAAAGGCATCGGCCGGGCCGTCTGGTTGCTGGCCACCACCGACAACAAGCGCGTGCCGGGCGGCTCGACCATCACCCAGCAGGTGGCACGCCAGTTCTACCTGAGCAGCGAGTACAGCTACACCCGCAAGTTCGCCGAGATCCTGCTGGCGCGCAAGATCGAGTCGGAACTGAGCAAGGACGAGATCTTCGAGCTGTACTTGAACAAGAGCTTCTTCGGCAACCGCGCCTATGGCGTGGCCGCGGCAGCGCACTACTACTACGGCAAGCAGCTGGCCGAACTGGACCTGGATGAAATGGCCTCGCTGGCCGCCATTCCCAAGTTCCCGTCAGCTGCCAACCCGATTTCCAACCCGACCCGCGCCCGCGAACGCCGTGACCACTATGTGCTGCCGCGCATGGCCGAGCTGGGTTTTGTCAGCCAGGCCGAGGCCAAGGCCGCCATGTCCGTGCCGATGCACGCCACCCCGCACGAGCCCCAGGTCCAGGTCGAAGCCCCGTATGTGGCCGAGATGGTGCGCCAGGAGATGGTCACCCGCTACGGCGATGACGTCCTCAACCAGGGCTACAAGGTCTACACCACCCTGGACGGCACCCTGCAGGCGGCCGCCAACAAGGCGGTACGCGACGGCCTGCACCTGTATGACCACCGCCACGGTTGGCACGGGGTGGAAAAAAAGGTGGAGCTGGCCACTGGTGCCGATCCTGCGACCATCGCCCGTGAACTTGCCGGCATCAGCGCACAGGCCAGCCTGCTTCCTGCCGTAATCAGCACCGTCCACAGCGACGGCCGCGCCGAAGCGGTACTGGCCGATGCGCGGGTGATCACCCTGGACGCCGCCTCCAGCCGCTGGACCAACCGCACCCCGGCCCGCCTGGTCGCACGCGGCGACATCGTGCGTGTGCGCGCTGGCGACAAGGAAGGCAGTTGGCTGCTGGACCAGGTGCCGCGCGGCCAGTCCGCCCTGGTATCACTGGAAGCCGATACCGGCGCCTTGCGCGCCTTGGTCGGCGGTTACAGCTTTGCCGGCAACAAGTTCAACCGCGCCACCCAGGCCCGTCGCCAGCCCGGCTCCAGCTTCAAGCCGTTCGTGTATGCGGCCGCCTTTGACAAGGGCTTCAACCCCGGTTCGATCGTGCTTGATGCGCCGGTGGTGTTCCGCCAGCGCAATGGCAAGACGTGGCAGCCGCAGAACGACGGCGGCGGCTTCCGCGGCCCGATGCGCCTGCGCGAGGCACTGGTGCAGTCGCGCAACCTGGTCAGCGTGCGCATGCTGGACACCATCGGCGTGGATTTTGCCCGCCGCTACATCAGCGAGTTCGGCTTCGGCCTGGACGAACTGCCACCCAACCTGTCCATGTCCCTGGGCACCGCCTCGCTCACCCCGCTGTCGGTGACCCGTGGCTATGCCGCCTTCGCCAACGGTGGCTCGCGCATCGAGCCGTGGTTCATTGACCGGATCGTGGACCGCAACGAGCAGCAGATCTTCCAGCACACCCCGCTGGTCGCCTGCCGCGGTTGTGGCGGCGCCAGTGGCACCACCAGCGCACCGGTCAGCCAGGTGGTGGATGGCTTCAATTTCGGCGCCGAACCGGCACCGGCACCGGCAACCAGCAACACCAGCACGCCCGCCACGCCGGCACCGGTGGCCAACGCCCAGACCGCACCGCGCGCCATCGATGAGCGCACCGCCTGGCAGCTGCAGTCGATGATGCGCGACGTGGTCAGCCGCGGTACCGCCACTGCGGCCAAGGTCTTGAACCGGGCTGACGTAGGCGGCAAGACCGGCTCGACCAACGATCATCGCGACGCCTGGTTCGCCGGCTTCGGCGGCCCCCTGGCCACCGTGGTCTGGGTCGGCCGCGATGACTTCAGCTCGCTGGGCTATCGCGAATATGGCGGCCGCGCTTCGCTGCCGATCTGGATCGACTACATGCGCGTGGCGCTGAAGGACACCCCACTGAATATGCCCGACCCGCCGTCCGGCATGGTCCAGACCGTGGTCAATGGCGCCACCGAATGGGTCAAGGTCGAGGACATGGACCGCCTGCAGGAGCAGGATTTCTTCAGCGATACCGCCGCGCCGGACGACAGCGCGTTCGATATCTTCTGAGTTTGAAGGGGCCGGCCATGCCGGCCCTTTTTCATCCCGGGCCGGCCTGCCGGCCCGGGACCATCCGCCCCGCCAGCAGCATCGCCATGCCCAGCCCACCCCGCCTGCGCCGACACGCCGCCGAACTGGCCGCCCGCCACATTCGCGAGGGCGGCATGGACATGCGCAGCGCACGCAACAAGGCGGCCACGCAGCTCGGCCTGAGCCTGCGCGAGGGCCACCCGGACCTGCCGACCCGCAGCGAGATCGAACAGGCCCTGGCCAGCCAGTTGAGCCTGTTCGCCCACCCCGACCGACCCCTGCACCTGCTGCACAAGCGCCAGGCGGCGCTGGAAGCAATGCAGTTCCTGCACGCCTTCAGCCCGCGCCTGAGCGGCGCCGTGCTCGATGGCAGCGCCCAGGCCCATGATCCGGTGATCGTGCACCTGCATACCGATACCCCGGAAGCCCCCGGCCTGTTCCTGCACGAGCACCACTTGCCCGCCCAGCAGGATGCCGGCCAGCTGCAGCTGGTCGATGGCAGCGTGCAGCAGACGCCGTGCTGGACCCTGCAGGTGGACGGCATCACCTTCCAGCTCTGGGTGCTGCCCATGCACGCCTTGCGCAGCCCGCCAGCCAATCCGATCGATGGCAGCGCCCTGCCCCGCGCCAGCGCCTCCCAGCTGCAGCAACTTATCAATTGAGCCCTGCCGGCACATACCAGGCCAGTGCCCTGCTGCCGTGTCACAGACAGCAAAAAGCCCCGCTTGCGCGGGGCTTTTTGCTGCCACATCAGTTCATGCAAGGCCCGCAGGCCGCTGCATTACTTGACGTCGCGGACCGGCGAGCCGGTGTAGACCTGACGCGGACGGCCGATCTTCATTTCCGGATCGACCTGCTGCTCCAGCCAATGCGAGACCCAGCCGGAGGTACGGCCCAGGGCGAACATCACGGTGAACAGTTCGGTCGGAATGTTCAGCGCCTTGTAGATGATGCCGCTGTAGAAGTCGACGTTCGGGTACAGCTTGCGGGCAACGAAGTATTCGTCGTTCAGCGCAGCCTGCTCCAGCTTGACGGCAACGTCGAGCAGCGGGTCCTGGATACCCAGCTGGTCCAGCACCTTCTTGGTCATCACGCCGATGACCTTGGCGCGCGGATCGAAGTTCTTGTAGACGCGGTGACCGAAGCCCATCAGACGGAAGCCGGAGGTCTTGTCCTTGGCCTTGAGCACGGCGGACTCGACATTGTCGGCAGTGCCGATTTCTTCCAGCATCTTCAGAACGGCTTCGTTGGCGCCGCCGTGAGCCGGACCCCACAGGGCGGTCACACCAGCGGCAACCGAAGCGTACGGGTTGGCACCGGTCGAACCGACCAGACGCACGGTCGAGGTCGAGGCATTCTGCTCGTGGTCGGCGTGCAGGATGAACAGCAGGTCCAGCGCCTTGACCACGTCAGCATTGATTTCGTACTGGCCGTCGGCCGATTCGAAGGTCTGCTTCAGGAAGCGGGCCACGTAGCCCAGCGACAGGTCCGGGCTGTTGGCCGGCAGGCCCTTGCCGTGACGGTAGATCAGGGCCGACAGGGTCGGCACCTTGGCGATCAGGCGGATGGCTGCCTGACGGCGCTGGCCTTCATCGGCCAGGTTCAGGGTGTTGTGGTACTTGGCCGACAGCTGCGCAATGGCGGCGGCCAGGATGGCCATCGGGTGCGCGTCCTTGTCGAACGAAGCGATCAGGGCATTGATCGAGGCATCGACAGTGGCTTCAGCAGTCAGTTCGGCCTCGAAGGCAGCCAGCTGCTCGGCAGTCGGCAGGTCGCCGTTGATCAGGGCATAGGCCACTTCAACGTAGGTCGACTTTTCCGACAGCTGTTCGATCGGGTAGCCACGGTACAACAGGACGCCATTGTCACCATCGATATAGGTGATGGCCGACTTGCAGCTGGCGGTAGCGGTGTAACCGGAGTCGTAGGTGAAAAGACCGGTTTCCTTGGTCAGCTTGGAAATTTCGACGCAATCGTTGCCAAGGGTCGGCTTGATGACAGGCAGAACAACCGACTTGTCGCCGGCGTTGAGCGTGACCTGATTGATCTCGGACACGGGGTCGCTCCTTTATAGGAAGTCGCCGCCCTCGACGCGGGGGTGTGGGCAGCATCGGAAAATAGAGTCCGCCGACTCTGCCAGCGGATTTCATCATTATCGCACAGCCAATCCGGGCCGGTAAGAAAGCAGGTACGGCTGTGACTAAAGACGTAGCCCCTTGCTTCAGCGCACGTTGCCGATACATGCAGGCCATGCCTGGCATAGGCATGGCGGATACAGGCCATGACCGCCATGCCGGAAACGACAACGGCCACCTTTGCAGGTGGCCGTTGTTGGCGTCGCGTGCGACGTTCGCAGAATTAGCGCGCGTAGCGCTTCTGGAACTTGTCGATGCGGCCGCTGGTGTCGATGACCTTGTGCTTACCGGTGTAGAACGGGTGGGAAGCAGAGGAAATTTCAACCTTGATCAGCGGATACTCTTCGCCGTCTTCCCACTTGATGGTTTCCTTGGAAGCCATGGTCGAACGGGTCAGGATCTTGAAATCAGAGGTCACGTCGTGGAAAACGACGGCGCGGTAGTTCGGATGGATATCGGCCTTCATGGGCTCGCACCTTATGAAAAAGAGGGCTGCAGGGCAAGAGCGGCATTATATTCCCGGCCTGCGCAGTACGCAAGCCGGGACACTCTGCTGGTTCAGTTCAGGCCCAGCGCACTGCGCACGCGAGCCTCGAAACGCCGCTGATCATACCCGATAAGCAGCTGTGCGTTGTCGCTGCGTCCACTCTGGCGGTTCCAGTCCACGATCGTGGCCCCACGGGTATGGGTGCCGGCCATCTCCACCACCAACGGGCGCGATTCCACCCGGGTGACCGATTCCGGCTCCAGCGCCCAGGCCATGGCCAGCGCATCGGCGGCGTACCAGCGCTCGCCACGGCTGTCTTCGGACCACAGACGGGTCTTGCGCGAGATCAGCTCGTAAAAACGCGCCTTGTCGGTATCGGCATCCAGCCAGGCCATCACGTCGGTATGCAGCAGGCCGTGGGCCAGGGTGGCTTCCCAGTCGGCAACTTCGACCATCGGGAAGGCGGTGAAGACGATATGCGCCGCTTCCGGGTCCACCGCGATGTTGAACTCGGCGGCCGGGGTGATGTTGCCATGCGCACTGAACGCACCGCCCATCACCAGCACGCGCTTGATGCGCGTGGGCAGGCTCGGATCCAGCTTGAGCGCCAGGGCCACATTGGTCAGCGGCCCCAGGGCGACCAGGAACAGCTTGCCGGCATGCTCATGGGACAGGCGGATGATCGCCAGCGCGGCATGCTCGTCACTGACGGTATGACTGGCCAGCGGCAGGCCGACATCACCGAAGCCATCCACGCCATGCACGTGGGCCGCATCCTCGGCCGGGTGCACCAGGGGCTCGGGGGCACCAGCAAACACCGGCACATCCATCCGCCCGGCGACCTCGCACAATTTCAGGGCATTGCGGACCGTGTGCTCCAGGCCGACGTTGCCAGCCGCCACGGTCAGGCCAACCACATCGTGGCGGTCATCGGCAAAGGCCATCAACAGGGCCAGTGCGTCGTCGACACCCGGATCGGTGTCGATCAGCAACGGAATCTTTTCAGTCATGATGCTTTCGCTTTGGTTGGCATGGGAGTCTGCCACCGCACCGCGAGCAACGCAAAGCCCGCCGTCAGGCTGCCGCGTAACGCACCGCCGAGCCGATCCAGCGGCTGATCACCCGCTCCACCAGCGCAGGATGGCCTTGCAACAGGCGCTCGGCCAGCTCATGCACCGCCGGCAGCAGGTGGGCGTCACGGGCCAGGTCGGCGATCCGGAACAGGGCCACCCCGGTCTGCCGCGTGCCAAGCAACTCACCCGGGCCACGCAGCTCCAGATCCTTCTCGGCGATGACAAAGCCATCGTGGGTATCGCGCATGGTGGCCAGGCGCGATTTGGCCATCATCGACAACGGCCCCTGGTAGAACAGCACGCAACTGGACGCCGCACTGCCCCGCCCCACCCGGCCGCGCAGCTGGTGCAACTGGGCCAGGCCCAGGCGCTCGGCATTCTCGATCACCATCAGCGAGGCATTGGGCACATCCACGCCCACCTCGATCACCGTGGTGGCCACCAGCAGGTGGGTATCGCCCGCCTTGAAGGTGGCCATTGCCGCCTGCTTGTCGGCCGGCTTCATGCGCCCGTGCACCAGGGCCACCTGCAGCTCCGGCAACGATGCCGCCAGTTGTGCATGGATGGACTCGGCCGCACTGGCCTGGAGCTCCTCGTTTTCCTCGATCAGGGTGCACACCCAGTAGGCCTGCCGCCCCTGGGCACAGGCATGGCGGATGCGCTCGACCAACTCGTCGCGGCGGCTGTTGCTGAGCACGATGGTCTGCACCGGGGTACGTCCGGGCGGCAGTTCATCGATGGCCGAGACGTCCAGGTCGGCGTATTCGCTCATCGCCAGGGTGCGCGGAATCGGGGTGGCGGTCATCACCAGCTGGTGCGGCACACTGCCCGGGCGTGCGCCCTTGTCGCGCAGGGCCAGCCGCTGGTGCACGCCGAAACGGTGCTGCTCATCGACAATGGCCAGGGCCAGGTCATGGAACACCACGCTGTCCTGCATCAGGGCATGGGTGCCGACCACCACCTGGGCCGAACCGTCGGCGATCGCCGCCAGGGTGGCCGCACGCGCCTTGCCGGTGACCTTGCCGGCCAGCCAGCACACCGATACCCCCAGCGGCTCCAGCCAGCCACGCAGGTTGTGCAGGTGCTGCTCGGCCAGCAGCTCGGTGGGCGCGGCCAGCGCCACCTGGAAACCGGCCTGCACCGCCAGCATCGCCGCCAACGCCGCCACCACGGTCTTGCCCGAGCCGACATCGCCCTGGACCAGACGCAGCATCGGCTGCGGCCGGGCCAGGTCGTCGGCGATCTGCGCAAACACCCGTTGCTGGGCACCCGTGAGTTGGAACGGCAGCGCCGCCAGCAGACGCGCCACGCCGTCGCCACTGCCATCCAACGCCGGTGCGGCATGCTGCTGCAGGGCGATGCGCTGGCGGCGCAGGCTCAGGTGATGGGCCAGCAATTCCTCGATCGCCAGCCGCGCGATGGCCGGATGGCGACCGGCCGCCAGTGCGGCCAGGTCCGTATCAGCCTCGGGCCGGTGCACGGTCAACAGGGCGCTGCGCAGGGACGGCAGGCCCAACTGCGCCAGCCAGGCCGGCGGCACGATATCCAGCTCGGCTTCGGCAGGCAGCCGGTCCAGCGCCTGGCCGACCAGCTTGCGCACGGTGGCCGGGCCAACCCCATCCACCAGCGGATACACCGGGTCCAGGGTCTGACCCAGGCCCGGTTCCTCGCCCAGCGCCAGCACCCGGTAACTGGGATGAACGATCTCCAGCCCGGTCGGGCCGAGCTTGGCGGTGCCGAATACTCGTACGCGTACGCCGTGGGCGAACTGCGCCACCTGGGCGGCACGGAAATGGAAAAAGCGCAGCACCAAGGGGCCGCCACTGTCGTCCTCGATGGCCACCTTGAGCATCGGCCGGCCACGGAAACTGCGCTCAACCGCCACCACCTGCCCTTCCACCTGGGCGGACATGCCGTTGCGCAGCAGCGCCAGCGGAGTGATGCAGGTGCGGTCTTCGTAGCTGCGCGGCAGGTGCAGCCAGAGGTCCTGCAAGGTCCCCAGGCCACGTTCGGTCAGCTTGGCCGCCACCGCCGGGCCGACGCCGGACAGCGCCGTCAACGGCGACTGCCCGGCCGCCGCCAGGGCCGGGGCGGAAATCCGCTTGCGGCTCACAGTGCTCGGATTATTCCAGCACCATGGTGGCTTCGACTTCGAACAGCACACCCTTGGGCAGGGCGGACACTTCGATGGTCGAACGGGCCGGGTACGGCGCGCAGAAGTATTCCTGCATCACCGCATTGACCTGGGCGAACTGGCCCAGATCGGTCAGGAACAGGCCGCAACGCACGATCTGCTCCAGCGAGCCACCGGCCGCTTCGGCCACGGCCTTGAGGTTGTCGAAGGCACGACGGGCCTGGGCGGTGATGTCACCTTCCACCACGTTGCCGGTGGCCGGGTCCAGCGGAATCTGGCCGGAGAAATACACCACGTTGCCCACGCGCACGGCCTGGGAATACGGGCCGATGGCAGCCGGGGCCTGGTCGGTATTGATGATCTGGCGGCTCATGGCGCGCTCCTGTTGGTTCATGGAGCGGCCATTGTAGCCATCCTGAGCAGGCGATCCGGCACCTGCCGGCAACAACAGGCAGTGCCGGCAGCCGTTACTGCCGGCGCACCGACTGCACCACGCTCAGGCGGCGCAGGCGACGCATCACCTCGGCCAGGTGGTTGCGGTCATTGACCTGGATGTTGAAGCACAACACCGCGGCATTCGGGTCGCGATCCAGGTAATCGACGCGGTCGATGTTGGACTTGCTCTGCGCAATCGAGGCAGCCAACTGGGCCAGCACGCCGGTGCCGTTCTCCACCGCCACCACCAGCGCAGTGTCGTAATCGCCGACCACACTGGTATCCCAGCCGATCGGCACCCAGCGGTCGGGCGTCTTGCGCAGCTCGGCCAGGTTGGGGCAATCCATGCGGTGGACCACGATGCCCTTGCCGGCGGTGTGGTAACCCATGATCTCGTCGCCCGGGATCGGCTGGCAGCAGTTGGCAAAGCTGACCACCCCACGCTCGCTGCCACTGATCAGGATCTTCTCCTGACTGCGCAGGCTGGCCGGGCCACGCAGGTCGGCATAGGCCAGCAGGGCCTGGGCGGCCTGGAACGGCATCCAGTTGCCCAGTGCCACGTCGGCCAGGAAGGCCTCCAGACGCGGGTAGCGGTGCTCGGCCAGGAAGGCATCCATGCGCCCCTTGGGCAGACGCTCGATCGAGCTGTCCATTGCCTCCAGGGTGCGGTCGAGCATGCGATGGCCCAGCTGCACGGCATCTTCGTGCTCAAGCTGCTTGAGCTGGTGGCGGATGGCCGTACGCGCCTTGGACGAGACCACAAACTCCAGCCACTGCGGCTTGGGCGTGGCCGAACGGGCGGTGATGATCTCCACCGTCTGCCCGCTGCTCAGGCGGGTGCGCAGCGGCACCAGCTTCTTGTCCACCCGGCAGGCCACCGCCTTGTTGCCGACATCGGTATGCACCGCATAGGCAAAATCCAGCGCGGTGGCATTGCGCGGCAGGGCCAGGATCTTGCCCTTGGGGGTGAACAGGTAGACTTCGTCCGGGAACAGGTCGACCTTGACGTTGTCCAGGAACTCCAGCGACGAGCCGGCCGCACGCTGCGACTCGACCAGCTCGCTGATCCAGGCATGGGCCCGGCTCTGCGCGCTGTTGGGGCCGTCACCACCGAACTTGTAGCTCCAGTGCGCGGCGATGCCGCGCTCGGCCACCAGGTCCATTTCCTCGGTACGGATCTGCACCTCGATCGGCGAGCCGTAGGGGCCGAACAGCACCGTGTGCAGCGACTGGTAACCGTTGGCCTTGGGAATGGCGATGAAGTCGCGGAAGCGCCCGTCCAGCGGCTTGAACGCCGCATGCACCGCGCCCAGGGCGTGGTAGCAGGTGGGCACATCCTTGACCACCAGGCGGAAGCCGAACACATCCATCACCTGGTCGAAGGATTTGTTCTCCTGGTTCATCTTGTTGTAGATGCTCCAGGGGGTCTTGATCCGGCTGATCAGGCGGTGCTCGATGCCCTCGCGGGCCAGGCGCTGGCTCAGCTGCACCTCGACCTGGGCCATCGCCTCGCGACGCACCACCGGCTGGGACAGGATGTGCTTTTCCAGGATCGTGTGCCGCCACGGATACAACGCCTTGAAGCCGTGGTTCTGCAGCTCGCTCTTGACCAGGTTCATGCCCAGGCGCTGGGCAATCGGGGCGTAGATTTCCAGTGTTTCCAGGGCGATGCGCTGGCGCGCCTCGGCACTCTGCGCGCCCAGGGTGCGCATGTTGTGCAGGCGGTCGGCCAGCTTGATCATGATCACGCGCAGGTCGCGCGACATGGCCAGCAGCATCTTGCGGAAGCTCTCCGCCGCCGCTTCCTGGCGGTCACGGAACTTGAGCTTGTCCAGCTTGGTCACGCCCTCGACGATGTCGGCCACGGCCTCGCCGAACTGGCCGGCCAGCTGCTCGCGGGTCAGCGGGGTGTCTTCGATGGTGTCATGCAGGATGGCGGCAACCAGCGCCTCCACATCCAGGCCCAGTTCGGCCAGCACCCCGGCCACGGCCACCGGGTGGGTGATGTAGGGCTCGCCGGACTTGCGGGTCTGCCCGGCGTGCGCCGCCGCCCCGACCTCCCAGGCCCGACGCAGCACCTGCTGTTGCTCAGCCGGCAGATAGGCCGCACTGCGCTCGAGCTGGAGCACATAGTCGGGAACCGCCGCACCGGTATCGGCGAGGGCGGAAATGGCAGGACTTGGTTTCATGACAGAAGACTATGTCAGTGGAAGGCGGCGGTAAACCTTGCCTCCAAACAAAACAACGGCCCGCACAGGCGGGCCGTTGCACGGCAATCACGAGGGCGACGGAAAATCAGTCGTCGTTCTTGCTCATGTCCTCTTCGGCCACCAGCTCGGCAGCAGCCAGTTCCAGCGCTTCGCGCTCGGCACGCTCGCGCTCGGCCTTCTCCACTTCGTCGATCAGGGCGTTGTCGATCTTGCGCGCGGCAATCTCGCGCAGCGCCAGCACCGTCGGCTTGTCATCGGTTTCGCTGTTGTCCAGCGTGGCCTGCACGCCATTGGCCAGCTGACGGGCACGCTTGGAGGCCATCATGACCAGCTCGAAACGGTTGTTAACAACTTCCAGACAATCTTCTACGGTAATGCGGGCCATGCGAGCTCCCGGCAGCCTGTGCGGCCGCACTATTTGGACGGGGAAAGGCGGCGATTGTACGCCAGCCCAGCGGGCAGAATCAATCAGGGGCAAGAGTACCCCTTATGAATCAGCCAGTTAAGTCAATCAATCCTGCAGCAGGGTGTCGATCAGGCCGGCATGGCGCTGGGCCTGGGCCTCGCGGCGCAGGCGGCTACCGCGGAAGATGGCGCACATTTCATCCACGGCGGTGTCGAAGTCCTCGTTGACGATGACGTAGTCGAACTCGGCGAAGTGGGACATTTCCTCGCGGGCGGCGGCCATGCGCTGGGCAATCACCGCCTCGCTGTCCTGGCCACGCTTGCGCATGCGTTCTTCCAGCGCCTGGCGCGAAGGCGGCAGGATGAACACGCTCACCGCGCCGGGCACCTTGGCCCGGACCTGCTGCGCGCCCTGCCAGTCGATTTCAAGCAGCACGTCCTGGCCGGCCGCCAGCTGCGGCTCCACCGACTGCCGGGCGGTGCCCTTCCAGTCGCCGTGGACCAGCGCGTGCTCGAAGAAATCGCCGGCGGCGATCATCGATTCAAACTCGGCCGCCGGGACGAAGTGGTAGTGCTTGCCGTTTTCCTCGCCCGGGCGCATCGCCCGCGAGGTGAAGGAAATGGACAGGCAGATCTGCGGGTCACGGGCCAGGGTGGCATTGACCAGCGAGCTTTTGCCGGCACCGGAGGGTGCGGCGACGATGTAGAGGGTTCCGCGCATGGCTAGAGGGTATCGATAACGGGAAGGAGGGAGCGGCCGGACGGCCTCACTC
Organism: Stenotrophomonas ginsengisoli; assembly: GCF_001431485.1. Lineage (GTDB taxonomy): Bacteria > Pseudomonadota > Gammaproteobacteria > Xanthomonadales > Xanthomonadaceae > Stenotrophomonas > Stenotrophomonas ginsengisoli. Next base: position 11,121 of record NZ_LDJM01000051.1, on the reverse strand, counting down.
GATGTTCTGGACCTGCTCGCGGATCTGGTCGATCAGCACCTTGAGCTCGACCGCGGCATTGGAGGTGCGGCTGTCCACCGACTTGGAGCCGGTGGTGTTGGCCTCGCGGTTGAACTCCTGCAGCAGGAAGTCCAGACGGCGGCCGACCGGCTCGCGCGAGCGCAGCACCCGGCGGATCTCGCTGATGTGGCTGGCCAGGCGGTCCAGCTCCTCATCCACATCCAGCTTCTGCAACCACAGCACCAGTTCGGCCTCGGCCCGGCCCGGCTCCACCGGATGCGGCAGATCGGCCAGACGCGCGGCCAGCTTGGCACGCTGCCCTTCACGGATGGCCGGAATCAGCTCGCGCACCTGGCCGGCGATCTGCTCGATGCCGTCCACGCGCTCGGCAATGGCGGCGGCCAGCTTGCCACCCTCGCGTTCGCGCGCGGCGATGAAGCCGTCCAGCACTTCGTCCAGCAGTTCCAGTGCCTGGGCCTGCAGTGCAGTGGCATCCACCGCCTCGCCCTGGATCACCCCCGGGTACTGCAGCAGGTCGGTGAAACCGATGCGCATGTGCGGGAACTTGCTGTGCAGGCCCAGGGCCAGGCTGGCCAGCTGGTCCACCAGGGCCTGGTTGACGGCCAGGGTGGCAACGCCTTCGGCGCTGCGCAGGCGCAGCACCGCATCGATCTTGCCGCGGTTCACCCGCGCGCTGATGCGTTCGCGCAACGCACTTTCGGCCGCGCGCAGGTCTTCAGGCAGGCGCAGGCCCACCTCCAGGAAACGGTGGTTGACCGAGCGCAGCTCGCAGGACAGGGTGCCCCAGGCGGTGGCGCGTTCGCCGCCAGCCCAGGCGGTCATGCTACGGATCATGGGAGATTTCCATGCCTTCAAAGAGCAGATGGTACCCTAGCCGGCCGCGTTGACCGGCATCTGGCCGTGTCCGCGTTCCTGTTCCCGCCAGATTCCGGTAGCCCCATGACCAGCTTTTCCCGTCCCTCCGGCCGTTCGGCCGACCAGTTGCGTGATGTGCGCATCGAACGCGCCTTCACCTGCCATGCCGAAGGTTCGGTGCTGGTCAGCTTCGGCAACACCCGCGTGCTGTGCACGGCCAGCATCGAGAACCGGGTGCCGGGCTTTTTGCGTGGCAAGGGCGAAGGCTGGGTGACGGCCGAGTACGGCATGCTGCCGCGCGCCACCCATACCCGCACCGACCGCGAGGCCGCCCGTGGCAAGCAGGGCGGGCGCACCCTGGAGATCCAGCGCCTGATCGGCCGCAGCCTGCGCGCCTGTGTGGACCGCAATGCCCTGGGCGAACGCACCATCACCCTGGACTGCGATGTGCTGCAGGCCGACGGTGGCACCCGCACCGCCGCGATCACCGGCGCCTACGTGGCCCTGGTCGATGCCGTGAACACGCTGATGGCCAGGAAGGAACTCAAGCGCAACCCGATCATCGGCGCCGTGGCGGCCGTGTCGGTGGGCGTGTACCGCGGCACCCCGGTGCTGGACCTGGACTACGCCGAAGACAGCGACTGCGACACCGACATGAACGTGGTCATGAATGACGGTGGCGGCTTCATCGAACTGCAGGGCACCGCCGAGGGCCATGCCTTCCGTCGCGATGAACTCAATGAGCTGCTGGCCTTGGCCGAAAAGGGCATCGGCGAACTGCTCGCCGCCCAGCAGGCGGCGCTGGGCGCATGAACCAGCAACTGGCCCTGGCCACCCTGCTGGTGGATGACTATGACCGCGCCATTGCCTGGTACACCCAGGTACTGGGCTTTGAGCTGCGTGCGGATGTGGCCATCGGCACCGGCAAGCGCTGGGTGGTGGTGGCCCCGCACGGCAGCCATGCCGGCCTGGTCCTGACCCTGGCCAGCACGGTCAACCAGCAGGGCCGCGTCGGCGACCAGACCGGCGGCCGGGTCGGCTTCTTCCTGCATACCGATGACTTTGCCCGCGACCATGCCGCGATGCTGGCCCGCGGGGTGCGCTTCACCGAAGCGCCGCGCCACGAGGCGCACGGCACCGTGGCCATCTTCACCGACCTGTACGGCAACACCTGGGACCTGCTGGAACCTGCGTCATGAAACAACTTGTGCTGGCCAGCGGCAACGCCGGCAAACTGGCCGAATTCAACCGCCTGCTGGCCGATGCCGGGATCACCGTGCTGTCCCAGGCCAGCCTGGGCGTGGACGATGCCGAGGAAACCGGGCTGAGCTTTGTCGAAAACGCCCTGCTCAAGGCCCGTCATGCCGCCCGCATCACCGGGCTGCCGGCGCTGGCCGATGATTCGGGCCTGTGCGTGGACGCGCTGGGCGGCGCACCGGGCCTGTACTCGGCCCGCTATGCCGGCAACCACGGCGACCATGCAGCCAACATTGCCAAGCTGCTGGGCAAGCTGGACGGCCTGCCCGTGCAGCAACGCGGCGCCCATTTCCACTGCACCCTGGTGGTGGTACGCCATGCCGAGGACCCGGACCCGCTGATCGCCCAGGGCCGCTGGCGCGGCACAGTGCTGAGCGCCCCGCGCGGTGCCGGCGGCTTCGGCTATGACCCGGTATTCGGCGACCCGGCCAGCGGCCTGGCAGCCGCCGAGCTGGCGCCGGCCGACAAGAACGCCCGCAGCCACCGCGGCCTGGCCCTGGCCCAGTTGATCCCCGCCCTGCCCGCCTTCCTGGGCGCCTGAAACCTGCTGATGTCCACGCTGATTCCGCCGCCGCTGTCGCTCTACATCCACCTGCCCTGGTGCGTGCGCAAATGCCCGTACTGCGACTTCAACTCGCATGCCGGCAAGGGCGCCCTGCCCTTTGATGCCTACATCGATGCCCTGATCGCCGACCTGGACCAGGACCTGCCGCTGGTCTGGGGCCGGGTGGTGAGCAGTGTGTTCTTCGGCGGCGGCACCCCCAGCCTGTTCCCGCCCGAGGCGATCGCCCGCATCCTGGATGCGGCCAGCGCGCGCCTGCGTTTTGCCCCGAATGCGGAAATCACCCTGGAAACCAACCCGGGCACCGCCGAGCATGGCCGCTTTGACGGTTACCTCAAGGCCGGGGTCAACCGTTTGAGCTTCGGCATCCAGAGCTTCAACGACCAGGCGCTGCACAAACTGGGCCGCATCCACGACAGCGCCCAGGCCGAAAGTGCGGTCAAGCTGGCCCAGGATGCCGGCTTTGACAACATCAACCTGGATCTGATGTATGCCCTGCCCGGCCAGGACCTGGCTGCCGCCGAGCACGACCTGCAGCGCGCCTTTGCCCTGGACCCGACCCACATCAGCCATTACCAGCTGACCCTGGAACCGAACACCATCTTCTTCGCCAAGCCGCCCAAGGGCATCCCCGATGAAGACGCGGCCTGGGACATCCAGGAGCATTGCCAGATGATGCTGGCCGACGCCGGCTATGCCCAGTACGAGGTCAGCGCCTACGCCCGCGCCGGGCGCCAGTGCGCGCACAACCTCAACTACTGGCGCTTCGGCGACTACCTGGGCATCGGTGCCGGCGCCCACGGCAAGATCAGCTCCGGCGCCGAGCAGCACGTACTGCGGCGCTGGAAGCACAAGCACCCGCAGACCTTCATGGACACCGCCGGCACGCCGGCCAGCATCGGCGGCGATGACATCATCGATGCCTCCCGCCTGCCGTTTGAGTACATGCTCAACCTGCTGCGCCTGCACGAGGGATTCAGCGAGCGCGACTTCAGTTCGCGTACCGGGCTGGAGCCGGCAGCCATTGCCGCGGCCCTGGGCCAGGCCAGCCAGCGTGTCTGGCTGACCGGCAAGGATGGCTTCTGGCAGCCGACCGAGCTGGGCCGCCGCTTCACCAATGACGTGGTCGAGCTGTTCCTGCCCTGAGCAGCGTCTGCCGGCCAGCCTCCATCCCGTCCCCGGCCACCACTGGCACCTGACCGGTCAGGCGTTTAAAGTTTGTGCCATTCAGGGGACGCAGGATGCACACCATGGCCGGTTCGCCACGAACACCGCCTTCCATTGAGCTGCCCGCGGCCCTGCCGCCCAGGGTCAGCGGGCTGCTGGAGCAGCTGCAGCAGCTGACCCAGCAGATCCTGCTCACACCATTGACGCTGACCATCGTCGAGCTGGAGCGCGACCTGATGCGCCATGCCGACGTGGCACGCAACAGCCAGCTGCAGATGGACCTGCTCGGCCAGGCCCGCCATGTGATGCCGATGGGCGAGGCCTTTGCCCGCCATTACCTGAGCCTGAGCGGGCGGGCCCTGACCAGCCTGCACGAAGCCGATGCGCGGCTGCCGGCCGACGCGGTCGCCGCCCCGGCCACCGAGCTGTCACTGGTGCAGGACATCGAGATCGACCGTGACATCGTGCTGGCCGACCTGGCCCGGCGCGAGGCACCACGTCATGCCAGCGCCCTGCATGTGCTCTCGCAGCGGATGGCGGTGCTGGCGGCCCGCCCGGCCTATGACATCGAGCAGGTACCGCTGTCCCCGCACTGGCTGTGCCGACGCCTGCCCCAGGCCAGCAGCCTGCTCGATCTCAGTGCCGAGGCCAGCCTGGTCCTGTACAAGGCCTTCGGCCGCATGGTGTTCGAGCGCCAGGCCGAACTGCTGGAACGCGCCAACAGCCTGCTGGCCAGCCAGGGCGTGCTGCCCGGCCTGGTCTACCAGCCGTTCCTGCCGCGTCCGGCCGGCCGTCGGCGCAGTGCCGGCCCGGCCGACGCCGATGCCCCGTCGCCGCACGGCAACAGCGCGGCATCGGGCAACTCCGCCAGCACTTCGCCCGCCGGCACCGGTGGTGCCGACCGACCACTGACCCAGTGGCAGGGCCAGGCCCCGGCCAGCGGCTGGCGCCAGAGCCTGCATGCCGCCACCGCCGATGCGGCGGCGGCCAGTGCGGCCGCTGCCGCCCTGCAGCCCGGCCAGGCGCTCAATGCCGCGGTCAGCGAGGAAGACCTGGCCGACCTGCAGCAGATGCTCAGCGCCGCCCGCCAGACCTACGGCAACCAACTGCCGCTCAGCAGCGCCAGCCTGCCGCTCCAGGCGGGCAACGGCCTGCCTGCTGCCGGCCCGGAGGCGGACATGTCCGCCACGCAGGCCAGCGCCGCCCCGGGCCCGGCCCTGAGCAGCCCGGTGGTCAACAACCTGCTGGCCCGCCTGCAGGGCCTGACCGCCGCCAAGCCGGCCAGCCCCGGGCGCTCGATCGAGGACATCCGCAACGCCCTGCTGGCCCAGGCCCGCGCCGAGCACGGCCCGGCGGCCCAGCTCTCGCCCCGCGACAACGACACCATGGACCTGCTCGGCCTGCTCTACCGGCAGATCCAGGCCCACATGCGCAGCGATGCCAGCGCCGGAGAACTGCTGACCCAGCTGCAGCTGCCGGTGGTGCGCGCGGCGATCAGCGACCCGGGCTTCTTCGTGCGCGATGAACACCCGGCGCGCGAGCTGCTCAATGCGGTGGCCGAATCCGGCGCCCTGTGGCTGGGCAACGAGGACGTGGACCCGGTGCTGGTGGCCAAGCTCGGCCAGACCGTGCACAAGGTGGTCAACGATTACGACGGCGATGAGCAGGTCTTTGCCAACGCCACCGAGGAAATCCAGGCCCACTACCGCAGTGCGGTGCACAAGGCCGAACTGGCCGAACGCCGCTTCATCGAGGCAGCGCGCGGCAAGGAACGCCTGGAAAGCGCCCGGCGCGTGGCCGACAAGACCATCCAGGCCGCCTGCGACAGCGAACCGGCACCGCCGCGTTTCGTGCAGAACCTGATGCGCCAGGCCTGGAATGATGTGCTGATGCTGACCCTGCTGCGCCAGGGCGAGCAATCCGGCGAATGGGAACAGCAGGTGGCCGCCACCCGCCAGATCGTGGCCCTGACCACCCAGGCCGCAGGCAACCCGGCCGATGAAGACTTCGGCCAGAGCCTGGAAAAGGCCCTGGGCCAGGTCGGCTACCACGGCGAGGAAGCCGGCGCGATTGCCCGCCGCCTGTCCACCCCGGGCGGCGAGGATGCGATCACCTCGCGCACCGAGCTCACTGCCCGCCTGCAGGCACGCAGCCGCCTGGGCGACCAGGGCGGCCGCCAGGACGAAGCCGTCGAGCGCCCGGCACCACCGCCAGCGCGCAACACCACCGAAGAATCGTGCTACCAGCAGCTGCGTGAACTGCCGTTCGGCACCTGGTTTGATTTCCACACCAACCAGCAGGGCGACACCCGTCGCCTGCGCATGTCCTGGTTCAGCCAGCTCACCGACAACGCCCTGTTCGTCAACGCACGTGGCCAGAAGGTGGCCGAACACACCATGGACAGCCTGGCCCGGCTGATGGCCAGCGGCCAGCTGCGCATCGTCAATGAAAGCCAGGGCCGGTTGATCGACCGCGCCTGGCAGGCCACCCTGCGCACCCTGCGCAGCCTGGCCGGCCGTGGCGGCAACAAGGAGTCCGCATGATGGAAGACACCCGTCGCGCCCCGCGCCGCGCCGTTCCCGAACATGTTCCGGTCACCGACCAGATGCGCGAGCAGGTGATCGGCCGGCTCGGCAATGTGTCTGAAAGCGGCATGCTGATCCTCTCCGACGCCCCGCTGGTGGACGATGCGCTGTACCAGCTCAGCTTCCAGGTGCCCGACCGCCACGGCCAGGCGGCCAACATCGATGTCGGCGTGCACCTGCTCTGGCGTGAACCGGCCCATGCGCCCGGCCAGTACTGGGCCGGCCTGCGCTTTCTGACCCTGAGCGCCACCCACCGCGAACTGCTGCGGCAGTGGATCAGCACCGGCCAGACCAGCTGAGGCGCGCAATCGCCGGCAGGCAGGTGCACAATCATGGGCTGTCGTTCCTGGATACATGCCCATGCACCTGCCTGATCCCGCCCCGCTGTACGCCGACCACCTGGCCACCCTGACCGCCCGCGCCGATGCCGCACTGGCCCGCGCCGGCCTGGACCATCTGGTCATCCCTTCCGGCCGGCTGCATTACCAGGTGTTTGACGACCGCGACTACCCGTTTGCGGTCAACCCGCATTTCAAGCACTGGCTGCCGCTGACCCGGGTGCCGGACAGCTGGGTGGTCCATACCCCGGGCAAGCGCCCGCAGCTGATCTTCAACCAGCCACGTGATTACTGGCATGTGGTGCCGGCCGCGCCCAACGGCTGGTGGGTGGAGCATTTCGACATCCACATCATCCGTGAGGCCGAGCAGGCCCTGCCGCTGCTGCCGGCCGACCCGGCGCGCTGCGCCATCCTCGGCGAGGCCAACAGCGCCATCGGTGCCTTCGCGCCCAACAACCCGCAGGCCGTGCTTGACCACCTGCACTGGCACCGCTCGTTCAAGACGCCCTATGAAATTGCCCTGATGCGCGCCGCCCAGGTACCGGCCGTGCGCGCGCACAAGGCCGCCGAGGCCGCCTTCCGCGCCGGGGCCAGTGAGTTCGAGATCCACATGGCCTACTGCGCAGCGGCCACCCAGGATGCCAACGAGCTGCCCTACGGCAACATCATCGCGCTGAACCAGAACGGCGCAGTGCTGCACTACACCGAACTGGACAAGCAGCGCCCGGCCGACCCGCGCAGCTTCCTGATCGATGCCGGTGCCTCGGCCTTTGGCTACGCCTCGGACATCACCCGCAGCTACGCCGCTGCCGGCCACGACGAATTCCAGGCCCTGATCGACGCGGTGGACCGGGTGCAGCAACAGCTGTGCGCCAAGGTCCGCGCCGGCTTTGACTACAAGCAGCTGCACCTGGATGCCCACCTCGGCCTGGCCGGGGTGCTGCGTGAGTTCGACATCATCAAGGTCGATGCCGAAACGGCCCTGGCCACCGGGGTCAGCAATGCCTTCTTCCCGCACGGGATCGGCCACGGCATCGGCGCCCAGGTGCACGACGTGGCCGGTTTTGCCGAAGGCGAGCATGGTGGCTTCATCCAGCGCCCGGACGGCCAGCGCTTCCTGCGCCTGACCCGGCAGCTGCAGCCGGGCATGGTGGTCACCATCGAACCGGGCATCTACTTCATCGACATGCTGCTGGAAGACCTGCGCGCGGCCGGCCAGGCCGATGCGGTGAACTGGCAGCGGGTGGACTTGTTCAAGCCCTACGGCGGCATCCGCATCGAGGACGAGGTGCTGTGCACCGACGCCCAGGCCGACAACCTGACCCGCCCGGTGTTTGCGGCCACTCCGGCCTGATTCCAGCCAGCGGCCGTCGGCACAATCAACAAAGGGCGCCTATGGCGCCCTTTGTCATTGTCGCAGGACAACGCCAGCGCCAGCGCCGATCAGCCGGCGCGCGCGGCCGCCATGAAGGCCTCCACCGCCTCTGCGCTGCGCTCCAGTGCACCGGTGATGTTGTCATGGCCGTCATCGGTGATCACCAGGTTGTCCTCGGTGCGGATACCGATGCCACGCCACTTGGCCGGTACATCCTTGTCATCCGGGCGCACATAGATCCCCGGCTCGATGGTCAGCACCATGCCCGGTTCGAGCAGGCGGCTTTCGCCTTCGATCCGGTAGCTGCCCACATCGTGCACATCCAGGCCCAACCAGTGCCCGCTCTTGTGCGGGTAGAAGCGCAGGTAGGCCTTGCTGGCCAGCACTTCGGCATGGGTGCCCTGCAGCAGGCCCAGCGACAGCAGGCCATCGACCAGCACATCCAGCGCGGTGTTGTGCAACGCCTCCCACGGCGTGCCCGGACGGGCAATGGCGATGGCGGCGGCCTGGGCACGCTCGACCAGGTCATACAGCTGGCGCTGCTCGGCACTGTAGCGGCCGTTGGCCGGGAAGGTCCGGGTGATGTCGGCCGCATAGCCACGGTACTCGGCGCCGGCATCGATCAGCACCAGGTCGCCATCGGCAGCCACCGCGTTGTTGGCCACGTAGTGCAGCACGCAGCCATTGCCACCGGCACCGACAATGGAGCCATACGCCGGCCAGCAGTCGCTGGCACGGAAATGACGTTCCAGTTCGGCCTGCAGCACGTATTCGGGCATGCCCGGGCGCACGATCGCCATCGCCGCGCGGTGGGCCTGCACGCTGACCTGGGCGGCATGGCGCATCAGGGCAACTTCCGCCTCGCTCTTGAACAGGCGCATTTCGTGCAGCAGGGTGCCCAGCTCCAGCAGCTCATGCGGCGGGCGTGCACCGTTGCGCACCTGGGCACGCACCTGGTTGACCCAGCCGATCAGCTGGCGGTCGAACTGGGCATCACGGCCGAACGGGTAATACACCCGGCTGCGCCCTTCCAGCAGGCCGGGCAGGATCTCGTCGATGTCCTCGATCGGGTAGGCATCATCGGCCCCGTACAACGACACCGCCCCGCCGGTACCGGCACGCGGGCCATCCCACATCTCGCGCTCGGGATGGCGCTCGCGGCAGAACAGGATCACCTCGCCATGGCGACGCCCGGGCACCAGCACCAGCACGGCTTCGGGCTCGTTGAAACCGGTCAGGTAATGGAAGTTGGAGTCCTGTCGGAACGGGTAATGGGTGTCATGGCTGCGCACTTTCTCCGCGGCGGCCGGCAGCACGATGATGGCCTGCTCGCCCACTGCGTCCATCAACTGGCGGCGGCGGCCGCGGTACTCACCGGCGCTGATCCCGGTCAATGCACGCAAGGACATCGCCGGCTCCTCAGTTCAGGCTCTTGCGGTGGCGCACGGCCATCACGCAGTCACCGTGCAGCAGCAGCACGGCCACGCGCACGAACTCCTCGATCTCGGCCAGGGCATCCTCGTCCTCGTCGCCGGCCTCGAATTCATCGCTGCTGGAAGCGGCCAGACGGGCCAGGTCTTCCAGTGCCTCCTCGCCCTCCTCGCTCAGGCTCGGGCGGGTGCCACTGGCCAGGCCGAAACCACCCAGAAAGCCGCGGCACCAGTCAAACAGCGCGCCGGTGCGTTCCAGCACCGTGGCACTGGCCGCACTGAGCAGCAGCTCGAAAGCAAAGTCACGGTCTTCCAGCTGGGCCACGCTCACCGCACGCAGGCGGTCCAGGGCACTGCCGGCTTCCGGCGCGGCCAGGCCCGGGTCGGCCAGTACCGCCGCCAGCCAGTCGTTGCGGTCGATGCCACCGGCGGCCAGCCAGCCGCACAGCCCGCCATGCAACTCGGCCGGGGTGCTGGCCAGGGCCAGTGCGTTGGCCTGCTGGGAAACGGCGGTGAAATCGGGAAGTTCGTTCATTGCATTGCCTATTGAAGGGAATCGAAGCGCCGCCACGTCCTGTGCAGCCATGCGCGCAGTGTACCGGGGCCAACCCCGATGGTGCTTGACCGGCCAGCGTTTGCCTGCCTATCGTGCGCCCATGCCTGCCTTTGATCCCGTCGCTGCATTGCACGCCCTGGCCTTGCGGGTCCAGACCCTGGTCGAGCGCAATACCCGCCTGGCCGAGGAGAACCGCAGCCTGCGTGTGGCCCAGGAGCAATTGATGGTCGAACGCGCCCAGCTGCTGGCCAAGAACGAGATGGCCCGCTCCCGCGTGGAAGCGATGATCACCCGGCTGCGTTCCCTGGAGCAGAACACATGAGTGCCAGCACCCCGGTCACCATCCGCATCCTGGACCGCGACTACACCGTGGGCGTGGATGCGGCCGAACGTGACAGCCTGGAAGCGGCCGCACGCAGCCTGGACGGGCGCATGCGCGAGATCCGCGGTGGCAACCGCACCGCGTCGGTGGATCGGGTGGCCGTGCTCACCGCCTTGAACCTGGCCCATGAACTGCTGTTGCTGCGCAACCAGCTCAGCGAACAGGAAAGCGACCTGCAGCGCGCCCTGAGCGAATTGAACCGGCGCCTGGACCGCGCCCTGGACGAAGCGCCCTGAACAATGCCGGCCCGGGAAAGTGCACACCCCGGCCACCAACTTGAACCTGCCAATGCCGACCAACGGGTGACCTTCGCCCATGCCTGCAGGTATACTTCAAGTGCGTTCTCTGCCGTGCCCGACAGCATGTGCAAACATATCGCCTTGTCCCTTAAGAACGACACCGGGGGCGCGCCGACACCGGGTGTGCATGTCCGTCTACGAGCGGAAAGCCCAATGGGGTCTCAGCGTCTCCACTTGAACCTCGGGTTCAGGGTCGTTTCGCATGCATCGGCATAGTGGAGAACCACCTTTTGAAACGGCACCTTCGTGGTGCCGTTTCTTTTTTCCGCAACACCGCTGCATGCCGGCATGCCG
>NZ_LDJM01000050.1 GCF_001431485.1 Stenotrophomonas ginsengisoli | reverse complement strand
GAATCACATGCCGTGAAGCTAAAGCTTCACAACATCGTGCCGCCAGGATTTGACGGGGGAGTCCATACATGAATTGTTAGCCATCACTATCAAAGATGTGCTTGATTGGCGAGACTACGACAATGTTGCGATCTTGGTGCCACTCGACAGAGACGCCTACCAAGCGCGGCGCAATGCTCAAGCCTTGATCAGTCTCCTTAACCATGATCTGAAAGCATGGCCCCCCACTCATTCCAAACAAGTCCGGGGGATTAATCTTAGTCCCTTTAATATCTACAGCCTTCTTTGGTGAATAACCAAGAAGAATAGGGTCCTCGACTTCAGTGTCGCACTGACCATTTTTTAGTGTGGTTGCAAGAAGATTGAAGCAGTGTCGGTCGGTTTTGCCGAATCTAAGCTTTAATTCGTTCTTGGTTCCCGGGTATCCCAGCAGCGAAAATGTTTCCGTTGGCATCCATCCATGCCAGCCACGAGCAAGCGGATAGTGCTTCACACCGAGCAGGCCTAGCTTGTTCAGTTCAGCCTTTTGTAGCGGGCTATAGACGATGTCGTTCTTGGAGTCTCCGAAAAATTCAAGACCGCCTGTGTCATAGGCTTTCCCCTGCAGGTTGATCACCCGTACGGAATACTTCTTTGAGTCCTCAATGACATGATGAGCGGTAATAAGAAATAGATCGTCACGAACTGATGCAATAAATGATGTGCCGAGGCCCGCTGCTGTTACGAAGGATTTGTTGGAGTCGACGAAGACTGGGCAAACCGTATCAACCCAACGCTCACCAACAGACTCGAAGGCTGCTTTTAGATCCTCGGACTGCATTGCCCTCTCCCGTGATGGCTAACACCTATTCGACCGCCTAATTGCGGCCTATTTGCCGAGTGTGGCGGAAGACGTGCAAAAAGTGAACAGGCGTCGAATCAAGAGAATCAATGGCCTGCGGCACAGGCAGGTGCACCAGGCGGCGATCAAGCTTGGGTGTTGGACCGCACATCAGCGGTGTGGGTGGATTACACCCCGCAAACTGCGATGTAACGGCGGCCAGATGGCCGGAAACAACAACGCCCGCGCAAGGCGGGCGTTGTTGATCAAGCGTTGTGTGGGTTGGTCATCCCGCCGCGCAGCGGGTCGCAGGCCCGGCGGGGCGCTGTCAGTACACGTCGCGGCGGTAGCGGCCATCGGCCAGCAGCGCATCGCGGCCTTGCTGGCCGAGTAGTTGCACGATCACCGCGTCCACGTCCGGGGCCATGCCCTTGAGCGAGCCGCAGACCATGACCACGGCGCCGTCGTCCAGCCAGGCCTTGAGTTCATCGGCCTGGGCGGCGAGGGCGTGCTGCACGTGGCGGTGCTGGCCGCCATCGCGGCTGAAGGTGGTGTCCAGTTTCGGCAGCAGGCCGCCGGCATGCCAGGCGTCCAGTTCGTCACCGAAGTGGTAATCGCATGCGCGGCTGCGCTCGCCGAACAGCAGCCAGTTGCGGGTGGCGCCGGCATCGATGCGGGCGCGCAGCTGGCTGCGCAGGCCGGCAATGCCGGTGCCGTTGCCGATCAGCACCAGCGGGGTGTCGTTGCCCGGCGGGTGGAAGCTGGGGTTGGAGCGGATGCGCAGCTGGGTGCTCTGCTGCGGCTGCAGGGTGTCGCACAGCCAGCCGCTGCCCAGGCCGGGGTTGCCGTCCGGGCCGGTAAGGCGGCGCAGCAGCAGGGCCAGGTGGCCGTCGCTGGGCATGGAGGCAATGGAGTACTCGCGGGCTTTGAGCGCCGGTAGGGTCAGTGCCCAGTCCACCGCGTTGCCGGCGGGCAGGGCCGGCGGCAGCTCCACCGTGGCCAGTTGCTCGGCCAGGGTGCGGCCATCGGCCAGGCGCTGTGCACCGTCCAGGCCGAAGATGGCCAGCCACTGGGCCACGCGTGCCGGTGCGTGCTGCGGGGTGATCAGGGCAATGTCACCGGCCTGCCAGGTGAGCAGGGCAGGATCGTTGGGCACCAGCTGCAGGTGGTAGGCCGGGCCGCCCTGGCTGCCGGGGTTGAGCTGGCGGCGCTGGGCCAGGGTCCACGGGG
>NZ_LDJM01000005.1 GCF_001431485.1 Stenotrophomonas ginsengisoli | reverse complement strand
ACCAGCGCCTGCCGGCCTTGCCCGGCCAGGGCTTCACCCAGACCCTGACCAGCAACATCAACCAGCTGCTGGACACCATGGGCACGGTCACCAGCGAAGTGCGCCAGCTGCTGGCCGCCCTGGCCCAGGGCGATCTCGGCTTCCGCATGCAGGGCAACTATGCCGGTGACCTGGAGGCGATGAAGGCCGACGCCAACCTCACCGCACAGCGCCTGAGCCAGATGGTCCAGGCCATCCGTTTCAGTGCCAACAGCATCCACGTGGCCGCCCAGGAAATTGCCAGCGGCAACGAGGACCTGTCCGCACGTACCGAGCAACAGGCCGCCAACCTGGAGGAAACCGCCGCCTCGATGGAGGAGCTGACCTCCACCGTGCGCCACAACGCCGATTCCTCGCAGCAGGCCAGCACCCTGGCCGGCAATGCCGCCGATGTGGCCATGCGCGGCGGCCAGGTGATGACCCAGGTGGTGCAGACCATGGGCCAGATCGAGCAGTCCTCGCGCCGGATCAGCGACATCATCGCCCTGATCGACGGCATCGCCTTCCAGACCAATGTGCTGGCCCTCAACGCCGCGGTGGAAGCGGCACGCGCCGGTGAACAGGGCCGCGGCTTTGCCGTGGTCGCCAGCGAGGTGCGCAGCCTGGCCCAGCGCAGCGCCACCGCTGCGCGCGAGATCAAGCAGCTGATCACCGACTCGGTGGAGCGCATCACCCACGGCGCCAGCCTGGTCAACCAGGCCGGTGGCACCATCGACGAGGTGGTCGGCTCGGTGCGCGATGTGGCCGGCATCGTCAGCAGCATCTGCGCCGCCTCGCGCGAACAGAGCATGGGCATCGAGCAGGTCAGCACCTCGGTGATGCACATGGACTCGGTGACCCAGCAGAACGCCGCCCTGGTCGAAGAAGCCACCGCCGCCGCCCGCGCCCTGCAGCAGCAGGCCGAGCAGCTCACCGCTGCCGTAGCCATGTTCCAGGTCGGGCAGACGGCCGACATCGACGCCTGAGCCGGCACCGCCTGCCGGCATGCCATGACCACGGGCCGCACTGCGGCCCGTGGTTTTTTTGTATCCGGCCAACCCTCACGCAGAGGTCACAAAAAGCAATACAGGGCAGCCGACCGGCGGTACTCAGCCCTTGCCAGCGGCCGCCGATAGAACCGGAACAGTCATCGCCAATGCGGCGCTGACCGGGCGGCCGGCCTGCCCTGCCGCGATCCCCCTTGTCCTGCGCAGAGAGCATGCCGATGTCCATTGTGATCAACAGCCGCTCCGCCCCGCTGCCTGCCGATGCGGCGCTCTCGCGCCGGCAGCAGACCCCGATCCGTTTCCTGCTCGGCCTGATGGTGGTGGCCGCGGTGCTGGCCATCGGCAACGGCCACTGGCCGGCATTGCTGTTCAGCCTGCCGGCGATGGCCTTGTCCTGCGTGCTGCTGCTGCGCCTGAACGAGCAACGCCGCCTGCTCGGTGCCAGCGATGGGCAGCTGCAGGCGCTGGTCGGCCTGGTCCAGGACGGCAGCCCGCTGCCGGACAGCCTGCGTGACCTGCAGCCGCCGCACGGTTCGCTGGCCCATGCCCTGCTGCGCCATGGCCGCCTACTGGCCGACACCGGCAATGCTGCCGGCAGCGAGCACGAGGAAAACCTGAAGATCCGTCAGGCCCTGGATGTATCGACCACCGCGGTGATGATTGCCGACCGCGAGCATGTGATCCGCTACCTCAACAAATCCATGCGCGCCATGCTCAACAATCAAGGTGACGTACTGCGCCAGCGCTGGCCCAACTTTGATGCCGACAAGCTGGAAGGCACCACCATCCACCAGTTCCACACCAACCCGGACCGCATCCGCGGCATGCTGCAGCAGCTGCGTTCGATGCACCACGGCAAGGTCAGCATCGGCCACGTGCACTTCAGCCAGCTGATCACCCCGCTGTTCAACGACGAAGGCCAGACCGGCTTCATCGTCGAGTGGACCGACCAGACGGAGGAACTGGCCATCCAGGGCCAGGTGGCCAGCATCATCGAGGCGGCCTCGCGTGGCGAGCTGGACCAGCGCATCAGCGCCGATGGCGAGATCGCCTTCCTCAAGACCCTGGCCGGCGGCATCAACCACCTGCTGGACATCCTCTCAGGCACCCTGGGCGAGGTACGGCAGATGTTCGGCTCGCTGGCTGACGGCCAGCTCGGTGCGCGCATGCACGGTGAGTACAACGGCGTGTTCGCGCAGATCCAGAGCGATGCCAACACCACTGCCGAGCGCCTGAGCGACATCGTGCTGCGCATCCAGAGCTCGAGCAACACGCTGGAGGAAGTGGCCGCCGAAATTGCCGCCGGCAACGAGGACCTGAGCCAGCGCACCGAACAGCAGGCGGCCAACCTGGAAGAAACCGCGGCCTCGATGGAAGAGCTGACCGCCACCGTGCAGCGCAATGCCGACCATGCCGGCCAGGCCAATGCACTGGCCATCGATGCGGCCGGCGTGGCCCGCCACGGCGGCGAACTGGTGCAGACGGTGGTGACCACCATGCACGGCATCGAGCAATCCTCGCGGCGCATCGCCGACATCATCTCGGTGATCGACGGGATTGCCTTCCAGACCAACATCCTGGCCCTGAATGCAGCGGTGGAAGCGGCACGTGCCGGCGACCAGGGACGCGGCTTTGCGGTGGTGGCCGGCGAGGTGCGCACCCTGGCCCAGCGCAGCGCCACCGCGGCCAAGGAGATCAAGGGCCTGATCGACGAATCGGTGCACCGCGTCGATGAGGGCGCGCGCGAGATCAACCAGGCCACCACCACCATTGCGCGGGTGGTCACCCAGGTCGAACAGGTCACCGACCTGATGGGGCAGATTGCCGCCGCCTCGCGCGAGCAGAGTGACGGCATCGGCCAGGTCAGCCAGACCGTGACCCAGATGGACCAGACCACCCAGCGCAATGCCGCCCTGGTGGAGGAGGCCACGGCCTCGGCGCGGCTGATGCAGCAACACGTGCGCGGCCTGCGCGAGGCAGTGGCGGTATTCGGACAAGGGGACCGGCGCTGAGCGCCAAGGCGGAGGAACTGGTGGTGGCCTGAAGGCGCTCGGGGGAGTTGCGCTCAGGCCACCGCCAGCAGCTGGCGCAGGCGGTACTTGACCCGCCGGCCATGCTCACCGAGCCAGTCACGCTGCTGCGGCCAGTCCGGCAGGCGGGCACTGACCTCGGCCCAGAACGCCGGTGAATGATTGGGCTGGAGCAAATGACACAGCTCGTGCACCAGCACGTACTGCAGCGCCGCCGGCGGTGCCAGCACCAGCGACAGATCCAGTGCCACCGTGGCATCGGGCGCCAGCGAGCCCCAACGCGAACTCATCTGCTTGAACACGAAACGGCGAGGCGCGCGCGGCAGGCCGGGCAACCAGCGTGCAGTTTCCGGGCCGATCAGGCTGCGGGCCTGGGCCAGATAGAAATCGGACAGGGCACGGGCCAGGGCCGCCTGGCCGGCACGCGGGCTGTAGTGGAACTCAAGGCTGCCATCGGCGGCCAGCAGCACATGGGTATGCCGGGCCGGCAGCCAGTGCACCGCGCGTTCGCTGCCCAGCAGCGGCAGCTGGGTGGTCTGCGTGATGCGCAGCGCCTCGTGCTGGCCACTGTCATCCACCTGCAGGGCGGCCAGCTGGGCCAGCAACCATGCCCCGTTGTCGCGCACGAAGGCTTCGGCGGACGCCTGGCTGGCCCGCAGCGGCATGCTCAGGCGCGGCCCGCGCTCATCCACCACCAGGCGCATGCGCCGGCAGCGGGGGTCGCGCAGGCGCTGGATCTGCAGCGGCCTGCCTTCCACCTCCAGCTGCAGCACATCACGCACGCGTGCGGTGGCCTTGGGCCGGGCCCGGGCGGCCGCTTTGCCACTGCCGGCAGCCGCCCGCCGCAACAGGCGGCCCAGCAGGCCGGGCTCAGGCGTCGGCACGGCTCAGCTTGAAGGCCTCTTCCAGGATCTGGAACAGGCGGCGGATCTCTCCGCTCTGCAGCGCGAAGCGCGCTTCGAACTCGACCCGGCGGCCTTCGCCCTCGCTGTCTTCCAGCTGGTCCAGGGCGCCGTCCAGGAACTTCAGCTTGCGCACGATCAGGTCATCGCCAAGCACGAAGGACACGTTGTCCTCGAAGGTCAGTGCCAGCCTGGTCACCTGCTTGCCGGCATCCAGGTGCTTGTCGATCTCGGCACAGCGCAGTTCCTGCTTCTGGCACTTGATCACCGCACCGCCATCCATCGGATCCTTCAGCTCGCACTCCTCGCCCAGTTCCAGGCCGGCCGGCATCGGCTCGCCGGCAATCCAGCTGGTCAGGATCGAACGCGGGGCGATCTCGGCGTTGACCGGCATCGCCGGGAAGCTGCCGAGCAGGCCGCGCACATCGCTGACCACGCTCTCGGCGGTCTTGCGGCTGGAGGTATCCACCGCGATGTAGCCGTGCTGCAGGTCGATCAGCGCATCGGTGCGCGAGGCCTTGACGAAGGCGCGCGGCATCAGCTCGTGCAGCAGGTCATCCTTGATCCGCTTGCGCTCGCGGCCGCCCGGACGACGCGCTTCCTTTTCCTCGATCTCCTCGACCTTGCGCGCGACCAGGTCATTGACCACCACCGCCGGCAGGATCTTCTCCTGCGAGCCGACGGCCAGCCACAAGGCATCGCCCTGGCGCTGGGAGAACTGCTCCTTCTCTTCGCGGCCGTACGGGGACACAAAACCACGGCTGGTCATTTCCAGCGGGCCGACGTCCTTGAGCAGGGCGTGCGGCAGGAAGGTCTCGACCTCGGAAAAATCCACTGCAGTGGGAAAACGGAAGAACGTCAGGTTCTTGAAGAACATAGTCTTGCCTGTGAATGCGTTTGGGAAAGTGGCCGCGCCAGTCAGTGGCAACGCAGGCCGGAAAGGAAATCAGGCCGGTACCGGGTCAGCCCCGTCGCTGGCCGGGCTGTCGGCCAGCCAGGCCCCGGCAGCCGCCTGGGCGGCGTCATCACGACGGCCCAGGGCCATGAAATCGAACAGGTTGCGATCGGCCAGCTGCGAGGGACGGATGTCACCGAGCGCGCGCGAGATCTGCTCGATCCGGCCCGGATGGTCGCGCTCCCACTGCTGCATCATCAGCCCCACCTGCTTGCGCTGCAGGTTCTCCTGGCTGCCGCACAGGTTGCACGGGATGATCGGGAACTGGCGGCTGTCGGCGTACTCGATGATGTCGGCCTCGCGCACATAGGCCAGCGGGCGGATCACCACATGCTTGCCGTCATCGCTGCGCAATTTGGGCGGCATGCCCGACACCTTGGAATGGTGGAACAGGTTCATGAAGAAGGTGGCCACCATGTCGTCGCGGTGGTGGCCCAGGGCGATCTTGGTCACCCCGTTGGCCTCGGCCCAGCTGTACAGCGAACCACGGCGCATGCGCGAGCACAGCGAGCACATGGTCTTGCCTTCCGGGATCACCCGGCTGACCACCGAATAGGTGTCCTGCTCGATGATGTGGAACGGCACACCGATGCCGCGCAGGTACTCCGGCAGCACATGTTCGGGAAAACCCGGCTGCTTCTGGTCCAGGTTGACCGCGATCAGCTCGAACGGCACCGGGGCCTTCTTTTGCAGCTGCATCAGGATGTCCAGCAGGGTGTAGCTGTCCTTGCCACCGGACAGGCAGACCATGACCTTGTCACCGGCCTCGATCATGCCGAAATCGGCAATGGCCTGGCCAACCTGGTGACGCAGGCGCTTGCCCAGCTTGCTGTGTTCGCGTTCGGCCGCGCGCGCATCGCGCGAGGGCCGGATGGGATCGGGAAGGGAGATGACGGCGCTCATCGGGCCATTCTACCGGCTCGCCTGCGCCCGCACCTGAGCAAGGCGACGCCGGCCCCGGGCTTGGTGTACGGTGCGCCTGTGGACATCACACCGGACAACCTGGCCCGGATCACTGCGCGCCTGATGGCCCTGCGCAGCGAGCACCGTGCCCTGGATGCGGCCATTGCCGCCCTGCCGGCCAACCTGGAAGACGACCTGGAGCTCAAGCGCCTGAAACGGCGCAAGCTGCAGCTGCGCGACTGCATCGCCCAGCTGGAGAACCTGCTGATCCCCGACGAACCGGCCTGAGCCGGCCACTGTCGCGTAGAACATCGCGGCGGGCGCCGCTCCTACCGCGGAAGCGCAACCTCTCGGCCTGTGTGGGAGCGCCTCAAGGCGCGACGCCCGACCGAGCCCGACCTGCCTGCCAAGCACGTCGCGGCGGGCGCCGCTCCCACAAGGAACAGGCAGGCAGCCCGCGCGGCTGTACATGCAAAAAAACGCCGCGCTGTTCGCGCGGCGTTGGGGGTCAGGCTTGTGGGCCGGTGTCCGGCGGTTCCTGGTCCGAGCGGGCGTCGGCTGCCGGCGCCTTGTCGGTCGGTGTCGCCACCGGCTCACTGGCAACGTCCGGCTTGCTGGCCTCCGGGCTGATGCGCTCGATGGTGTGGCGCAGCTCGCGGCCAATGATGAAGTTGGCATCCTTGGCCCAGGCATCCAGGCGCTCGTCGAACAGCAGCTTGCTGCTGGCATCGGGCCAGACCAGCTTGAGCTCGCGCAGCTTCTGGATGAAGCCACGGAACAGGGCCTTGTCGAAGAACTCCGGCGCGGCCGGGGCGTAGAGCAGGCTCAGGCGCTGGGCCGCCTGCTGGCACAGGCCTTCCAGTTCGGAGGCCCCCAGGGTGCCCGGGCCATTTTTCACCAGCACCGAAATGGTGATGTAGTAGCGCTCGAACGCCTGTTGCAAGGAATGGCCGATCGCACGCAGGCGGAACACCTCGTCGGTCTGCCCGGACGAACGCGCCAGCATGTCCTCGTCCTCGTCGCCCACGCGCTGCAGCAGGCCTTCGCGCTCGAACACGCTGATGGTGCGGTCGATGCGCTCGACGAACTCCTCCTCGCTCCACGGCAGGAACAACTCGCCCTGCAGGAACGGATACAGGCGACGGCCCACGCGCTTGAGCGCGGTGCGGCTCATGCGCCTGTTGTTCTGGAAGCAGCAGGCCACCCACGAGGCAGCGGTGAACAGGTGCAGCACGTTGTTGCGGAAATAGCTCAGCAACACCGCATTGTCACCGGACACCGTCAGCACATCGCCCAGCGGGTGCTTGATGCGCTGGAGCACGCCGATCTCCTCGGCATGGGCAATGATGCGCTCGGCGCTGTGCGGGGTGACGGTGATGCGGTCCGAATAGGGCATCTCCTCCAGCACCTGCTTGCTCAGCTGGATCTGCGCGATCAGGTCGGCCTCGCCCATCGCATGCTTGGGCGTGGACAGCAGGGCCAGGGCCAGCAGGTTGATCGGGTTGACGTCGGCCGCGCCATTGACGCGTTCCTGGATGGTGCGCGCCAGGGTGTCCACGGTGTCGCCCAGCCAGGCCGGCTTTTCCGAATCAGCCACCGGGTTGCCGTCCCATTCCGGGGCCTGCACGGCGAGCACGTCGTTCAGGGCAATCGGCTCGCCGAAATTGACCACGACCTGGCCGTAATTGGACTTGAGCACCTTGGGGATGCCCCAGATCAGGCCCCAGATCGATTCCTTTTCCTTCGGCCGGCCGGTCAGTTCATCCAGGTAGCTGTTGCCCTCCATCAGCTTTTCGTAGCCGATGTAGATGGGCTGGAACAGCACCGGCTTGCGCGGCTGGCGCAGGTAGCCACGCACGGTCATCGAGATCATGCCGCCCTTGGGCTTGAGCAGGCGGCCGGTACGCGAACGCCCGCCCTCGATGAAGTATTCGATCGAATAGCCACCGGCCATCAGCTGGCCGACGTATTCGGAAAACACCGCCGAATACAGCGCATTGCCGCGGATCGAGCGGCGGATGAAAAACGCACCGCCCTTGCGCAGCAGGGTGCCGACGATGGGCAGGTTGAGGTTGATGCCGGCGGCGATATGCGGCGGCACGATGCCGCGGTCATACAGCAGGTAGCTCAGCAGCAGGTAGTCCATGTGGCTGCGGTGGCTGGGCACGTAGACCACTTCGTGCCCGGGCGCAGCGGCCTTGAACTTGTCCAGGTGGTGGACCAGCACGCCGGCATAGATGCGGTTCCACACATGCGACAGCATGAAGCTGGCCGAACGCACCACCGGGGTGGAGTAATCGGCCGCGATTTCCCAGGCATAGGCGTGGGCCTTCTTCCAGGCTTCGGCCGGGCTGCTGTTGTCGCGCTTGGCCTGGGCGATGATCGCATCGCGCACCGGCTCAGCCGCCAGCACCTTGTCCACCAGCAGGCGGCGGGTGGACAGGTCCGGGCCGATCACCGACTCACGGATGCGGCGGAAGTGCATGCGCAGCACGCGCTGCAGCTTGCGCACGCTGCGCGCGTGGTCCAGGCCCTCGTCCACGGTCTCGCGCACTGCCACCGGGGCGGCAAAACGCACGATGGTGTCGCGGCCGTTGAGCAACACCGAGAGCATGCGCCGGAAGCGGCCGACCAGGGCCCAGTTTTCCGAGAACAGCACCGCAAACCAGCCGGTCTGCTTTTCCGGGGCACGGCCGACGAAGATGCTCACCGGTACCAGGCGCACGTCCAGGCCCGCATCACGCTGGTGGGCCTGCAGCAGCTTGCTCAGCGAATCGGAGTGGGTGCGCTTGGCCTTCTTCTCCGGCATCAACGGGTTGAGCGGGTTGGCCGAGCTGCGCCGCGACAGCGCCAGGTAGCCACGCTTGCGCCCGAGCAGGTCCCCCGGCAGCGGGATCAGGGCCGACGGCAGGCCGGCATCCTGGCAGGCCTTGTCCAGGATCAGGGCATTGGACAGGCCGTAATCTTCCAGCACATAGACCACCGGACGGCCATCCGGGTCCACCGCATGTTCGGGCGTTTCAATCTTCAGTGACAGCCAGGGTGCGATCACCCGGCCGAGCAGGCGCGCCCACAGCGGGCGGCGGCCAGTACGTGGCACGATAACGGATGAAGCCGGCGACAAGGCCGGCTCGCTCGGTGGCTGGCCCTCACCGGAGGGCAGAGAATTCGGGTTCGACATCGGGCACATTATGGCCCAGAGGCCATTTGTGCGTCCTGCACGTCGGTTTGCGCAGGCTCCGTGCCCGCATCATCGCTGCCCTGCGCCGCGGCCGGCGGTGCCTGCAGTTGGCGCGCCTGGGCGGCGGCATCCAGGATGCGCTGGGCGTCATCCAGGTTCTGCTGCATGTACCAGCGGCCATCGATACGGCGCATCTGTGCCTTGAACGACACCGCCTGCTCCCCCAGCGTGTACTGCACCTGGACCAGGGCCTGGTCGCCCTGTTCCTGCAGCAGGCCCACCTGCAGCCCGGCCAGGCTCTGGCGCAGGTCCAGGCCATAGCGGGCAAACATCTCGAACATGGCCAGTTGCAGGCCGGACAACCGCTCCAGGGCCGGCTCCATGCCAGCCGCCTGCAGGGCGGCGGCGCCATCCAGGCCACTGCTGTGCGCGGCCTGGGTCAGCCCGGCGATGGTGGCCTGGGCCAGGGCCGGATCACTCAGCGGCGCCTGCCCGGCCCAGCGGCTCAGGCCCAGCACCAGCTGGCGGTAATGCTCGCGCTGCAGCTCGCTGTAATCGCCCTGGTGGCTGACGTACTGGGCACCGAACATGCCCAATGAATGCGCGGTCTGGCGCAGGTTGGTGGCCTGGCCCTCGAACTGCGCCTTGAACACGCGTTGCAGTTCGGCCTCGGCATCCTCGGCGGCCAGCACCTCCAGCAGGCCGGGCAGATGTTCATCCAGCGGCAGGCCGGTCAGCGGCCACAGGCTGTGCCCTTCGGCCCAGGCCTGACCCAGTGCCTGGTGGGTGGACGGCGGCACCGCAGCGCGCGAAAAACCGACCAGATCCCCCTTGTGCAGGTAATCGGCCAGTTGCCGCACGGCGGCAGCCGGTTCGGTCGCCGCCCCCTGCAGCGCCGGCGGCTCATTTCGGCCACACCCGGCCAGCAACAACATGCCCACACTGGCCAGCCACCAGTGGCGCACGGAAAAAGACCCACGGCTGAGCATCGATGTTCCCCCTAAGACAAGCCCGGGCATCGTGCCCAAACCGGGTGACGGCCCGCAAGTGAGCCGTCACCAGTCTGTGCCGCAGTGCCGCTTATGCGCCGTGACGGGCGGCGGCAATCTCGGCCTGGATGGCCAGTGCCGCCGCACGCGGGTCAGCGGCCAGGCGGATCGGCCGGCCCACCACGATGGCATCGGCGCCATCGTTGAAGGCCTGGGCCACGCCCACGGTGCGCTGCTGGTCATCGCCCACCGGGCCACCGGGGCGGATGCCCGGGCAGACGATGGAGAAACCGGCGCCGGTCGCTGCGCGGATCGGTGCCGCTTCCTGGCCCGAGGCAATCACCCCGTCGATGCCGGCAGCCTGGGCGGCCAGTGCACGCTCGACCACCACCTCCACCGGCTCGCGGTCGATGCCCATCCGGGCCAGGTCAGCACGGCCCATCGAGGTCAGCACGGTCACCGCCAGCAGGCGCATGTCCGCGCTGTTGGCCGCCGCGGCCGCTTCCATCATGCCCGGGTGCCAGCCGTGGATGGTGCAGTAGTCCACCGGCCACTGCGACAGGCGCTTGATCACCCCGCCCACGGTGGCCGGGATGTCGAAGAACTTCAGGTCCACGAAGATGCGCTTGTTGCGCTTGGCCAGCTCCTCGAGCACGTCGAAGTACTCGCCCGAGCCCAGCAGTTCCATGCCGATCTTGTAGAAGGACACCGCATCGTCGAGCTTGTCGATCCACTCCAGGGCCGGCGCCTTGCCCGGTACGTCCAGGGCAAAGATCAGGCGCTCATGGTCGGTCAGCGGCAGCGGGCCGCGGCTCATCGGGCCAGCTCCAGGGCCTGGTGCTTTTTGGCCCGGCGTACGTCGGCCGGCTGCGACCAGTCATTGCCGAAGGCGGCCGGCTCGTAGCCACCGTAGGTCGGGCCCGGCAGCACGAACCAGCGCTGGCCGAACCAGGCCTTGTGGTCGTTGAACAGAGCATCGCGCTCGGCGCGGCTGTTGCTGGTGACCTGGGCCATGTCGGTGATCTGGTCACCGACCTGCAGCAGCACGCGGTACTTGCTGGCCGCAGCAATGCGGCGGCAGCCCTTCTCGCTGCCGTGCGGGGTGCAGCCCGGCACTTCCACGCCCAGGCCGTAATAGTTGGCCTCGTCCACCGGGAAGCCGTAGTGGCGCAGGTTGGCCACGGTGTCGGCCATCATGTCGTGGGTGCGGTTGGAGATGTAGACGATGGTCACGCCCTTGGCCGCAGCCGCCTTGGCGAACTCCAGCGCGCCCGGCACCGGGGTGGCGCGACGCTCGGCCACCCAGGCCGCCCAGCTGTCATTGCCGTAGCTCTTGCCATCGACCACCAGGCGGGCCTGGTAGGCGGCGTTGTCGAGCATGGTTTCGTCAATGTCCACGATCACCGCTGGCGGCAGGGTCGGCTTCTGCAGTTCGGCGCCCTCGCCCGGCAACAGGGCCGTCCACGCCGTATCGGCCAGGGCCACATCCAGCTGGGCCTGCGCGGCGCGCCAGGTCTGGGTGGTCAGCGCGCTGTATTCCTGCGCGGTCTGCACCCACAGCACGGCATTGAGGTTGTCATCGGCAGCCACCACAGCGGCGGGGCTGGCCACCGGCGCACTGCGCGGTGCAGTGGAGGCACAACCGGCCAGCGCCAGTACAGCGGCGGCCAACAGGGTCAGGGTCGGGGTACGGGTCATGGCACAGGTCCGGACTACTGGAAAGGCGGCCATTTTAACGGCACTGGCGGCGACGGCGGGCGCCGGCGGTTATCCTTGCCGCCCCTGCCGGCTGGAGCCTGCCCATGAGCCAGAACCTCGACCACACCCCCACCCTGCCCGTGCTCGACACCGCCCAGGCCCGCGTGCTCGGCTGCCTGGTCGAAAAGCAGGCCACCACCCCGGATGTCTATCCGCTCACGGTCAACGCCGCGCTCGGCGCCGCCAACCAGAAGACCGCACGCGAGCCCCTGCTCAACCTGGAACAGGGCGCGGTGCATCGCGCACTGCGCGATCTGGAAGGACTGGGCCTGGCCCGGCAGCAGTTCTCCAGCCGTGCCGAGCGTTACGAACACCGCCTGGACAGCGCCTTCAACCTGACCCGCCAGCAGACCGCCCTGCTGGCCCTGCTGTTGCTGCGCGGGCCGCAGACCATCGGTGAGCTGTTTGCCCGCAGCGAGCGCCTGCACAAGTTCGCCAGCGCCGAGGAAGTAAGCCACCAGCTCGAACGCCTGTGCTCGCGCCAACCGGCCCTGGTCCTGCAGCTGCCGCGTGCTGCCGGCCAGCGCGAGGAGCGTTATGTGCACCTGCTCAGCGGCGAGGTGGATGCCGCAGCCCTGGCGGCCAATGCACGCAGTGCGGCCCCGGTGATGACCGGCAGCGACACCACTGCCTTGGAAGAGCGTGTGGCCGCGCTGGAAGCCAGCGTCGCCGCCCTGCAGCAGCAACTGGAACAACTGCAGACCCGGCTGGCCTGAAAATACCGCCGGCCATGCCGCCATTGAAAAACCCGCGCCGGAGATGCGCGGGTTTTTTGTTGCCTTGCAGATTGTATTACCCGCTCATCCGGGCAGGAAAAACTCCAGCTTTCCGCAACCGCTGCAGGCATACGCATCAAATTCCTCGCGGTTGTCCAACAGATGCCCCAGGTCACCCAGCACACCCGACAAGCGACTGCCCTCGTGGAATTTCATCCGCCGTACGAACTGCATCGGCTGCTGGCAACGCAGGCAATCCAGCGCACGGACACCGGCGGCATCCACATCCACCCGCTTGAAATCCGCCGAGGCCGGTGAGCCATCCACATGGGTACCGCACTTCCAGCAGCGATCGAAACCGGTTTCGATGACTTCATTGCACTTGCTGCAGTTATCCATGGCTATAAGTGACCCAACGCGTTGCTATTGAAAATAGAAGGGACAATCAGGCGAAACATTTCAACTGTCAATCACACCGGCAGTTTTTGCTCGCCACAGATGCCAGAAAACCAGGAAAGATGCCAGGACCACACCGGGGGAAACAAACAGAAGCGCCACCAAACCAGCGCCATCTTTGACCGGCAGCATCCAGGCCGTAGAAAGGATCACCCCGGAAACCGGCCAGACCCAGTGCAAACGGCGTCCCTTCAACCAGGCGACATTCATCTCAGCAAGAATGAACCAGGAAAACAACGAAAGAAAAAGCATAAGGAGGAAGCACCACTCAAGAAATGAAATGGAATTCGGATTAAAAATCCCAATAAAAATCCCTCCGAAAGCCGGGAATGAAAGTGTTGAATGAAGAATGATGCCCGGGACACAAAGCACCCACACCAATACCGAAATGGAAGTACGCAACTTCATACCTACTCCCTTGGCACGTCCTTCACCATTATCAACCAACCTCACCGAGGCCTCGGATAAATCAATTTTTTGCACAGCGCACATCCTTATCTGGACTGACCATGGCCACTACCCTAAAAACGCTACCACTGGCGCACGCCACAGCAGCTTTCGCAGTACCTGTTCGCTGCCCGGCAGGCAGGTGGTGCCATCGGCGATGAAGCCGAGCTTGTGCAGCAGGGCCAACGAACGTGTGTTGTCCATGCCGACAATGGCATACACCCCTGCCAGCTGCAGGTCATTGGCCGCATGCTGCAACACTGCGGCCGCCGCTTCGCGGGCATAGCCATGGCCTTCGTGTTCGGCCAGCAAGGCATAGCCGATATCCACCCCGGGCAGGCTGGGCCGGCGCAGCAGGCCGGCCATGCCCAGCCACTGGCCATCACTGTGACGCTCGATCGCCATCAGGCCAAAACCATGCTCACGGTAGCTCGCAAACGGGCCGTGCTGCAGATAACTGCTGACATCGCCCTCGCAACGCACCCCGCGGTCACCGATGTGGCGCAGGAATCCCGGCTGGTTGAGCAGGCGGCACAGCTGGTGGGCGTCTGGCGCATCGTCACGCAAGGGCCGCAGCAGCAGGCGCTGGCTGTGCAGTGATACCGGCAATGCAGGCGGGGCAGACATCACGGGCATTCCTGTGGCTTTATCAGTCAAACAAGGCCTGGATCGCGGCCAGGCCGGCCTTGGCACGTTCCTGCTTGTGCGCGGCATCGGCCACCGGGTCGGCGCCGTCGCGCTGCATTTCCGCCGCCGGGATCTCCTCGAAGAAACGGCTGGGTTTGAGGCGGATGTGCTCGCCGAACTTGCGGGTGAGCTTGGAATAGGTCATCCACAGCTGGATCTTGGCGCGGGTGATGCCCACGTACAGCAGGCGGCGCTCTTCCTGCAGGTTGCCTTCGTCCAGGCTGACCTGGTGCGGCAGCACCCCGTCCTCGCAACCGACGATGAACACGTACGGAAACTCCAGTCCCTTGGACGCATGCAAGGTCATCATGCGCACCGCATTGCCGCCCTCGTCCTTGTCGTTGCGCGAGAGCAGGGCCAGCTGGCCGGCCATGTCGGCAGCACTGGCACCGCGCGGGCCACGCTCGAACCACTGCGCCAGCTCTTCCAGGTTGTTGGCCCGGCGCTGGTAGGCGGCCTCGTCCTTGGACTGATGGCGCAGCTCGGACAGCATGCCGCTGTCCTTGACCATGCGGCGGATGAAATCCCCCGAAGACAGGCCGGCCATGTCATGTCGCAGCGCGCGCACGATGTCGGTGAACTTGCTCAGGCTGTTGGCCGCACGCGGGGTGAGCTGGGCCAGCGCGCCCATGCTCTCGGCGGCCTGGGCCATGGAAATGTCCTTGTCCATCGCCAGCTCGGCCAGCTTGGCCAGGGTGCCGGCACCGACATCGCGCTTGGGCGACTGCACCGCACGCATGAAAGCGGTGTCGTCATCCGGGTTCACCAGCAGGCGCAGCCAGGCCAGGGTGTCCTTGACCTCCTGACGTTCCAGAAACACCGTACCGCCGGTGAGGTGGTACGGCACGCTGACCATCTGCAAGGCCTTTTCCAGCGGCCGGCTCTGGAAGTTGCCGCGGAACAGGATGCAGAAATCACTCCACGGAATCTGCTTGTTGTTGCCCAGGAACTGGATCTCGGCAGCAACCTTTTCCGCCTCGTGTTCGGAATTGCGGCATTCCCATACCCGGATGCGCTCGCCATCGGCCTGGTCGGACCACAGCGTTTTCAGGTGCTCGTGCGGGTTGTGCGCGATCAAGGCATTGGCCGCACGCAATACGCGGTTGGAACAGCGGTAGTTCTGCTCCAGCTTGATGATCTGCAGGTTGGGGTATTCCACCCCCATGTTGCTCAGGTTTTCCGGGTTGGCGCCGCGCCAGGCATAAATGGACTGGTCGTCATCACCCACGCAGGTGAAATTGCCGGCCGGCCCGGCCAGCTGCTTGAGCAGGCGGTACTGGGCGTCATTGGTATCCTGGCATTCGTCCACCAACAGGTAACCGATGCGCTCGCGCCAGGCCGCAGCGATATCCGGGTTTTCTTCCAGCACCTGCACCGGCAGGCGGATCAGGTCGTCAAAGTCCACCGCGTTGAAGGCGGTCAGGCGGGCCTGGTACAGGCCGTAGATCAAGGCCGCATTGCGCTCGCGGTTGCTGCGCGCCGCCGCCATTGCCTGCTCCGGCGACAGGCCGCCGTTCTTGGCCCGCGAGATCAGGTTCTTCACATCCTCGATGTCATCGGGCTTGGCATTGACCCCGCCACACAGGTCCTTGACCTGGGCGCTGGCGTCATCGGCATCGAAAATGGAGAAGCCACGCTTCAGCCCCACCGCCGCGTGTTCGATCTGCAGGAACTTCAGGCCCAGGGCGTGGAAGGTGCAGATGGTCACCTCGCTGGCCAATTCGCCGCGCAGGCGTTTGGCCACACGCTCGCGCATTTCCTTGGCCGACTTGTTGGTGAAGGTGATCGCCGCGATCCGCCGCGCGGTATAGCGCCCGCTTTCGATCAGGTAGGCGATCTTTTCCACGATCACACGCGTCTTGCCGCTGCCGGCACCGGCCAGCACCAGCAAGGGGCCCTGGGCATGCAGCACCGCAGCGCGTTGGGGGGGATTGAGGAAATCGAGCATCGTCACCATCCGTGCAGAATGGCATTTTACAACCCCTGTGGACTCTCTTACCCTCGCCGTTCATTGTTCGGAAATACGTGAATGCGCCGTCTTTGTCTTCTGGTCTGCCTGTTGTTGCCGCTCACTACCCTGGCCTCCGGCCCCGCCGCCAGCCTGTCTGACCAGCGGGTGATGGCTGTCCCCGGCTTCCTGGATTCCCACCCCGACCTGCGCTTCCGCAAGTGGGCCGTCGATGCCCTGCACCGTCACGAAGTCAGCACCGCGATGGATTACTTCCGCCGCTCCGCCCGCTTTGCCGACAAGCCCTCCCAGGGCTACCTGGCCGAGATGTACTGGCACGGTGTGGAAATGCCGGCCGATCGCGCCCTGGCCCACGCCTGGATGACAGTGGCTGCCGAACGCGGCTATCCCATGTTCGTGGAAATGCGTGAGCGCTTTGCTGCCGGCCTGAGTGCCGAGCAGCGGCAGCGTTCGCAGCGGATCCAGGCAGAGTTGTTCGCTGAATACGGCGATGAGGTAGCCAAGCCCCGCATCGCCGAGGTGCTGCGCCGGGCCAAGCTGGAGTTGACCGGCAGCCGCACCGGCTCGCAGGTCAGCAACATGGACATCCAGTACGAATCGGGCGGCATGGCCCGCACCATCAAGGGTTCGGAGTACTACGCACCGAAATACTGGGATCCGGTGGAATATCACCGCTGGCAGGACGCCACCTGGGAGAAGGTGCCGGTGGGCACGGTCGATGTCGGCCTGCCGCAGAACCTGCCGGCCTCCTCGCTGGAGCCGGTGCTGCCGCAGACCCAGCCGCCGGTGCCGCCGACCAACCCGTAAGCAAAACAGTGAGCGCCGTGCGGCAGGAGGTAAAATCCCTGCCCATGGCCAAGCTCTACTTCTACTACTCGGCGATGAACGCCGGAAAATCCACCACCCTGCTGCAGAGCGCGCACAACTACCGCGAGCGCGGCATGCGGGTGGCGATCCTGACCCCGCGTCTGGATGACCGCGCCGGTGCCGGCGTGGTGGCCTCGCGCATCGGCCTGCGTTCGGACGCCATCGCCTTTGCCCACGACGCCGACCTGGAACAGCTGATCGGCCGCGACATCGCCGCCCACGGCAAGCTCAGCTGCGTGCTGGTGGACGAGGCCCAGTTCCTGTCCCGCGCCCAGGTCTGGCAGCTCTCCGAGGTGGTGGACCAGCTGCGCATCCCGGTGCTGTGCTACGGCCTGCGTACCGATTTCCGCGGCGAGCTGTTTGAAGGCAGCCAGTACCTGCTGGCCTGGGCCGACGAGATGCAGGAGATCAAGACCATCTGCCATTCGGGCAAGAAGG
Organism: Stenotrophomonas ginsengisoli; assembly: GCF_001431485.1. Classification (GTDB taxonomy): domain Bacteria; phylum Pseudomonadota; class Gammaproteobacteria; order Xanthomonadales; family Xanthomonadaceae; genus Stenotrophomonas; species Stenotrophomonas ginsengisoli. The sequence goes on along the minus strand of NZ_LDJM01000005.1, from coordinate 33,786 downwards.
CGATCATGAACGTGCGTGTCGACGCCCAGGGCCATGCCGTGCAGGACGGCCCGCAGGTGGAGATCGGCGGCAACGAACGTTATGTGTCGGTATCACGCGCCGAGTTCAAGAAGGTCACCCAGGGCCAGGGCGCGATCGAACCGCTGCAGGACGTGCTGCCGCTGTAACCGATCAGGCCTGGGCAGCGAGGAAGTCGACCACCGCCGCGGTGGTCTGCTGCGGCTGCTCACGCTGCGGCACATGGCCACAGCCGGGCAGGATCAGCAACTCGACCGATCCGCCCACACCGGCGGCAATCGCCTGCGGGAAGGCCACCGAGCCGTATTCATCGTCCTCGCCATGGATCACCAGTGCCGGGCAGCGCACCTGCGGCAGCACGGCGGCCAGTGACCAGTCGGCAAAGCCGGGCGCGGTCCAGGTATCGATCCAGGCCGACAGCACCCAGTCGCTGCGCTCGCCATGCCAGCGGCCCAGGCGGGCGCGCTGGTCCGGGTCGGCGAAGGCCTGCCTGGCCTGCTCGATCCCGGCCAGGGTACGTGGCTGGACGAAAGCCTGGGCAGCGATGCTGACCACCGCCATGCAACGCGGGGCCAGGCTCGCCGCCAGGGACAGGGCCATGGCCCCGCCCACACTGTGGCCAAGCACCGCGAACTGGCCCACACCCAGGCCATCGAGCACGGCCGGTGCCACGCTCTGCGCCTGGTCGGCGATGAAATCCGGCCCCAGGGGCTGCTGCTGCACGCTGGAGGCACCAAAACCCAGCCGGTCATAGGCAATGACCCGCCGCCCGCAGGCCCGGGCCAGCAGGTCCGGCCAGTCACGCCACTGCGCCACCTAACCCAACGAGTCATGCAGCAGCAACAGGGGCGCGCCGCGCTCCCCGGCCGGCTGCCAGGTGCGTACGAACACTTCGCCACCGGGCACGGCCACATAGTGATCGTGCTGCACCACCTGCTCGCTCATCACCGCTTCCATACGCACAAGAATGGATGCAGTCTGCCCGATCGCCCGTGCCGGCGGAAGCTTCTCCGCCTGTCAGCCAGGCGCGCCCCCTGGCGCCGCTCTAGCGCTGGCAGTGGCCGCACCAGACGCTGGCGCGCTGGCCGATCATCGCGTGCTTGAGCGGCCGCCCGCAGCCCGGGCACGGCTGGCCATCGCGCCCGTACACCAGCAGCTCCTGCTCGAAGTAGCCGGGCAGGCCATCGGGGCTGATGAAGTCACGCAGGGTGGTGCCGCCGCGCTCGATCGAATAGGCCAGCACGTCCTTGATGTGGCCTGCCAGACGCAGGTAGCGCTCGCGCGAGACGCCGCCGGCCGGGCGCAACGGGCTGATCCCGGCCAGGTACAGGCTTTCGGCGGCGTAGATGTTGCCCACCCCGACCACCACCGTCTGGTCCATCACGAAGGTCTTCACCGCCGCCTTGCGGCCACGGCTGCGGGCAAACAGGTAATCCCCATCGAAGTCCTCCGACAGCGGCTCCGGGCCGAGCCCGGCCAGCAGTTCGTGGGTGGTGCCGGCCGCCTGCCACAGCACCGCACCGAAGCGGCGCGGGTCGTTCAGGCGCAGCAACTTGCCGTTGTCCAGGCTGATGTCGACATGGTCGTGGCTGCGCAGCGGGGTATCGCCGGGCAGCACACGCAGGCTGCCGGTCATGCCCAGGTGCACGATCACGCTGCCCAGCGGGGTGTCGATCAACAGGTACTTGGCCCTTCGGCGTACCGCCAGGATCGGCTGCCCGGCCAACAGGGCATCCAGATCGGCCGGGATCGGCCAGCGCAGGTTGGCCCGGCGGGCAATCACGCCGTGGATGCGGCGGCCTTCCACATGCGGGGCCAGGCCACGGCGGGTGGTTTCGACTTCAGGCAATTCAGGCATGCGCCGATTGTACCCAGCGCCTGCCTGTGCCGGCTCAGCGTGGCGGTGCGGCCAGCTCGGTGGCGCTCAGATAGCCATCGCCATTGGCATCCTGGCGGGCAAAGCGCTGGGCGATCTGCGCCACATGGGCGGCATGGGTGATCGGCCTGCCGCGCCCACCGGGCAGTTCGTGCGGGCTGAGCACGCCGTCGCCATCGCGGTCCATCTGCGCAAAGCCGTAGCCCATCCAGGCCTGGTATTCATCCAGGCTGATGCGCCCATCGCCATCGCTGTCCATGCGCTGCAGGTAACTGCCGGTGCTCTCCACCGCCGGCCGGCCACCGTCGGCGGGTTCCTGCGCCAGCAGCGGGATGCTGGCCAGCAGCGCCACCACGCCAGCAGCGATGCCGCACGACCACGATTGCCTGCCCAGTGCTGCCCTCATCGATGCGATCTCCCGCACAAAAATCACCGCAAGGCTGCCACAAATGCAGACAGGATTGCCGCGGCAAGGCCACACTGGCCGGTCACCGCCCGGCGGTGAGCGTTGTCCCTTCGTCTGGAAACTGCATGAGTCCGTCCCTTTCCTCCGGCCCGGCCGCCCCGTTGATCCAGCTCGACCAGGCCCACGTCATCCGTGGCCAGGTGCGCGTGCTGCACGGCCTGAGCCTGGCCATCGCCCAGGGCCAGCACACCGCCCTGCTCGGCCCCAATGGCTGCGGCAAATCCTCCTTCATCAAGCTGATCACCCGCGAGCTGTACCCGCTGGCGCGTGGCGATGGCCTGCCCGCGGTGCAGGTGCTGGGCCAGAGCCGCTGGCAGGTGGACCGCCTGCGCAGCCAGCTGGGCATCGTCAGCGGCGACCTGGAAGACGCGCTGGCCGACCAGCACGGCCTGGATGCCCTGGCCGCGGTGGTGTCCGGTTTTTTTGCCAGCCACGTCATCCCCGGCCACAAACAGGTCAGCGATGACATGCGCGACCAGGCCCTGGCGGCCCTGGCCCAGGTCGGTGCCCAGGCGCTGGCCGAGCGCCCGTATGCGCAGCTGTCGGCCGGCCAGCGGCGACGCGTCCTGATCGCCCGCGCCCTGGTCAACAAGCCGCAGGCCCTGCTGCTGGATGAGCCGTCCAGCGGCCTGGATGTGGTGGCCCGCCAGCACCTGCTCGATGCCCTCTCGCAACTGGCCCGGCAGGGCATCACCCTGCTGCTGGTCACCCACCACATCGAAGAGGTGATCCCGGAAATCGAACGGGTGCTATTGATGCGCGATGGCCGCATCCTGGCCGACGGCCCACGCCAGACGGTGCTGCAGGACGGGCCGCTGTCGGCCGCCTTCGATGCGCCACTGCACATCCATCAACACGACGGCCAGCTGCAGGTACGGGTGCTGCCGCTGTCAGCCTGAGCCAGGCGCCGGGCCTGCACATGAAAACGGCGCCGGCTCGGCCGGCGCCGTCCTGTCACCGGCAGCGCTGGATCAGAAACGCAGCGCGCGGGCGCGGCGCTCGATCGGGGCCATCCGGGTCTGGTCGTGCAGCTCGACCTCACGCAGCTCGAACGGAGCGCCGTAGCCGGCCGGCAGGGCCACGTCGGCAAACGACAGCCCCAGCTGGCCAGTACCGGCCTTGTTGAACCAGGCCGCGCTGTGGCCCTGGGCCACCGGGCGCAGCACGCCGTCACTGCCGGTGGCAAACAGGGTCGCGCGCACCTCGTAACGGCCCGGCGCACCGAGCTGCAGCGGGAAGCGCACATCACCCGGATTGGCGGCACTGATCGCCCCGGCAATGCGCGCAGTCGGCCGGCTCACGGCGAAGGCCAGGCGGGTATCGCGGGCAATCCCGCCCTGCTCGGTGAACACCTGCAGCTCCCACAGCCCCGGGGTGTCACTGCCCTGCTCAGGCAGGGCCACGTTGGTGCTCAAACCGCCGCTGCGTCCTGCCTGCAACGGCACCTCCCAGGTGCGGCCGTCCGGTGCCACCAGCAGGCCCTGGCCGGCCAGCGGGGCGGCCACCAGGCGCTTGGCCAGGCTGGCCGGGGCGGTCTGCTCGCCATCCATGTCCACCTGCAGGTTGATCCGCGAACCGGCAAAGGCGACATGGCGGTCGGTACGCGCACGCAGCACCACCGGGCTGTTGGGCTCGAGCACCTGCAGCACGTACTGGCCCTGGCCATCGGCGGCCTGCAGACGGTAACTGCCGATGTCGGCACTCTCCAGCTTGAGCAGCTGGGTGCCCGGGGCGACGGCCATCCCGGCCTGCTGCAGCTGGGCACTTTCAAACTGGCGGGTGCTCATCACCTGGTTGGCGGCATCACGCACCTTCAGGCTCTGCGCCGGCAAGGCGCGTGCCCCGGCTCCCGGGCTGAGCTGGACCACCGCGCCGGGGGCGGACAACTGCAGCTCCACCCCGCGCTGCAGCTCGGCCGCATCCACGGTGCGCCAGAAACTGCGGCTTTCCATCACTTCCACCGCCGGCGCATTCACCGCATCGGTCGGGTCCAGTGCCCAGGCAAACTGCACCGGTGCACGCTCGAACTGGCCCGGCGGCAGCGGTGCGGACACCACACCGGCGCTGGTGCGGTCACCGGCGCTCAGCGCCGGCAGGGTCTTGTCGATCAGGCTGGCGCTGCTGGCCCAGGCACCGGAGGTGGCGCCTGCCAGGGCCAGGGCGATCATCAAACGGGTCTTCATCGCAGGAGTCCTCACAGGTTCACGTCCGCGCGCAGGATGGTGTCCAGGTTGAAGCAGTTGCGCCGGCTCTGGCCATGGCTCAACGGCTCACCGTCGCGGGTGCGGTTGATGTCCCGGAACCACACCGTGCCGGCCGCCGACTGACTGGTGCAGTTGAGGAAGCCGTCGGAGCAGGCCGCCAGCCAGTTCTGGGTCGCTTCCAGGCCGACATTGGAGGCATAGCCACCGCAATAGCTGTCGTTGTCGAACGGCGAGGATTCCACGTCGGTGCCCACCACCGCGCGGAACGGCTTGGGCAGGGCCGGGCGGCCGGAGGTGCCGTACAGGTTGTTGGCGTTGTAGGTGGCCATCCAGCTGACCTGCTGCATGCGCACCGCATCGCTCTTGTAGCCCAGCAGCCAGCCCAGGGCCTGCTCGAACACATTGCCGTTCATCACCGCATCGGCCAGCGGGGTGCCGGCCGAGGACGGTGCCAGGGCGTTGACCTTGCGGGTCTTGGCAATGATGTTGGGGTAACGGCTGTCCCAGGTCGGGTTGGACAGGATCCAGCGCATCACGTTGCCGCCGTTGGAGTGGGTGATCACCGTCATCGAGGTGATGCCACGGGCATTGATGAAGCTGGTCAGCTGGGTGGCCAGGCAGCCGGCCGCCTCGCTGGTCCACATGTAGGCTTCGAAGTTGCAGTTGATGACCGCGTAGTTGGCGCTGTTGGGCAGGCCGGCGCGCACCGTGTTGACGATCGCCGGCTCCCAGTAGTTGTTCAGCGCATCGGTCTGGTGTCCGGTGCCGTGCACGAATACCACGCCGCGGTTGGCCTGGGCCTGGTTGACCCCCAGCAGGCCGAGGGCCAGCAGCCCGGCACAGGCCAGGCGTTGCATTGCAATTGCCATATCCCCTCCATCAGTGGATCGATCCGGCCGGGTGGGGATCCCCCTTGAGGCCCCGCCCCGGGCACGGCGATGCCGTGCGCGTCGATTCTGTGTCGATTCGGGATTATGAATACGTGCACGGATCACACTCCGGCACTCCCCGGCCCGCCGCCGGATACGACAAGGGGCGCGGTTGCCCGCGCCCCTTGTCCCCACTTACCAGCTTGTGATGTCTCAGAAGCGGGTCTTGAACTCCACACCCACCACGCGCGGCTCGTTGATGAAGCCGGTGCGGTTGTTGAAGTCGATCGCGCCGGTGGCACGGATCTGGTTGGTGATGTTGCGGCCGTACAGGGCCACGTCGTAGTCACCCTGGTTCCAGCTGTAGCCCAGGCGCAGGCCGCCTTCGGTCAGCGACTTGCCGGTGAACTCCTTGGATTCATACAGGAAGAAGTTCACGTCGCTGCGGTAGGCCCAGTCGGTGAACACATAGAACTCACCGGCATCGCCCACCGGGGTGGACCAGCGCGCGGTCAGGTTGTGGGTCCACTTCGGTGCCTGCGGCAGCGAGTTGCCGTTGATCAGGGCCTTGCCGTTGACATCGACCGGGTCGGTCACGGTGCAGGCAAAGCACGGTGCCACGGACAGGCTGGCGTCCTTGATTTCGGTGTGGTTGTAGCCGCTGCCCAGGGTGACCAGCAGGGAGTCGGTCAACCAGGCCTGCATGTCGATTTCAAAGCCCTTGCCGGTGCTCTTGTCGGCATTGAGCAGGATGTTGGCATTGCCGGTGGAACCACCCACGGCGGTGAGCTGCTGGTCCTTGACCTCGTAATGGAACACGCTGGCGTTGATGCGGGCGCGGTTGTTCCAGAAGTCCGCCTTCATGCCCAGCTCGAAGGACAGCACGGTTTCCGGCTCGGCAACGGTCTTGTCGTTGAAGGCACCGGCCGACTGGATCGAGCTGCCACGGAAGCCAGTGGCGACGCGGCCATAGACGTTCACATCGTCATTGATGGCGTAGGTGGCCGAGGCGTCCCAGTTGAACTTCTTGTCCTTGGTCGAGGCGCTCAGGAACGGGTCCACCGCATCGCCATTGGCATAGGCCAGCTGCTGGGCAGCCAGCAGGCCAGCCAGGTCGCACTTGGCCGACAGGAAGCACGGCGAGAAACCGGTGTTCCAGTAATCCTTGACGATCAGGTCCTTCTCATCGACGGTGTAGCGGATGCCGGCACGCAGCTCCAGCTTGTCGGTGGCCTGGTAGTTCAGGCCGCCGAACACCGCCCAGGCGTCGTTGGTCTGGTTGATACGTTGGAAGCCGTCCTGCACCGATCCGTTGGTGCTGTCATAGCTGACGCTGTCCACGTCGTAGTCTTCGCTGAAGTAGAACACGCCTGCCTGCCAGTTCAGCGGGCCGCTGTACTGCGACTCCAGGCGGAATTCCTGGGTGAACTGCGAGTGGTTCGGGATGCCGTCGGCCGTTTCCGAGGCAAACGGCACATCGGCGGTGTAGTACTCGTTGGTGCCGTCGATGTCACCGACGCTGAAGGTTTCCAGGGTTTCAAAGCCGGTGATGGAGTGCAGGCGGTAGTTGCCCAGGTCCCACACCAGGCGGGCATTGGCGCCCTGGCTTTCCAGCTCGGAATGGTTCTGGCCGTCGATGGCGATGCTGTTTTCGTCAAAGCCGTCGACAAAGTCATTGCTGCCCGGCTTGAAGATGTTGCCGCGGAACAGGCGTGCGGTGCCGTTGAGGCGGCGGGCATGGGCGCCGAACAGGGCCTCGAAATCCTCGCCTTCGTACAGGAACTGCACGCGGGCGGCGGATTCGTCATAGCCTTCCAGGCCGTCGTTGGGGCCGGTGCCGGTGTTCTTGACCCAGTCGTCGCGGCGCTGGTACAGCATCGAGGCGCGGGCCGACCAGCGCTCGCTCAGGGCGCCGCCGACGGCGCCTTCCACATTCCACAGGTTGTCGCTGCCGTAGCCGACCTTGCCGTAGCCCTCGAACTCCTGCGACGGACGCACCGAGTCGAACTTGACCACGCCGGCCGGGGTGTTGCGGCCGAACAGCGAGCCCTGCGGGCCGCGCAGCACTTCCACCTGCTGGATGTCGAACAGCGGGAAGCCCTTCAGGATCGGGTTTTCCTGCACGATGTCGTCATACACCAGCGACACCGGCTGGGAGGTGTTCATGCGGAAATCGGTGTTGCCGTAACCGCGGATGTAGAAGCGCGGGAAGGCACGGCCGAAGGACGATTCGATGTTCAGGCTCGGCACGCGGCCGGACAGGAAGCGGATATCGGTGCCGCCGGAAACCAGGGCATCGAGCTTTTCGCCGCTGACGGTGCTGATCGATACCGGCACGTCCTGGATGTTTTCGGTCTTGCGTGCAGCGGTGACGCTGATGGTGTCCAGGGTGGCCGCCTGCTGTGCGGCGTTGTCCTGTGCCATGGCAACGGCCGGCAGCAGGGTCGCCAGAGCGACGACGAGGGGACGCACGACCGGCTTACGGACGTGGGCAGAGCGGGACGACATGGACATGCCAGGAACCTTCAAGTTGTGGACGACACCGGTCTTCGGTGCCTTACGGGGCGAAATTGTTGCAGCACAACACCGACGTCGCAATGCCACACCTATTCATATTTCCTTCCGGCAATGGCCCGGCCATACCCTGGCCCTACACTGTGCCCTCCCTTCCCCTTGCCGAGCGCCGCACATGAGCACCTGGTATTTCCACGTTCCCGGCCAGGCCGAGCGCCTGGGCCCGTTCGATGACGCCGCCGCCCGCACCCAGGCCGCGCAGACCCCGCAGGCCCAGGTCTGGCGCGCCGGCATGAGCGGCTGGACCCCGTTGGCCCAGGTGCCCGAACTGGCAGCGGCCGGTGGCCCGCCGCCGATGCCGGGGATGCCGCCGGTACCGCCCCCGGCTGGCACCCACCACGCCGCGGCCGGGCGTCGCAATGACGACATCGATTTCGCCATCCACGGCCAGGAAATGCAGTTCGTGGAAATCGAGCTGGACCCGGGCGAGAGCGCGATTGCCGAAGCCGGCGCACTGATGTTCAAGGACGCTTCCGTGCAGATGGACACCGTGTTCGGCGACGGCCGCCACGAAGGTGCCGGTGGTGGCTTCATGGACAAGCTGCTGAGCGCCGGCAAGCGTGTGATCACCGGCGAGTCGCTGTTTGCCACGCTGTACACCCACACCGGCCAGGGCAAGGCCAAGGTGGCTTTCGCCGCCCCCTACCCGGGCACGGTGATCCCGATGAAGCTGGACCAGCTCGGCGGCCGCCTGATCTGCCAGAAGGACAGCTTCCTGGCCGGCGCGCGCGGCGTGCAGGTCGGGGTGCACTTCCAGCGCAAGGTGATGACCGGCCTGTTCGGCGGCGAGGGTTTCATCATGCAGAAGCTGGAAGGCGATGGCTGGGTGTTCGTGCATGCCGGTGGCTGTGTGGTCGAGCGTGAACTGCGCGCCGGTGAACGCCTGGATGTGGATACCGGCTGCGTGGTGGCCTACACCGCCGGGGTGGAGATGGACGTCAAGCGCGTGCCCGGGATCAAGAGCATGATCTTCGGCGGCGAAGGTGTGTTCCTGGCCACCCTGACCGGCCCGGGCAAGGTCTGGCTGCAATCGCTGCCGTTCTCGCGCCTGGCCGGCCGCGTGTTTGCCGCCGCCCCGCAGGGCGGTGGCCAGAACCGCGGCGAAGGCTCGGTGCTGGGTGGGCTGGGCCGCATCCTGGACGGCGACAACAACTTCTGAGCCACGCCCCTCAGCGTGAGGTAGCCGCTGCGGACCGGGAACGGCCGTAGCGGCGCTCCAGCCAGCAGCTGGCCAGCACGGCAACCGCCACCGGCACCAGCCACGGAAACAGTTCGATCACCACCGCAGGCACGCTCAGGTGGGCCTGCAACCAACGCCAGACCGGGCGCATGCCGATGCTGAAGAAAGCCACATGGGTGGCGATGCCGGCACCGAGCATGGACTGGTAATGCTGGCGCAGCGCCCAGTCCGCCCGCTGCGGACCACGCCGGGCAAAGCGCCACATCCGCCAGCCGGCCCACAGGCCGATGCTGGAGAAGGCCACGAACAACGGCTGCCCGATCCCCAGCCCGACAGCAAGCACGGCGATGGCCGACAGCAGCATCGGCCACAGCGACAGCGCCCAGCCCGGGCGGGCCACCAGCACGCGCCAGTCGCGCTTGTCGGTCACCGCGCGCCAGGACAACCACAGCGCATTGCCGGTCAGGGCCATCAGGTAGACCAGGAACAGCGCCGACAGGGGCTGCTGCCGGTACCAGGCAAACTGCACGGTGATCGGCACCGAGGTCAGCACGATCAGGGTCATCGCCAGCAGGAACACCTTGCCCACGGCGCGGTGGCGGGGCGAGCCCTTGCGCAGCCATGCCGCAGCCCAGAAGCAGCCCAGGGCCAGCGCGCCGGCCATGACATGCAGGGTGACAAACAACCAATAGCCGGGCATCACAATCCTCCAGGGGTAGGCAACGCGGTTGCCTGTACGGGCCATCAGGATTGCCTGCCACGGCACTGGCGGGCAGTTGCCGTGGTCACCCATCCACCCTGCCGGAAGTCACTTTGTTGCCCTCCCCCCTTGTTGCCCTGCCCGCCTGCGCACAGCATGGCGGCCATGACTGCGACCCTGCCTGCCGGCCGTCCCGCCCTGCGCCACCCGCTCACCCTGGCCGCCCTGCTGACCTGGGCCACGGTGGCCATGACCCTGCACCTGGGACAGCCCGACCACCTGGCCCTGCGCTGGGGCTGCGCCCTGCTGTTCCTGGCCGCCTACCTGGCCACCCTGCTGTACCCGGCCCACGAACGCCTGCGCCACTGGCTGCTGCTGGTTGAAGCCGGCAGCGCACTGGGCCTGGCCATGCTGCCCGGCAGCGGCATCGCGCCGGCACTGCTGGTGCTGCTGGCCGCCCAGGCCGCCGCCACCTGGCCCCTGCGCCAGGCACTGCTGTTGATGGGGCTGACCAACGTGGCCCTGTACCTGCTGTTGCGGCCGATGCATACCCAACCCCTGCTGGTGGTGCTGTCCTTTGCCGGTTTCCAGGGCTTTGCCATGCTCACCGTGCATTACGCGCGGGTCGCCGAGCAGGCACGCGACCGCCTCACTCTGGCCCATGCCGACCTGCTGGCCACCCGCGCCCTGCATGCCGACACCCTGCGCGACGCCGAACGCCTGCGCCTGTCGCGTGAACTGCACGACGTGGCCGGGCACAAGCTCACCGCCCTGCGCCTGCACCTGCGGGCGCTGGCCAACGAACCCGGTGCCAGTGACCAGCTCAAACTGTGCGGCCAGCTCAGTGCCGAACTGCTCGGTGACCTGCGCGCCGTGGTCCAGGCCCTGCGCGATACCGGCCAGCTGGACATCACCACCGCGCTGCGGGCGGTGGCCGCACCGCTGCCACGTCCACGGCTGCAACTGGAAGTGGATGAAGGTGTCAGCATCAACAACCCCGAGCTGGCCCACGTGCTGCTGCGCTGCGTGCAGGAGGCGCTGACCAACAGCGCCCGCCACAGCCAGGCCAGCCAGCTGCGGGTGCAGCTGTCACAACAACCGCAGGCCCTGCTGCTGTGCATCGACGATGACGGCCAGCTCGCCGGCCAGCTGCGTCCGGGCAATGGCCTGACCGGCATGGACGAGCGTGTCCGCGAGCTGGGCGGGCACTTGCAGATCAGCCGGGCCCCGGCCGGCAACCTGCAGCTGCAGGCAAGCTTCCCGTCATGAGAACCGCACTGCGCATTGCCCTGGTCGATGACCAGGCCCTGATCCGTGCCGGCCTGCGCGCGCTGTTGCAGCAGCAGGGCATCGACATCGTGTTCGAGGCCGCCGATGGCGCCGCCCTGCTCGAGCAACTGGCCCGCCAGCCGGTGCAGGTGGTGGTGAGCGACATCCGTATGCCCGGCATGGACGGCATCGAGACGGTGCGCCAGCTGCGCGCGCGTGGCGACAGCACGCCCTGCCTGCTGCTGACCACCTTTGACGAGGCCGACCTGCTGCTGCAGGCCACCGCCGCCGGCGCGCAGGGCTTCCTGCTCAAGGATGCCGACCCGGCCGACCTGCTCGATGCGATCGAGCGCCTGGCTGCCGGCCACAGCCTGCTGCAGCCGGTCAGCACCGAGGCCGTGCGCCAGCGCTACCGCTACCACGCCGACAGCGCGCCCAAGGCACTGTTCAGTGCCAAGGAGGTGGCCGTGCTGCGCCTGATGGCCGGCGGCTACAGCAACCGCGAGATCGCCGCCAGCCTGTTCCTGGCCGAGGGAACGGTGAAGAACTATGTCTCGGTGATCCTGGAAAAGCTCGATACCCGCGACCGCACCCGCGCCGTGCTCAAGGCCATCACCCTGCAGATCATCTGAACCACCGCCATCGCTGGCCACTGAACCGGCGCGAACAGCGCTGACGCCGGCCCGACGGCAAACGACTATGCTGCACGCCTCACCCGCCACTGCCCGCGTTACCACCATGGCTTCGATCCGTCTTGCCGCCGTTGCTTCCGCCCTCACCCTGCTGCTGGCCGCCTGCGGCGGTGACAACACCCGGCCGGCCGCGCCGGTGGCCAATGCCCCGGTGGCACCGGTCAAGATCGGCGTGGCCCTGGGCGGTGGTGCGGCCAAGGGCTTTGCCCACATCGGCGTGATCAAGATGCTCGAGGCCAACGGCTTCGAGCCGGTGGTGATCTCCGGCACCAGCGCCGGCAGCGTGGTCGGCGCCCTGTATGCCAGCGGCATGAATGCTTTCGAGATGCAGGAAAAGGCCGTGGCCCTGGACCAGGCCGAGATCCGCGACGTGCGCCTGTTCTCCGGCGGGGTGATCCAGGGCCAGAAGCTGCAGGACTACATCAACGGCCTGCTCGGCAACCGCAACCTGCAGCAGATGCGCAAGCCGCTGGCGGTGGTGGCCACCCAACTGGAAACCGGCGAGCGCACCGTGTTCACCCGTGGCAACACCGGCCAGGCCGTGCGCGCCTCCAGCTCGATTCCCGGCGTGTTCGAGCCGGTGTCCATCAGCGGCAAGACCTATGTCGATGGCGGCGTGGTCTCGCCGGTGCCGGTGGATGCGGCACGCCAGCTCGGCGCCGAGGTGGTGATCGCGGTGGACATTTCCTCGCGTGCCTCGGGCCAGCGCCCGGATGGCCTGCTGGGCACGGTCAACCAGTCCATCGCGATCATGGGCCAGCGCCTGGGTGAGCAGGAACTGGCACGTGCCGAGGTGATCATCCGCCCCAACGTGCTGGATATCGGCGCGGCCGATTTTGCCCAGCGCGGGCGTGCCATTGTCGAAGGCGAAAAGGCCGCCCAGGCAGCGATGCCGCAGATCCGTGCCGCCGTGGCCCGGGTGCGTGCGCAGAAGCAGCAGGCCGCCAACAGTGCCGCCCGCGCCCAGCTCTCGCAGCAGCAACAGGCCCGCCAGGCCTGCCTGGAAGCCCGCTCGCGGGTGGACAAGCTGCGCGGCAACGAAGCGATGTGCGACACGCGGCAGTAAACCGCTTGGCTTGCTGCCCGCGGCATCAGGCCGGCAACAGCCGGTCGATTTGTGAACTTCCGCGCGGCAAGAGTGGCCAGGCCTGTGCCAAGGTGTGGGCATCCCGGCGATATGCCATGTCCGAGCCCGCGATGCTGCCGCTGCTCGTCAAGCAAACGGAGCACAACCGTTGCCATGCCCTCCTCTTCCGTGACCCTTGCCCTGTCCATCAGCCTGGCCGGCCTGGTCGCCTGTAGCCATGACCCGGCAACCACTGCTGCCCCGGAAAAAAGCACCTCGAACGGCACCCGCCAAGCACCCCGGGATGCGCCAACAGCCTTGCTGGCCGTGCTTGGCCTGATCCAGGACAGCCAGCAGTTGTCCGACCTGAGCGTCGAGCACGTCGGCCGGCATATGGGCCAAACCCTGCAGCAGGCCACCGACGGTAGCCCTCGGTATGGCTTCGGTGTGCGTCTGGATGACAGCTGGAATTACGGCGTGCTGCTGGACACCCAGCAAAAACCGCGATTTGAACTGAGCTTCAACCCCAGCGACGAGGCTGCCTCGATGCAGCCGCTGTGCCAGCTGGACTACGCCGCATTCGCCGCAAGACTGCAGGGCCTGGGCCTGCAGCGCTCTGCGGTGCTCGGTGAACATGGCCGGCTGCAGCACGAAACATTCAGCAAACCCGGGTTGCAGGTCAGCGTGTACCCCCAGGGTGAATCGGCCGGCAATGCCCAGCACCTGTGCGTGCGCATGGTCTCCATCCCCTGACTCACGACCCGGCCATCTGGATGCCCATCAGCCCGCAAGCCCAGGCCCTGCCGGCCAACATCAATACCGGTGGCGACTGCAACCGTGCCACTCAGTCAATGCTCTCACCTTGTCGATGCGCGCGAGAGATCGCGCCCTTGCCCCGGTTGCACTGACCAGAACTCAACCCCGTTCGAGCTGTGACAACGGCAGGGCGCGGAATTCCTTGACCGTACGCAGCACGAAGCTGGAATTGACGTCGGCCACCCCGGCGGCGTTGAGCAGCTTGTCCAGCAGGAAGGCGGAGAAGTGGTCCAGGTCTCGCACGTAGACGTGCAGCAAATAATCCATGTCGCCGGTCAGGGCATGGCAGGCCACCACCTCATCCCACAGCGCCACGGCATCGATGAAATGGGCAATGGCTTCCTTGCCGTGCTTGGACAGCTGCACGCGCACAAAGGCCTGCAGGCCCAGGCCGATCGCCCGCGGCTGCAGCCAGGCCCCGTAGCCACCGATCACACCGTCCGTCTCCAGCCGCTGCACCCGGCGCAGGCAGGCCGAGGGCGACAGGTTCACCCGTTGCGCCAGCTCGGCGTTGGTGGCGCGGCCATGCCGCTGGATTTCGGCCAACAGCCGCAGGTCTGTGCGGTCAAGCGCGATGTTCGACATGTTTACTGCCTTGCACCATGAGATATGCGCAATATTGTTGCGTCACAAAGCCAGATCAATGCAACTACGCACCCTTGTTGCGCGGCACTGTGACTAGCATCAGGGGCTGACCCGCAATCCGGCCCCGATCCCATGGACAGCACACCCCGCCGCGTCGAACACCAGCACACCGACAAGGGCCATGTGCCGGTGTACACCACCGCCATCGTGACCCAGCCCTGGGACAGTTACAGCAGCGACGACCACGCCACCTGGGGCACCCTGTACCGGCGCCAGCGCGAACTGCTCCTCGGCCGTGCGTGTCAGGAGTTTCTGGACGCGCAGGATGCGATGGGCATGGACGATGCGCACATCCCGCGCTTTGACCAGCTCAACCGCATCCTGCAGGCGGCCACCGGCTGGACCCTGATCGGGGTGGAAGGCCTGCTGCCGGAACTGGATTTCTTCGAGCACCTGGCCAACCGCCGCTTCCCGGTGACCTGGTGGATCCGTCGCCCCGAGCAGATCGACTACATCGCCGAGCCGGACCTGTTCCACGACCTGTTCGGCCACGTGCCGCTGTTGATGGAGCCCCGTTTTGCCGATTACATGCAGGCCTACGGCGCCGGCGGCGTGCGCGCCGCGCAGCAGTTCGGCGAGCAGGCCCTGCAGAACCTGACCCGCCTGTACTGGTACACGGTGGAATTCGGCCTGATCAACACCGCCGACGGCCTGCGCATCTACGGCGCCGGGATTGTGTCCTCGGCCGGCGAATCGCATTACAGCCTGGAATCGACCGCGCCCAACCGGATCGGCTTCGGGCTGGAACGGATCATGTGCACCCGCTACCGCATCGATACCTTCCAGAAGACCTATTTCGTCATCGACAGCTTCGATGAGCTGATGGCGGCCACCGCCACTGACTTTGCCCCGCTGTATGCCCGGCTGGCCAGCGCACCGGCCATCGCCGCCGGTGATGTCCTGCCCAGCGACCGAGTGTTCCAGCGTGGCAACGGCCAGGGCTGGAGCGATGCCGGCGATGTCTGAGCCGCAGCTTGCGGCCAACGGTCTGTTAACCCGGCTGTCCTAGACTGCGGCTCATGGCGATGATCAAGGGAAACGATCAGGTCCTGCCCGGCTTGCAGAAACTGGTGCAGGTACTGGACACCGCAGTGGCCGGACGCAGCGCCGCCCATGCCTATGCCGGCGTGCGTGCCGCCCTGCCCCTGCTGGTGGGCGATGCCCAGGTGCAGCTGCCGGCCCTTGCCTACCGTCCGCATCCGGAGCATTACGCGCGCCACGAGCTGTACTGCAGCCGCGAGCATGGCTATTGCGTGGTGGCCATGGTCTGGGCACCGGGACAGGGCGCACCGGTGCATGACCATGACGGGCGCTGGTGTGTGGAGGCGGTGTGGTCCGGCCAGCTGGAAGTCACCGACTGGCAGCTGCTGGAAGCCGATGATGATGCCGGCTGGCGCTTTGCCCGCGGGGCCAGCCAGCGCCAGTGCGCCGGCGACTGCGCCGGGCTGCAGGGCACCGCGCAGTACCACAGCGTGTACAACCCCGATCCGAAAAAGGTGGCCGTGTCCCTGCATGTCTACCAGCGCCGTCTGCAGCAATGCACGGTGTTCCAGGCCGACAGTAACGGCCGCTACTGGCCCAGGCCACAGGCACTGGCCGCAGACGCCTGAAACTCAGGCGCGGTCGGCCTGCATGCTGGGCAACCACGGGTAGGCCACCGGGCCGAAACCTTCCTGCTGCGCGCTGTCTGCTTCCATCATCAGCTCCAGCATCAGCGGCACCAGGGTGCCCAGCAGCCCCACCCCGTCACGCAACTGGCTGCGGTTGGCCGAGCTGCGCCAGGTGGCTCCCCCGTGCACCAGCTGGTTGCGCAGCACATACAGGCGCTCCAGCACCAGCATCAGGCAGATGTCGGTGGCCTGGTCCACCAGCGCACGCATGGCCATGCGCTTGCTCTCCTCGAAGCTCTGCTTCCAGCGCTCGCTGCCGTCATGGTTGGCCAGGGCACGCCAGAACGGCGCATACACATAGCGGTTGTCCAGCAGGGTGCGCACCGGGCCGCTGAAGCGCTGGAACAGCAACGCGTGGATGCGCCGCCCGTGGTCCAGCGCCAGCAGGCGGTCGATGAACACACGGGCCTTGAGCAGCTCCTTGCCTTCATCGGTGAATTGGCCGGCGTAGGCGGCATTGAAGGCCACCCACAGGAACAGGAAGCGCGCATCGTCATCGTCGTCTTCCTGCCCGGCGCGACGCAGCCAGCTCAAGGCGCGGTGCAGCCGGGTACGCATCGCCTCGTCCTGCCCGTCACGCAACTGCCGCTGGCGCAGCTCCAGCGCCTGAACACTGCTCGACATGTGGCCCCCTGCCATGGATGTGCGATGGATCACAGATTGAGGCGACGCAACGGCCGGTGCAAGCGCGGCAACAAGGGGTAGCATGACTGCCCCGCCCGGCTCCCGGGCAGCCCGCTGTCGAGGTAATGCCATGTCCCGTTCCGATCCCCGCCTGCGTGCGATGTTGCGCCTGGCTCCGGTGATCCCGGTCTACACCCCGGAATCGGTGGACGAGGCGGTCGCGGTGGCCCAGGCCCTGCTGGACGGCGGCCTGCCGGTGATCGAGGTGACCCTGCGCACGCCGGTGGCACTGGAAGCAATCGCGGCGATGGTGCAGGCCGTGCCCGATGCGGTGGTCGGGGCCGGCACCGTGCTGGAGCCGGCACAGCTGGCCGCGGTCAAGGCCGCCGGTGGCCGTTTTGCAGTGTCTCCCGGCGCCACCGACGCGCTGTACTTTGCCTCCCGCGAGCAGGACCTGCCGCTGCTGCCCGGCGTGGCCAGCGGCAGCGACATCATGCGCGGGCTGGAACACGGCGCGGACACCTTCAAGTTCTTCCCGGCGGCCGCGGCCGGTGGCACCGCCCTGCTCTCGGCCTGGAACGGCCCGTTTGCCGATGTGCGCTTCTGCCCCACCGGCGGCATCAGCGCGGCCAACGCGCGTGACTACCTGACCCAGCCCAATGTGCTGTGCGTGGGCGGTTCCTGGCTGACCCCGCGCAACCTGCTGCAGGCCGGCGACTACGCCGCGATTCGCGCGCTGGCCGCCCAGGCCGCCGTGCTCGGCAGCTGACAGCCGGCCCGCTTACTGACGCCGCGTCGCCGGTGCCTCGCCAGGCAGACTGGCGATGGCATGCCAGGCCTCCTGCACGATGCTGCGGGCCTGGGACCAGTCCAGCCGCGAATCACCCCGCGCGGCCTCCCAGTGCTCGGCCAGGGTATCGTCCCAGCCATCACCATCGCTGGGCCAACAGGCGCGATGGCACTGCACGGCGATCAGGTAGGCCGGGCCGACATCACTCCAGCGCAGGCCGCTACGGGCCCGGCGCTGGTAATCGGCCAGCAGCCAGGCCTGCAGACCCGGGCAGGAGTGCCGCGCAGGCAGCAACGGGGGGGTGTGGGCATTGAGCCATGCCGGGGCGGTGATCTGCGGCTGCCGGTACATGTGGGTGCACTCCGGTCACATCGGGGCGCCCAGCTGTACGCCGCGCCCTGTTAGCCAGCAGTGAGCGCATTGTGGGCGGGCTGTCAGCGCGCGCTGTTCAGCCGCTCGAAGCGCCAGCGCAGGCCCAGACGCAGGCTGCGCCCGGCACCGGGTTCGTAGTAGCGCCCGTTGCCATCGTTGACCACCACCGAAGCCACATGGCGGCGGTCGGTCAGGTTGGCCGCCGACAGCGACAGCTGCAGTGGCCCGGCCGCACTGTCCCACTCCCGGCTGATGCCGGCATCCAGCAGCACATGGCCAGGAGCCCGGGCCAGGTTGGCATCATCGGCCGGCATCGCCGACAGCGCGGCCGCCCCCAGCTGCCACTGCCAGGCCGCCGCCTGCCCCTGCAACTGCAGCTGCACGGCATCACGCACCGTGGCCGGCAGACGCGCACCGGGCTGCAGGCCGGCACAGCCCTGCTTGCCACAGGCCCGCAGCGAGGCATCCAGGCGGGTCCAGGCCAGCTGCAGCTGCAGCTGCTCGCGCAGCGGCCATTGCAGTTCCAGTTCCCATCCCTGGCGGCGGGTGCTGCCGATGTTGCCGTAGGCACTGCGCCCACCACTGCTGGCCAGCACCGCCAGTTCGTCATCGGTATCGGCCTGGAACACGGTCAGGCCGGCCCGGGCCGCCCCGTCGCCCTGCCAGCGCAGGCCGCTTTCCCATTGCTGGCTGCGGGCGGCGCGCAGGTCCAGGGCCAGGCCCGGCGCGCCATCGGCACGGTAGGCCAGTTCGTTGAAGGTCGGCGTCTCCAGCCCACGGCCCACGGCCAGGTGCCAGCGCCAGTGGGCGGCCGGGGCAAAACTGAGCCCGGCCACCGGGGTGGTGCGGTGGTAGGCCGTACGTCCGCTGTCATCCGGGTTGCCGGGGCCGATGTAACGGTCCTGGGAAGCAAACTGCACCCGGCTGTGGCGCAGGCCGGCCTGCAGCTGCCAGTGCGCGGCCGGCTGCCAGGCCAACTGGGCATGGCCGTCCAGGTTCCACACCGTGTCGCTCTGGTCCCGCCGCAGGCGCCCCCGCACACCCAGCTGCCGGCCGATGAAGTTCTCCCAGCCGCGCCGCTGCTGGCGCTGGCCCTCGCTGTTGAGGCCGGCACTCCATTGCCAGGCCGGATGCGGCTGGCCGGACAGGCGCAGGTCCAGCCCGGCGTAGTCACTGTCCAGGTCCACCACGCCACCGCCATGCAGGGGATTGGCCTGGGCGGCGGCAGGGATGGCCAGGAACTGCAGCACCTCGCGCTGGCCGGCATGGGCCGCCAGGCGCCATTGGCCGGTGCCCAGCGGCTGTTCCCAGACCATGCCGAGCTGGTCCTGGGCCACCGACTTGCGGGTGTTGAAGGTGCGCGCCACGGCGGCAGCCTGGCGCGGGTCGGCGCGCCATTCGGCATCGGTCAGGGCGCGTGGGTCCTGGGCATCGGGCGCATCGAAATGCTGCACGAACACGGCCAGGTTGCCGCTGCCCGGCAGTGTCCAGTCAAAGCGGCCGGACAGGCTGCTGCGCTGCGCACTGCTGTGGTCGCGGGCGCCACCGCTGCGCCAGTGCACGGGCACCACGCTGTAGCCAAAGCCGGCACTGCCGCCCTGCAGGCGGGCCCCGAGCATGGCCTCGCCATGACTGCCGGCCTGCACCTGCAGCCACCACGGATCACCGGCCTGGCCGGCACGGCCGAGCAGCTGCACCACCCCACCACTTGCATTGCCGTGCAGGGCTGCAAACGGGCCGCGTACCACTTCGATGCGTTCCACCCCGAGCAGGTTGAACTGGGTCAGCTGGGACTGGCCATCCGGCGCACCGGCAGGCAGGCCATCGGCCAGCACCCGGATCCCGCGCACGCCGAAGGTGGAACGGGCGCCATAGCCGCGGATGGACAGCTGCAGGTCCTGGGCACGGTTGTGGCGGTCACGCGCCAGCACCCCGGGAATGCCGGCAAACGCCCCGGTCAGGTCCACCACACCGGTGGCCGGGTCCTCGCCCACCCGCACCACACTGGCAGTGGCCGGCAAGTCGAAGGCAGGACGCCCGGCGATCCCCAGCGCGCGCACCTCCAGTGCATCCAGCGTGGTGGCCGATGGGGGGGGCGTGGAGGTGCCCGGCAACAGGGCGGTGGCAAGCAGGAAGGCACTGTTCATCGGCTCATGATCGCCGCTGCGGCCCGCTTCGCAAACCGGCAGCCGGTGCAGCCGGTTTCAGCTGCAACCCTGACCGCGCATGACCTCAGGCCCTGTTAGGATGAGGAGCTTTTACGCCAACCTTGGCACACCTTGCTGTCCTCCTCCCGCCACTGTCTTTAACGAGTACTGCCGTGTCCGTCTTTGCACATGTCGAACAAGTTCCCGGTGACCCGATCCTGGGCCTGACCGATGCTTACAACGCTGATTCGCGCGCCACCAAGGTCAACCTGGGCGTGGGCATCTACTACGACGAGGACGGCCGCATTCCGCTGCTGGCCGCCGTGCGCAAGATCGAGGAGCAGCTCGCCGCTGCCGGCCGCCCGCGCGGCTACCTGCCGATCGATGGCCTGGCCACCTACACCAACGCCACCCGCGCGCTGGTGTTCGGCGCCGAATCGGAACTGGTGGCTGCCGGCCGTGTGGCCACCACCCAGACCATCGGCGGTTCCGGTGCCCTGCGCGTGGGTGCCGAGCTGCTGGCCCAGAGTCTGCCGCATGCCACCGTGGCCATCTCCAACCCGAGCTGGGAAAACCACCGCGCGGTGTTCGGCGCTGCCGGTTTCACCGTCAAGGACTACACCTACTTCGATGCCGCCACCCACGGCGTGGACTTCGACGGCATGCTGGCCGACCTGGCCAAGCTGGAGCCGGGCACCGTGGTGCTGCTGCACGCCTGCTGCCACAACCCGACCGGCGCGGACCTGAGCCAGGCGCAGTGGAAGCAGGTGGCTGCCCTGTTGAAGGAACGCGGCCTGTTCCCGTTCATCGACATGGCCTACCAGGGCTTTGACAAGGGCATTGCCGAGGACGGCGCGGCCGTGCGCATCGTTGCCGAGGCCGGCATCGACAGCTTCATCGTGGCCAATTCCTACTCCAAGTCGTTCTCGCTGTACGGCGAGCGCGTCGGTGCGCTGTCGGTGGTGGCCGCCGATGCCGGCCAGACCAAGGCCGTGCAGTCGCACATCAAGCGCATCATCCGCACCATCTACTCCAGCCCGTCCACCCATGGTGCCGCGCTGGTGGCCGGCGTGCTGGGTTCCAGCGAACTGCGCGCGCTGTGGGAAGACGAACTGGGCCAGATGCGCACCCGCATCCAGGACCTGCGCTCGGGCCTGGTCAACAAGCTGGCCGAGCTGGGCGCCCCGGAATTCAACTTCATCCAGCAGCAGGCCGGCATGTTCTCCTACTCCGGCCTGAGCCGTGAGCAGGTGGAAAAGCTGCGCCAGGACTACGGCATCTACGCCGTGGGCACCGGCCGCATCTGCGTGGCCGCACTGAGCAGCAAGAGCCTGGATTACGTGGCCAAGGCCGTGTACGAGGTCAGCCGCGGCTGATCCAGCCACGCGCAACGCACTGAACCAAAGCCCCGGACAGGCAACTTCCCGGGGCTTTGTGTCTTTGGGCACCTCGTAAAGGGGCCGGCAAGGGGCGACAATATGCGCCTCCTTTCCGCTGAAGGTAGCCCTTCCGATGTCCCGTACCTCGTTGACCCGCTTCCTGGTCGAAGAGCAGCAAGCCGGCCGCATCACCGCCGACCTGCGCCAGCTCATCGCCATCGTCGCCCGCGCCTGCAACCTGATCTCCATCACCGTGGGCAAGGGTGCGCTGGGCGGCGTGCTCGGCGATGCCGGTACCGGCAACATCCAGGGCGAGGCCCAGAAGAAGCTGGATGTGATCTCCAACGACATCCTGCTGGAAGCCAATGCCTGGGGTGGCCACCTGGCCGCCTGCGCTTCGGAAGAAATGGACCACTCCACGCCGATGCCGGCCGAGTACCCGCACGGCGACTTCCTGCTGCTGTTCGACCCGCTGGACGGCAGCTCCAACATCGACGTGAACGTGTCGGTGGGCACCATCTTCTCGGTGCTGCGCAAGCCGGCCGGGGTCGAAATCCCCGGTGATGCGGACTTCCTGCAGCCGGGTACCGCCCAGGTCGCTGCCGGCTATGCCGTGTATGGCCCGCAGACCACCCTGGTGCTGACCGTCGGCCACGGCACCCACGCCTTCACCCTGGACCGCGAGAGCGGCACCTTCCTGATGACCCAGCGTGGCATGCAGATTCCCGAGGACACCAAGGAATTTGCCATCAACATGTCCAACCAGCGCCACTGGGAACCGGCCATGCAGTCCTATGTGGAGCACCTGCTGGCCGGCGAAACCGGCCCGCGCGGCAAGAACTTCAACATGCGCTGGATCGCCTCGATGGTGGCCGACGTGCACCGCATCCTGACCCGCGGCGGCATCTTCATCTACCCGTGGGACAAGAAGGACCCGTCCAAGCCGGGCAAGCTGCGCCTGATGTACGAAGCCAACCCGA
Organism: Stenotrophomonas ginsengisoli; assembly: GCF_001431485.1. Classification (GTDB taxonomy): domain Bacteria; phylum Pseudomonadota; class Gammaproteobacteria; order Xanthomonadales; family Xanthomonadaceae; genus Stenotrophomonas; species Stenotrophomonas ginsengisoli. The sequence continues at coordinate 11,449 of NZ_LDJM01000005.1, read as the reverse complement.
TGGGCTTTCTGGTCGAGCAGGCCGGCGGTGCGGCCACCAACGGCCGCGAGCGCATCCTGGAGATCGAGCCGACCGCCCTGCACCAGCGCGTGCCGGTGTTCCTCGGCTCGAAGAACGAAGTGGCCGAAGCCACCCGTTACCACCGCAATGCCGATCAGGCCGAATAAGCCTCTTCCACACGGTTATCCACAGGCAGGGCAGCATTGGCTGCCCTGCCTGTTTTCTTTGAAGCCCTTGTGCTGAAAGGGTTTCGGGTCAATACGCGGCGTGAAACATGTTCTGGTTCCACGCATCTGCGATGCGACGCACAAAGTTGTCCACAATTGTTTATGCCCTCTGTCAAGGCTTGCCGTTGCGCTGCTAGGCTTGGGCCATGAGCGATTTCATCGAAGTCATCGACAACGCCGTGGACCCGGCCACCTGCGCCGCCATCGTGGCGCAGATGCAGCAATCCCAAGGCCTGCGACCCGGCGAGGTGGGCGGCGGGGTGTTTCCCGAGCTCAAGCACAGCCGTGACCTGCGCCTGGCCGGGCAACCGGAATGGGCCCAGGCCAATGCGGTGATCCAGCAGGCCGTGTTTGCCGGCCTGCAGGCTTATCTACGTACTTATCCACAAGCTCTGATTTCACCGCTGATGCTGCAGGTGCCGGTGGACGGTGGCAGCCGCCGGCTCGGCGCCGAGGATGTGACCGGCATGGATGACCAGGCCCTGGGACAACTGGCCCAGACCTGTTTCCGCCCGGGCGCGGTGAACCTGCAGTGGTACCGCGCCAACGAGGGCGGCTACCCGTACTGGCACTGCGAGCTGTATCCCCGCGATGCCCAGGCCGAGACCCTGCACCGCCACCTGCTGTGGACGCTGTATCTGAACGATGATTTTGCCGAAGGGGAAACCGAGTTCCTGTACCAGCAGCGCAAGATCGCCCCGCGCACCGGCAGCCTGCTGATCGCCCCGACCGCCTTCACCCATACCCACCGCGGCAACCGGCCCCGGGACGGGGACAAGTTCATCGCCACCAGCTGGATCCTGTTCCAGCGCGCCGAGTCCCTCTACGTCGGCTAGCCGACGATTTGCCGCCTTTTCCTGTGGGCAACCCACGACCTTCACACAGGGTTATCCACAGGATGGGGGCAACTCAGAACAACTCGCCCTGGGGCGACGGCGGACGCGGCACGGCCGGCGCCACAAAACGGCTGCAGTCCAGCGCCTGCCACTGCGCGGCACTGGCCCCGTAGCCCAGGCGCTGGCAGGCCAGGGCAAAACGCCGGGCCAGCAGTTGTGCATACACGCCCTGGCCACGCATGCGCTGGCCGAACGCACTGTCGTAATCCTTGCCGCCACGCAGTTGCTGCACGGTGCTCATCACATGGGCCGCCCGCTGCGGGTAGTGCGCCGCCAGCCAGTCCCGGAACAGTGGCGCCACCTCGTGCGGCAGGCGCAGCAGCACATAGCCTGCCCGCCGCGCCCCCGCATCCCAGGCCGCCTGCAGCACCGCTTCCAGTTCGGCATCGTTGATCCACGGGATCACCGGGGCCACCATCACCGACACCGGAATGCCCGCCGCCGACAGGCGCTGGATTGCCCGCAGACGGGCATGCGGGGCGCTGGCACGCGGTTCCAGTCGTGCTGACAGATGCGCATCCAGGGTGGTCACCGAAAACGCCACACTGACCAGGTTGTCCGCTGCCATGTCGGCGAGCAGGTCGATGTCGCGCTCGATCAATGCGTTCTTGGTGATCAGGCTGACCGGGTGACGGCAGTCATGCAGCACCTGCAGGCATTGGCGGGTGATCTGCCGACTGCGCTCGATCGGCTGGTAGGCATCGGTATTGATCCCCAGCGCAATTGGTTGGGGGCGGTAACCCGGGCGTGACAAGGTATGCCGCAAACGCTCGGCGGCGTTGGTCTTGGCAAATATCTGCGTCTCGAAATCCAGCCCCGGCGACAGATTCAAATAGGCGTGGCTGGGCCGGGCAAAGCAATACGAGCAGCCATGCTCGCAGCCCCGGTACGGGTTGAGCGAAACATCAAAGCCCACGTCCGGCGAGTTGTTGCGGCTGAGGATGCTGCGCGCGGTTTCCTCGTGCACCAGGGTGCGCAGGCGCGGCGCGGCAAATTCCTCGCTCTGATCGGCGCACCAGCCATCATCCACCGCCTCGCTGGTGGTGATCTCGAAGCGCCCGGGCAGCCGGCTGTGGCTGCCACGGCCCTTGATTGGCCGGTTGTTGTCCATGCCCACAGCATGCCGTGACCGCGTCGCAGACGCTGCGCCGGACAACGCCCCGGGTTCAGTTGCGCGTGGGCAACACGCGCACGCTGGCGCTCATGCCGGCCGCCAGCAGGGTGCCTTCGGGCATGCTGGCCGGATCGATCCCGACCCGCACCGGAATGCGCTGGGCCAGGCGGATCCAGTTGAAGGTGGGCTGCACATCGGCCAGCAGGTTGTCTGCGGTCGGGCTGGCGGCGTCGGCAATACCGGTGGCAATGCCCTCGACCCGGCCCCGCAGGTGGGTGCCGCCGGCCATCAGCTGGATGTCCACCACATCGCCGACATGGATGGCCGGCAGTTTGGTTTCCTCGAAATAGGCATACACCCACATCGACTGGGTACCGACCAGGGCCATGCGCGCCTGGCCGGCACTGGCCCAGTCGCCCTGGCGGACATCCAGGTTGGTCACCGTACCGGCCCGCGGCGCGCGCACCTGGGTGCGTTGCAGCTCCAGTTCGGCCCGGGCCAGCGCTACGGACGCCTGTTCCACGCTGGCCAGCGCCTGCTGCTGGCCGGCCGATGCCGCCTGCCGGTTGGCCTGGGCCTGGGCTAGCCCGGCAGTGGCCGCACGCGCCTGGGCGGCAGCATCATCACGGGCCTCACGCGAGACCAGGTCGCCCAGGCCGGCGCGGCGCGCGGCCTGCTGCTGGCGCATCTGCTGTTCGGCGGCACTGGCGGCGATGCCCGCACTGGCCGCCGCCACACTGGCCCCGGCATTGCGGGCGGCGGCAGTGGCCGCGGCCAGGTCGGCCCGGGCACTGGCCACGGCCAGTTCGTAAGGCTGCGGGTCGATCACATACAGCAGCTGGCCCTGCTCGACCATCTGGTTGTCCTGCACCAGCACCTGGCTGACCCGGCCGGGCACATCCGGGGCAATGCGCACCACCTCGGCCCGTACCCGCGCATCACGCGTCCAGGGGCTGAGCATGTAGTGGTGCCAGGCCAGCCAGGCCAGCAGCAGGGCCAGCAGGACCACCACGGCGGTTATCGACATCCGTACGACGTTTGCATTCTTCATGGCAATTCACTCACAGCAGGATCAGCACCGCGCTGGCGTAAACCACCACGAACAAGGCGATGCGCAACAAGGAGGGATGCAGCGCGCGGCGGTAGACCCCCAACCGCGCCAGCACGACATCCAGCAACAGGTAGAACGGCAGCGACAGCACGGCCAGCACCAACGGTGCCGGCAGGTAGATGCCGGCCAGGGAAAACTCAAGCGGCATGGGCAGCTCCGGCAACAATCGGGGCCGGGCACAACGCCCGGTGGCCCTGGTTCAATTCCACGTCCAGCTGGGCCAGCAGACGCTGGGCGGGGGCAGCATCCAGCTGCTGCCGGGCCGTGGCCAGGGCGGCCATGGCCTGCTGGCGCTGGCCGGGGCCGGGCTGGCGGTACAGCTGGGCCAGGGCATCAAGCAGCTCGCGCAGGGCCCGCCTGGGGGCCGCCGCCAAGCGCGGCTGGGCGGCCTGCCACTGGCGCAGGCCGATCACGCTCTGGCCCACCTGGTGGATCTGGCCCATCCATTGGTCCAACCGGCGCGCGGCCACGCTGCCCGGGGCGCTGAGGTTGCCCAGCTGCAGCAGCAAATCCTGCATGCGGCTGTCAAAGCGCTGCGGCAAGCCACGCAGCGGCGCGTGCGCGGCCAGGGCCACCTGCAGGCGCAGCAAGCGGTGCAGGCGCCGACGCTGGCCACGGCTGCCGGTCAGGTTGGGCATCAGGATGAAGGCCAGCAGGGCAATCCCGGCCCCCGCGGCAATGGCCAGGGCATCGTTGAGATAGAACTGCGGGTTCAACGTCGGAGCCAGGCCCAGCCCCAGAGCCACCATCACCCCCATGTTCAGGGCCATGCCCAGCGGTGCCAGCGGCGGATGGGCACCGATACGCAGGATCAGCAGCAGCAACGGCAGGCTGCCCAGCACCAGCAGGCCGAAGGTCGGCAGGATCGGCAGCACCGAATACAGCAGCAGGGCCAGCACCGGTGCCAGGGTGTGGCCCAGGCAGATCTGGCGGGCGATCAGGGCCGGCTGCGGCGCCGCAGACAGCATGCACAGCAGGGCCACGATGCCGAACAGGGCGGTGGAACCACTGTTCCAGCCACTGGCAATCCACAGCAGGCCCATCACCAGCATCACCAGTGCCGCGCGGGTGAAGGTGAGCAGCACCGCCAGCGGGTCGGTCACCCGCACGAAAGCCGGCGGGGCGCGCCGCAGCCGTTGCGGCAGGCGATGGCCCTGGTCCACATCACTGGCGGCGGCCAGTTGCAGGTAATCGACCAGGACATCGGCAAACTCGACCAGGGCCGGCCCTTCACCGGCATGCCCTGCTGCCAGCCCCTCACGCCAGCGCTGCACGGCCGGCACCAGGTCGCCCTGCTGCGGGTCGGCATCGGCAAGGCCGGGCGGCAGCGCGCGCAACGCCGCGTCCAGGCGCAGCCGCTCCTGCTCCGGGCTGCGCTGCCAGGCACGCTGCAACAGCTGCAGCCGCGACAGCACATGCAGGTAGCGCTGGTTGAGCTGACGCAGCATGCCGTCACTGGCGCGCACGGATGGGTCATCGAACAGGGCCACACTGCGCAGGTCTTCCAGCGCGACGGCCTTGGCACCCAGCGCCCGCGCTTGCGATGCCAGCCCCTGGCCATCCTCCAGCCCCTGCACGGCGACCTTGCCGACCAGCGCCAGCAAGGCCTTGCCCTTGGCCTGGGACAGCCCACGCAAGGGCTGGTGCAGGCGGTTGGGCCAGGCAATGTCGAATACACAGCTGGCCACCACCAGACCCAGGCCGACCTCGGCCAGACGCCAGATGGCGGTATCGAACACGCCTGCCGGGTCGTTGACCGACGGCAGCACGATCATCGCCACCGTGTAACCGGCCAGGACAAAGGTGTAGGCACGCAGGTTGCGGTTGAGCATGGCCCCGGCCGCCATCGCCCCGGCCCACAGGGCCATGGCCAGCAGCAACAGCAACGGCTGCTGCGGAAACAGGGCCACCAGCGCAACCCCACCGATACAGCCCAGCAGGGTGCCCAGCCCACGGTAGAAGGCCTTGGCCAGCACCAGCCCGGTCTGCCGGTTCATCACGATCAACACGGTCAGCATGCAGGTCAGCGGCGAGGGCATGGCCAGACGCATCGCCAGCCAGGCCGTCAGGTACAAGGCCAGCAGGGTCTTGCCGATGTACAGCCAGACCTGGCCTTCCTCGCGCCACAGCGCTGCCCGGGCAAGCGCATCCTGCCGGTCGTTGCCCGTTGTACTTGCCGCACCACTCATTGGCCGGCTTCCACCCCGGCCACCACCTGCTGCAGCAGCTGCTCCAGCTGCCTCTGCTCATCACCGGCCAGGGGCGCAAAAAACCCCTCCAGCTGCCGCGCGATGAGCGGGATGAGCACTTCCAGCAGAGCCTCGCCCTGCGGGCTCAGGCGCACCAGCAGCCGGCGCCGGTCGTCATTGCACGGGCTGCGCGTGACCAGGCCCTTGCCCAGCAGCTGGTCCACCAGGCGCGTGGTGTTGGCCGCCTTCTCGCTGGTGGCCTCGGCCAGCTCACCCGGGCTCAACCCCTCGCTGCTGCCGTCCAGCATGATCAGCACGTTGTACTCGGGATGGTTCAGGCCGTGCTCGCGCAGCAGCGCGTTGGCGTTGTCGTTGAACAGGCGGTGCAGCAACTTGACCAGACGCACCAGCACGGCCTGGTCGCGCGGGAAACCGGGATGGCGCTGCTGGCTCTGCTGCAGGCGCGACAGCATCACACCGACCAGCGGTGATGGCGCAGGAATCTTCTTCATTGGTATATATTACACTTATGAAATAAATCCCCGCTATACGCCACCTGCGCCCGACACTGCCTAGAATCGGGCCATGATCACTTCCCTGAAGAACGCCTGGGACTGGCTGGCCAGCATCCCCCACCTGGCCAGCGTGGCGCTGGCCCTGTACCTGGTCTACCTGGTGTGGCTGGTTGGCTACATCGTGCTGCAGAAGCGCGAACCGGTGGCCACCCTGAGCTGGGTGCTCAGCCTGGCCGCCCTGCCCTATATCGGCCTGTTGATCTATTACCTGCTCGGCCCGCAGAAGGTGAAGCGACAGAACATCCGCCGTGGCCGCCACCGCGAGGAAATGAACAGCTACCGCGCGGTCTGCCCGGTCAACGAGAACGCCAGCGAGCTGGCCAAGATCGCCCAGTCCACCACCGGCCTGCCGCCCACCACCGCCACCTCGCTGCAATGGCTGGTGGACGGTGGCAATGCGTATCCGGCCATCATCGAGGCGGTGCAGCAGGCACGTGACCATGTCCACCTGCTGTATTACATCTTCACCCCGGAGCAGAACGGCACCGCCCTGCGCGATGCCCTGGTCGAGCGGGCCCGGGCCGGTGTGCAGGTACGCCTGCTGATCGATGCGATCGGCTCGAGCAAGATCCGCAAGGCCTTCCTGCAGCCGCTGTTCGACGCCGGCGCCGAGGTGGTCTGGTTCCACCCCAGCCAGCTGCTGCGCCCGTTCAAACGGCCGTGGATGAACCTGCGCACCCACCGCAAGCTGGTGATCGTCGATGGCCTGGTCGCCTTCACCGGCGGCATCAACATCACCGACGAACAGGACGAGCGCATCCGCGAGGATGCCTACCGCGACCTGCACATGCGGGTGGAAGGCCCGGTGGTGCGCAACCTGCAGCTGGTCTTCATCGAGGACTGGCTCTATGCCAGCGGCCAGAAGAAGCAGGCCCTGATGCCGGCACAACTGTGGCCGCGCACACCGGCGCCCGAACCGCCGTCGCGCGAGATCCAGACCCAGGTGCTGGTTTCCGGGCCGGATTCAGGCTGGGAGACCATCCACCGCCTGCACGTGGCGGCCATCCACGAGGCCCGCCGCCGGGTCTGGCTGGTCACCCCGTATTTCGTCCCCGGCGAAGCGGCCTGCATGGCCCTGACCTCGGCCGCGCTGGGCGGCCTGGATACCCGCTTGCTGGTGCCCAAGCGCAGCGACTCGCTGCTGGTGACCCTGGCCGCACGCTCCTACTTCGACGAGCTGCTGGCCGCTGGCGTACGCATCTTCGAATACGGCCCGCGCATGCTGCACACCAAGGCCTTCATCGCCGATGACCACCTGTCCATCGTGGGCAGTGCCAACTTCGACCACCGCAGCTTCCGCCTGAACTTCGAGCTGTCGATGATGATCCGCGACAAGGCCATCACCGGCGAACTGGAGCAGCTGCTGCAGGCCGAGTTCGAGCAGGCGGTGGAAGTGACCCCGGCGCGCAACCGCTCGCTGTGGCGCGACCGCCTGCCCGAGGGCTTCGCCCGCCTCGCCTCGCCGCTGCTGTAACGGCCCTGCCCGCCGTGGCAGGCGGGCGCTACACTCTGCCCTCCCCGTCTGCCGGAGCCGGCCATGCACTGGTTGCTGCTGTTGTCTGCCGTCGCGCTGTTTGCCCTGGCCTGCCTGACCAGCCATTCCGGCCTGCTTGGCGGCAGCCTGCTGCTGAGCCTGCTCGCCGCACTGGGTTGGAGCCGTGGCCTGAGCCTGGCCCAGGCCAACCGCCCACTGCCGGGTCTGCTGGATCCCGATGAACCCAACCGTCCGGGGCATCGTCGCCCCGGCGAGGAAGCCTGAGCGCATGAGCCTTTCCCCCCGTACCGCGTTGAGCGTGAACGTCAACAAGATCGCGGTGCTGCGCAACTCCCGTGGTGGCAGCGAGCCTGACGTGGTGCAGGCTGCCCGTACCTGCCTGCAGGCCGGTGCCCATGGCATCACCGTGCACCCGCGCCCGGATGCCCGGCATATCCGCGCCGATGACGTGTTGGCCCTGGACGCCCTGTGCCGCGCCGCGCAGGTGGAACTGAACATCGAAGGCAACCCGTTTGCCCCGCCGCGCGTCGGCTATCCCGGCCTGCTCGCCCTGTGCCGCAGCACCCTTCCGGCCCAGGTCACCCTGGTGCCCGACAGCGATGGCCAGCTGACCTCCGACCACGGCTTCGACTTCCGCCACGAGCCGCAACAACTGGCGGCCCTGATTGCCGAGTTCAAGGCGCTGGGCAGCCGCGTCAGCCTGTTTGTCGATGCCGAAAACCCGTTGCTGGAGCGTGCGGCCGAACTCGGTGCCGACCGCATCGAGCTGTATACCGGCCCCTACGCCGCGGCCCATGCCGACGGCAGCGCGCAGGCCAGCCTGGCCCTGTTTGCCACGGCGGCGCGGCGTGCGGCGGCGGTCGGCCTGGGCATCAATGCCGGCCACGACCTGTCCCAGGCCAACCTGACCGAGTTCCTGCGCCAGGTCCCGGGTGTGCAGGAGGTCTCCATTGGCCATGCGCTGATCAGCGAAGCGCTGTATGACGGCCTGACAGCCACGGTAAAGGCCTACCTGGCAGCCATCCACACCGCTTGAAACATCCGCCCTGCAGCGCACCAGCGCTGCCGGCCACAACCTGAGCCCAGTGCCAACAACAGCTGAGCCCTCCCCCTGACGCGTGGGTGTGTGGGTGCATTGGACATCGCCAGACCGCCACGACCCGGCCACACCCCCCTGCGGCCGCCCACCGGCTGCAGGCAGGCGTGGCCATGATGTCCAGGCCAGCCTCCTGCGCGTCCCCTGTTGCGGGCAGCATTGCGGCCCCCCTTCCCCATCCATCACCTGATCCTGCCCTTTGCCGGCGGCCTGCGCGGCTTTGCGGCCATGCTCGGTGGCCACATCTTGGCGGGCCCCTCTGCCGGCTGCCCTGGGCGATCCGCGTCTGCAAGGCGGGCATAAAAAATGCCCCCGCTGTTGGGCGGGGGCATTCCAGTCGCGTCATGACTGAGGTCTTGCGATACAGCGAGTATTACTGGACGAAGGCAATCTTCTTCATCTGAGCATTCTTCGCAGCAGCCATGACCTTGGCCGTCAGCTCATATTCCGAATCGGGGTTGATGTCGATGCGGAGTTCGGGCTGGTTGGTCGGGTCACGCTGCACTTCCTGCTCCATGCGCTGCTGCAGTTCACCCACGGCTACCGGCGAGTTGTTCCACGTGACCTGGTTGCTGGCGTCGATGCGGATGTCGATCGGCGGCGGCGGCTCTTGGGTAACCGGCGGCGGGTTCAGCACCCGCTGCGGCAGGTCAACGGCGATCGGGTAGGTCATGACCGGCGCGGTGACGATGAAGATGATCAGGAGCACCAGCATCACGTCGACGAGCGGCGTGACGTTGATGTCGGCCATTGGCCCCTTGCTTCCGGAACTGAATGCCATGGCTTACTGCCCCTGTTCTTTCGTTGCGACGAAGCCGATGTCGAGCATGCCCTGACCCTGTGCGATCTTGGCAACCTCGTTGATGACTCGCATCTTGGTGGTGCGGTCACCGCGCAGGTTCAGCGGCGGCTGCGGGGTCTTCTGAGCTTCGGTCGCGAAACGAGCCTCCATGGACTCCTTCGTGATCGGCTCATCGTTCCAGTAAAGCGAGCCATCCTCGGTCACCGCGATGGTGATCGGGTTGGTGCGCTTTTCCGCCGACTCCGGATCCTGGATCAGGTTGGCCTGCGGCAGGTCGACCTGAACCTTGTGCGACATCATGGGTGCCGTGATGATGAAGATGATCAGCAGCACCAGCATCACGTCCACCAGGGGCGTGACGTTGATGTCGGCCATCGGGCCGCCGCTGTTTCCACTACTGAAGGCCATAACCGGCTCCGTCTATTCGTTGCTTGGACTTGAGGACTTCGTTACAGGCTTAGCGAACGCGCGAGCCGGTGGCGAAGAAGTCGTGCAGGTCGTGGGCGAACGAGTCGAACTTGCCGACAACAGCGTTGTTCATCTTCGAGAAGAAGTTGAAGGCGAACACGGCCGGGATAGCAACGAACAGACCGATGGCGGTCATGATCAGGGCTTCACCCACCGGGCCGGCAACGGCGTCGATCGAGGCAGAACCGGTGGCGCCGATCTTGATCAGTGCGCCGTAGATGCCCCACACGGTACCCAGCAGGCCGACGAACGGAGCGGTTGCACCGACGGTGGCCAGCAGGATCATGCCGCCCTGGATGCCGTCGGTTTCACGGACAACGGCCTGACGCAGGGCGCGGTCAACGAACTCCGAGCGGCTCAGGCCATCGGCGCTTTCAACGCGCGAGTGGTGGGCAGCAGCCTGGGCAGCGTCCAGGGCGATCTTGGAGAACGGCTCGGAAGCCGGCTCTTCTTCCATGGCGCTGATGGCGGCCTGGGCATTCGGAGCATCCCAGAACTTGGCCGGCACGCGATCGGCAGCAGCCTTCAGGCGCGAGGAACGGAAGATGTTGATGACAGTCCAGTACCACGAAGCGGCGGACATGAAGACCAGGACCAGGAACACGATCCAGGAGACGGCGAAATCACCCGGCTTGCTGACCATTTCGGCCATCATGTGTTCGAAGCCCATCTGCGAGAGAGCGTTGGCTCCGCCAGCAGCGGCGATGAAGGTTTCCTGCAGCATGACGCTTACCTTTGTTAAGAGTTAATGGGTATTGCGAAGTCGTGGCAGCGGGAGTTGCCGCCGGGCGACTGTTAGTTCAGAGCAAAGTTGACCGGAACGCGGACGCGACCAGCTGCCTTCTGTCCATTGACAATGGAAGCGTTGAACTTCCACTTGCGGGCCGCTTCCATTGCGGCACGGTCGAGGTCGCGGTTACGGCTGGACCGTTCGACCGACACATTGGTGACGTTGCCGTTGGCGTCGACATCAATGATCAGGATCACCTCGCCCTGGATACCAGCGCGGAAGGCGGCCGGCGGGTAGCGCGGCGGGTTCATGGCCTTGGACGAGATGTCCACGCTGGCGCCGATGTCAGACGGCGGTGCCGGCGGTGCAGGCGGTGCCGGCGGGGTCACGATATCGGTGGCGCGCGGCTCGGGGATATCGACAACCGGGGCAGCAGGCGGCGGCGGAATCGGCGACGGCTTCGGCGGTGCCAGATTCTTCACCGGCGGCGGCGGGATGTCTTCCGGCGGCGGCGGCGGCGGCGGCGGCGGCGGCGGCGGCGGGGCATCCACCAGCGTCACCATCACGGTGCGTTCTTTTTCAGCAGCGGCCTTGGGAGCCACAGCCGGGCTCAGCATCAGCATCAGTGCAGTCAGATGCAGTGCCATTACGACAGCGGAGCCGACCATGCCAAGCCAGCTCCGGCCTTTGTAACCGGCGGGTCCGTCGCGGTCGAAAACCAGGTGCTCCGTCATGGCGCTCAGAGT
>NZ_LDJM01000049.1 GCF_001431485.1 Stenotrophomonas ginsengisoli | reverse complement strand
GCCTATGCCACGGCCACCGGCAGCGTTGCCCTGGGCCAGGGCTCGGTTGCCAATCGCGCCAACAGCGTGTCCGTTGGTGCTGCCGGTGCCGAACGCCAGGTCACCAACGTCGCCGCCGGTAGCGCCGGTACCGATGCGGTCAACAAGAACCAGCTGGATGTGGTGGCTGATGCAGTGGCTGATGTCACTGACACCGCCAACACCACGGCCAAGTATTTCCAGGCCAGCGGCAGCGCCAACAGCGATGCCGGCGCCTATGTGGATGGCGAGGATGCACTGGCCGCCGGTGAAGCGGCCAATGCCACAGGCAACGGTGCTTCGGCGCTGGGTGGCGGTGCCAATGCCGTGGCTGATGGGGCCACCGCAGTAGGCTTCAACGCCCTGGCCGCGGCCGGCAATGCAGCCGCCTTCGGTGTCAATGCGCAGGCCGTGGGTGAGTACAGCGTGGCGGTGGGGGCGGACAGCATTGCCGCTGGTGAAATGAGCGCGGCCTTCGGTGCCGCGGCTGAAGCCAATGGCGATGGCGCACTGGCCACCGGCACCCTGGCTTCGGCCAATGGTGACGAAGCCATTGCGTCGGGCTTCTACGCCACCGCCGATGGCGTGGGCGCAACCGCCCTGGGTGCAGAGAGTTCGGCCATCGGTGATGGCAGCACAGCGGTGGGCTTCCAGGCCAATGCCAGCGCGACTTATGCCACTGCAACCGGCAGCGCAGCTGAAGCCAGCGGCGCACAGTCCGTTGCCAATGGTTTCAGTGCGGTTGCCGACAACCGCGGCACTACGGCAGTGGGTAGCTTCAGCACCGCATCGGGTGACCTGGCCACGGCCATCGGTTACGGGGCGACTGCCATCGGTGATTACGGCACGGCCGTAGGTCTGCAGGCGGAGGCCTCAGGCTCCAGTGCTACGGCACTGGGTGAGTTCTCGATTGCTTCGGGTTTCGAATCCACTGCCGTGGGTGGCAGTGCATACGGCGGCCTGATCTCGGCCGAAGCTGTGGGAACCAACGCTTCGGCTTTCGGTGCCGGCGCCGGTGCCACCGGTGAGTACACCACCGCGGTGGGCTCGCTGGCCTGGGCGCGGGGCGAGAACGCCTCGGCACTGGGTTACAACGCCTATGCCCAGGCGGACAACAGCGTGGCACTGGGTACCAACTCGGTTGCTGACCGGGCCAATTCCGTGTCCGTAGGCGATGTCGGTAGCGAACGCCAAGTCACCAACGTCGCTGCCGGTACCGCCGGCACCGATGCGGTGAACCTGGACCAGCTCAATGCCGTGGCCGATGTGGCCGGCAACACCAACAAGTACTTCCAGGCCAGCGGCAGCGCCAACAGCGATGCCGGTGCCTATGTGGAAGGTGATGACGCGCTGGCCGCCGGTGAGGCGGCCAATGCGGTCGGCAACGGTGCTTCGGCGCTGGGCGGCGGTGCCAATGC
>NZ_LDJM01000048.1 GCF_001431485.1 Stenotrophomonas ginsengisoli | reverse complement strand
AAGCGCGGGTCAGAGTCTTAGGTTTCCCCACGTTTTCACGGGCGTAGAGACATCTGCTCCAAGACGGCCTGTGGCGGTGATCTGAGATGTTCAAGGCAGCGCGATGCTGGTCCCAGTGGCCAGCCTCTGGCCAATGCTTCGCGGCCGATACGCAGGGTGGAATACAGCTTTCGGGTGCTTTTGACCGGCCACAACCAGTGGGCGATATCCGCTGCTTCGCAGGCCATGCCGGCAAGCCAGCTGACGAAGCTGGCCAGGGTGCTGACCAGCAGCAGGATCTGCAGCCGACCGCCTTGACGGGTCAGGCTGTCTTCCAGCGCCTGACCATAGCGGTGTGATTTCAGGTCACGAAACGCCAGTTCGATCTGCATCCGGCGGGCATAGAGTTTCACCAATTGCCGGGGGCTGGCATTGCTCAGTTCCGGCGAGGCCACGATCAACCACGGCTCCCGCTCGCGGGCAGCTGCTTTCAAGCTCTCCGACGATCGTGAAGCCTTGATAGGTGTACGTCGATTGACTTTTCTCCTGCCTTTTCGTGCTTTGGCATAAACCACCAACCGGCAGGCAAGTGGGGCACTGCGGTTGATCAGCATCGATGGCAACTCGTGCGGCGTTGCCGTGGCCATCGCATGCAGGTGCCTGCTGTCAGCCCATTGCTGTGGGTGATCGGGGACATGCTGAGGCTTGATGCAAGTAGTGCCACGCAAGCGCCCCACCCAATCCCAGCCCAGCGCTGAAACAGCCCGGAACCAAGGGCTGCGGAAGCCGGCGTCGGTGACCAAAATCGGCGTTGCCTGCGCCGGCACAAGCTTGCTCAGCTGCTGTAAAAAGCGTTTCTCAGCGCCCGGTGAACCTTGCTCGCGGCCGGGAAAGACCATGTCCAGCAGGGTCAATGTACGGCCACCGACGGGTATGGCCGCACGCAGCAGGCACCAGCTCTTGTCGGGCTTCAAATCCGACCAGTCGATCAGAATGACCGGTTGTGGCCCACGCAGCAGCCAGCGGGCCATGTCCTGCTCGATGCCATGGCGTTCACCATGCAGGTGCCGGTTGCCGAGCAGGCGGTCAAAGGCCTTGAGCGGAGCCCGCACGCGCAGGGCGCCAGGCCAGGATCGCGCAATGTCACTCAAGGTCAATCGGCGGCCCTGGATCAATGCCTCAACGGCTTGCAGCAGCGCCCGCCGGCGCAGGGCGTGCATGCCGGGTAGTGAGTTGCGCAGACACTTCTGCAATACTTGGCTGGCGCGCATGATCGTCAGTCCTTTTTTGGTTTAGTCACCTCCAAGGCTGCGTCATGCGCGCGCCTGTTTCTGCTGTGATGATCACAAGTTGTTGATATCAATGGCAGAAACGCGGGGAAACCTCAGGGTCAG
>NZ_LDJM01000047.1 GCF_001431485.1 Stenotrophomonas ginsengisoli | reverse complement strand
TTCGGCAGCGTAAGATGTGGATAAAAGACAGGCCATCGGCGGCGAGGTTGCCGTAGAGAACGGCCAGCCCGCCTTCGGCCGAGAAGGCATGGGCCACATCGCGGATGCAGCCCTGGCTGCGGTCCAGATCCAGCGTCGGCCAGCGCGTGGCCTGGCTGAAGGCGACCTGCGTGGGGATACCGGCCGGGCCGGCCTTGAAGAAGGTATGCACCGCGGCATCATCGGTCTGGGTGATGTCCCACGTGGCAATCGCTTCGCCCAGCGTCTTGCTGTGCACGGTGGGGACATCGGTATGCAGCAGGCCGCCGCGCGCCAGCTCGCCAAGGATGGCGATGATGCCGCCGGCGCGGTGCACGTCCTCGATGTGGTACTTGGGCGTGTTCGGCGCGACCTTGCACAGCTGCGGTACGCGACGGCTCAGGCGGTCGATGTCGCGCTGGTCGAAGGCCACTCCGGCCTCCTGCGCGGCGGCGAGCAGGTGCAGAATGGTGTTGGTCGAGCCGCCCATGGCGATATCCAGCGCGATGGCATTTTCAAAGGCTTCAAACGTGGCGATGCTGCGCGGCAGGGCGCTGGCATCCTCGCCGCCGTACCAGCGGTGGCACAGCTCCACGATCAGGCTGCCGGCACGCTTGAACAGCGCCTCGCGATCGGCATGGGTGGCCAGCACGGTGCCGTTGCCCGGCAGTGACAGGCCCAGTGCTTCGGTCAGGCAGTTCATCGAGTTGGCGGTGAACATGCCGCTGCACGAGCCGCAGGTGGGGCAGGCGCTGCGTTCGATGCGGGTCACGTCCTCATCGCTGACCGCATCGTTGGCGGCGGCCACCATCGCATCGATCAGGTCCAGCTTGTGCTCGCCGCCGTCGGCCAGCTTGGTCTTGCCTGCTTCCATCGGCCCGCCGGAGACGAACACCACCGGGATGTTCAAGCGCAGCGCGGCCATCAGCATGCCGGGGGTGATCTTGTCGCAGTTGGAAATGCACACCAGCGCATCGGCGCAGTGGGCATTGACCATGTATTCCACGCTGTCGGCAATGATTTCGCGGCTGGGCAGCGAATACAGCATGCCGTCATGACCCATGGCGATGCCGTCATCCACGGCGATGGTGTTGAACTCCTTGGCCACACCGCCAACCTGTTCAATTTGCCGCGCCACCAGCTGGCCCAGATCCTTCAGGTGCACATGCCCGGGCACGAACTGGGTGAAGGAGTTGGCGATGGCGATGATCGGCTTGTGGAAGTCGCCATCTTTCATGCCGGTGGCACGCCACAGGGCGCGGGCGCCAGCCATGTTGCGGCCGGCGGTGGAGGTCTTGGAGCGGTAGGCGGGCATGGCGTGGGGCTGTGCAAAAACGGGTGATTGGCCGATTCTGCCGCATCGTCTGAAGTTGCGTCTGTAACCACGCCGCAGGGCTGTGACGCGCTTTCAGGCGGGGGGCGGGCAGATCGGGCAAAATGGGGCAAAGAACACGCCAAAGGACCTGCGATGAAGCGCTCCAAGACCACTGCCCTGTTGCTGATGAGCACCGTGCCGCTGCTGCTGACTGCCTGCTCCTCCGAGCCGGAAGTGCAGGTCCAGGAAGGCCTGTACACCTCGGTGGAAGCCTGCGCCGAGGCCACCGGTGATCCGTCGGCCTGCCGCACCGCCTTTGCCCAGGCCGCTGCACAGTCGGCCGACAGCGCGCCGCAGTACGCCTCCAAGGAAGAGTGCGCAAAGGAATACGAGGCCGATCAGTGCGTGGAACAGCGCACCACTGCCGGCACCTCGTTCATCGGCCCGATGATGATGGGCTTCTTCATGGGCCAGATGCTCAGTGGCGCAGGCCGTGCAGGCCAGGCCCCGCAGGCACCGCAGTCGGCCCCGGCTTACCAGGACAAGGCCAAAGGCTGGGCCAAGCCGGCCGCGCCGACCTCCACCGGTGGCCTGAACACCGCCAGCCGCATCGGCACCGGCAAGGCGGGCCTGGCCCCCACCGGGCTGCAGCCCAATGCCGCACCCACGGTCAGCCGTGGTGGCTTCGGCTCCACTGCCCGCAGCCGCAGCAATTCCTCCAGCAGCTTCGGTGGTTGATCGCACGTGAAGCGCATTGCCATTGCCGAGCGCGCCAACTGGCGCGCCCGGGCCGAAGAAGCCGGTTTTGCCTTCCACACCATTGATGGCGCGCGCTACTGGGACGAGCGGGCGTACTACGCCTTCTCCCTGGCCCAGATCGAGAACGACATCGAGGACCCGACCGCGCAGATCCACGCCATGGCGCTGGACCTGGTGGACGAGGTGGTGGGCAGCGAGGAGCTGATGGACAAGCTGGCCATCGGCCGTGATTTCCGCGACTGGGTGGCCAACAGCTGGAAGCAGGGTCATGGCCATCTGTATGGCCGTATCGACCTGGCCTACGACGGCCGCGGCCCGGCCAAGCTGTACGAGTTCAACTACGACACCCCGACCTCGCTGTACGAGGCCAGCTTCTTCCAGTGGCAGTGGCTGGAGGAGCAGAAGGCGGCGGGCGCACTGCCGGCCCATGCCGACCAGTTCAATGCCATCCACGAAGCGCTGGTGGAGCGTTTTGAGTTCCTGAGCGGGCACCTGCCGCCGCCGCTGTGCTTTGCCGCCATGTCCACCTCGGTGGAAGACCGCGGCACCGTGGACTACCTGCGTGACTGCGCCGCCCAGGCCGGCCTGCACGGCCAGGCCATTGCGCTGGAGGAAATCGGCATCAGTGCCGATGGCCAGTTCACCACCCTGGACGACACCCTGATCGGCACCCTGTTCAAGCTCTACCCGCTGGAAGACCTGATGGCCGAGGAATTCGGCAAGACCCTGCCGGCGGCGCGGCTGCAGCTGCTGGAGCCGGCGTGGAAGGCCATCCTGAGCAACAAGGGCATCCTGCCGCTGCTGTGGCAGCGCCACCAGGGCCACCCGAACCTGCTCGAAGCCCACTTCGACAGCGGCGCGTCCTTGCCGCGTGGTTGGGTACGCAAGCCGCTGTTCTCGCGTGAGGGCGCCAACATCTCCCTGCACCTGGCCGATGGCAGCTGGCAGGAAAGCGAAGGCCCCTACAGCGGTGGCCCGGCGATCATCCAGGCCGCACACCCGCTGCCCAACTACGACGGCAACTACCCGCTGATCGGCAGCTGGGTGGTCGGTGACCACGCCTGTGGCATCGGCATCCGCGAGGACGACAGCCGCATCACCAAGGACTCGGCCCGCTTCGTGCCGCACGCCATCATCGATGACGTGCCGCCGCCAGTTCCTGCGGGTAGCGGCCGGATCTACGTGTAGTCAGCGGCATCGAAAACCTGGCCTGCGTCATCTGCAAGAGGGAGGCTTGCAGGCGCGGGCACACACCCTGCCAAGCGCATTGTCCTCGGCAGGCAGGGTGACATTGCTGGTGTTGTGGCCCTCATTTTTGACAAGGAGTTGTCATCATGCGTCCCAATCAAACCCCCGCTGCCCACGCCTTGGCCTTGCTGCGCAACACAGGCGCGGATGGCCAGGTGGACGTTCTCGGTTACGAGGCCGACCGCTTGGTCATGCTCAACCAGGTGGTTGGCGGGGTGGATACCCAGGCCGTCGTTGCCGACATGCTGCAATCGCCGGCCTGGCGTGATGCCAGTGGCAACGTGCAGACAGCGCCGTTGATCCAGGCCATCGGTGCCCGGCTCAGTGATGCCGATCGTGGCAACTTCAAGCAGGATCTGGACAAGGCAGGTATCGACCAAGGGGTTCTGGACCGTGCCGGGCAGGCCTTGGCCCATGCCGGTAGCCAGATCCAGCAGTCCGTGGCCTCGGCACAGGCGCAGTTGAGCGAGGCACTGGCCAGCGCCCGGCGTCAGCTGGGGGCAGACCCCGCTTCCTCGCTGCAGGCAGCCGGCAGCAAGGTAGTAGAGGCGGTACAGGAGCGTTACGGTGCACAGCGCGGCGCATTGAGCCAGGCTGGCGACGCGGTGGTTGATGTGGTTGACACCGTCAAGCTCGGCTACCGCTTTGCCACGGATGAAAACTTCCGTGGTGTGGTTATCGGTGCGGCCAAGGTCTATGCCGCTGCTACCCTGGAGGACCCTTCCAAGCCTTTCAATGATGTACGCACCGCCGCCCTGGGTGCCATTGACAACTGGCAGAAGGGGGCAGCTGCCGCGGCTGCGCAGGGCAGGGAGGCGGAGTACCACGGCAAAGGCGAAGGGGTGGTTGCCTTCGAGGCCGCCATGCTGCTCATGCCGGCAGCCAAGCTGGGCAAACTGTCCAAACTGGCCAATGCCCTGGACAGAAGCAGCCCCGATGGGGCCGCTGCGTTGGGAGAGTTTGCTGGCGATGCGCTTGGGGGCATCGGCAAGGGTGGGATGGCAGGGAAGCTGAGCGCCGAAGGCCTGGACCTGGTGATGGATGCCTACCGCCAGCAAGGCGGGCGGTTGAATGCCTTTGTCCAGGCTGCGCGGGCAGCCGGCCACCTGGATGAGCTGCTTGAACACGGCAAGCTGGCGCCCAAGGAACTGACCACCCTGGCCACACGCAACCCGGACGCGTTTGCCAATGTTCCGTTCGAAACGGCTTGGGATGCCAGCCTGAAAAACCTTGGCCCGGTTGCCGCGATGAGCCCGAAGATGCGCTATGGCGACCTTGGCGAGGCCATCATCATCCGCGACCTGCTGCGCCAGGGCTATACCGACCTGCATTCGATCCAGAACAATTCCGGCTGGGGTGTGGATATTGCCGGCCGCAACCCGGTAACCGGTGGGTTGGAGTTTGTCGAAGTCAAGGCCTCGACCCATGGTCGCGCACGTGGGCAAAGCGGTGATCCGGAAGAAATGATTACACGCTGGCTGGAAAAGGCGACTTCGAATTGAGGGCACTGGGCTCCCCACAATATGGAGCCGGGTATGGCTAGTGTCGCCGAGTCAATAGCAAGAGAGGTTGAGCGCGGTGGTGGATCTATTACAGCTCATTGGGCCCGGGTCAACCTGTCCAACGACGCCAGCTCCGGCGCCTTGGTCATTGACAAGCACATGGAGCCCTGGCTGCCACCGCAGCGGCGTCCGGTGCCCAACAACAATGGCCTGGAAACACCGCCAGAGCCGCAGGCCGGCATCACGCCAGCGTCCGGGGCACGGGGCGACCCGGCAGTGAATGACGTGTTTTTTGCCCTTCATTCACACAATGAACTGGCCATTGATGCCGCGCTCAAACGCCTGATGGCCACCCCTGAAGCACTGGCCGTGCAGGAACAGGGCCGCAACGCATTGGCGGCCATGGAGGCAAGCGCAGCCCAGTCCGTGGCGCAGACGGTGGAACTTGCGCCCGAGCTGGTAGCGGCTACCGAGGCCCCGGCCCGGCGTGGGCCGGTGTTGTCCTTGCTGCATCCGCGGCCCCCCGAAGGCGGGGCTGATGACGGGGGCGGTGATGGCGGCGGTGGGGCGTGATCCTTCTTCTTGTTGCATGACCCAGGTGAAGCAATGAAACCGGATAAATCTCTCAAGAACGTGTTCAAGGAAGTCACGCTCTGGCTGATCCATGCAGATGAAGACGGTAAAGTGGATCGCTACTGCAAAGCCCTGCAAGAGGACATCCAGGCCAAGCCTGTTCAAAGATCCGTACGGTTGTCACTTGATTGGCTCGGCTTGTGTTACGCGAGCGTAGCAATCGATGCCTTCGGCAAGGGCGATCTGCAAGCGCTGGCGCAGCCGCTGCGCTGGGCCATTGCCTACCGCTCGCTGGGCTTCCGCTTTGGTGCCATGAACCCGCCCAAGGGTAATGACGTGGTGCAGTTGCACGAGTTCGTCACCAGCCTGAAGGCGATTGGCCCGGCCTTGCTGGGTGAGTGGGACGAGGCGGCCGGCAATGCCGCCCTGTTGCTGGCCTATGCCGAGGCCGAGCAGCAGCGCAATGCCTTCCCCGGCAGCGGGCGCCACAAGCGCTGGGGCAAGGGCACCCATGATGCCTTTGTCATCGCCCTGCTGGCCCAGGCTTTTGACCTGGGCACCACCTACACCCCGGAAAACCCGCTGATCGAGGCCTATCAAGGCCTGCTGATGAACTGGCGCACGACGGACCTGGCCATCTTCCAGCAAGCCATGGCCCCGGCGGTGGCCTTCCACCTGGCACGGGGCCGGTACAGCACCGACAAGGTCGAGTACGAATTTGACGAGCCCTTTGACCGGGTATTCCCGGCCGAGCTGCTGCTGGTGCAGGCCCTGCGCCAGCGCGATGGCCTGCCGGCCTTCGCCAGCGGCCACGCCCTGGTCGATGCGCCCTGGGCGGCGATCAGCCAGCTGCCCGACGCCGACCAGCCACCACCACTGCTGGCCCAGACCCTGGCCCGGCTGCAGGCCGATTACCCGCAGTTTCGTTGAGGAATGCGCCCATGACCGATGAAGCCGTGACATCCGAACAGATCCAGCGGGATCTGTTGGTGCTGATTGGCCTGATGCAGCAGCGCGAGGAGCGCATGCGCGATACCGTCAACCAACAGATGCAGGCCCTGCAGGTGGGTGTGCAGCGTGCTGGTGGCGAGGTGAACCGCGTGGTGGAGTCGGCCATGCCCCGCCTGAGCCAGCTGTCACAACAGGCGCTGGCCGGTGCACTTGACCCGGCCGCACAACGCCTTGAACAGAGCGTGCAAAACGCCAGCAGAACCTTGCTGGCTGCCACCCAGAATTATGCCCAGGCCCAGCAGCAGCTGGCATACAAAGCCTCACGCGGGATGCTGGTGGCCACCGTGGCAGTTGGCCTTGCTGGCTTGCTGGCCGCCGCCGCGGGGGCCTGGTTGCTGTTTCATGCACGCCAGGAGGTGGCCCGCCTGCAACCGCAAATCGACTACTTCCAGGCGATCAATCACGCCGATTGGGTGATGTGTGGCGAGGGCCGTTTGTGTGCCCGGGTCGAGGAGCGCGGGCAACGCTACGGCGCGGACAAGGGCTATCGGCGCATCGAGATACGCCAGTAAGTGCTGACTGTCCTTTCCCGAGCCCCAAGGCAGCCGTACCAACGGAGCAGGGGCGCGACGTGCTGACAGTGATGCAAGCAACCACAGCCCAGTCCGTGGCGCAGACGGCGGAACTTGCACCTGAGCTGGTAGCGGCTACCGAGGCCCCGGCCCGGCGTGGGCCGGTGTTGTCCTTGCTGCATCCGCGGCCCCCCGAAGGCGGGGCTGACGACGGGGGCGGTGATGGCGGCGGTGGGGCGTGATATTTCGTTTATCGCATGACACAGGTGAGGCAATGAAACCGGATAAATCTCTCAGGAATGTATTCAAGGAATCAGAGCGGTGGTTGGTAAACGCCGCAGTCGAAGGTCGCCTGGATTACTACATGGGCATGTTGCGCCAGGGGTTGGTTGGTTCAGGTCGATTGTCTTCTCCTGCACGCAGTGATCTTGATTTACTAGGGCATTACCATGGTCACCGTGCCATAGATGCTTTCGGCAAGGGCGATCTGCTTGCACTGGCGCAACCGCTGCGTTGGGCCATTGCCTACCGTTCACTGGGCTTCCGCTTTGGTGCCATGAACCCGCCCAAGGGTAATGACGTGGTGCAGTTGCACGAGTTTGTCACCAGCCTGAAGGCGATCGGCCCGGCTTTGCTGGGTGAGTGGGACGAGGCGGCCGGCAATGCCGCCCTGTTGCTGGCCTATGCCGAGGCCGAGCAGCAGCGCAATGCCTTCCCCGGCAGCGAGCGCCACAAGCGCTGGGGCAAGGGCACCCATGATGCCTTTGTCATCGCCCTGCTGGCCCAGGCTTTTGACTTGGGCACCACCTACACCCCGGAAAACCCGCTGATCGAGGCCTATCAAGGCCTGCTGGTGCACTGGCGCACGACGGACCTGGCCACCTTCCAGCAGGCCATGGCCCCGGCGGTGGCCTTCCACCTGGCCCGGGGCCGGTACAGCACCGACAAGGTCGAGTACGAATTCAACTCGCCCTTTGACCGGGTATTCCCGGCCGAGCTGCTGCTGGTGCAGGCCCTGCGCCAGCGCGATGGCCTGCCAGCCTTTGCCAGCGGCCACGCCCTGGTCGATGCGCCCTGGGCGGCGATCAGCCAGCTGCCCGACGCCGACCAGCCACCACCGTTGCTGGCCCAGACCCTGGCCCGGCTGCAGGCCGATTACCCGCAGTTTCGATGAAGCTGGTGGCGACCTGGGTATCTACAACGGCAGTGGCCGTCGCCTGTTGACTGCCCACTTCACTGGGTTGACGCGCCATTGCGGCGGGAAAATGGTGATGCACGGGCAGATGCGGAAAATTTCGCGCCAAATGCAGGCATAAAAACGGGCGCCGCGAGGGCGCCCCACTTGGAGAGAGAGGGCGTGATGTTGTTGTGGGGCCCCGCCACGCTGGGGGCGTCCCATTAATGCGCCCAAGGGTGTAAGCCGACGGTGACACCGGTGTGACCACGGCAACAAAATTGACACTCGGGCCCTTGGAGTATCGGCGCCGGCGTGGTCGGCTTGAGGGCCGGCCTACAGGCGGCCGGCGCGCTTGATGGCCAGGTAATGGTTGACCAGGGCCGAGGGCAGGGCCTGCGGGGTGACATCGAGCACATCCACCCCGTGACGGCGCAGGGCGTCGTGGACCTGGGCACGCTGGGCCAGGTAGTGCGCGGCGGCGGCGGCGTGGATGCCACCATGCGGGTTGTTGCGGTCCGGGGCCAGCATCGCCTGCAGGGCGGTCTCGTGCAGGCTGGCCACGCAGACCAGATGGCGCTGCTTGAGCAGTTGCACCGCGGCCAGCAGCTCGTCGCTGTCCTCGTCGCGGATATTGGTCAGCACCACCACCAGGGAACGCCGGCGCTGGCGCACGCTCAGCTCGCTGGCGGCGGCCAGGTAGTCGGTGGCCACCGGTTGCGGGTGCAGGTCGTGGCAGGCGCGCAGCAGGGTATCCAGATGGCCCGGGCCGCGCTTGCCGGCCACCCAGCGCTGCTCACCGCCATGGGCGGCCATGGCCACCGCATCGCCCTGGCGCAGGGCCAGCCAGGCCAGCAGCAGGGAGGCGTTGAGCACGTCATCGAAATGGTTGCGGCCGTCATCGCGGGCGAGCATGCGCTGGCCGGTGTCCAGCAGCAGCACCAGCTGCTGGTTCTTCTCGTCCTGGTATTCGCGCGAGATCAGCCGGCGCACGCGCGAGGTGGCCTTCCAGTCCACATGGCGCAGGCTGTCGCCGACGCGGTAATCGCGCATCTGGTGGAAATCGGTGCCTTCGCCGCGACGGCGCTGGATGTGGGCGCCGATCAGCTGGCTGGCACGCTCGGCGCTGTGCAGGGCCAGCCGGGTCAGCGGCATGAAATCCGGATACACCCGCACCTGCTGGCGTGGCGGGGTGTGGCGCAGCTGGGTCCACAGGCGCAGGCCGGAAAACAGGCGCAGGTCGACCCCGGCAAAGCGGGCGGCGCCACGCCGCTGCGGGGTGGCCCGGTAACGCAGGCGGCTGCATTGGCCGGCCTGCAGGGTGAGCCGTCGCGGCAGGCCCTGCTGCTGCCAGTGCGGTGGCAGATGGTCAAACACCTCCAGCGCCTGCCGGCGGTAGCCGTCGATTTCCAGCACCACCTCGCGTTCGATGGCCAGTGCCCAGACCTCGGGCAGCAGGCGGCGCACCTGCGGGCTGGCCCGCACGACCAGGCGCCAGGCATCGATGCCCAGCAGCACGGCCAGCCCGGCGCCGGCCAGCCACCAGGCCAGGGGCAGCAGGTAGCCCAGGTTCACGGCCAGGCCACAGCCGGCCCAGAGCAGGGCCGGCAGCCACATCGCCGGGGCCGGGCGCAGGCCCTGCCAGCGGCCCGTGCGGGCAGGGGTGTCGGACACGGTGGCCTTCATCGACGCGGCGCGTTGACCTTGGCCAGCAGGGCGGCCAGCACGTCATCGCAGGACTGGCCTTCGATCTGCAGCTCCGGCGACAGGCTGATGCGGTGACGCAGGGCGGGCAGGGCCACCTGGCGCACATCATCGGGGGTGACGAAATCACGGCCGTTGAGCAGGGCCTGGGCACGCGCGGCACGTACCAGGGCGATCGAGCCGCGCGGGCCGGCACCGGCGCTGATCCCCGGCCAGCGCCGGGTGGCCGCGGCGATGCGCACGGCGTAATCCAGCACCTGGTCATCCAGCACGATGCTGGCGGTGGCCTGCTGCAGGGCGCTGACATCGGCGGCGGTGAGCACCCGCGGCACGGCATCCAGGTCAAAACTGCTGGCCGCCCGGCCGGTGGTCACAGCAGCCACCAGGGCGCGCTCGTCCTCCAGGCTGGGGTAGCCGATCAGCACCTTGAACAGGAAACGGTCCAGCTGCGCTTCGGGCAGCGGGTAGGTGCCCTCCTGCTCGACCGGGTTCTGCGTGGCCAGGGCCAGGAAGGGCTGGTCCAGGGTGAAGGACTGGCCCTCGATGGTGACCTGGCCTTCGGCCATGGCTTCGAGCAGGGCCGACTGGGTCTTGGCCGGGGCGCGGTTGATTTCATCGGCCAGCAGCAGGTGGGTGAACACCGGGCCGCGGCGGATCTGGAACTGGCCGCTGGCCGCATCGAGCACGGCATGGCCACAGATGTCGCTGGGCATCAGGTCCGGGGTGAACTGGACGCGCGCATGCTCCAGCGACATCGCCCGCGACAGGGCGCGCACCAGCAGGGTCTTGCCCAGCCCGGGCACGCCTTCGATCAGCACATGGCCGCCGGCCAGCAGGGCCACCAGGATCTGTTCGAGCACCTCGGCCTGGCCGATGAAGGCCTGGCCGACCGCCTCGCGCAGGGTCTGCACGCGTTCGGCCAGCGGATGGCTGCCGGTACCGGTGGCGGGCTGGGGGGCATGCAGCGGGGGCATCGCATCGGGCAGGGGCGGCAACGCGCTCATAGCAGGTTCCTTGTTTCCATCAAGACGGTGATGCGCTGGGCCAGCGCGGCTTTGTCATGGGCCGGCGGGCGGCGCAGGGCGCTGGCCAGCTGGCGGGCATCGATACCGGTACGCAGGGCCAGGGCCTGCTCCAGGGCCACGCCCTGCAGGCCGGACAGGGCCGGGGCGCGGCTGGCGATGCGCGCGTGCAGGGCGGCCAGGGCCTGGTCATACAGGCTCAGGCCACGGCGGTTGCGCCACAGGTGGTGGGCACTGGCCATGATGTGCTCGCGCAACGAACGGCGGGCCGGTTCCGGGTCGGGCAGCAGCGGGCCCAGGCGCTGGCTGCGGGCCCACAGCCAGCCGGCCAGGAGCAGGGCCAGCGGCAGCCAGGTCATCACCCCCTGGCTGAGCAGGCGCATCCACCAGCGGTCCTGGCGTTGGTCGTAGATCAGGTAGATGTGGCCATTGCCCAGGTTGGGGGCCAGCAGCTGCCAGGCCCGGCGCTGGTTGGCCGGGTTGGCCAGGCCATCGGCGGCAAAACCCGCGATGCCGGTCTGCTCGCGGCCACGCAGCACCTTGCCGGTACGCAGGAAATCCAACGAGGAGAACAGGTCCACCCGGCCGTGGCCGATGCGCGCGCCCAGATGGCGGTAATCCTCCTGCTCGACGCTGGCACCGTCAGGCGGCAGCAGGCGCTGGTCGCAGCGGCCCTGCGCGCACGCGGGGTTGGCGCGGAAGCCCAGTTGCTGCAGCAGGCGGCCAGGATCGGTGGCGGCCTGCTTGCGCCGGCTGGCCGGTTGCAGGGCCACCAGGTGCAGTCCCTGTTCCACCGCATCGGCCAGCTGGCGGGCCTGACGGCTGTTGAGCTGGCGGCCGTCGGCCAGCATCACCACGGTATCGCCGGGCATCAGCGGCTGCTCGATGGTGCCGAAGTAGCGGTGCGAGCTGACTGCCTGCTCCCGTTCGTGCAAGGCCTGTTCGAGCACGAACAGCGGGTTGTAGGCGGCCGCATTGCGCGCCGGGGTGACGTAGTTGACGGTGCGCTTGTCCAGCGTGCTCACATACCAGGCCAGCAGGCCGACCAGGAGCAGGGCCAGGGCGGCCAGGCTGGCGATCAGGCGGTTGTTCATGTCAGCCACCCCGGTTGCTGGCGCAGCCGCTGCAGCAGTTGGGCAAAGCCGGCATCACTGGGCAGATGGCCGGCCCAGGCGGTCTGCTGCCAGCTGCGCACGGTGTCGGCGAACAGTTCGCGCTGGCTGGCCTCGGGCAGGCTGCGCGCGGCACGCAGGCACTGCGCCTCGGTGGCTCCCGGCGGCAGCGGCTGTTGGCCCAGGCGGTCCAGCGCGGCCACGCTGCCGCGGTACAGCAGGGCCATGGCCTGGCGCCCGTGGCCTTGTTGCCACAGCCGCTGGGCGTGTTCGGCAATGCCATCGGGCAGGGCCTCGGGCAGGCCCAGGCTGTGTTGTTCGATCGTGCTTTGCTGCACGCGGGTACGGCGCCAGCGCAGCCACGGCAACCAGCGCCGGGCAGCCAGCACGATCAGCACCAGCGCGATCAGCAGGACGGCATACAGGGCCACACTGCCGGCCTGGGCGACCAGTTCGACCAGGGTCTTGAGCACGGCGGGAAGATCGCGCTGGCGGCTGTTCTGCGGCTTGCTTTCATCTTCGCCTCCCCGTTCGGTGCGCTGGCGTTGCTGGCCAAAATCCGGGTGTTGGTAGGCCTGCGCCACCGCCTGCGCAAATGCCTGCTGGCTGGCCGCATCCCGCAGCTGACCGGCCCTTGCAGGCGGGGAGGCTGCATCGGCGTCGGCAGCGCCGGAGCCTGCCCGTTTCATCGGCCCCGGTGCATCCACATCGCTGACCTGTTTGCGTGGTGGGCCGGCAGGGTCGGCGGCGCTGCTGTCCTGGGCCTGTGCCGGTGCGGACAGGCCCAGCAGCAGGCTCATGCCGATGGCCAGCAAGGCGGCGCACAACGGCTGCTGCAGGGCCTGCAGGCGCTGGCGCAGGCGGCGCAGGCCCAGTTCGATGTCCCAGGCCTCGCGCCGGGTGCGTGCATCCAGGTACAGGCCGAAGCCGGCGCCGACATACAGCGGCCCGATCACGCTCATCGCGATCACTTCCAGCACGTTCATGGCCAGCGAGCTGTAGGTGTTGTCGCCGCTGCGGATGATCTCCCACAGTTCGCGGGCGGCATCGCCGAGCATGTCCGGCGGCAGCATCAGCCCGCTCAGGGCGACGATGCCCAGGATCAGCAGCAGCTCGATGTGGAACATCAGCCAGGTCACCAGCGCGGCCATGCCGTAGTCGCCGAGCAGGGCGTGGCGGCGCTGGCGGCACTGCTGTGCCGGGCCGCCCTCGAGCATGTCCACCGGCATCATCAGGCTGCGGGCCATGCCCAGGCGACGCCACAGCAGGTAGGCCGGCAGTTTGCCCAGGCCAAAGCCGGCCTGGGCGCGCAGGGTCTGGCCGACGCTGACCTGCTGGCCAAAGGCCGCGCGCGAAATCACATACAGCGGGATGCGCTCGAACACCGGCTTGAGCCACCACAGCAGCAGCCCGGCCAGCCACAGCTTGTCCAGGTACCAGCCGGCCAGGTTCAGGGCCAGGGCCAGCGGCAGCACCACGGCCAGCCAGGACAGCCACACCACACGGGCATTGGCGCGCACCAGGGCCATGCCCAGATCGGCTGCCTGGAAGCCGCCCCGCGGGCGCAGCACCAGCTGCAGGTTCTCAATGCGCATGGCCGTCCCCGCGCCCGCCCAGCAGCAGCCAGGCCGTCACCAGCAGCCAGCCCAGGGCGCTGGCGATGTATTTGGCCACGGCCGGGATGATGGTCTGTGCCGACCAGAACGCCTCGATGAAGGCGGCCAGCAGCAGCATCACCACCACGCCGAGGATGATCACCGCACCGTCGCGCCCGGCCGATGCCAGGGCCTGGCCTCGCGACAGTTGCCCCGGTGCCAGTACCCGCATGCCCAGCTGCAGGCCGGCACCGCCGGCCAGCACGATGGCAGTCAGTTCCCATGGCGCATGGCTGCTGACGAACTCCCAGAACGGTGCCCCGGAGCCGATCGCGGTCAGGTGGCCGGCAGCCGAGCCGATGTGGATGCCGTTGAACAGCAGGATCACCAGCGCGCCAATGCCCAGCAGCAGGCCACTGGCGAAGGTGCGCAGGCCGATGGAAATGTTGTTGTAGATGTAGAAACCGAACATCTGCCAGTCACTGCCGCTGTCGCGGCCCAGGCGCTCGGCACTGGGGTCATACATCTTTTCCATCTGCGCCAGGGTGGTGCTGTCCAGCAGCACGTCGGACAGCTCCGGGCGCCACTGCAGCAGCAACAGGCTCAGCAGCAGGGGGCCCCAGAACAGCACGCTGGCCACCAGCATTGCGCCGCTGTGGGCACGCACCGTACGTGGGAACTGCACCAGCAGGAACAGCGGCAGGCGGTACCAGGGCACCGGCGCGCTGCGGTACAGCTCGGCATGGCCCAGCTGCATCAGCTGTTCCAGGTGGGCCAGCAGCTGCGGGCTGTAGCCACGCCGCCGGGCCAGGGCCAGGTGGTGGCAGAGCTGGCGGTAGAGCGTGGCAAAGCGCTCGGCGTGGCGGCCTTCGCGCTTGTTGGCCGGGGTGTGCAGCCACTGGCTCAGCGCCTCCCAGTTGGCCTGGTGGCGGGCGACGAACTGCGCTTGTTTCATTGCCGCCCCAGCAGGCCGTTGGCCAGTGCATACAACTGCTGGGTGGCCGCATCGCCGCTGCGTCCGGTAAGCGGGCTGGCCAGGTTGGCCAGCTCGTTGCGGCGTGCCAGCGGCAGGCCTTGCGCGCGTTCGGCAAAGGCCAGCAGCAGGGCCTGCTCGTGGGTCTTGAGCGGTTGCGGAAGTGGCTGGCCGGGCACCTCGGGCAGGCGCTGGCGGCTGTGTGTGGCCGGTGCATGGATCACCTGGCTGCCGGCCACCAGGTCACCGAGGCGACGTCCATGGCGGTCGAACAGGCTGCTGGTCACCCCGATCATGTAGCCGAAGGGCAGCATGTCCACGGTACGCAGCAGGTTGCGCACCACCGCCCCATTCCAGCCCAGCGGCGCACCATCGGCGGCCACCACCTTGAGCCCGAGCAGGCGTTTGCCCGGGGTGGCGCCGTAGAGCGCCTCGCAGACGATGGTGTAGCCCCAGGTCAGGCAGAACATCGCAATCAGCAACAGGCCAACGCCGAATTTGCCCAGCATCTGCAGGGCGATACCCAGCACCACCAGCAGCAGCACACGGATAACCAGGTCCACCCCCCAGGCCAGGGCACGCGGCAAGGCACCGGCAGGGGTGAGCTGCAGTGCCACACCTTCCGGGGTGTGGACCACGCGGCGGTTGTCCAGCAGGGCATCCATTGCCATCAGCGCGACCGGGCTAAGCGAACAGAGCCACACTGTACTGGTTGCGGCCGCATTTCCGATAGCGCCGTCCACCGGTCAGCGGTCGCTTCAACGCGCCAGCTGGCCCATGGCCTGGGCAATGCCATCCGGGGTCAGCGGGTACATCCGGTTCTCCACCAGCTGCTGCACCAACGTGGTGGACTGGGTGTACTGCCAGCGTGCCTGCGGCACCGGATTTATCCACACCAGGTGCGGGAACTGGGCGCGCAGGCGCTCGAACCAGACCTGGCCGGGTTCTTCGTTCCAGGCCTCGTTGCAGCCGCCCTGGGCAATGATTTCCCAAGGATGCATGGCCGCATCGCCGACGATCACCACGCGCCAGTCCGCGCCGTAACGGTGCAGCACGTCCAGCGTCGGCACCTCGTCGGCCTGGGCGCGACGGGCGTGGGTCCACAGGGTGTCGTAGGTGAAGTTGTGGAAGTAGTAGTGGACCAGGTGCTTGAACTCGGCCCGCGCCGCACCGAACAGCGCTTCGGCCGCAGCCACGTGGTCATCCATCGAGCCACCGATGTCCAGCAGCAGCAACACGCTGACCGCATTGCGCCGCTGCGGGCGCATGGCGATGTTGATCAGGCCGCCATCGCGCGCGGTGGCCTTGATCGTGGCGTCCATGTCCAGCTCTTCGGCTGCGCCGGTACGGGCAAACTTGCGCAGGCGGCGCAGGGCCATCTTCAGGTTGCGCGGGCCCAGTTCGGCATCGCCATCCAGTTCGGCAAAGCTGCGCTTTTCCCACACCTTGGCCGCACTGCGGTGCTGGCTCTGGCCGCCCACCCGCATGCCGCCAGGGTGCCAGCCCGAATGCCCGAACGGGCTGGTGCCGCCGGTGCCGATCCAGCGGTTGCCACCCTGATGGCGCTCGTGCTGCTCGGCCAGACGCTGCGCAAACTGTTTCATCAGCTCGTCCAGCGAGCCGATCTGCTGCAGCTTTGCCTTCTGCTCATCGGAGAGCTGGCGTTGCAGGGCGTTGTTGAGCCAATCCTCGGGAATCACCTTGGACAGGGCCGCATCCGGCGCACTGGCGACCTGGCCCAGGAACTGGCCGAAGGCGCGGTCGAAACGGTCGTAATGGCGCTCGTCCTTGACCAGCACCGTGCGCGCCAGTGCGTACAGGCCTTCGGGTGTGGGCTCACCGGCACCGGCCTTGAGCGCGGCCAGCAGGTCCAGCCACTCGCGCGGGGTGACCGGCACGCGCTGCGCGCGCAGGGCATCGAACAAGGCCAGGAACATCGCTCAGCGCTCCGCCTGTTCCAGGTCGGACAGGCTGTACTGCAGCTCGTCCACGCGCGCGGCCAGCACTGCCTGGGCATCACGCACGCCCTGGTTGTACCAGTACGGGCCCAGGGCCTGGCTGATGTGGTCCAGCAGGAAGCCGGCCTCGAAACGACCGATCTGGGCATCGGTGTTCTTTTCCAGCCAGTACTGCAGCTCGGCGGCGAGCTGGTCGTGCTGCTCGCGGGTGAAGGAAATGCCGGCCATGCTCAGCGCCCCTGGCGACGGTGCAGGAACATCAGCCGCTCCAGCAGCTGCTGGTCCTGCTCGTTCTTGATCAGGGCCCCGGCCAGCGGCGGCAGGGCTTTTTCGGCTGGTGCATCGGCCAGCTGGCGCGCGGCTAGCTCATCGGCCATCAGCAGGCGCAGCCAGTCGATCAGCTCGGACGTGGTCGGCTTCTTCTTCAGCCCGGCCACCTCGCGCAGCTCGAAGAAGGCGCGCAGGGCGCGGCCCACCAGCTGCTGGTCGATGTCCGGGAAATGCACGTCCACGATCTTCTTCAGCGTGTCGGCATCGGGGAAGGCGATGTAGTGGAAGAAGCAGCGGCGCAGGAAGGCGTCCGGCAGTTCCTTCTCGTTGTTGGAGGTGATCAGGATGATCGGACGCTGGCGCGCACGCACGGTCTGGCCGGTCTCGTAGACATCAAAGGCCATGCGGTCCAGTTCGTGCAGCAGGTCGTTGGGGAACTCGATGTCGGCCTTGTCGATTTCGTCGATCAGCAGCACCGCGCGCTGTTCGCTGTCGAAGGCCTCCCACAGCTTGCCGCGGCGGATGTAGTGGCCGATGTCGTGCACGCGGGCATCGCCGAGCTGGGAGTCGCGCAGGCGCGACACCGCGTCGTATTCGTACAGGCCCTGCTGCGCCTTGGTGGTGGACTTGATGTGCCAGGTGATCAGCGGTGCGCCCAGGGCAGCAGCCACTTCCTCGGCCAGCAGGGTCTTGCCGGTGCCCGGCTCGCCCTTGATCAGCAGCGGCTTGCGCAGGGCGATGGCGGCATTGACCGCGGCCATCAGCTCCGGGGTGGCGATGTAGCGCTGGGTACCGGAAAAGCTCATGCGCCGGCCTCCTGCATGCCCAGGTACTGGTCCTTGACCTTGACGTAGTGGTCGGCCGAATAGCGCAGGCCGATGATGTCCTTCTCGCTGAGTTCGCGCATCAGCCGGGCCGGGTTGCCGGCCCACAGCTGGCCGCTGCCCACCACCTTGCCCGGGCCGACCACCGCACCGGCGGCGATGAAGGCATTGGCTTCCACCGTGGCGCCATCGAGGATGATCGCGCCCATGCCGATCAGGCAGTAATCGCCGATGGTGCAGGCGTGGATGATGCAGCCGTGGCCGACGGTGACGCCCTCGCCGATGATCGTCGGGTAGCCGCCCTTGTTGTACGGGCTGTCGTGGCTGACATGGATGATGGTGCCGTCCTGCACGTTGGTACGCGCACCGATGCGCACATGGTTCACATCGCCACGGATCACCGTGCCCGGCCAGACCGAGGCGTCCTCGCCGATGTGCACGTCACCGATGATGGTGCAGGCCGGGTCGATGTAGGCGCGTTCGCCCACGGTGGGCATCTTGTCCAGGAAGGGGCGCAGGGAGGGCATGGCGCAGTCCGTCATCAGGCAGGAGGAAAGCGGCCATGATAGCGGGGTGCCGGTGTGGACTTGCTGACATGACATCTGTCATGAGCGATGGCTGACGTCTGCCGGTTGGGTGGCCGGCTGCAAACAGCGAGCATGGCCGCATCCACAAGGGAGGTCCCACGATGTCATCTGTCACTGCTCGCCTGGGTGCGCTGTTCCGCCAGCCCATCACCCTGTTTGACCATTGGCCGCACTGGCTGCAGCCGGCCCCGGCCTCCTCGATGATGCGCTGGGCCCGGGTGATGGCGCACAAGCCCTGGGATTTTCTTTACGCCATCGGTACGGTGATCGTGGTGGCTGCGCTGGGCGTTGTTGCCGCCATCGTGGTGCCGTTGCTGCTGCTGACCGGCGTGGTCAGCCTGGCCGATCTGGGTGACCTGGTACGGATGGCCGACAGCAGTCATTCGCTGACCAGCTTCACCGGCAGTGTGGGCTATGAAATGGTCGCCGGTGCGGTGGTCGGCGCGCTCTGGTGCATGGCCACCTGGTTGCCCTCGCGGCGGTCGATCGTGCTGTCGCTGGTGATGATGACTGCGGTGCTGGCGCTGCAGGCCAGCATCCCGTCCCACTCGTTGATCCTGGCCTTCAGCTTCGCGCTGTGCTGGTTCATGGACGAGCTGGTGGGCATCCGGCCGCAGCTGTCCAAGTCGGCGCAGGTGTTGGTGGTGCTGTTTGTGGCCGGCTTCCATGCCGGGCTCAACAGCGCCCTGGACCAGGGCCTGATGCGCAGCCTGGGCGTGCTGGTGATGGTCGCCGGCTCGCTGCTGTCGACCTGGTACTACTTTGCCGAATCCTCGCGCCGCAAGTTGCTCGACAACAGCCAGGCCGCGCTGCGGGCCCAGGCCAGTGCCGCCGAGCGCGAGCGTATCGGCCGTGACCTGCATGACCTGCTGGGCCACACCCTGTCGCTGATCACCCTGAAGCTGGAGCTGTCACGCAAGCTGGCCGACAGTGACCCGCAGCGCTCGCGTGCCGAAGCCAACGAAGCCGAGACCGTGGCACGCCAGGCCCTGATGCAGGTACGGGCGGCGGTGTCGGGCATGCGGGCCACTGACCTGCACGGTGAGATCGCCTCGGCCGGGCTGTTGCTCCAATCGCGTGGCGTCAGCTGGCAGGCCCACAGCCCGCCGCCGCTGCCGCCGGCCATCGATACCGCGCTGTCGCTGGTGTTGCGCGAGGCGGTGACCAACATCGCCCGGCATGCCGAGGCCAACACGGCCCGCCTGCAGTTTGTAGTGGCCGGGGATGTCGTGCAGATGATCATCAGCGATGATGGCCGCGGTGTCGGCAAGCGACGTGGCAACGGTTTGACGGGAATGCGTGAACGGGTCGAGGCGCTGGACGGCGTGCTGTCCATCGAGGGCGAAAAGGGCGTGGGCAGCCAGCTGACCATCAGTGTGCCGCTGACGGTGGAGGCCGGCGCATGATCCGCATCGTGCTGGCCGAAGACCAGGCCATGGTGCGCGGGGCGCTGTCGGCCCTGCTCGGGCTGGAGCCCGACCTGGAGGTGGTGGCCGCGGTGGCTGACGGCGAAGCGGCCTGGCTGGCCCTGCAGCAACACCAGCCGGACCTGCTGGTCACCGACATCGAAATGCCCGGGCTCGGTGGCCTGGAGCTGGCCCAGCGGGTGCAGCGTCATGGCCTGGCCACGCGGGTGGTGATCGTCACCACCTTCGGCCGCGCCGGCTACCTGCGGCGTGCACTGGAGGCCGGGGTGCGTGGCTACCTGCTCAAGGACGCGCCGGCCGAACAGCTGGCCCAGGCCCTGCGCAACGTGCAGCACGGTGGCCGGGCGATCGACCCGCAGCTGGCGGTGTCGGCCTGGGAGCAGGCCGACCCGTTGAGCGAGCGCGAACGCCAGGTGCTGCGTCTGGCCGGGCAGGGGCGCAGCTCGGCGGAGATCGCCACGGCCCTGGGCCTGTCCCAGGGCACGGTGCGCAACTACCTGTCTGAATGCATCAGCAAGCTGGGCGTGTCCAACCGGGTCGAGGCCCACCGCCTGGCCCGGCAGCGGGGCTGGTTGTAGTCACTGGTGGAACAATCAGTGTTTTGATGGGTGATTTATTGCCAAAAATGATGGCTTACACTGCAGCCTGACACGCCACCCTACGGTGGCCAGAACAGGAGCACTGACCATGATCACCCTGCGCGCCGCCGCCGAGCGCGGCCATGCCAACCACGGCTGGCTCGACTCCTGGCACAGCTTTTCCTTTGCCAACTACCATGACCCGGCGCATGTGCACTTCGGCCCGCTGCGGGTGATCAACGAGGACCGCGTGGCCGCCGGTGGTGGCTTCGGTGCCCATCCGCACCGCGACATGGAGATCATCAGCTACGTCATCGACGGTGCCCTGGCGCACAAGGATTCGATGGGCAATGTCGGCACCATCGTGCCCGGCGAGGTGCAGCGCATGAGCGCCGGTACCGGGGTGACCCATTCGGAGTTCAACCACAACGACGGCACCACCCACTTTTTGCAGATCTGGATCTTCCCGGATCGCCAGGGCGTGGCCCCGTCCTACGAACAGAAGACCTTTGCACCTGAGCAAAAGCGTGGCCGCCTGCGTGTGGTGGCCAGCCCGGACGGGCGTGATGGCTCGGTGTCCATCCATCAGGATGCCTTGATGCTGGCCGGCCTGTTCGACGGTGATGAATCGGCCACCCTGGCCCTGGCGCCGGGGCGCCTGGGCTATGTGCACCTGGTGCGCGGCCAGCTCCAGGTCAATGGCCGCACCCTCAATGCCGGCGATGCGCTCAAGCTGGAGAACGAGCCGGAAGTGCGCGTGGGCCTGGGCCGTGATGCCGAGGTGCTGGTGTTCGACCTGCCGCCGCTGGCCTGATCGCCACCTTGCACCACATGGGCCGGGCGATGATGCCCGCCTGCATTTTTCCAAGGAGCTCCACCATGCTGCAAAACGTGATCGACCAACGTCGCCATTCGCTGGGCATCATCGAAGTGGGCCGGGTGCTGCCTCACCGTGAGCGCCGCATGGTCGGCCCGTTCGTGTTCTTCGACCACATGGGCCCGGCGCAGTTTGCCGCCGGCCTGGCCAAGGAAGCGGACGTGCGCCCGCACCCGCACATCGGCCTGGCCACCATCAGCTGGCTGTTCGACGGGCGCATGATGCACCGTGACAGCGTCGGCTCGGTGCAGGAAATCCTGCCCGGCGAGGTCAACTGGATGACCGCCGGCTCGGGCATCACCCATTCCGAGCGCTTTGAGTACCAGCGCGCCCATGGCGGCCCGCTGCACGGCATCCAGACCTGGCTGGCCCTGCCCGATGGCATGGAGGAGATCGATCCGTCCTTCGCCCACATCGATGCGGCGCAGGTGCCGCTGATCGAGGAGGCCGGCATGCGTGGCCGCTTGATTGCCGGTTCGGCCCTGGGCCTGAGCTCACCGGTGCCGGTGCACAGCCCGCTGTTCTATTTCCACCTGGAGCTGCAGCCGGGCGCAGCGGTGCCGATGCCGGCAGGTGAGGTGGCCGCCTATGTGGTGCATGGCCAGATAGAGGTGGGCACCGAGCGCATCGGCCCCGGCCAGATGGCGGTGTTTGCCCCCGGCGCCAAGGCCCGCGCCAGCGCCCCGACCCTGCTGATGCTGATCGGCGGCGAGCCGGTGGGCGAGCGTTACATCGACTGGAACTTCGTGTCCTCCTCCAAGCAACGCATCGAACAGGCCAAGGCCGACTGGCGCGCCGGGCGCATGAAGCTGCCCGACGCCGATGACCAGGAATTCATCCCGCTGCCGTGAGCATCGTGCAGGAGGGAATGTGAGGGCGTGCCCGGCAGGGCACGCCTTTTTCGTGCCCAATGGGCGGCGTGGCATGAAGTGTGCATGTCGGCATCATGACAAGGCTTGATCGAGCAGGAGACGGCGCAGTGCGCAAGGCCAACATCACAAACTGGGCAGGGCTGCTGGTGGCCGCGACGATCTTTGTCGGCGTGGGCGCAGGCGTGCTGTGGGGCGTGCAGCGCTTCATTGCCGATGCCCGCTATGTGTCCCACACCAACGAGGTGATCGCCAGTGTGGATGCTTTCGAGGCGCGCCTGCGCGATGCCGAAAGTGCCCAACGTGGTTACTTGTTGACCAGTGACGTCGACTACCTGGTTGCCTACCGCAGCAACCACGAGCAGCTGCAGCCCCTGCTGGACCGCCTGCACACCCTGGTGGCCGACAACCCGGCCCAGCGGGCCCGGGTGGAGCAGATGCAGCAGCTGGAAACCCAGCGCCTGGAGCAGATCCGCGGCAACCTGGAGCGCTACCGCCGTGGTGGCCTGGAGGAAGCGCGTGCCGGGATCGATGATGAAGTGCTGGCGGTGTCCTCGCAGATCCGCCTGATGGCCCAGCAGTTGATCGCCACCGAGCGCCAGTTGCTGGCCCGGCGAGACCAGTCCAGCCAGCGCAGCGCGCTGACCCTGCGTGTGCTGGCGGTGATCGGCATCCCGCTGGGCATCGTCCTGCTCGGCCTGGTCTACCTGCGCCTGCTGGGCGAGATGCGGCGGCGCAGCCGTGCCGAGCAGCGCAACAAGGAGGCCGCCGCCCGCCTGCAGCAATCGCTGGCCGAATCGGAGCGCCACCGTTCCGGCCTGGCCGAACTGACCCGCTATGCCGGCCTGCTGCAGAACAGCCACAACGCCGACGAAGCCGTGGCCCTGACCACCCAGCTGCTGTCACGCCTGCTGCCGGGCAGTGGCGGCACCGTCTACCGCATCCGCGCCTCGCGCGACTATGCCGAACAGCTGGCCGTCTGGGGCACCCATGTGGTCGACAGCCAGGCGCTGGTGCCGCCGGAACACTGCTGGGCCCTGCGCCGTGGCCAGATCCACCTCAACAGTGCCGACGAGGTCGCTGCCCGTTGCCAGCATCTGGCCGCTGCCGAGCCGGGCAGTGCCGGCCAGCTGGCCTGCATCCCGCTCACCGCGCAGGGGGTGCAGGTGGGCTTTGTCTACATTTCCAGCACCGATCCGGCGCTGATGCGGCGCATGGAGCTGGTGCATGCCGCCGCCGAACAGCTGTCCATGACCCTGCACACCATCTCGCTGCAGGAAAAGCTGCGCGTGCAGTCCATCCGCGACCCGCTCACCGGCCTGTTCAACCGCCGCTACCTGGAAGAATCGCTGGTGCGCGAGCTGGCCCGTTGCCAGCGCCGCGGCCTGCCCTTCAGCGTGCTGATGCTGGACGTGGACCACTTCAAGACCTTCAACGACACCCACGGCCACCCCGGTGGCGATGCCTTGCTGGCCGCGCTGGGCAAGCTGCTGCAGGCCCAGCTGCGCACCGAGGACATCGCCTGCCGTTACGGCGGCGAGGAGTTCACCGTGCTGCTGCCCGAGGCCAGCGTGGAACAGGCCAGCGCCCGTGCCGCCCAGCTGCTTGATGCCATCCGCGCGCTGCGGGTGGAGCACATGGGCCACGAACTGCCGGCGATCACCGCCTCCATCGGCATTGCCGCTGCCGGCCGCGACAGTGCCGAACAACTGCTGCAGCGCGCCGACCAGGCCCTGTACCGGGCCAAGCGCCAAGGCCGCGACCGCGCGCTGGTCGATGGCCAGGAAGACTGAGCCGGGCGCCACCCGGCGGCGCTGAGCGCGGGCCAGCCCGGCCGTGCCGGCGGGTTCAGTCGCTACGGCCGCCGGCCATCGCCTGCCAGACCCCGTCACGCCGCAGCCAGGCATGGTGCAGGGCGGCACCGACGTGGCCCAGCACCAGCGCCGCCAGCGTCCAGGCACCGAGCTGGTGGATCTGGTGCAGCAGGCTGTACAGCGCAGGCGAGGGCGCGACCAGCGCCGGTAGCAGCATGCCTGGCCACAGCTGTACCGGCATGCCACCGGCCGAGAGCATCGCCCAGCCCAGCAGCGGCATCGCCAGCATCAGCGCATACAGCGCGACATGGCTGGCCTGCGCCGCCCACACCTGCCAGCGCGGCAGGCTGGATGGCAGCGGCGGGGTCGCCCCGGTCAGACGCAGGCCCAGGCGCAGCAGGGCCAGCAGCAGGATCGCCACGCCCAGCGGGCGGTGGATGTCCAGCATCAGCGGTCGCAGGGTCAGCGAGCTGGTCATCAGCAGGCCGACCGCCAGCATCGCCACGATCAATACCGCCATCAGCCAGTGCAGTACGCGCAGGCTGAGGCGGAAACGGTCCGGTTGTGCGCTCATGGCTTGGCCTCCGTTGCCTGGCGCTGCTCCTGCAGCCGGCGGTTCCAGGACTGGGCGTAGACCGCCGAGCGCACCGCCAGGATCGGGTCGGCCGAGGTGACGATGCCATCCGGAACCACGGTGGGGTCAAAATTGACGCCATCGCAGTAACCGCCCTGCTGGGGCTGCATCGCATCGATCCACAGCGTGCCGGCATCGACCGTGGGCCGCTCCTGCGGCCAGGCGATGGACGGGTCTTCCAGTACATCAACCGGCTCGGCCAGCTGCAGCTGCAGGGTCCAGCCGACCGGACCCTGGGCCAGGCGTCCGGCCAGCTCGGTACTCAGGTAATTGGCCGGTGCGTGCTGGCGCTGCTGCTCGCTCATGGTCTGTGCCTCGGCCAGTGGGACGAACGACCAGCGCAGCGGGGTGCGCTGGCCATCAGCGTCGACAAAGTAGAAGGTGTGGATGCCGTTGTAGCCGGTATTGGCCCAGCTGTCGGTCCACGGTGCCGTGCGCGCCCACTGGGCAAAGGCACGCGCACTGGGGTAGCGGGCCTGCAGCGCGGCGATGGCGGCCGGGTCCGGCTTGCCGGTGGCCGGGTCCGGGGTCTGCGCGCGTACCTGTTCCAGGAACGCCTCGGCACTGGGCATGCCGAAGAACGGGAAGCTGTTCATCGCCAGCCGCCATTGCTGGCCATCCTCAGCGGTCAGCTGCAGGGCCAGGCTGCGCACCCGCGCGGCGGCCTCGGCGGCTTCCGGGCCGCCGCCACCGATCGACAGCCGGCCCTGCGCCGGGATCCGCGTCTGGGTGAACATCGATGCTCGCGACAACTGGGCCAGTGCCGGTTTGGGTTCAAACCAGCCCGAGACACAGACACCATGGCTGTGTGCGCGGCGGTAGCCGGCATGGCGGGCACCGCTGGCCTCGATGGTGTCGATGAACTGCCGGGCCTGACGCGCCGGGCCCAGACGGTCGGCCAGGTACAGCAGGCCGGCAGCGGCGGCGGCGAGCAGGGCGC
The DNA here is from genome assembly GCF_001431485.1 of Stenotrophomonas ginsengisoli. Taxonomy (GTDB): domain Bacteria; phylum Pseudomonadota; class Gammaproteobacteria; order Xanthomonadales; family Xanthomonadaceae; genus Stenotrophomonas; species Stenotrophomonas ginsengisoli. The sequence goes on along the minus strand of NZ_LDJM01000047.1, from coordinate 10,122 downwards.
TGATTGCCGCGGTCCGGGCCAGACGCTGGCGTGGGGTCAAGGGAGCTGGAGGCATCGGGGCGGGATCGTTTGCTGGGTCGGCACAGTATCAACCTGTCCCGGCAACGGATTGAAGTGCCCATTGGCGCTGGACAGCGGATTGCCGTGCAGGTAACGCCGGCGCGCCGTTGATGTCCGGCCGGGTCGCGGTGTTCATGGCCAGCGCAGCGCTGACGCTGCAACAAAAACCCCGCCGTTGCCGGCGGGGTCGGAGGGCTTGTGCTGCCGCATCGCGCGGCGTGGGCGGCTCAGGCGTAGCGGGTCTTGAGCAGGGCCCAGGCGCTGCGCAGGGCCAGGGCTTCGCCACCGGCGGGGCGGCCCGGGCGGTCGGTGTCGTTCCAGGCGTACACGTCCAGGTGGGCCCAGGTCTGGCCGGCCGGGATGAAGCGCTCCAGGTACAGCGCGGCGGTCACTGCACCGGCCATGCGCGAGCCGGCATTGGCCATGTCGGCCACGCCGCTGTTGAGGTAGCGCAGGTACGGGCGGTACAGCGGCATGCGCCAGACCGGGTCACGGGTGGCTTCGCCGGCGTCGATCCACTGCTGGGCCAGCACGTCGTCATTGGCAAACAGGGCCGGCAGGTCCGGGCCCAGGGCAATGCGCGCCGCGCCGGTCAGGGTGGCAAAGTCGATGATCGCTTCCGGCTTGCCTTCGGCTGCATAGGCCAGGGCGTCGCACAGGATCAGACGGCCTTCGGCGTCGGTGTTGTCGATTTCCACGCTGATCCCGGCACGGGTGGTGACCACCTCGCCCGGGCGCAGCGCATCCGGACCAATGGCGTTTTCCACCGCGGCCACCAGCAGGGTCAGCTGCACCGGCAGCTTGCGTGCCATCACCAGCGAGGCCAGGCCGATGGCATGGGCCGCACCGCCCATGTCCTTCTTCATGTTGCGCATGCCGTCGGCCGGCTTCAGGTCCAGGCCGCCGGTGTCAAAGCACACACCCTTGCCGACCAGGGTCAGCTTGGGTGCATCGGCCGGGCCCCAGCGCAGTTCGATCAGGCGCGGGGCGCGGTGCGAGGCGCGGCCCACGGCATGGATGGTGGGGAAGTTGTGGGCCAGCAGTTCATCGCCGGCCAGCACCGAGAACTGGCCGCCATGGGCAGCGGCCATCGCCTTGACGGTGTCTTCCAGCTGCTGCGGGCCCATGTCCTCGGTCGGTGTGTGGACCAGGTCGCGCACCTGGCAGCAGGCGGCAATCAGCGCGGCCACTTCCTCGCTCGGGGTGGCGGCCAGCCGTGCCGGCTGGCGGGCCGGCTTGCGGTAGCGGTTGAAGCGGTAGCTGCCCAGGCCCCAGCCCAGGGCCAGCAGGTCGGCATCGGTGTCGTCGCTGGCCAGCTGCCAGACGCTGCCGGCGGGCAGGGCGAACGGGGCGTGGGCGTAAGCATAGGCATCGGCACGGTCACCCACGCCGATCACCGCGGCGGCCAGACCGTCCGGGCCCGGGATCAGGGCCACGCTGCCGGCGGCAGCGGCAAAGCCGGTGGCGTCCAGGAAGGCGGCCACGGCCGCGCTCTGGCCGGCACGCCAGGCGGCGAAGGAAGTGGTGTCCAGCACGTACAGCGGCAGGGCCTGGTCGGTGCTGGCGGTGAAGCCGGTGGGCAGGGTGGTCATGCGGTGTCCTCGTTGCAGGGGTCAGGCGGCGACGTGTGCGTCCAGCCAGTCGGCCAGCCCGGTCAAGGTGTCGAACTGCAGGTCCGGCTGCAGCTCGGGGTTGTTCCAGTGCGCATCGATGCGGTTGATCCAGCAGCCGCGCAGGCCCGCGCGCTGGGCGCCGGCCACATCCAGCTCGATGTGGTCGCCCACATGCAGCACGCGCTCCGGCGGCAGGGCCAGTTGCTGGCAGGCGGCATGGAAGATGCTGGCCGCCGGCTTGGCCACGCCGTGCTCGCGGGCACCGAGCTGGAACACAAACAGGTGGTCGATGCCGATGGCGGCCAGGTCGGCATTGCCGTTGGTCAGCGCGCCGATCGGAAAGCGGGCGGCAATGCGCTCCAGCGCGGCCAGCGCATCGTCATAGAAGGTGACCCGGTTGCGCGCGGCGTAGAAGGCCTCGTAGGCCGGGGCCACCAGGTCCAGTGATTCACCGCTGGCGCGGAAGGCCGCTTCCAGGGTGATCCGGCGCAGCGCCGACAGGTCATGGGCCAGTTCCGGGTGGGCCTCCCAAGTCTGCACGCGCAGGGTCTGCATCGCCGGGATCGGGAAGCGCTCGGCGGTGGCCGGGCTGTGCTGGCGCAGCCAGTCGTCCAGCACCTGGTCAATCTGGGTGGCGATCGGGGCGAACGGCCACAGGGTGTCGTCCAGGTCCAGGGTAATGGCGGCAATGGGCATGTTCACCGGGCCATTGTACGCCCGCGCCGGGGGTAAGCCCGGCGCGGGCTGGTCCTGTGCCGGCCGGGCTTCAGCGCGGTGGGTCCTCGCCCAGCTCGGTGGCCGCTTCGGCTGCCGGTGGCTGCCATTGGGCCGGATCGAGCGGGCGGCTGACCCCGGCTGCGGCGGCCGTGCTGGCGGCCACGCCGGTCTGGGCATCGGCACTGGCGGCATCGGCCGCCTCTTCGTGCTGTTCGGCCTGGTCGGCGGCAAATTCGGCCTCCGCTGCGGCCACCTGGGCCTTGGTCGCGGCCAGCAGGCCAGACAGGGCGGTGAGCACCTGCAGGATCTTCGGCGCCGAGGTCACCTGGGCGGCAACGCCGGCAGCGGCCTTTTCCGGGTCCAGCTTGCCGGAGACAAAGCCCAGGCCAACACCGGCACCGAGGATGCGCCACGGTGTCCACGCTGCACGCCAGGTACTGCGCACCTGCTGCATGTTCTGCCGCAGCTGGCTGCGGCGGCCGTCCATGACCTGGCTGGCACGTTCGATCCGTCGCTGCACCTGGGCCAGGTTGGGCTTGCGCACATCCTCTTCCTCGTCCTCGGCATCACGCCGGGACAGGTGGGCCAGTTGCTTGCGGCTGGATTCAAAGCGCGCCATCTCGAAGTAACGCAGGGTCTGCCAGGCGCCAAGCACGGCCACCAGCAGGCTGACCAGGGCGCTGATCGAGGTGGCGGCCAGCCAGCTCAGTCCCATCGCATGCAGGCCGGCAATCAGCGCGGCCATCAGCAGCAGCCAGGCGCTGGCACCGAAGGCCACCGCCACGGCCAGCCACACCGCAGCGCGGGCCAGCACGATGCGCGCCTGGGCCACTTCGGCAGCCACCAGGCGGCGCATCGCCCGGCCCATGTCGCGGCCGGACTCCAGGCTTTCGCGGCCGGCCTGGCTGACGGTGTCAAAGGCCTCGCCGATGCCCGGGACGGCCCCGGGCAGTTCAGCCGCCGGGGGCGCGGCCCCGGCAGTGGCACGGTCGGGCGTGCCCACGTCAGTCGTTGCTGCTGCCGCGGGTCAGCTTGGCAATCAGGAAGCCGGCGGCAAAGGCCACGCCGAAGGAAGCCAGCGGCTTTTCGCGGATCAGCTCGGCGGCGCTGTCGATCAGATCCTTGCTCTTGTCCAGCAGGGCATCCACCTGCTCCTTGGCCACCGCGCCACCGGCGCTGGCGGCGGACTTGCCGTACTGCGCGGTTTCCGACAGCTCGGCCTTGATCTTCGCCTTGGCCTGCACGGCTTCGTCGGAGACGGAGCTGGCCACGCCCTTGACGGCGGTGCCGGCGGCATTGGCGGCGGCCTTGAGGTGGCTGCCGGCCTCGTTGAGCTGATCCTTGAGGTTTTCAGAATTGGTCGGGCTCATTGCTTGCTCCTTTGCTGGGGGATGGCACCGTCATGGCGCCGGGTGAAGGGGTGTTGATACCACGGGCGGCATTCACGCAATGTCAGCGCATCACCAGATCGCCACGGCGGTTGCCACGCAGGATACGCAGCACCAGCTGCGGCGGACGCTTGTCAAAGCTGGCGCGCAGCCCGGCCAGGTCGTTGAACTCACCGGCGCTGCTGGCCAGCAGCACATCGCCACGGGCCAGACCACTGGTCTCGGCACGGCTGCCACGGGCCACCTCGGTCACCAATACCCCGGCCAGGCCGGCCTGGCGGGTGGCTTCGGGCAGTTCGACAAAACGCGCGCCGGTCAGGCGCGGGTCCAGGGCGGCGCCGTCGAGCTGGCGCAGCTGCTCGTGCAGGGTGGCGCGCAGGCTCAGCGGCTTGCCGTCGCGGCGGATCTCCAGGCTCAGTGTGCTGCCCACCGCCTGCAGGCCTTCGATGTTGTGCAGGGCGCTGGCATTGGCGATGCGCTGGCCATTGGCGCTGAGCACCACATCGCCGGGTTGCAGGCCGGCAGCGGCCGCACCGGAGCCGGGCAGCACGCGGGTGATCAGCGCGCCACGAGCCTCGTCCAGGGCCAGGGCCTGGGCCAGCTGCGGGCTCAGGTTCTGGGTTTCCACCCCCAGGGTGCCGCGGATCACCTCGCCGTGGGCCAGCAGCTGGTCCACCACGTTGCGGGCCAGGTTGGCCGGAATGGCCAACCCTAAGCCGATGTTGCCGGCCATGCTGCCCTGCGGGTTGAAGCTGGCGGTATTGATGCCCACCAGCTGGCCGCTCAGGTTGACCAGGGCGCCGCCGGAGTTGCCCGGGTTGATCGAGGCGTCGGTCTGGATGAAGTTCTGGTAGCCCAGGCCACGGATCCCGCTGCGGCCCACCGCCGAGACGATGCCGCTGGTCACTGTCTGGCTGAAGCCGAACGGGTTGCCGATGGCGACCACGAAGTCGCCGACCTTGAGCTGGTCGCTGTTGGCCAGGGCAATGGCGGTGAGGTTCTCGGCCGGGATGCGGATCAGGGCCACGTCGGTGTCGGCGTCCGAGCCGAGGAACTCGGCGGTGAAGCTGCGCCCGTCGGCCAGGGTCACCTGCACGTCATCGGCGTTGTCGATCACGTGGTGGTTGGTCAGCACATAGCCCTTGGCCGCATCGATGATCACGCCCGAGCCCAGCGATTCGTTGATGCGCTCGGCCGGCACCTGCGGGAACAGGCGGCGGAACACCGGGTCATCGAAGAACGGGTTGCGCACCCGCACCACCTGTTTGGTGTTGATGCTCACCACCGCCGGCATGCTGCGTTCGAGCATCGGCGCCAGCGAGGGCAGCGGCTGCCCGGCCACGCTGGCCGGCAGGCTTGCCGCGGCGGGCAGGGTGGAGGCCAGCGCCGGGGTGGCGGCCTGGGCCGGGTTGTCCAGCAGGCTGTGCAGGCCGGTGGCGGCAAAACCGCCAAAGGCGGCGGCCAGGGACAGGGTGAGCAGGGTCGGCAGTGGACGCATCGGCAGTTTCCCTTGGGGGTCAGCGGCTTGGCTGGAGGTAGGGGCAGCCAGCCCGGTTTCAAGCTGAATGAGTGTTGCCAGTGTGCCCTGAACGGTCAATCAAACCCATCGTCACCAGCAAACCCAAGCCCGGCGCGGGCTCGCCCGATTGCAAGCCCCCGAGTGCAAATTTTTCGTTTGACTTGGGTCGTGCGGTGGGTAAGCTGGTCGGCGTCCGAGGCACAAGATGTAGCGGTGCCACGCCGGCAGCCCACTAGTTGTAGGGTTGCCGCTTCCGGCAGCACCCCAACCGATGATGGTGCAATGACAATGATCCACGTGCCCTGCAACAGCCGCATCGTAGGTCCCCACTCCCCACCACCACGGGCGCGCACGGCGTGCCCGGTGGCCGGTTTGTCGTTGTGCCAGCGCCTGTGATGGGTGTCACCAAATTTTGAGATCAGTACCTTTTAGGTGCACTACGGAGAGCAGCACAACATGAGCAAGGTTCAGGCGGTCGTTGACACCACCGAAGTTGCGGTCAACCAGGACATCCCGATGCAGCCGGCATCGATGGACATCTGGGACAAGAAATACCGCCTGAAGACCAAGTCCGGTGAGGTGGTGGATGCCGACATCGACGGCACCTACCGCCGTGTGGCGCGCGCGCTGGCCGAATCGGAAGCCACCGCCGAGCTGCGTGCCCACTGGGAAGAACGCTTTGCCTGGGCCCTGCGCCGTGGCGCGATCCCGGCCGGCCGCATCACCTCCAATGCCGGTGCGCTGGAACACAAGCCGGCCACCAGCACCATCAACTGCACCGTGTCGGGCACCATCACCGATTCGATGGACGGCATCCTGGAGAAGGTCCACGAAGCGGGCCTGACCCTGAAGGCCGGCTGCGGCATCGGCTATGAGTTCTCCACCCTGCGTCCGCGCGGTGCGTTCGTGGCTGGCGCCGGTGCCTATACCTCCGGCCCGATGTCCTTCATGGATATCTACGACAAGATGTGCTTCACCGTGTCCAGCGCCGGTGGCCGCCGCGGTGCGCAGATGGGCACCTTCGATGTCACCCATCCGGACGTGAAGGACTTCATCCGCGCCAAGCGCGAGGACGGCCGCCTGCGCCAGTTCAACCTGTCCCTGCTGATCACCGACGGCTTCATGGAAGCGGTCAAGAACGATGCCGAGTGGCCGCTGGTGTTCCCGGTCAACACCAAGGAACAGGCCACCATCGACGAGAGCGTGGACAACATCGTCTGGCGCGACTGGCCCACCCACACCAACTACATCGTGCGCGATGACGGCCTGGTGGCCTGCAAGGTGTACAGCCACATCCGTGCGCGCCACCTGTGGGACATGATCATGGTCTCCACCTATGACTACGCCGAGCCGGGTTTCATCCTGATCGACCGCGTCAACGAGATGAACAACAACTGGTGGTGCGAGAACATCCGTGCCACCAACCCGTGTGGCGAGCAGCCGCTGCCGCCGTACGGCGCCTGCCTGCTGGGCTCGGTCAACCTGACCAAGTTCGTGCGCAATGCCTTCACCGAAAACGCGTCCTTCGACTGGGACGAGTACCGCGAAGTGGTGCGCGTGTTCACCCGCATGCTGGACAACGTGGTCGAGGTCAACGGCCTGCCGCTGGAACAACAGCGCATCGAGATCATGCGCAAGCGCCGCCACGGCATGGGCTTCCTCGGCCTGGGCTCGACCCTGACCATGCTCAAGATGAAGTACGGCAGCAGTGAGTCGTGCGAGTTCACCGAGGCCATTGCCCGTGAGATGGCCATTGCCGGCTGGGAAACCGGCCTGGCCCTGGCCAAGGAAAAGGGCGCTGCCCCGATCATGGACGAGGTATTTGAAGTCACCGGCGAAATGCTGCGCAAGCGCCCGGAAATGGCTGCCGACGGCTACAAGGTGGGCGATTCCATCCACGGCCGTGTGCTGCACACCCGCTACAGCCGCTACATGCAGCGCATTGCCGCCGTGGCCCCGGAGCTGGCCGACGAACTGGCCACCCACGGTGCCCGCTTCACCCACCACAGCTCCATCGCCCCGACCGGCACCATCTCCCTGAGCCTGGCCAACAATGCCTCCAACGGCATCGAGCCCAGCTTTGCCCACCACTACAGCCGCAACGTGATCGTGGAAGGCAAGAAGTCCAAGGAAAAGGTGGACGTGTATTCCTTCGAGCTGCTGGCCTACCGTGAGCTGGTCAACGCCAAGGCCATGCCGTTTGCTGCCGAGGCCGATGCCCAGCTGCCGGACTACTTCATCGCCGCCGATGACATCAGCCCCAAGCAGCACGTGGACGTGCAGGCTGCTGCGCAGAAGTGGGTGGACAGCTCGATCTCCAAGACCGCCAACGTACCCACCGATTACCCGTACGAAGACTTCAAGGACATCTACCGCTACGCCCACGAGCAGGGCCTGAAGGGCTGCACCACCTTCCGCTTCAACCCGGCTGCCTTCCAGGGCGTGCTGGTCAAGGAAGCCGACCTTGCCAACACCACCTACCGCTTCGAGCTGGAGGATGGCCAGGTGGTCGAGGTCAACGGCAACGAGCAGATCGAGTACGACGGTGAAATGCACACCGCCGCCAACCTGTTCGATGCCTTGAAGGAAGGCTACTACGGCAAGTTCTGATCCACGTGCCGGCGCTGCGGGCCATGTTCCGCAGCGCCGCCGGTCACACTTGTTTCCCTCAAGCGGGCAACGCGCCAGGCGCGGCCCACCCACACCAAGGAACCGCCGTCATGGCAGTGAAGATTTCCAAGAAGATCAAGGGTTATTCGGTCATCACCCCGGATGACAAGGCACGCGAGGCCGCTGCGGCCGCCAAGGCCCCGCTGGTGGCCGCTGCCGCCAACGACCCGGCCATCGTGCAGATGCACGAAGCCATCGAGCGCCCGGAGATGCTGCTGGGCAGCACCTACAAGATCAAATCCCCGCTGGTGGAGCACGCTTTCTACGTGACCATCAACGACATCATCCTCAACCCCGGCACCGAGCATCAGCAGCGCCGCCCGTTCGAGGTGTTCATCAACTCCAAGTCGATGGAGCACTTCCAGTGGATCGTCGCCCTGACCCGCATCATGAGCGCGGTGTTCCGCAAGGGTGGCGATGTGACCTTCCTGGTGGAAGAAATGAAGGCCGTGTTTGATCCCAAGGGCGGCTACTTCAAGGCCGGTGGCGTGTACATGCCGTCCCTGGTGGCCGAGCTGGGCTCGGTGGTGGAAGACCACCTCAAGTCCATCGGCATGATCCACGACCCGGAACTGAGCGTGCACCAGAAGGCCCTGATTGCCGAGAAGCGCAAGCAGTACGAAGACCGCTCCAAGGGCCACAGCGAGAAGGTTGCCGAAGCCGTGGTGGCCGAGGCCAATGAAGGCGATGCCTCGTTCCCGGCCAGCGCCACCCTGTGCGACAAGTGCAGCACCAAGGCGTTGGTGATCATGGATGGGTGTCAGACTTGCTTGAACTGCGGGTATAGCAAGTGCGGTTGAGGCAGCATCGAAATTGTTGAGTGGTACAACAAAGGCCAGTGTTCAGTAGTGAACCTGGCCTTTTTTAGCACTGGTCTTGCTGCGCTTGTTCAACAGGAGGTTGGGTGGCGAAATTGCACGTATTTGTAGATGAGTCCGGTGACGAGCACCTCGGTCTAGAACGGGGTGCGTCGAAATTCTATGTTCTTACTGCAGTAAGTGTGAGTGGTGACAGACTGGCTGAATTCTTAGCGGCAATGGGGGAGGTTAGGCGGAAGAATTTTCAGTCTGGGGAGATTAAGTCATCCAAAGTTGGGGATAACTTCGGAAGAAGGGCTTCTATTCTTCGTGAAATGCATGGTATTGCATTTAGCGTAGTTTCCGTTGTGGTGCCAAAAAACAGTATACGCACTGATTCAGGGCTTCGATTTGCGGAGTCATTCTTGAAGTTTTCTGCCAAAATGCTTTGCCTAAGGCTGCCGAAATTCGGTGATATATCGGTAAATTTTGATGCAAAGGGCAGGCAGAGATTTAGGGATTCTTTTGTGTCCTATCTAAGGGATAGATTCTCTGTGGATGATCTCTTTAGGTCAGTTAATTTCAACCTCTCCGACAGCAAGGATGACCTTGGTGTGCAGGCGGCAGACTTCTTTGCTGGATCAACATTTAAGTTGTTTGCTTCCCCTGGGCTAAGTGAGAAATACGGAGTTGATGGCCTGGTGATAGGGAAGTCAGAGATTTTTCAGTGGCCAACTTTGAGAGCTGCCGGGGCTCTGCCCAATGAGCCTGACGCTAGGATTGATGAATTGGTTCGCCGCGAAGCAGCGAGCTTGGCAAATCAGTACCTTTCAGACGAGCACCCTTTGGGTGATGAGGATTCATCATTGAGGTCGTTATTTGTCTCTAGATTAATAGCTATCGCAATGCAAGATGGTGGATTTCTACAGACGAAGGGTTTCTGTCGCGATGCTAAGTTGTCTTTGGGGATAAGTCTTACGGATCAGGCTTTGAGAAATAGAGTTATCGGTCCATTGCGTGATCGTGGTCTGCTTATTTCCAGCTCAAAGAAAGGCTATAAAATTCCGGAGTCGGCAAGGGATATAGGTCTCTATGTGGAGCTTTGTGACAGTCAGATACCACCGAATCTTGCTAGATTGGCGAGGGCCAGGAACATAGTTAGGGGTGCCACTGCTGGTGAATTTGATATCCTGCGGGGTGAGGGTTATTCAAAGCTTCGAAGCTTGGTGGATGTTGTTGCCCGAAGTTAAGTGGCGGAGAAATAGAGCTTGGTGTACTAACGGGGTCAGGTTCTTAGGTTTCCCCACCTTTTCACGGGCGTAGACACATCTGCTCCAGGACGGCCTGTGGCGGTGATC
>NZ_LDJM01000046.1 GCF_001431485.1 Stenotrophomonas ginsengisoli | reverse complement strand
ACCCAGCTGTCAGTGGGTGGTGGTGTGCGCATGGCCACCAGTGAGGGCGACATCAGCCTGACCGCGGCCAATATCGTGGCCGAGCAGGATGTGGGCATCCACGCGGCCGGTGACCTGAGCATCCGCAGTGGCCAGGACACACTGGGCAATGCCAATGCCTCGCAGAGCAAGGCCATCGGTACGGTGCAGATTTCCGATACCGAGAAGTTCTCCGGCTGGCACCGCCAGCAGCACGAGGATGACAGCGCCCAGGTGTCGCAGGTGGCCAGCAACATCGGCAGCCTGGGCGGCAACGTCAACCTCAGTGCCGTTGGCAGCTATAGCCAGATCGCCAGCATCGAGTTGCTCACTGCTGATGAAGCGCGGCATACGGCGCAGCGCAATAACGATCTGAAGATCGGTCTGTCATGCATACTTCGACGATATCGACAGGTACGGATCGGTCCGTTATTTATGAATTGGTCGTGTATTGGATGGTCAGGTTAACCTGGTCGCGTTGGTTGTTGATTATGGCCGGTTGAGTGAGGTTGTTCGTGTGTATTTCACACTTCGGGTATTTCTTCGGTGCGCTCGAATGCACTGCTGATAGGCTGCTGTGTAGGCGATGTGGAATATTCGATTTACTTTAGGAGGGGTGCGGGTTGATTGATTTAAATAGGCAGGTCGAGGTGCTGAATAAGATTGTGTCAATAATGCATTCATCTGCTGATCCTGGGTATAGCTCGATGAGATGCGAATTTGATTATGATCCGGGTGAGGGCGTGTGGTCCGCAGGGGCGAATTTTTCTTACACGATCAATGGTCGCGTAAAAAGTGAGTATCTTAGTAATGCTTGCGTCGCTTACGAGCTGTTGCATGATCTCCATGAGGTGATGAAGTTACACTCCGGTGGTGATTGGAGGTCCCTTGTTGTCGATCTTGGTGAGGATGGTGAAGTAAGTACTAGATTTTCCTATTAGAGTGTTTCAAGCTCGATCCATGGTATGGGGCGAGCTTGAAAACCTGATCCAGATATCAGCTTTGCGAGATGATGCGACTTCGCATGCTATGGCTGCGACAGGCAGCAGCGACACCATCACCGGTATCCAGCTGTCAGTGGGTGGTGGTGTGCGCATGGCCACCAGCGAGGGCGACATCACCCTGACGGCGGCCAATATCGTGGCCGGGCAGGATGTGGGGATCCACGCGGCCGGTGACCTGAGCATCCGCAGTGGCCAGGACACGCTGGGCAATGCCAATACCTCGCAGAGCAAGGCCATCGGTACGGTGCAGATCTCCGATACCGAGAAGTTCTCTGGCTGGCACCGCCAGCAGCACGAGGATGACAGCGCCCAGGTGTCGCAGGTGGCCAGCAACATTGGCAGCCTGGGCGGCAGCGTCAACCTCAGTGCCGGTGGCAGCTACAGCCAGATCGCCAGCAACGTGGTGGCCGCGCAGGACATCAACATCACGGCCACCAGCATCGAGCTGCTCACTGCCGATGAAACCGGGCATTCCTCAGGAGTGCGATGACGACCTGAAGATTGGTCCGTAATGCATGCGTTGACCACATCGATGATTACTGATCGGACCGGCATTCAAGATTGGCGGTGCGTTGAATGGGTAAGTTAACCTGACCCCGTTAGTTGAAGCAATGGGGCATTGGTGGCGCCAACAGCCGTGCGCTAGAGGCGGTCACCACCTTGCTGGTGGGCGCCACATCCGGGCAGGTGGGCAGCCAGGTGGTTGCCAACGCACTGGCGCCTTATGCAGCGCAGTTGATTGGCGAGACCTTCGACCCGAACAAGCCCAGTGCCGTGCCCAGTGAGGCCATGCAGCTTCTGTCACACGCACTGCTGGGGGCCTTGTTGGCCGAGGTCAATGGCGGCAACGCCGCAAACGGTGCAGGTGCAGCGGCCGGCGGTGAGCTGGCTGCCAAGCTGATCACCGAGGCGCTCTATCCCGGCAAGGTGGGGGATCTGGACGATAACCAGAAGGCCAACATCCTGGCACTCTCGCAGGCGGTGGGGGCAGTAGCTGGGAGCGTTGGGGAGTTGAATTTCGCTAACGCATCATTAGGTGCTGGGCTGGCTAATAATTCAGTTGAAAACAATCGCCTTCTCAATGAACAGGAGAAATCCGCATTGAGCAGATTGCTGGCAAAGGGCGAGGATTACCATGAAATTCAAGCTGTCGCATGCGGAATTACAAGGTGTTGGGAGGGCTCTGAGCTTGGTGTGATGTCCGCAGTCGTTGAAAAGCAGGTTGCGGCTGTAATGGCGACATTATCCGACGCCCAGAAAAATGAGTTGATCGCCAATCTGCGCGAAGAGGCGCCAGGGCATTTCAATTACTCGATAAGTGATAATGCATCTGACTATTGGAAAGATAGTCCTGCACTGCAGGATGCAGTGACACGCACTTTTGGAGCGATCCAAGCGGTAGGTGGTTATGCAGCTGCAGTGGCCGGTGCAGGAACAGCTGCAGGAGGTGCAGTGACGTGTTTGGAGACTGGTGTAGGGTGCCTTGCCCTCGCGGGGGGGGCATCCATGCTGGCCTGGGGCACCGATAACATGGTCGCCGGTGGGGCGACATGGGCCTATGGAAAGCAACAGCCAACGGCGGGCGGGCTTGGTATTGCTGCTTTGACCGGTATGTCGCCTGAGAATGCGGAGTTGACGTATTCATTGTTTGGTGTTGCTCCTGTATCTGTTCAGGCATACTTGTTGAATAAATCTATTAACGTTCAGTCTGCAGCTGACGCTTGGGCTCGTGGAACATATTCGGTTGGCGCAGGTGTTGATTTTGATGGGCGAGTTTTTAGGTTTTCTGACCCGAGATTTGCTCAGAGTACTTGGGATATTCATCCTGGGAATGTAAGTGCCAACCATAGATACTCTGGACCGGGTGTTGGATCTATTTACTCTGGAACAACTGTCGATACTGCTGCAGCTGAGGTTGGAAGCTATCGTGTATGGGGTGACGCAATCGCACCTAGAGTTCTTGTGGGTGGGAATGTGCAAGTCGCCGGTGTTTTGGATTTAACAAATCCTGCAGCTCTTAGGGCCCTTGGGGTGACGCGCGAGCAGATAACGAGGTCATCACATGGTGTTTCCGGGAGTTATGATTTGACTCAGAGAATTGCTAGGTGGGCAAGAGATCAAGGGTATAATGCAATACTTGCGCCTTCGGCTCAAAATAGAACTGGAGTTAATCTAATTACATTCGATTCCACCAGGGTTACAAATGTCAAATATACGCATCCATCCACAAATCCTTGATGATTCCAATCCTTCGAGCAGTTCCGTAAATCGAAGGTTTTTAGATGCCCTTCGTGATTCCAGGCCGAAGGCGTCTATTGGCTGCGACGTGCTGTTTCCATTGCTTGGTGATGAGGCGCTCTCGGAAGCTATATTTATCATATATGGGGGTGCTTCACTGAAGGTTGTTGAATTTCCTTTTGAATATTTCAACGAAAATCGACGTTGGTGGCGCTTTGGTGCCCCTAAAAATACGATATTGACCTTGATAAATAGTAGTGACGGTAAGTCTCGAGTTTGGCAGTTTCTGCACGATTCAAGCGCTTGGATGATTTAGTTTGTGAAAACTCGATCCGCAGTGCACTTTCACGGAAAAACTCGATCCAGAGTGAACTTTCACGAGGTGATTCGGTTTCGTACGCTTTGAGCTGCCAGCGGCAGCAGCGACACCATCACCGGCACCCAGCTGTCAGTGGGTGGTGGTGTGCGCATGGCCACCAGTGAGGGCGGCATCGGCCTGACCGCGGCCAATATCGTGGCCGAGCAGGATGTGGGCATCCATGCGGCCGGTGACCTGAGCATCCGCAATGGCCAGGACACACTGGGCAATGCCAATGCCTCGCAGAGCAAGGCCATCGGTACGGTGCAGATCTCCGATACCGAGAAGTTCTCTGGCTGGCACCGCCAGCAGCACGAGGATGACAGCGCCCAGGTGTCGCAGGTGGCCAGCAACATCGGCAGTCTGGGCGGCAGCGTCAACCTCAGTGCCGGTGGCAGCTACAGCCAGATCGCCAGCAACGTGGTGGCCGCGCAGGACATCAACATCACGGCCACCAGCATCGAGCTGCTCGCGGCCGATAAAATCGGACATTCATCGCAAGGCGATGACGAGCTGAAGATCGGTCCGTAACGAATACTTTGGCCATATCAACGGTTACTGATAGGACCGACATTCAAGATTAGCTGTGCGTTTAATGGGTAAGTTAACCCGACCCCGTTAGTTATACGAATGGGCGTGTAGCTTGGACTCGGGAATTCAAGGCCTTCTTCGATGGTGCTGGGCTCGATATCAACAAATCCACGGAGAATTTGGTCGCGGTTTCAGGTCATCGGGGGCCGCATCCTGAGGAGTATCATCAGTACGTTTATGGTAGGCTAAAGGAAAGTACCAGTGGCCTCATTCCGAATGGTGAAATGTACAAGAGCGCCGTGTCTCGGACATTGGAGCAGATTAAGCTGGAGGCCGTCACCAAAGGGAGTCAAGTCAACAAATGGTTAACCGGAGCATAAGGTGAATTACTATCTCCTTCGTCAGGATATGGATATTCCCGATAGGTGGGTATTGGGTGCAGTCCGCCATGTGGACAATTGGCTTTTTCGTGATCCCCCTGTCGAATTCATGGAGCCGGGTTCTTATTCCGTTGATGTTCACTTTCCCGGGCGCCAGGTCGATTTTTCTCTGGCCGGTTATGCTGACGTTCCAGTTTTAAGTGAAAAGGCGTGTGACGCATTGTGTGGCTTGGCTGAAGTGGATGAGCCCTATCGGAATGTCGTGTTTCAGCGGGTAGAGGTTGTTGGCGCTGTGTCTGAAAATAATTATTTTGTTATGACGATTGAAACTCAGGTTGACTGCATAGATCAAGTGCAATCTTCTTTCGAGAGGTTTGCTTCCAATGATCCGGTAAGGCCGGATCTGGATGGTAGGTATCGGGTATTTACGAATCTGATTATTGATTCGCAGAGGATTGGGGGGCATCATATTTTCAGGCTGAGCGATTATTTGCGGGCAATAATTGTTTCTGAGGTCGTCAAGGAGCGGTTGGAAATGGCAGGCGTGATTGGAGCTAAATTCGATCTTGTGTCGAGTGACGCGGGTACAGTGTTTTAGAGTTGTAGGCAGTAGGCAGTAGGCAGTAGGCAGTAGGCAGTAGGCAGTAGGCAGTAGGCTGCGGTGCGCAAGTCGGTAGTGAGACAGCATCAACATACTGCTGACCGCCGACAACAGCATTGCCCTGGAGGCCGCGCAGGAAAGCTCGATCCAGTGTGCACTTTTACGAGGTGATGTGACTCCGTCCGCTGTGAGCTGTAACCGGCAGCAGCGACACCATCACCGGCACCCAGCTGTCAGTGGGTGGTGGTGTGCGCATGGCCACCAGTGAGGGCGACATCAGCCTGACCGCGGCCAATATCGTGGCCGAGCAGGATGTGGGCATCCACGCGGCCGGTGACCTGAGCATCCGCAGTGGCCAGGACACACTGGGCAATGCCAATGCCTCGCAGAGC
>NZ_LDJM01000045.1 GCF_001431485.1 Stenotrophomonas ginsengisoli | reverse complement strand
TTCGGTAGGTGCGGAGGTGGCCTAGCGACAGGTGGTCGCCTGCACCGGCGCAGCTGCTGGGGCTGAGGCGGCAGTTTGAGCCGTGGCCACCGGCCACGGCGGCAGGTCATCGCCGGCCGCCACCGTGGCAACCGCAGCGGGTGTCGGAGCCGGCGCCAGAACAGGAACTTCCGGAACTTCCGCAGCAACCGGAGCTTCCGGAACTTCCGCAGCAACCGGAGCAACCGGAGCAACCGGAGCTTCCGCAGCAGCCGGAGCTTCCGCAGCAACCGTGGCTGCGACGGCTACCGCTGCCGGGGCGGGCTTGGGGTTGGACGGCAGGCGCGCGCCGGCCTGGGCCGGTTCGTCATCGAAGTCGAACTCGGTGCTGGCCATGGCCGGAGCCGGCTTGTGGCTGGTGTCGCTGGTCGCGGCGGTGTGCTCGGACGACTCCTCGGCATCGTCACCGATCAGATCGGACAGGGCATCGCCGTTGTCATTTTCTTCACCGGCAGCACTGCCTTCAGCGCCGTTGCGACGACGACGGCGACCACCGCGGCGGCCGCGGCGACGGCGGCCGGCCTCACCATTGGCAGCGTCGTCACCGGCATCGGTATCGCTGCCTTCGGCACCGCTCAGTTCCAGTTCCGCATCGGCATCGGCCGCGGCGGTGATGCTGGCCACCTTCAGTTCTTCATTGACGGTGCTGGTGACCGCTGCAACAGCGGGTGCGGCAGTGGTGAGGTTGTCGGCAACGCTGACAGCGGCGGTGGCCACAGCGGCAGCGACCGGGGTGGTGCTGGCGGCGGCTTCGGCAACGGAAGGTGCGTTGTTGCGCGGTGCACGTTCGCCACGCTCTGCGCGCTCGGCCTGTGCCTGGGCCGGCTTGTCTGCTGCCTTGTTCTGGCGCGGCTGGTTGTTGCGCTCGGCGTTGGGCTGAGCGTTGCCGTTGTTGCCGCCCTGCGGGGCCTGGCCTGCGGCCTGGTCCTTGTTGCGGTTGCGGTTCTTCTGGCGCTTGTTGCCCTGCTGGCCATCCTCGCGTGCCGGACGTTCGCCTTCGTTGCGTGCCGGCTGGCTCGGGGTGGCTGCCGGGGCCGCAGCAGCTGCCGGCTTGTCGGCGTCACTGCGGCGACGCTCCTCGCGCGGCTTGTCCTTGCGGCGTTCGTCGCGGTTGCCGTTCTTGCTGTTGCGGTTGTTGCGGCTGTTGCGGTTGTTTTCCTGCTTGGCCGGTGCGCTGGTGGCTTCGGCTTCGCCGGCACCGAACAGGCGCTTGATCCAGCCGACAAAGCCGGTGCTGGCCGGTGCCGGGGCTGCCACCGGGGTGGCCGGTGCCGGTTCCGGCGCGGTTTCGCGTACCGGGGCAGGCTGGCTGTGCTTGACGTTGGTCACCGCCGGGGCGGCCGGAATGTTGAGCTGGGCCTTGGTCAGGGCCAGCACCGGCAGCTTGCGCGGGGTGCCGCGCTGGTAGCTGGGCTTGCTGGTTTCCTCACCCAGCTCGTTTTCGCGCAGGCGCGAGACCGAGTAGTGCGGGGTGTGCAGCTGCTCGTCGGCGACGATGATGATCGGCGAGCTGTGGCGGTCTTCGATCTCGCGCAGGGCACCGCGCTTTTCATTGAGCAGGAAGTTGGCGATTTCCACCGGCGCCTGGACCAGGACCTGCCCGGTGTTTTCCTTCATCGCGTGCTCTTCGGTCACGCGGATGATCGACAGCGACAGCGACTCGATGCTGCGCATGCGGCCCTGGCCTTCGCAGCGCGGGCAGACCAGCTGGCTGGATTCGCCCAGGCTCGGACGCAGGCGCTGGCGGCTCATTTCCATCAGGCCGAAACGGCTGATGCGGCCCAGCTGGATGCGGGCACGGTCGTACTTGAGCGCCTGCTGCAGGCGGTTTTCCACCTCGCGCTGGTGCTTGGAGGAGGACATGTCGATGAAGTCGATCACCACCAGACCGCCCAGGTCGCGCAGGCGCAGCTGGCGGGCCACTTCCTCGGCCGCTTCCAGGTTGGTGTTGAACGCGGTTTCCTCGATGTCACCGCCCTTGGTGGCACGGGCCGAGTTGACGTCGATGGCGGTCAGCGCTTCGGTCTGGTCCATCACGATCGAGCCGCCCGACGGCAGGCGCACGTTGCGCTCGTAGGCCGCTTCGATCTGCGATTCGATCTGGAAGCGGTTGAACAGCGGGATGTCGTCCTTGTAGTGCTTGAGCTTGCGCAGGGTCTGCGGCATCACCTGCTGGATGAAATCGCGGGCGGTGTCGTACATCTCCTGGGTGTCAACGAGGATCTCGCCGACATCGGCGCGCAGGTAGTCGCGCAGGGCGCGCACGATCAGGCGCGATTCCTGGTAGATCAGGAACGGGGCGGGCTTGGTCAGTGCGGCTTCGGCAATCGACTTCCAGACCTGCAGCAGGTAGTCCAGGTCCCACTGCAGCTCTTCGGCATCGCGGCCGACGCCGGCGGTGCGGATGATCACGCCCATGTCGTCGGGGATCTGCAGCTTGTCCAGCGCGTCCTTCAGGGCAGCACGGTCCTCGCCCTCGATGCGGCGCGAGACGCCGCCGGCCGACGGCGAATTGGGCATCAGCACCATGTAACGGCCGGCCAGCGAGATGAAGGTGGTCAGTGCGGCGCCCTTGTTGCCGCGCTCTTCCTTGTCGACCTGGACAACGATTTCCTGGCCTTCGCGCAGCAGTTCCTTGATGCTGGCCTTGTGGTGGTCCACACCGGCCTGGAAGTAGTCGCGGGAAATTTCCTTCAGCGGCAGGAAGCCGTGGCGGTCGCCGCCGTATTCAACAAAGGCCGCTTCCAGCGACGGTTCCAGTCGCGTGATACGGCCCTTGTAGATATTGGATTTCTTCTGTTCCTTGGACGGCTGTTCGATATCGATGTCGTACAGGGTCTGGCCGTCCACAATCGCCACGCGCAGCTCTTCGGCCTGCGTGGCATTGATCAGCATTCGCTTCATTGTGCGTTCCTCGCGCGCTGCTACCGCGCGGAACGCCATGGGGTTTCGCCTCTGGCCACTGTCCGGCCCTTGGTCGCGCATGCGCGGGGGAGGGGCCGGGCGTCCAGCGCTACAACACCACGGCAGGCCGCGGGAGCGCTCATTGGTTTGGGTTTGTTGCAGGACCGGTGGCGTTGCCAAACATCTGGCCACGCCGCACGGGACATGTTCAGCACAGGCATTGGTGGTGCCCGGCGATGGCCGGGAAGGCCGGTGAGCCGCTAACATGGCCGCCCCGGGGGCGGTGGCAGCGAACTTGAACCGGATTCACCAGGAGCGGGGCTTTCGGCCTGTTCAACTCCTAAGTGAAATCAATCCCTTATATCGCCGCTCGAGTGTAACAGAATACGTGCCTATATGAATGCTTCCGATGTGACCTCCCAGCCTGGCGCTGACAAGCCCGGCGTGCGCATGGTGCGCGTGTCCGATGACCGCGCTGGCCAGCGCCTGGACAACTTCCTGCTCGGCCAGCTCAAGGGGGCGCCGCGCTCACTGGTGTACAAGATCGTGCGCTCCGGCCAGGTCCGGGTGAACGGCGGCCGGGCCAAGGCCGAGCGCAAGCTGGAGGCCGGTGACGAGGTGCGCATCCCGCCGGTGCGGCTGGAAAGCGAGGGGGTGGAAAAGGCCGGGCCGCCGGAGGCGTTCATGAAACGCCTGGAGGCCGCGATCGTGTTCGAGGATGAGTTCCTGCTCGCCCTGAACAAGCCGTCCGGCGTGGCCAGCCATGGCGGCAGCGGCATCAGCCACGGTGCGATCGAGACCCTGCGCGCGCTGCGCCCGGGCAAGATGCTCGAGCTGGTGCACCGCCTGGACCGCGATACCTCCGGCCTGTTGATCGTGGCCAAGAAACGCTCTGCCCTGACCGAACTGCAGGCGCTGCTGCGTGAAGACCACGGCGCCGGGATCATCAAGCATTACCAGACCCTGTTGGTCGGGCGCATGCCCGACGGGGTGATGACCGTGGATGCCCCGCTGCACGTGGGCCTGCGTCAGGGGGGGGAGCGGCATGTGCAGGTCAATGCGATCGGCAAGCCTTCGGTCAGCCATTTCACCGTGCTGGAGCGCCGTGGTGGGCATTCGCTGTGCCAGGTGCGCATCGAGACCGGCCGCACCCACCAGATCCGTGTGCATGCCCAGCATATTGGTCATCCGGTGGCGGCCGATGACAAGTACGGCGATGAGGCGATCAACAAGCGTCTGCGCGAGCAGATCGGCCTGAAGCGTCTGTTCCTGCATGCCGCATCACTGGAGTTCCGCCTGGACAACGGCAAGCGCCCCTACCTGCTGCAGGCCCCGCTGGCGCCGGAGCTGGTCCAGGCGCTGGAGCGCCTGGGCAAGTAACGGCGGCGATTTTTCAGGGATCTGCCGGCGAACTACCAGGAAAACAGTACGAGGCTGATCGCCATCAGGGCCATGCCGCCGACCAGGCCATGCACGGTCTCGTGACCGACGGCATGGCGCTTGGCTGTTGGCAACAGTTCGTCCAGGGCCAGGAACACCATGATCCCGGCAATCAGGCCGAAGGCGCCACCATAGGTGTTGGCCGAGAGCTGGCCGCCGACCAGGCCATAGCCGAGCAGGGCGCCGACCGGCTCGGCCATGCCGGCGCCGATGCTGGCCGCCAGGGCGATGCGGCGTGAACGCGTGGCGGCATGCACCGGGATGGCGATGGCAATGCCTTCGGGAATGTTGTGCACGGCAATGGCCAGGGCCAGTGGCAGGCCCAGGACCGGGCTCTGCAAGGTGGCAAAGAAGGTGGCCATGCCTTCGGGCAGGTTGTGGGCGGTGATCGCAATGGCGGTCATCAGTCCGACCTTGCGCAGGTAGGCGGCATTGTCCTGGGCAAAGCCCGGGGCCTGTTTGTCCAGGCTGTGGTGGGGGTTGGGAACCAGCTGGTCGATGATGGCCATCAGCAGCAGGCCGCCGAGAAAGGCCGCGGTGGACAGGGCCAGGCCGTAGCGGGCCCCATGCAGGCTGCTGAAGGCGGTGGTGGCCTTGGGCAGGATCTCGGCCAGCGACACGTAGACCATGGCCCCGGCGGCGAAGGCCAGGCCGAAGGAGAGCAGGCGCGGGTTGGGGCGCCGGGTGAACAACACCAGGGCACCGCCGATGCCGGTGGCCAGGCCGGCGGCCGTGGTTACCAGCAGGGCGGTACCGAAGGCTGACATCGATCAGCCGCCGCGGCGCAGGCGTTCCTGCACCAGATAGCAATCGGTGGGCAATTCGGCCGGCAGGCGGAAGGTCACCGGGACCTGGATGCTGGCCGGAACCGGCTGGCCATTGCGGGTGGCCGGGCGGAAGCGCCAGCCTTCCACCGCAGTCTGTGCGGCCTGGTCCAGGGCAGGGAAGCCGGAGCTGGTCAGCACGGTGATGTTGTCGGGGATGCCGGCCGCGCCGATGCCCACCTTGAGCACGCTGGTTCCTTCACCGCCGGTGCAGGCCACCTCGGCCGGGTAGGCCGGTGGCGGGGTGGAGATGGCGGCCACCGGGGTCGGCGCCGGAGCGGCCTGCCGGGCCGGGTCGGCAGCGTCCTTCTGGCAGGCTGCCAGAGACAGGGGGAGGCACAGCAGCAGGCAAACACGCAGGTTCATGGCAGTTACTCGGTCAGGGCGCTGGTCTGGGCCGCGCAGATCACATCATTCAGGCTCAGCCCGCCAACGTCGTGTGTAGACCATTGCACGATGACCCGGTCGTAGTGCACCGACAGGTCCGGATGGTGGTCCTGGCGGTGGGCGATGTGGGCCAGGGCGTTGACGAAGGCCAGGGTGCGGTAATAGTCGGCAAAGTCGAAGCGGCGCTGCAGGAGGCTGCCATCGTTGCTGAGCGACCAGCCCGGCAGGCGCGCCAGGTAGGTGTCCAGGGCGGCGGCATCCAGGCGGTGCTCGGCACCGGCGCGGGGGATGCAGCGGGCGCTGAGCAGGTCGAGGGGCTGGGTCATGGGCTCTCCGGGGCAGGTGATGGCGGTGCCAGTCATTGGCGTGCGTGACAAGGCTAGAATAGTCCCATGATCCAGATTTCTGACAGCGCACAGCGCTATTTCCGCCGCCTGATCGAACGCGAGAACGTGCCCGGCATGGGCGTGCGTCTGAAGGCGGTCGAGCCGGGTACCGCGCAGGCCGATGCGCGCCTGGAGTTTGCCGAGCCGGCCGACCTGACCGGTGATGAGTGGGCCATCGACTGTGACGGCTTCACCCTGTACGTGGCCGCTACCAGCGTGGCCTGGCTGGATGGCGCCGATATCGACCTGGTCGATGCCAACGGTGGCCAGCAGCTGACCATCAAGGCGCCCAAGATCAAGGGTCAGGCGCCGCCGGAATCGGCCTCGATGGTCGAGCAGGTGACCTGGTTGGTGGACAACGAGATCAACCCGCAGCTGGCCTCGCATGGTGGCCGAGTAGCGGTGCAGGAAATCACCGCCGATGGCGTGGTGCTGCTGCGTTTTGGTGGTGGCTGCCATGGCTGTGGCATGGCCGATGTCACCCTCAAGCAGGGCATCGAGAAGACCCTGATGACCAAGGTGGCCGGGATCACCGCGGTGCGCGATGCCACCGACCATGAAACCGGCGCCGCCCCTTATATCCCGCGCACTGATGCGGGCTGACTGACAGGAGCCAGTGCCGATGGGCCAAGCGCAAGCGCAGGACATCATCGACTGGATCATCGGGCGCGGTAAATCCGCGCCCGACGCATATGTGCTGGGCAAGTGGCCGATCTGGATGCGCCTGCGGCCGCGCGCCTCGCTGGCCCGGCGCGATGCCATGCTGGCGGTGCTCCACGCCCGTCCGGTTGCAGTACGGCCGCGCCGAGCCGGCCATCGCCGGCCGCACTGGCTGGCCCTGCTGTGCTGGCAGATGGGGCCGGAGCCTGCGCACGATGAGCGCTGGCAACGGCGCACGGCGGCATTGTTCAGTGCCGGGCTGCATGGCCTGTTTGCGCTGTTGCTGGTGTGGGTGGCCCTGGTGCGCAGCACCGCGCCGCCCAGCCCGCCGGAACAGCGGGTGGCGCTGCGTTTTGTCAGTGCCGGGCAGGGGCATGTGCAGGGCGCCGAGGCGGGCGAATCGTCGCCAGCGACGACACCTGTTGCTGCCTCGCCCGGGCAGGCCGCATCGGCTGCTGGCCCCCAGCAGCGTGCCGCGCAGGCCGCGCCTGCCGCCTTGCCGGCAAGCGTGACGCAGACGCAACCGCCATCCCGAGCGCTGCCCGCACAGGAGCCTGACTTGCCGGTGCCGGCTCCGGCGCTGCCAACGCCGCTTGTCCAGGCACCGCCGCCGCCGGTCGAACTGCCCGCAGCAGCGATGCCGGTGCCGGAGCGTGCATTGGCCCAGGCGCAGCCGCAGCCGCCATCCCCCCCGCCGGTGGCAGTGATCCCGGCAGAGGTGGTGCCGGAGGTGGCACTGCCGGCTCCGCAGGTGCGCAGCATCGCGCCACGGGCCGTGGATTACGCACTCCAGGCCGAGGTGTCCTTGCCGGTGCCTGAGCGGGAACTGGAATTGCGGCAGCAAGTGCAGATACGGCCCTTGCGGCCAATATCGGCGCCCTCGCCGGTGCCGGTGCGGCTGTCTCTGCCTGAGCTGGTGGTGGCCGAGCGCAGCATTGCCTCGCGCCAGACGGCGCCGGCACCGCGTCCGCCGGCCGTGCCGGTGACCACAGCCACGCTGCGCCAGCCTGCGCAAATGACGGTGCCCGAGCGCGATATCGCCATGAGTGAGGCGGCCCCCGTGGTGTCCGGTCTACGTGCAGGGTCAGCGACGGTGGCCGCACCGCCGACCCGGGAACTAGCGGTGCGTGAGCGTGAAATCAGTCCAGCCCTGGCTGCGCCGGCCTTGCGCGGGCTGCGTGAGCCCGTGCTGCCGGGCACGGCCGACAGGGCGGACATGGCCAGTGCGACGCTGCCGGCGGTACGCGAGCGTGACATCAGCGCCCGCGCCGCGGCCTCGGCGCAGCGCTTGGCAGCGGCAGATGCGCAGGCGCCTGGTCAGGCGCACAACCCTGGCGGAGCCGCTGCACCGGTGCGCGCTGCATCGACCGCTTCAACCGGGGCGGGGCAGTCCTCCCCGGTCGGCACCGCAGTACCGCTGGCCGCAACGCCAGGCACGGCTGGCACTGCCAATGCCGGCAGGCCGATGGCCGGCAGCGGCCAGGATTGGTCGCGTGGCCAGGCCGGCAGTGATGACTGGAGCCGCGCCGGGCAGGCTGCCGGCAGTGGCCTGGCCAGTAGTGGCACCCCGGCCGGCTTGCGCGCCGCCGACCTGCCCAGTGCGGCGGTCGAGCGCGGCGCACCGGGCGGGGACAATGACCAGTGGACCCGGCAACGCCTGGAAGCCGGCGGCACCTGGTTGCAGCGGCCGCCGCCGGGGCATGTGCCCGGCCGCTTTGACCGCTACTGGGTACCCAATGAATCGTTGTTGGCCGAATGGGTGCGCAACGGCATCAAGAATGTCGAGATTCCGCTGCCCGGTGGCAGCGGCTCGATCAGTTGCGTGATCTCCCTGCTCCAGCTCGGTGGCGGATGCGGGGTCAGTGACCCCAACATGCAGGAGCAGCCGGCGCAGGCGCGCGCAGCGCCTGACGTGCCTTACAAACCGGCCCTGCACAACGACAGCGGCAGCCCCTGAGGGCTGCCGCGTTGTCGGTGAGCGGGTCTGGCCGGGCTGCCGGTTCAGGGCAGGGTGGTCAGGTCACGCAGCTGGGTCGGGCGCTGGGCAAACCAGGCCGCCACATCGGCAATTTCCTGGTCGCTCAGGTCTGCGGCCTGGGGATTCATCAGCACATGCACGCGGCTGCCATCGCGATAGCCGGCCAGTGCGTGGGCCAGGTAGTCGGCGTACTGCCCACCCAGCTTGGGGTAGGTTGGATCGATCGGCGCATTGCCGTCGGCACCATGGCAGTCGATGCAGCTCTGTCCGGTGGCCTTGCCCTTGCGCTCGGCAATGGCCTGGCCGGCAGCGGCATTGGCGCTGGGCAGGCCGGCCGACGGTGCCATGTTGCGGCCGGTTTCCGGATCGGTTTGCGGGCTGCAGGCACTGGCGGCAAGCAGGGCGGCACTGGCCAGCAGCAGGCGGAACGGGGTCAGGTAGGCGGCCATGCTCACTCCAGGCTGGACAGGTAGGCGGACAGGTCGGCGATGTCCTGCTCGCTGAAGCTGCCGGACTGCGCCTGCATGGTCGGATGCACGCGCTTGCCTTCGCGGTAGGCATGCAGGGCCTGGCTCAGGTAGGCCGCACTCTGGCCGCCGATCCTGGGCACCTTGTAGCTGGGGTAGACATTCTTGTAGCCGGTCACCCCGTGGCAGCCCTGGCAGGTATAGGCCAGTTGGCGGCCATGGGCGGGGTCGGGCGTGGGCGGATTCTGGGCACTGGCCGGGGTGGCCCACAGGGCCATCGGCAGGCAGACGGCCAGAGCAAGACAAGCGGTCAACGGCGTGATGCGCATTGGTAAGGTCCGGTGTGCAGGTGTCTGGTCGTTCCGCCGTGGGGACACGGAACGAGCCGAGTATAGCCTGCACATTCAGGGTGACTGCAATGGGCAGGCACCGGTCAGGCTCAGCTGCTCAGGCGGCTGCCGAAGCGGGCCACGGTCAGCCACAGTCCCGAAGCACTGCCCAGGTTGGTCAGCAGGAACACCAGCAGCACCCGGGTGATGCGGTTGCGGTACCAGCCGCCGATGCTCTGGGTGTCATCGCGCAGGGCCATGAAGTCGGCATAGGCCGGCTTGCGCAGGCGCGCCTCGACCAGCGAGGAGAAGGCGCCGGTGGGGATGGACAGGCGGAACGGCTTGAACGGCGCAGCGGCCATGGCCGTGAGGATGCTCAGCGGATGGCCACGGGCCAGCAGGCAGCCCAGGCCGGCCAGGCCGCCGGTGAGCAGGGCCCAGGTGGCCAGCAGTTCGGCGCCCATGTTCATGCCGCCGGAAGCAAAGCCGTAGGCGATGCCGCCGATGATCACCGCCAGGATGGTCAGGGTGAACCAGGGAATGTTGCGCTTGACCGGCACGTCTTCCAGTGCGGTGCGGGTGGCGGTCGCGTCATCCTGATCTTCGGCCAGGTGGCGTGCCAGGCCGGCCAGGTGGCCAGCGCCGACCACGGCCAGAACCTCGCGCAACGGCGTGGCAGCCTTGGCGCTTTCCTCGCGCAGGCGGGCGGCCATGTAGCGGTCGCGTTCGGCAATCACCGTGTCATACAGGGCCGGGCTCTGCTCGGCGAAATCGCCGAAGCTCGATTCGAGCATGTCGCCCTGCTTGAGCTTTTCGATTTCCGCCTCGCCCACTTCCTCCTTGGACAGCAGGCCGGCACCGATGCCGCTGATCAGCTGCAGCTTGCCCCACAGGCCCAGCCGGCGCGAGGCACGGCGGAAGGTCAGGCCCACTTCGCGGTCGATCAGCTGCACCGGCAGGTTGCGCTCGCGCGCGGCGGTGACGGCGCGCTTGAGTTCGGCGCCCGGTTCGATCTTGAGCTGCTCGGCCAGGCGGCGCTGGTAGGCGGCCAGGGCCAGGTTGGCCGCAAACAGCGGCACCCGGCCCTTGCGGATGACCTCCACCAGATCCATCTTGGCCAGGGCATCGGGGTCTTCCATGGCGCCCAGGCGCTGGGCATCCAGCTCCACGGCCACCGCGTCGAATTGCCCGGAGCCGATCGCCGCTTCCACCGCGGCCACGCTGGCCGGGGAGACATGGGCGGTGCCCAGCAGGGTGTAGCGCACGCCATCACGCTGCACCACGCGCACCGGCTGTTCGGCCAGGCTGGCGTCCAGGCCGGTGGGGATCGCAGTTGCTTCAGTCATGTTTCAACCTTCGTTGTCCGGTGCGCTGCTGGCACCATCGCCAAGCGCGCGCTGCATCTGCACGGTATCAAGCCAGCGCCCGTGTTTGCGCCCCAGGCCCTGAAAGGTGCCAACATGGGTAAAGCCGAAGCGCTCGTGCAGGGCAATGGAGGCGGTGTTGGACGGCTCGCCGATCACGGCCACCATCTGCCGGTAACCACGTTGGGTGCAGGCATCGATCAATGCGCCGAGCAGGGCGCTGCCGATACCGTGACCCTGCATGCCGGCATCCACATAGACCGAGTTCTCCACCGTCCACTGGTAGGCAATGCGGGTGCGGTAGGTGTTGGCATAGGCATAGCCGGCCAGCTGGCCGTCGAGCTCGGCCACGATGTACGGAAAACCGCGCTGGGTGATGTCCTGCATCCGCCGGGTCATTTCCGCCACGTCCGGCACCTCGTATTCGTAGGTGTTGACCAGGTCGGTGACTTCACGGGCGTAGATCGCGGTGATCGCCGGCATGTCGCCAGTGGCGACCGGGCGGATGTGCAGGGCCATGGGTGGGGTGCTCAGTCGATGTAGCGGCGGGTCAGGTCGTTGTAGGCGTCAATGCGGCGGTCACGCAGGAACGGCCAGATCCGGCGCACGTGCTCGCTGCGGCCCAGGTCCACGTCCACCACCATCAAGGTGGCCTCGGTGCCGGCTTCGGCAATGAACTCGCCCTGCGGGCCGAGCACATGGCTGTTGCCCCAGAAGTCGATGCCGGCTGCGCCCAGTGGCGAAGTTTCATGACCGACGCGGTTGCACGAGAGCACCGGCAGGCCATTGGCCACGGCGTGGCCGCGGTGGCTGAGCACCCAGGCATCGCGCTGGCGGGTCTTTTCGTCCTGGATGTCGGACGGGTCCCAGCCGATGGCGGTGGGGTAGAGCAGCATGTCCGCGCCGGCCAGGGCCATCAGGCGGGCCGCTTCCGGGTACCACTGGTCCCAGCACACCAGCACGCCGAGGCGGCCGACCGAGGTGTCGATCGGGGTGAAGCCCAGATCGCCCGGGGTGAAGTAGAACTTCTCGTAGAAGCCCGGATCGTCGGGGATGTGCATCTTGCGGTACTTGCCGACCAGGCGGCCATCACTTTCCAGTACCACGGCCGTATTGTGGTACAGGCCGGTGGCGCGCTTCTCGAACAGCGAACCGACGATCACCACGCCATGCTTCCTGGCCAGCGCGCCCAGACGCTCGGTGCTCGGGCCGGGAATGGTTTCGGCCAGGTCGAATTCGTCCACCGACTCGTGCTGGCAGAAATACGGGCCGTTGTGCAGCTCCTGCAGCAGCACCAGCTTGGCGCCGGCGGCAGCCGCTTCGGCCACGCGGGCCTCGATGATGGCGAGATTGGCGGCGGCATCGCCGTGGTTGCGCTCTTGGACCAGCGCGACGGTCAGGGTGCGGGAACGGCTCATGGCTCTAGGGTCCTGCTTGCGTGGCGTCGGGGCAAGCCGGCGCCAGGGTCATACGGGGCCGGCGGCGCACTGGCCGCCGGCAGGGCATCAGATGGCCACCACGCCGGCCGGCAGCTGCATGGTGATGCAGTGCAGGCTGCCGTTCTGCCAGATCAGCGAGCGACAGGGGACCTGTACGATTTCGCGCTCCGGGTAGGCCTGGGCGAGGACGTCGCGGGCGGCGTCATCGGCCACATCGCCATAGGCCGGCATCAGCACCGCACCATTGAGGATCAGGTAATTGGCGTAGGAGGCGGCCAGACGGCGGCCATCGTCAATCACCGGCTGCGCCCAGGGCAGCGGGAACAGGGTGTAGGGGGCACCATCGACGGTGCGCAGCGCTTCCAGTTCGCGGCCCATCGCCTGCAGCTCGGCATGGTGGCTGTCGCCGGTGTCATCGCAGGCCTGGTAGACGATCGAGGTCGGCGAGGCAAAGCGTACCAGGGTGTCGACATGGGCGTCGGTGTCATCGCCCTCCAGATAGCCGTGGTCCAGCCACAGCACGCGTTCCTGCTGCAGCCAGCCGGCCAGCCTGGTGGTCAGCTCCTCGCGGCTGGCATCGGGGTGACGCTCGTTCAGGCACTGCCAGGTGGTGAGCAGGGTGCCGGCACCGTCGGTGTCGATGGCCCCGCCCTCCAGGGCGAAATCAATCACCTCGCGCTCGCTGCCATCGGCAAACACGCCGGCATCGAACAGGGCGCCGACCAGCTGGTCATCCAGGCTGGCCTGGAACTTGCCGCCCCAGCCGGTGAAGCGAAAATCGAGCAGGCGGTGGCTGCCGTCAGCCTTGTTCAGGGTGATCGGCCCGGAATCGCGCAGCCAGGTGTCGTCATAGGCGGCGGTGACAAAGCGCACGCGTTCCATGTCCACGCGGTTGGAGCGCAGGCGCATCTCCGCGTAGGTTTCCAGATCGTCATCGGCCACGCAGATCAGCACCGGCTGGAAGCGGGTGATCGCGCTTACCAGGGCGATATAGGTCTCTTCGACCTGGTCCAGACGGTCGGCCCAGTCGGTATCGGCATGGGGCCAGGCAATCAGGATGGCCGCTTGGGATTCCCATTCGGCCGGAAAGCGCAGTTTCTCGGTCATCAATGTTCAGTCGCATGCCGGTCGTAGCCGGCGGGGAATGGGTGCCGGCGGGCCATCCTGGCTTGCCGGCGGTGCTTACAGAACGGGCGGCTTGGGGCCGATTTCGGTCGCGTTGGCCTGAGTGGCCACCACGTCGATCACCCGCGATTTTTCAAAGTAGACCACGAACTGCGGGTAAACCCAGCGGTTGATCGTCGGCCACTGGCGCTTCTGGCCGCCGCGCGGCTCCATGCGCTGGGCAGGCTCGCCAAAACTGGCGCGCACCTGGTCCATGCTTTGCCCGCGTGCGGGAATGGCGGTGTCCGGCTTGCTGGCGGCACGCTCCACCAGCAGGGTGTCGGCGCTGGCAGTGCCGGCAACGGTGGAAAGGGCCAGTACCGCGGCGGTAATCAAGGTGCGCATCATGCTCTTACTCCCCAGCTTGAGATCAGGTTGCGATTACAGCAAAAAACAGGCAACAAAAAACCGCCACAGGGCGGTTTTTTGCAAATTCACGGCCGTCGAGCGGTCGTGACGGCCAATCAGGTGCTGAAGATCAGCGCTGACGGGCCTTGAAGCGCGGGTTCGACTTGCAGATCACGAAGATCTTGCCGCGACGGCGGACGACCTTGCAATCGCGGTGGCGAGTCTTTGCCGACTTCAGGGAGGACAAAACTTTCATGGCATACCTCGGCGTAAACGGTGGTTTCTGGTTAAGCGCGCCGCGGACATGCAATGTCGCTCCGGTGACAAGGCGCTTGTTCTAGCCCGCCATTCTACCGGCCCTGTGCGGCAGGGCACAAGTGCGTTGTTGGCGGCGGTTCGGCTGGCGGGGCCAGCAAGGGGTAGAATAGCAGCACCTCCACCAGTTCACCGCACATGACCGAGCTTGCCACCGTTCTCACCATTGATGGCCCTTCCGGCGCCGGCAAGGGTACTGTCAGCCGTATTGTCGCCCGCCGCATGGGTTGGCATTACCTGGATTCGGGCGCGCTGTACCGCGCGGTCGGGGTGGCGGCCAGCTGGGCCAATCTGGACATTTCCGACGCCGCGGCGCTGGTGCGCTGCACCTTTGACACCCAGGTCGAGTTTGTCGAGCGGGCCGAGGGTGACCTGCGGGTGATGGTCAATGGCGTGGACGCCACCGACGAGCTGCGTCTGGAGACCACCGGTGCGGTGGCTTCGGCAATTGCCGCGATCCCGGAAGTGCGGGCTGCCCTGAAGGAGCGTCAGCGCGCATTCAGGCGCGCGCCAGGGTTGGTGGCCGACGGCCGCGACATGGGTACGGTGATCTTTGCCGATGCGCCGTACAAGGTGTTTCTGACCGCCAGCGCCGAGGAGCGCGCGCAGCGACGCCATAATCAGTTGAGTCAGAAGGGAGTTTGCGTTAACTTTGACGATCTTCTGCGTGAAATCATGGCCCGCGATGCGCGTGATGCACAGCGCACCGTGGCGCCACTGAAGCCGGCCGATGACGCCGTTTTGATCGATACCAGCGGTATGGGCATCGATGACGTCGTGGCCCGCGTGCTGGACCTGCTGCCGGCACCGGCAACCCCGTAACCCGGGGCTGTCGCATCACTAGACGTGCTGCCTTCGGGCAGTACAGGCAGGTTGGCCACTTTCGGGCGGCTGATGTTGTACCCAATGCTGTAACCCCTCCGTCGGGCAATGATGCCTGGCGGGTTCATTCACTTCACACGCGACCTGCTGCACCGGGGTCGACTAACCGGGCGGGCAGCCGGGCATCGATGATGATTCCCCTGCCTGTGTGTTCAATCTGAGTAATCTCAAATGACCGAATCTTTTGCCGAACTGTTTGAAGCCAGTCAGGCCAACCTTGCCAAGCTGAAGCCGGGTGCCATCGTCACCGGTACCGTTGTTGCCGTCCGCGGCGACGTGGTGGTGATCAACGCCGGCCTGAAGTCCGAAGGCATCGTGCCGATCGAGCAGTTCCGTAACGATGCTGGCGAAATCGACGTCGCCGAAGGCGACCAGGTCAAGGTCGCCCTGGACTCGCTGGAAAACGGTTTCGGCGAAACCGTGCTGTCGCGCGAGAAGGCCAAGCGCGCCATGGTGTGGGACGAGCTGGAAGAAGCTCTGGAAAAGAACGAAACCATCACCGGCCGCATCAGCGGCAAGGTCAAGGGTGGTTTCACCGTCGACATCAAGGACGTCCGCGCATTCCTGCCGGGCTCGCTGGTCGACGTGCGTCCGGTTCGTGACCCGGCCTACCTGGAAGGCAAGGAACTGGAATTCAAGCTGATCAAGCTGGATCGCAAGCGCAACAACGTTGTCGTCTCGCGTCGTGCCGTCGTTGAGTCCGAGCACTCCGAAGAGCGCGAAGCACTGATGGACAAGCTGGTCGAAGGCGCCATCCTGAAGGGTGTTGTCAAGAACCTGACCGACTACGGCGCATTCGTGGACCTGGGCGGTATCGACGGCCTGCTGCACATCACCGACATGGCATGGAAGCGCGTGCGCCATCCGTCCGAAGTGGTCAACGTCGGCGACGAGCTGGACGTGCGCGTGCTGAAGTTCGACCGCGAGCGCAACCGCGTTTCGCTGGGTCTGAAGCAGCTGGGCGAAGATCCGTGGGAAAACATTGCCCGTCGTTACCCGGCCAACAGCCGCGTCTTCGGCAAGGTCTCCAACGTGACCGATTACGGCGCATTTGTCGAAATCGAGCCGGGCGTCGAAGGCCTGGTGCACGTTTCGGAAATGGATTGGACCAACAAGAACGTCAACCCGTCCAAGGTTGTGCAGGTTGGTGACGAAGTCGAAGTGATGGTGCTGGACGTTGATGAAGAGCGTCGTCGCATCTCGCTGGGCATGAAGCAGGTTGCTGCCAACCCGTGGGAAACCTTCGCTGCCATCCACAAGAAGGGTGACAAGGTTTCCGGCCAGATCAAGTCGATCACCGATTTCGGTATCTTCATCGGTCTGGACGGCGGCATCGACGGCCTGGTCCACCTGTCCGACATCAGCTGGGCAACCACTGGCGAAGACGTGGTGCGCAACTACAAGAAGGGCGACACCCTGGAAGCCGTTGTCCTGGCTGTCGATCCGGAACGTGAGCGCATCTCGCTGGGCGTCAAGCAGCTGGAGCAGGACCCGTTCGGTCAGTACATGGCTTCCAACCCGAAGGGTTCGAAGGTCGAAGGCGTGGTGAAGGAAGTTGACGCCAAGGGCGCAACCATTGAGCTGGCCGACGGCGTGGAGGGCTACGTGATGGCCCGTGACATCGCCAACGAGCGCGTTGACGATGCCACCCAGTTCCTGAAGGTTGGCGACAAGGTCGAAGCCAAGTTCGTGGGCATGGACCGCAAGGGCCGCGCACTGCAGCTGTCGATCAAGGCCAAGGACGAGGCTGAAACCGCCGAAGCCCTGGCTGAGTTCAACAAGAACTCGACCGAAGCTGCCACCGGCACCACCAGCCTGGGCGCACTGCTGCGCGCACAGCTGGGCGGCAAGGGCGAGTAATCCTCCTGCCTGAGTGGTAAAAAGGTGATGGCCCGGGTCCGCCCGGGCCATCTCCACGCAAGAACCCATCTTCGAGCGTGCAATGACCAAAAGCGAATTGATTGAAATCCTCGCGCGGCGTCAGGCTCACCTGAAAGCCGATGATGTAGATCTGGCAGTCAAATCATTGCTTGAGATGATGGGGGGAGCCCTGGCCGACGGCGATCGTATCGAGATCCGCGGTTTTGGCAGTTTCTCCCTGCATTACCGTCCCGCACGACTGGGGCGCAATCCCAAGACCGGCGATCCGGTCGCTTTGCCCGGCAAGCATGTACCGCATTTCAAGCCTGGCAAGGAGCTGCGTGAGCGTGTCACCGACGTGGTGCCGCTGGAATCTCCGCTCAGTGAACGCGACTGAGCCCTGTCCACCCCGACAACTGCCTGCTGCCATCCGGCCGGCCCATGTCTGTTGCGCTGGATCCTCCTGTCTTGAAGTTGCGTGTACGTGCCCGGGCACGTTTGCTGCGGCTTCGTGCGCATGATCACTCCTGTGGCATGCGGCAAGGTTCATCATTGCGCCAGTGCCTTGTGCGCTGTTGTCGCCCTCCTCAATACCCGAGTCATGTGACCTGCGATGGACTTCATCACTGAATGGTTGTGGTTTTTCCTCTTTGTGCCGCTGGCAGCTGTGGCAGGCTGGATCATCGGCCGGCGAGGCGGTGAGCGGCACAACAGCAGCCAGGTCAGCCGCTTGTCCAGCACCTACTTCCGTGGTTTGAATTACCTGCTCGGCGAGCAGCCGGACAAGGCGATCGAGCTGTTCCTGCACATTGCCGAGCTGGACAAGGAAACCTTCGAGACCCAGCTGGCACTAGGGCACCTGTTCCGCCGGCGTGGCGAGGTGGACCGGGCGATCCGTCTGCACCAGGGCCTGGCCAACCGCACCGACCTGACCGATGCGCAGCGGGTGCAGTCCCTGCTGGCCCTGGGCGAGGACTACATGAAGTCCGGCCTGCTGGATCGTGCGGAAACCGTGTTCACCGATCTGGCCCGGATCGACCAGCGTGCTCCGGCAGCCTTGAAGCATCTGATTGCCATTTACCAGGCAGAACGTGACTGGGAAAAAGCGATCGACAACGCCAACCGGTACGAGGAAGTCACCGGTGAGCCGATGGGCAAGCTGATTGCCCAGTTTCAATGCGAACTGGCCGAGCGTCATCGCGCCACCGGGCGCCTGGACCTGGCTCGCGAGGCGATTGCCCGGGCCAACCAGGCCGATGCCATGAGCGTGCGCGCCGGCATCATCGAGGGCCGTCTGGAAAGCGATTTCGGCAATGACGAGGCCGCCGTGCGCGCCTTCGAGCGGGCCGCGCGCAATGACCCGGATTACCTGCCGGAAATCCTGCCGCAGCTGATGAAAAATTACCGTGCGGTGGGCGACATTGCCGGTGCGCGTGCCTTCCTGGCCGAGATGACCGAGCACTACCGTGGCATCGCCCCGGTACTGGCCCTGACCCAGTTGATGGAAGCCCAGGAGGGCATTGGCCCGGCACGTGCCTATCTGGGGCGTCAGCTCAAGGATCGCCCGTCGGTACGTGGTGAATCGGCCTTGATTGACCTGACCCTGGCCGAAGGCGCCGATCCGGTGGCCACCTTGCAGGACCTCAAACACATCACCGACCAGTTGCTGGTGCGCAACCCGGCTTACCGTTGCACCAAGTGTGGCTTTGGTGCGCGCACCCATCACTGGCATTGCCCCAGCTGCAAGGAATGGGGTTCGGTCAAGCCCCTGGCCAATTTCGCGGTGCTGTGAACATGCTGCAAGCGGGAGGGAGCCTGCTGGCCTTTTTCATGTTGGCGCTGTTGTGCTGCTGGCTGGCCTTGCAGTACGCGCGCAAACGGCAGCTGCTGGATCAACCGGGTGAGCGTCGCAGCCATCAGGTAGCCACGCCGCGTGGCGGTGGAGCCGGGGTGGTGGCCGCGCTGTTGCTTGCCGCTGGTGCGGCGGCGCTGATGCTGCCGGCCTGGCGGGTGGAGCTGCTGGTGTCTGCCCTGGCCCTGGCCTTGGTGGCCGGCATTGGCTGGTGGGATGATCACCGCCCCCTGCCTGCAATCCATCGCCTGTTGGTGCATATGCTGGCCGGCGTCCTGTTGGCGGGGCTGGTCTGGCGCGATGGCGGTGGCCCGCTATGGTCGTTGCTGGCTTTCGCATTGACAGTAGGGCTGATCAATATCTGGAATTTCATGGATGGCATCAATGGCCTGGCCGTGAGTCAGGCCGCGTTGGTTGCCATGTTCATGGCCATCTGGCTGCCTGCGGATCTGGCGCCTGCCGCCTGGCTGGTGGCCTTGGCCTGTCTGGCCTTCCTGCCGTTCAACTTCCCGCGCGCGCGTATTTTCCTTGGCGATGTGGGTAGCGGGGCACTGGGTCTGTTGATGGCACTGCTGGCCATCCTCGTGGTGCGCCGGGGGCAAGGTGTTGCACCGATCATGGTGCTGTGGCCGATGAGTGTCTTCCTTGTTGATGCCGGATTCACTTTGTTGGTCAGAATATGCCGAGGGGACCGTTGGATGCAGGCGCATACCGAGCATCTGTACCAGTGGTACATCAAATGCGGTGCCGGGCATGCTGCCGTGACTCTGGGTTATGGCCTGGTCACGTTGGTATGTGGTGTTCTGGCACTGAAGGGTAGTGGCATGGATACGGCCTGGACGCTGTTGCTTTCAGTCCTGTTGTGGTCGTTGGCCGGTATGATCTGGGGGTGGCGTCGATCGATGTTGATTGCCACCAGCCAAAGGAGAGGCAATGAGTAGTCGGCACTGGCAGGATGCGGTGGCCCATATTCCCCGTCTGGCCGTCATCGCCCATGATCTGGTGATGGTCTGGTCGGCATGGCAGGTTCTGCACCTTGCCCGATACGCCATTCTGGATGACCCGCCCGCTCTGCCGCTGTTCGGGTGGACTACGGCCTGTGTGGTTCTGTTGCAGGGCCTGGTGTTCTGGTGGGTGGGGTTGTACAAAGGCGTCTGGCGTTTTGCCAGCGTGACCGACCTGGGCAATATTTTCCGTGCCTGCTTCCTGGGCGTGGCCGCCATTGTGCTGGCGCTGGCCTTCAATCGCCTGGCCGGTGTGCCCTTGTCGGTTCTGGCTTTCTATCCGATTGTGCTGGCTGCCTTTCTAGGCATGCCGCGTCTGTTGTACCGGGCCTGGAGTGATTACCGTTCGATACGCAATGACGGTGCCATGCGTCGTGTCTTGATCCTTGGCGCTGGTGACACCGCGGCCAACCTGATCCGTGACCTGCGCCGCTCCGGTCAGTACGAGCCGATCGGTCTGCTTGATGACGCGGCGCACCTGAAAGGGGCCAAATTGCTGGGGCTTTCCGTCCTGGGAACCTTGGATGATGTGCCTGAAGTGGCCCGGGAGACCGCCGCCAAGCTGCTGGTGATTGCCATCCCGAGCCTGGATGCGGCGGGCCTGCAACGCGTGGTTGGTTTGTGTGAGTCTGCGGGATTGCCATACCGCGTCGCGCCGAGTGTGGATGATGTGCTGGCCGGCCGCGGCATGGCGCTGAAGGAAGTGTCGCTGGAAGACCTGCTCGGCCGGCAGCCGGTGCAGCCGGACTGGGCGCTGATCCGGCACTGGCTTGGCCAGCGCTCGGTGCTGGTCACCGGTGCGGGCGGCTCGATCGGCTCGGAGCTGTGCCGCCAGTGTGCGCGCCATGGTGTGTCGCGTCTGGTGCTGGTGGAGATCAGTGAACTGCTGTTGTCCACCGTCGAGACCGAGCTGCGGCGCAGTTTCCCCGGCGTCGAGCTGGTGGCAGTGCTGGGTGATTGCGGCGATCCGGCAGTGATGCGCCATGCCCTCGGTCTGGCGTCGGTGGATGCTGTCTTCCATGCGGCAGCCTACAAGCATGTGCCGGTGCTGGAGGCGCAGTTGCGCGAGGCGGTGCGCAACAACGTATTGGCCAGCCAGACTGTGGCCGAGGCCGCGGTTGCTGCCGGCGTGCGTCAGTTCGTGTTGATCTCCACCGACAAGGCTGTCAATCCGATCAACGCACTGGGGGCGAGCAAGCGTGCGGCGGAGATGGTTTGCCAGGCGTTGGATCGCCAGCAGTCGCGTACGCGTTTTGTCACCGTGCGTTTCGGCAACGTACTGGGTTCGGCGGGCAGTGTGGTGCCGCTGTTCAAGCAGCAGATTGCCGCCGGTGGCCCGGTCACGGTCACCGATCCGCAGGTCACCCGTTATTTCATGACCATTCCCGAGGCCTGTCTATTGATTCTGCAGGCGGTATCGTCCTCCACCAAGGGCGCGGTCTATACCCTGGACATGGGGCAGCCGGTGCCGATCGTGAAGCTGGCCGAGCAGATGATCCGTCTGGCCGGGCGGGTACCCGGCCGCGACATCCAGATCGTTTTCTCCGGCCTGCGTCCTGGCGAGAAGTTGCACGAGACCCTGTACTACGCCGATGAGCACAACACGCCCACCGCGCATCCCAAGGTGCTGGAAACCAACGTGCGTGGGTTTGCCCATGAGCCGATGCAGCAGGCCCTGACCCAGATGCGTGAGGCCTGCCGTCAGTACGACTTGGTGCGTCTGGCCAGCCTGCTGGAGCTGCTGGTGCCTGACTACCGGTGTACGGCGGTGCCGGCCGACCGGTCGCCTGCCGAGCGCAAGGTGCTGCCGTTTGCCGCGCGCGAGGTTCAGCGCAAGCCCTGATCCTTGCAGCCGGTAGTCTGCACCAACAAAAAGGAGGCCTTGCGGCCTCCTTTTTGTTTGTGTGTGTGGCGTGTCCGGCGCGGCGCTGCGGGCAGCAGCAGCGCATGGCTGCCGTTGCCCATGGCGGTTTACAGGGCTTCGAAGATGCCCGCTGCGCCCATGCCGGTGCCGATGCACATGGTCACCATGCCGTACTTCTGCTGGGTGCGGCGCAGGCCGTGGACCAGGGTGGCGGTACGGATGGCGCCGGTGGCACCCAGCGGGTGACCCAGGGCAATGGCGCCGCCCAGCGGGTTGACCTTGGACGGGTCCAGCTCGCAGGTGCGCATCACGGCCAGGGCCTGGGCGGCGAAGGCTTCGTTGAGCTCGATCCAGTCCAGCTGGTCCTGGCTCAGGCCGGCCTGCTTGAGCGCCTTCGGGATCGCCTCGATCGGGCCGATGCCCATCACTTCCGGGCGCACGCCGGCCACGGAGAAGCTGACGAAACGGGCCAGTGGGGTCAGGCCGTAATCCTTGATTGCCTGCTCCGACGCCAGCAGCACCGCACCGGCGCCGTCGCTCATCTGCGAGGAATTGCCGGCGGTGACCGAGCCGCCAAAGGCGCCGTTGCGGAACACCGGCTTGAGCTTGGCCAGGCCTTCGATCGAAGAGCCGGCACGCGGGCCTTCATCGGTGTCCACGATCTGGCGGCGGGTGATGATCTTGCCGCTGCCCAGCTCCGGCAGCTGGCTGAGGATCTCGTAGGGGCTGATCTCGTCACGGAACTGGCCACTGGCAATGGCCGCCAGTGCCTTCTCGTGCGAGGCCAGGGCGAAGGCATCCTGGTCTTCGCGGCTGACCTTCCATTCCTGGGCGACCTTTTCGGCGGTGATGCCCATGCCGTATGCAATGGCGACGTGGTCGTTGTCGAACACGCTGGGGGCCATGGCGATCTTGTTGCCCATCATCGGCACCATCGACATCGACTCGGTGCCGCCGGCCAGCATCAGGTCGGCATTGCCCAGGCGGATCTGGTCAGCGGCCAGGGCCACGGCCTGCAGGCCGGAGGAGCAGAAGCGGTTGATGGTCTGTGCGGCCACGGTGTTGGGCAGGCCGGCCAGCAGGGTGCCGATGCGGGCCACGTTCATGCCCTGCTCGCCCTCGGGCATGGCGCAGCCGATGATCGCGTCATCGATGCGGTTGACATCGATGCCCGGGGCCTGGGCCACCACGCTCTTGAGCACGTGGGCCAGCATGTCATCGGGGCGGGTGTTGCGGAACATGCCCTTGGGGGCCTTGCCGACCGGGGTACGGGTGGCGGCGACGATGTAGGCGTCCTGGATTTGCTTGCTCATGGTTTGGATCTCTTCAAAAGGGTGCGGTCAGTGGGCGGGGAGGGCGGCCACCGGGGTGGCCGCCTGCTCTGGCCGCACTCAGTTGCGCAGCGGCTTGCCGGTGCTGAGCATGTGGGCAATACGGGCCTGGGTCTTTTCCTGCTGGGCCAGCTCGACAAAGTGCTTGCGCTCCAGGTCCAGCAGCCACTGCTCGTCGACCACCGCATTGCGGTCGAGCTTGCCGCCGCAGACCACGGTGGCGATGCGCTCGGCAATCTCGTAGTCGTAGGGGCTGACGAAATAGCCTTCGAGCATGTTGACCAGCATCATCTTGAAGGTGGCGATGCCCACGTCACCGGCCACGCGGATGCTGCGTGCCGGCAGCGGCGGACGGTAGCCGCCCTCGGCCAGGCCAATGGCTTCGGCCTTGGCGATGTGCAGCAGTTCGAAGGCGTTGAACACGACCTTGTCGCCGGCGCGCATCAGGCCCAGTTCCTTGGCATTGACCGCCGAGTTGGAGACCTTGGCCATGGCCACGGTTTCAAAGCTCTTCTTCAGCTCGGCGAAGATGTCGCCGCTGCTGCCCGCCGCCTGGCTGGCACGCACGGCGATTTCCTTCAGGCCGCCACCGGCCGGCAGCAGGCCGACGCCGGCCTCGACCAGGCCGATGTAGCTTTCCAGCGAGGCCACGGTCTTGGCCGAATGCATCTGGAATTCGCAGCCGCCGCCCAGGGCCAGGCCGCGCACGGCCGCCACCACCGGGACCAGGGCGTACTTGATGCGCTGGCTGGTGCGCTGGAAGTTGGCCACCATTTCCTCGAACTGGTCGACCTTGCCTTCCTTGAGCAGGCCCAGGGCGCCGGCCAGGTCGGCACCGGCCGAGAACGGCTCGCCGTTCTGCCATATCACCACCGCCTTGAACTGCTTCTCGGCCAGGCCGATCGCTTCCTGGATGCCGTTCAGGACGTGGTCCGACACGGTGTTCATCTTGGTCTTGAAGCTGATCACGCCGACGCCGTCGCCATCGGTCCACAGGCGCACGCCCTCGTTCTCCCACACGGTCTGGCCGGCGTCGAAACGCTCGCCCAGTACCGGATCGGGGAAGCGCTGGCGGCCGTACACGGCCAGATCCGAGCGCGGGGTGATCGCATTGGTGGACGGGTTGTAGCTTCCTTCAGCGGTATGCACGCCGTCACGGCCGTCCAGCACCCAGGCCGGCAGCGGCACATTGACCATGGCCTTGCCGGCGGCAATGTCCTCGGCAATCCAGCCGGCGACCTGCTGCCAGCCGGCGGCCTGCCAGGTCTCGAACGGGCCGAGCTTCCAGCCGTAGCCCCAGCGGATGGCGAAGTCGACATCGCGGGCGGTGTCGGCAATGTCGGCCAGGTGGTAGGCGCTGTAATGGAACAGGTCGCGGAACAGGGCCCACAGGAACTGTGCCTGAGGATGGTTGCTGGCGCGCAGCTGGGCAAACTTTTCAGCCGGGTTCTTGATCTTCAGGATCTCGACCACTTCGGTCGCGGCGGCGCGGTCGGAGAGGCGGTAATCCTGCTTGTCCACATCCAGGACCATGATGTCCTTGCCGACCTTGCGGAAGATGCCGGCGCGGGTCTTCTGGCCCAGGGCGCCCTTGGCGATCAGGCCGTCCAGCCAGGCCGGCGACTTGAAGAAGGCATGCCACGGGTCATTGGGCAGGGTGTCGCCCATGGTCTTGATCACGTGGGCCATGGTGTCCAGGCCGACCACATCCGAGGTGCGGTAGGTGGCCGACTTGGCGCGGCCGATCAGCGGGCCGGTCAGGCCGTCCACCTCATCAAAGCCCAGGCCGAACTGCTGGGTGTGGAAGATGGTGGACAGAATGGAGAACACGCCGATGCGGTTGCCGATGAAGTTCGGGGTGTCCTTTGCATACACCACACCCTTGCCCAGGTTGGTCACCAGGAAGGTTTCCAGGCCTTCCAGCACGGCCTTGTCGGTGCTGTTGGCCGGGATCAGCTCGGCCAGGTGCATGTAGCGCGGCGGGTTGAAGAAGTGCACGCCGCAGAAGCGGTGGCGCAGCTGCTCGGGCAGCACGTCGGCCAGCTTGTTGATGCCCAGGCCAGAGGTGTTGGAGGCCAGCACCGCGGTGTCCTTCACGAACGGGGCGATCTTCTTGTACAGGTCCTGCTTCCAGTCCATGCGCTCGGCGATGGCCTCGATGATCAGGTCGCAGTCGCGCAGCTGTTCCAGGCCGGTGTCGTAGTTGGCCGCGGTGATCGCGCCGGTCAGGGACTTGGAGGCCAGCGGGGCAGGGCTCAGCTTGGCCAGGTTGGCAATGGCCTTGAGCACGATGCCATCGGCCGGGCCTTCCTTGGCGGCAAGGTCGAACAGCACGGTGTCCACGCCGGCGTTGGTGAGGTGGGCGGCAATCTGTGCCCCCATGACGCCTGCGCCAAGGACGGCGACGCGGCGGACGAGCAGGGTATTGGACATGTTGGTAAACCTTTGAGTTTGGTCTGCAACTACGGGTGGAAAGGGATTACTGGCCAGAGGCGGCGCGGAAGCCGGCCTCGGCGAACTGGATCAGTTCACGCGCGGCGCGGCTGCGGTGGTCGGCTTCGGAAGTATCTGCAGGGCGCTTGATCAAGCCGAAATCTGCCATGGCATAGGTCAGCGCACCGGCAAGAAGGTCCAGGCGCCAGTACAGCTGCTCCTTGGAAAGACCGGGCAGGCAGGCGGCAATGGCGCGGGCGAATTCACGCAGTACATGGCCGTAGTGGTCGGACAGGAACTTGCGCAGGTTGTCGTTCTTTTCGGCGTAGGCGCGGGCGATCACGCGCACGAAGGCGCCGCCGCCGTGCTGCTGCCCGGCCAGGGCCAGGGCCGGCTCGACAAAGGCCGCCAGTACCGCGCGCAGGTCGCCGGGGTGCTCGGCACTGGCCGCCTGCAGCTGGCTCATACGGGCACTGGACATCTCGTCCATGCGCCGGCGGAACACTTCGTTGACCAGGTTGTCCTTGGAGCCGAAGTGGTAGTTGACCGCGGCGATGTTCACATCGGCCACGCTGGTGACCTGGCGCAGCGAGGTGCCGGCAAAGCCGTGCACGGCAAACAGCTCCTCGGCAGCGCTGAGGATGCGGTCCTTGGTCGAGAACTGGGCAGGCTTGGGCATGAGGGCTATCAATCAAACGATTGTTTGATCCTACGGCCGAACCCGGGTTGTCGTCATGTTGCGTCGCAGCATCATTCAGCTGCGCCTGTGCAAAAACAGGCGGCGGGCGCTAGAATTGCCGACTGCCTTTTATCTCAAGTCCGCGTAAACACGCGGGTTTACCCGTTTCGGGTCGTTTGACCCATTACCCCTGAGGATATTCCCATGGCTCTCGAGCGCACCCTGTCCATCATCAAGCCCGATGCCGTTGCCAAGAACGTGATCGGCGAAATCTACGCCCGCTTCGAAAAGGCCGGCCTGAAGGTCGTGGCCGCCAAGTACAAGCAGCTGTCGCGCGCCGAAGCCGAAGGCTTCTACGCCGTGCACCGCGAGCGTCCGTTCTTCAACGCCCTGGTCGAGTTCATGATCTCCGGCCCGGTGATGATCCAGGCCCTGGAAGGCGAGAACGCCGTCCTGGCCCACCGCGACCTGCTGGGCGCCACCAACCCGAAGGAAGCAGCTCCGGGCACCATCCGTGCCGACTTCGCTGAATCCATCGACGCCAATGCCGCCCACGGTTCGGATTCGGTCGAGAACGCTGCCAACGAAGTGGCTTACTTCTTCGCCGGCACCGAAGTTGTCTCGCGCTAAGCGATAAGGAGTGGTTGACGTGAACGAGGTCGTGATTCCGTCGGTGCTGGTGCCGGCTCCCGCCGCCGCCGTACCGGTGATCAAGAAGCAGAACCTGCTCGACCTCGATCGCGCGGGCCTGGAGAAGTTTTTCGACGAGGTGCTCGGCGAGAAACAGCGCTTCCGTGCCCATCAGGTGATGAAGTGGATCCACCATCGCTACGTCACCGATTTCGACCAGATGACCGACCTCGGCAAGCCGCTGCGCGCCAAGCTGCATGCGCATGCCGAGGTCGTCGTCCCCAACATCGTGTTTGACAAGCCCTCGGCCGACGGCACCCACAAGTGGTTGCTGAGCATGGGCACCGATGGCAAGAACGCCATCGAGACGGTGTACATCCCGGACAAGACCCGCGGCACCCTGTGTGTGTCTTCGCAGGTCGGTTGTGGTTTGAACTGCACCTTCTGCTCCACCGCCACCCAGGGCTTCAACCGCAACCTGTCCACCGCCGAGATCA
Organism: Stenotrophomonas ginsengisoli; assembly: GCF_001431485.1. GTDB lineage: Bacteria > Pseudomonadota > Gammaproteobacteria > Xanthomonadales > Xanthomonadaceae > Stenotrophomonas > Stenotrophomonas ginsengisoli. The sequence continues at coordinate 58,045 of NZ_LDJM01000045.1, read as the reverse complement.
TCGGCCAGGTGTGGGTCGCGGCACGCCACCTGGGCAATGTGCCGCACCAGATGCGCCGCCTCACCAACGTGGTGATGATGGGCATGGGCGAGCCGTTGATGAATTTCGACAACGTCGTCCGCGCGATGAGCATCATGCGTGACGACCTGGGCTATGGCCTGGCCAACAAGCGTGTGACCCTGTCCACCTCCGGCCTGGTGCCGCAGATCGACCGTCTGTCGGTGGAAAGCGATGTCTCGCTGGCCGTGTCGCTGCATGCGCCCAATGACGAACTGCGCGAGACCCTGGTCCCGCTGAACAAGAAATACCCGATCGTCGAGTTGATGGCTTCCTGTGCGCGCTACCTGCGTGCCAACAAGAAACGCGACTCGGTGACCTTCGAATACACCCTGATGAAGGGCGTCAACGACCTGCCCGAGCATGCCCGCCAGCTGGCCCGCCTGATGCGCCAGTTCGACAACCAGGTGCAGGCCAAGGATTCGGGCAAGATCAACATCATTCCGTTCAATCCGTTCCCGGGTACCCGCTACGAGCGCCCGACCGAAGAGTCCATCCGTGCGTTCCAGAAGATCCTGCTGGATTCGGGCGTGCTGACCATGGTCCGTCGTACCCGTGGCGATGACATTGACGCGGCCTGTGGCCAGCTCAAGGGCCAGGTGATGGACCGTACCCGGCGCAATGCCGAATTCAAGCGTTCGCTGGAAGCTGGCGGCGGTGCTGCGGCCGGCCTCTGAGCCTGTTTCATGGCGGCTGCCGGCAGTGCTGCTGGCCGTCGTGTCGGCGTGTGCTGTATCGGCGCAGGCCGGGGCCGCCGGGCAACAAGCCGATGCTCCCGTCCTGAGCGAGCGTCAGCTTGCCCGCCAGCTGGCCGATGAACGCGAGTGGTCGCGGCGTTTCCTGCAGGCCTCGCGTGCCTATGCCAATGGCCAGTGGGAAGAAGCCGAGCGGCTGGCCAAGCGCGCAGTGGCCTTTGATCGCGACCAGCCCGATGGCCTGACCTTGCTGGCGGCGGTGTACGCAGCCCAGGGGCGCGATGAACTGGCCGGGCAGACATACCAGGCCGCTCTGGCCTTGTCTCCGCGCCGCGGCGACCTGCTCAACAATTACGGTGGCTGGCTGTGTTCGCACGGACAGGCGGCCGAGGCCCTGGTGCTGTTTGATCGTGCTGCACTGGACGCGCATGCGGCGCCGGCTGACCTGCATGTCAATGCAGGCATCTGCGCCCAGCGCAGTGGCCAGTGGGAGCGGGCGCTGGAGGAGTTGCGCAAGGCGCTGGTGTTCTATCCCGAGCACCCCGGGGCGCTGGAATCGATGGCCAGCCTGCAGCTGCAGCGCGGCAACCCGATGGCGGCGCGCGCTTTCTACCAGCGTCGTCTGGGCGCTGCACCGGCAACGGCTTCCGTGTTACAACTGGCCATTAAGGTTGAAGAACAGCTGGGCGACAAGGCTGCTGCCGAGCACTATAAATCGCGTCTGGACCAGGCACAGGGTGCCGGCCAGGACGCTGACGCAAGGGTTGATCAACAGTGACCACTGAAGCGGTTGTTGAGGGGAGTGGTGCGCAGGCTGCTGGGGAGCAGTTGAGCAAGGCGCGCCAGGCAGCAGGATTGTCGTTGGATCAGGCCGCCACCCAGTTGCGGGTGCCGCTGCACGTTGTTGCAGCCCTGGAGCAAGGTCACTGGGAGCGTCTGGGCGCGCCGGTGTTCATCCGTGGGCAGCTGCGCAGCTATGCGCGCCTGCTGCAGCTGGACCCGGCACCCTTGATGACCCAGGTGCCGGCCGAGCAGCAGACGCCGGTGGCCCTGGTCAGTCATGGGCCCGGGCCGGGCATGCGTCGTTACGCCGGTGGGTTGGGGCGCAAGCTGGCTTATGTGGCCCTGGCCGCAGTGCTGGTGGTGCCGGGCGCAATGCTGCTGCGCGCCTGGTTGCAGCCACAGGCCGAAGTCACCTCGCTGGATACCCTGCCGGCTGAAGTGGCCGTGGACGATGCGCGTCTGGCCTTGCCAGTGCCGGTGGCGGATGCGGTTCCGGCTGCGTCGACCGGCGCCGAAGGTGCAGTGACCGCTGCGCCCTCTCCGGTAGTGGCCAGTCCGGCGCCGTCGCCGGCTGGCGAACCGGCAGCCACGGCCGCAGCGGTGGCCGGTGGTGCGCAATTGCTGCTCGTGTTTGCCGGCGACAGCTGGATTGAAATTGCCGGGCCGCAAGGCCAGGTAGTGGAGAAATCATTGGTCCAGGCCGGCCAGCAGCGCAGTTATCCGGCCACGACCATCGGCCGGGTATTGCTGGGCAATTCCACCCAGGTGCAGGCCAGCATCGATGGCCGTGCGATTGATCTGGCAACAATGGGGCGGTCCAACGTGGCCCGCTTTACGGTATCCTCTGACGGTTCGGTGTCTCCGCTGTCCAACTGATGGTGGCGAGGCTGTTTTTCCACATAGGCCCAGCCCACGCGGCGGGTGAGAGTACGCATGGCGATCGACGATCTTCTTGACGAGCACGAACAAGGGCAGCGGGTACAGGACTGGTTGCGCCGCAATGGCTTGAGCATTCTCGGTGGCGTGGCTCTGGGTATTGCGGCCATCTGGGGCTGGCAGAACTGGCAGTCCTCGCGGCTGAACAGCTCGGCTGCCGACAATGCCCGTTATCAGGCCGTGGTGGATCAGCTGGCCTCCAGCGATCTGGACGAGGCCGCCCGTCAGGTCAAGGCGCTGGAAAGCGAAAGCAATGGCATCTATGTCGATCTGGCCGCGCTGGCGCTGGTCAAGGCGCAGGTGGATGCCGGCAAGGTCGAGGAGGCCATTGGCGTACTGCGCGAGCTCAAGGCCGAAGGTGAATTCAAGTCCCTGGTCGACCAGCGCATTGCGCGCTTGCTGATCGAATCGGGCAAGCCGGCCGAGGCGATCACCACCTTGGCTGCCGCAACCGATGCGACCAGTCTGGAAATCATCGGCGATGCCCACGTGGCCGGCGGCGATGCCGACAAGGCGCGTGAGGTCTATGCCCGCGCCTTGGAAGGCCTGAAGGACGATGCCCCGCAGCGCGGGTTGCTGGAAACCAAATTGAGCGATGTCGGCGGTGAAGTGCCGGCAAACGATGACGCCACTGCGTAATGAGGCAGGTGTACATGTACAAGCGACTCGCGGTAGTGGCCCTGGTGGGCCTGAGCCTGACCGGCTGCGCCAGCATGAAGGACTGGTTCACCTCGGACAAGGCCAAGGCCAAGAAGGCACTGGAGCCGGCCGAACTGGTCAAGTTTGACGCCAGCGTGGAACTGCGTCGCCTGTGGTCGGCCAATGTCGGCAAGGGCGAGGGCCGTATCGGTATTGCCCAGGCACCGGCGGTGGCCGATGGTGTGGTGTACGCCGCTGCGCTGGAGGGCGGCGTACATGCGCTGGACCTGAACACCGGCAAGAGCCTGTGGCACTGGAAGCCGGAAAAGGAAAAGGGCAAGCCGGAGCTGCGCCTGTCCGGTGGCCCGGGCGCCGGTGGTGGCCTGGTGGTGATCGGCACCCTCAATGGTGATGTGATCGCGCTGGATGCCGCTGGCGGCAACGAGCAGTGGCGCGCCAAGGTGCGTTCGGAAGTGATTGCCGCCCCGACCATCGCCAATGGCCTGGTGTTCGTGCGTGGCAACGACGGCCGGGTGACCGCCTTCGAGGCCAGCAACGGTACCCAGCGCTGGTTCAATTCCCAGGAACTGCCGGCCCTGACCGTGCGTGGCAACGCGCCGGTGCTGGCTGGCCCGGGTGTGGCCTTCGTCGGCAACGATGACGGCACCTTGGCGGCCCTGGCCATGAATGACGGCTCGCCGGTATGGGAGCAGATGGTCGGCCCGATCGAAGGCCGTACCGACCTGGAGCGCATGGCCGATGTCGACGCCGCCCCGGTGATCGATGGCAATGTGGTGTTCGTGTCCAGCTACAAGGACCAGACCCTGGCCATCGACGGCCCCAGCGGCCGCCCGATGTGGGTGCGTGACCACGGTGGAGCCGGTCAGCTGGCAGTGACCTCCGGTGCGGTAGTGTTGTCCGATGGCAAGGGGACGGTCTGGTCGCTGGACAAGTACAGTGGCGCCGCCCTGTGGTCGCAGCCGGCGCTGGCGCGCCGTGAGCTGACCGGTACGGCCGTACTCGGCGACTACGCCGTGGTTGGTGATTTGGAAGGTTATCTGCATCTGATGCGTCTGTCTGATGGCGAATTCGCCGGGCGCATCAAGCACAGTGGTGAGCGCCTGCTGGCGGCACCACGGGTAGCCAATGGAGTCCTGCTGGTGCAGGACGTTGACGGAAAGCTGGCCGCCTACGGGCTGCGCCAATAAAGGAGTTAAGGGATGTTGCCTCTGGTCGCCCTGGTCGGACGGCCGAATGTCGGCAAGTCCACACTGTTCAATGCGCTCACGCGTACCCGCGACGCCCTGGTTCATGACGAACCGGGCGTCACGCGTGACCGCAATTACGGCACTTGCCGGCTTGATGCCGACAATCCGTTCCTGATCGTGGATACCGGCGGTATTGCCGGCGAAGAAGAGGGATTGGCTGGCGCGACTGCGCGCCAATCCCGCGCTGCGGCTGCCGAAGCCGACCTGATCCTGTTTGTCGTCGATGGTCGTGAAGGCCCGTCGGCGCTGGACGATGAAATCCTTGCGTGGCTGCGCAAGCTCTCCCGCCCGACCATGTTGTTGATCAACAAGGCCGATGGCGTGGAAGCCAACGGCATGCGTGCGGATTTTGCCCACTACGGTTTCGGCGAGATGCTGGCCGTTTCCGCGGCCCACCGTCAGGGCCTGGATGACCTGGTCGAGGAGGTGCTGGAGCGCCTGCCCGAAGAAGGCACCACCGAAACCCTGGACGATGATCCGGAGCGTATCCGTATCGCCTTCGTCGGCCGCCCCAATGTGGGCAAGTCGACCCTGGTCAACCGTCTGCTGGGCGAGGAGCGGATGATCGCTTCCGACGTGCCGGGGACCACCCGTGACTCGATCGCGGTGGATCTGGAGCGTGACGATCGCAAGTACCGCCTGATCGATACGGCCGGCCTGCGCCGTCGTTCGCGCGTGGACGAGGCGGTGGAGAAGTTCTCCGTCTTCAAGACCATGCAGTCCATCGAGCAGACCCAGGTCGCGGTGCTGATGCTGGACGCCTCTGAAGGCGTGACCGATCAGGACGCCACCGTGCTCGGTGCCGTGCTTGATGCGGGCAAGGCGCTGGTGATTGCCCTGAACAAGTGGGACGGGCGCAGTGACTACGAGCGTGAGCAGGCCGAAACCCTGCTGTCGCTGAAGTTCCCGTTCGTGCCCTGGGCCGAAGCCGTGCGTATTTCTGCGGTGCACGGTACCGGCATGCGCGAGCTGTTTGCTGCCATCCACCGTGCCCATGCTTCGGCGACCAAGGAGTTTTCCACCGCCGAGGTCAACAAGGCGCTGGAAGTGGCGGTGGAAAGCAATCCGCCGCCGTCGGTGCGCGGGCATGTGTCCAAGCTGCGTTACGTGCATCCGGGCGGTTCCAACCCGCCGACCTTCATCGTCCATGGCACCCGCCTGAAGGAGCTGCCCGATTCGTACAAGCGCTATCTGGAAAACTTCTTCCGCAAGCGCTTCAAGCTGGTCGGTACCCCGGTGAGCTTCCTGTTCCGTGAGGGTGCCAACCCGTACGAGGGCAAGAAGAACCCGCTGACCGATCGCCAGATCGCGCGCAAGCGCCGCCTGATGAAGCACGTCAAGGGCAAGTAACAACCCGGCCCTGCGGGCAGGCAAACAACAACGGCGCGGGCATCCGCGCCGTTGTCGTATCTGCCGCCTTGCCAGTGGCTACCCGGCCTCGGGCACTGCCATGCACGCACGGGCAGGGCCGGCATTGCTAGAGTCGGCATCTTCTTTGCTGACGGTGTGGGCCATGGCTGCAGGACAGGAAACGGGGCAGCTGTTGCCGGTGGTGGCCTTGCTCGGTGTGGCGGTGGCCGCGGTGCCCTTGTTCCGGCGTCTGGGCCTGGGTTCGGTACTGGGCTATTTCGCCGCCGGGGTCCTGGTCGGGCCGCTTGGCCTGGGCTGGTTCAGTGATCCGCAGGCCATCCTGCACCTGGCCGAGCTGGGGGTGGTGCTGTTCCTGTTCCTGATCGGCCTGGAGATGCGGCCCAGCCACCTGTGGTCATTGCGACGGCAGATCTTCGGCCTGGGCAGCGCGCAGATCCTGGGCTGCACGGCATTGCTCACGGCGATCTGCCACGCTGCCGGCCTGGCCTGGCCTGGCCTGGCCGGTGGCCTTCATTGCCGCCTCCGGTTTCGTGCTGACCTCCACCGCGGTGGTGATGCAGCTGCTGGCCGAACGTGGCCAGCTGTCTACCCGTCCGGGGCAGCAGATCGTCTCCATCCTGCTGTTCGAGGACCTGTTGATCGTGCCGTTGCTGGCCCTGGCCGCGTGGATGGCGCCGGCTGGCGCGCATGCCGACGGTGGCGGCCTGTGGCAGTCGCTGGGCCTGGGGCTGCTGGCCTTGCTGCTGTTGCTGGCCGCCGGGCGCTGGTTGCTGGACCCGTTGTTTGTGCTGCTGGCCCGGGCCGGCGCGCGCGAGGTGATGACCGCCGCCGCCTTGCTGGTGGTGCTGGGCGCGGCCCTGTTGATGCAGTGGGGCGGGCTGTCGATGGCGATGGGCGCTTTCGTGGCCGGTGTGCTGCTCAGTGAATCGGCCTTCCGGCATCAGCTGGAGGCGGAGATCGAGCCGTTCCGTGGGTTGTTGCTGGGCCTGTTCTTCCTCGGTGTCGGCATGGCCCTGGATCTGGCCGTAGTGGCCGAGCAATGGCGCTGGATCGGCGCCCTGGTCCTGGCCCTGATGCTGGCCAAGGCTGCCTGCGTATGGTTGGTGGCGCGGCTGTGCGGCAGCAGCGGGGGCGTGGCCACCGAACGTGCGGTGCTGATGGCCCAGGGCGGCGAATTTGCCTTCGTGCTGTACGCCGCCGCTGCCGGCACCGGCTTGATCGCGACCCGGGTGCATGCCCAGTTGACCGCGGTGGTGGTGCTGTCGATGGCCCTGACACCGCTGGCGGTGCTGGTCCATGGTCGCCTGCGCGCGCGTCGGCAGCCGTTGGACGATGCCGATCTGGAGCGGCCACAGGAACAGGCCGGCCAGGCCCTGGTGATCGGTTTCGGCCGGGTCGGCCAGGTGGTCAGCCAGGCCCTGCTGGCGCGGGGCACCGAGGTCACCATCATCGATGCCGACCCGGACATGATCCGTGCCGCGCAGCGCTTCGGCCTGCGCATCTATTACGGCGATGGCACCCGGCTGGATGTGCTGCGCGCCTGTGGCATCGACCAGGTCGGGCTGGTGGTGATCTGCGTGCAGGGTGCCGAGCAGGCGGACCGGGTCCTGGCCCAGGTCCGGGTCCTGGCGCCGCTGGTGCCGGTGGTGGTGCGGGCCTGGGACCGTGGCCATGCCTGCCGCCTGGTCGCTGCCGGCGTCGATGCGCCGGTGCGCGAGACTTTCGAATCGGCCTTGCGCATGGGCGCGCAGGCCCTGCAGGCGCTGGGCGATGATGCCGAGCAGGCCGAACAGGTGATTGCCCGGGTGCGCGAGCTGGATGGGCAGCGCCTGGCACTGGAGGTCGCCCTGGCCGATCCCATGGCCGACAGTGATCTGCTCTATGGCAACGCCGGCCAGCCGCAGCCGGTGCCCTTCACCCGGCCGCGGCGCGATGCCCAGCGTCTGGACAGCGAAGCGGGGCAGGTGCAGCAACGGCCTGACGGCGTCGGCTGAATCGGGGACAATACCCATCCGATCCGCCCCCGCAGCCGATGAACCATGACCGTTGAGACCCCTGATGTTGCCCGCATCCTGGATGGCAAGCGCATTGCAGAACAATTGCTTGATGAGTTGAAGACCCGGGTCGATGCCCGCCTTGGCCAGGGCAAGACGCAGCCGGGGCTGGCGGTGATCCTGGTCGGCGGCGACCCTGCCTCGTCGGTGTATGTGCGCAACAAGCGCCGTGCGGCGGAGAAGGTGGGGATCGTGGCGCATGATTTCGATCTGCCCGAGGGCACGACCGAGGCCGAGCTGGCCAGCCTGATCGACCGCCTCAATGCCGATCCGGCCATCCACGGCATCCTGATCCAGCTGCCGCTGCCGGGCATCCCCGATGCCAACCGGCTTATCCAGCGCATCGACCCGCGCAAGGATGTCGATGGTTTCCACCCGCAGAACGTCGGCCACCTGGCCCTGCGCGAGTTCGGCCTGCGCCCGTGCACGCCGCGCGGCATCGTCACCCTGCTCGGCCATACCGACCAGCCGGTGCGTGGCCGCAATGCCACCATCGTGGGGGTGAGCAACCACGTCGGCCGGCCGATGGGCCTGGAGCTGCTGATTGCCGGCTGCACCGTGACCAGCTGCCACAAGTTCACCCCCAAGGAAGAGCTGGAGCGCGCCGTGCGCAATGCCGACATCCTGGTGGTGGCCGTCGGCATTCCCTCGCTGATCCCGGGCGAGTGGGTCAAGCCAGGTGCAGTGGTGATCGACGTGGGCATCAACCGCCTGGACGATGGCCGCCTGGTCGGCGACGTCGGCTTCGAGGCGGCCGCCGCGCGTGCCAGCTGGATCACCCCGGTCCCCGGCGGTGTCGGCCCGATGACCGTGGCCACCCTGATGCAGAACACCATCGAGGCCGCCGAGGCGGCTGGCTGAACCGACGCATCGGCTGAAACTGCAGCCCGGCCCCCAGCGGGGCTGCAGTTATCGGGGGGAGTGCCTAAACACAAGATTTAGGGGTAAAATGTCGCGCTTCCCCACACATACCGGGTACGCCGATGCTACGCATCCAGGCTGAAGCACTGACCTACGACGATGTCTCCCTCGTTCCGGCCCACTCCACCATCCTGCCCAAGGATGTGGACCTGGGGACCCGCCTGACCCGTGACCTGCGCCTGCGCCTGCCGATCCTGTCGGCCGCCATGGACACCGTCACCGAAGCCCGCCTGGCCATCGCCATGGCCCAGCTGGGCGGCATCGGCATCATCCACAAGAACCTGACTGTCGAACAGCAGGCCATCGAAGTGGCCAAGGTCAAGAAGTTCGAAGCCGGCGTCATCCGCGACCCGATCACCGTGGGCCCGGAAACCACCATCGCCGACGTGCTCGCCCTGACCCGTGCGCACAACATCTCCGGCGTGCCGGTGGTGGACGAGAACGGCCAGCTGGTCGGCATCGTCACCAACCGTGACATGCGCTTTGAATCGGTGCTCAGCGATCCGGTTCGCCACATCATGACCAAGAAGGACCGCCTGATCACGGTCAAGGAAGGCGCTGCTTCGGATGAAGTGCTGCAGCTGCTGCACAAGAACCGCATCGAGAAGGTGCTGGTGGTCAATGACGAGTACAACCTGCGCGGCCTGATCACCGTCAAGGACATCCAGAAGAAGTCCGACAACCCGAACGCGGCCAAGGATGCGGCAACCCGCCTGCTGGTCGGTGCCGCCGTTGGCGTGGGTGGTGACACCGAGCGCCGGGTCGAGGCGCTGGTCGCTGCCGGGGTGGACGTGCTGGTGGTCGATACCGCCCACGGTCATTCGCAGGGCGTGCTGGACCGCGTGGCCTGGGTCAAGAAGAACTACCCGCAGGTGCAGGTGGTCGGTGGCAACATCTGCACCGGCGATGCTGCCCTGGCCCTGTATGACAGCGGCGCCGATGCAGTGAAGGTGGGCATTGGCCCGGGCTCGATCTGCACCACCCGCGTGGTGGCCGGTGTCGGCGTACCGCAGGTCACCGCCATCGACCTGGTGGCCGAGGCACTGCAGGACCGCATCCCGCTGATCGCCGACGGTGGCATCCGCTACTCCGGTGACCTGGGCAAGGCCTTCGCTGCCGGTGCCTCCACCGTGATGGTCGGCGGCCTGCTCGCCGGTACCGAGGAATCTCCGGGTGAAACCGAGCTGTACCAGGGCCGCTCCTACAAGAGCTACCGTGGCATGGGCTCGCTGGCCGCGATGGAGAAGGGGTCCAAGGACCGCTACTTCCAGGACGCCGCCACCGCCGACAAGCTGGTGCCCGAAGGCATCGAAGGCCGTGTGCCGTACCGCGGCCCGGTCGGCGGCATCATCCACCAGCTGATGGGCGGCCTGCGCGCGACCATGGGCTATGTGGGTTGCGCCACCATCGAGGAAATGCGCACCAAGCCCAAGTTCGTCAAGATCAGCGGCGCCGGCCAGCGTGAGAGCCACGTCCATGACGTGCAGATCATGAAGGAACCGCCGAACTACCGCGCCGGCTGATCCATCGCCGAGCCATGAAGGGAAACGCCTGCGTTTCCCTTCTTTTTTATCCCCATTCCATCGCAGTCCCAGGCCATTGCCGTCATGACCAACATCCACAACGACAAGATCCTCATTCTCGATTTCGGTGCCCAGTACACCCAGCTGATCGCACGCCGCCTGCGCGAGTTCGGCGTGTACTGCGAAATCTGGGCCTGGGACCACAACCCGGCCGATATCGCCGCCTTCGGTGCCAAGGGCATCATCCTGTCCGGTGGCCCGGAATCGACCACCGAAGCGGGCTGCCCGACGGCCCCGGCCGAAGTGTTCGACAGCGGCCTGCCGGTGCTGGGCATCTGTTACGGCATGCAGACCATGGCCGCCCAGCTCGGTGGTTCCACCGAAGCGGCCGACCAGCGTGAGTTCGGCCACGCGCAGGTGCGTGTGGTCAGCCCGGATGCCCTGTTTGCCGGCCTGAGCGACCATGACGGTGCCGCGCTGCTGGACGTGTGGATGAGCCACGGTGACCACGTGGCCAGCATTCCGCCGGGCTTTGTCATCACCGCCGATACCGACCGTATTCCGGTGGCCGCCATGGCCAACGAGGAAAAGCGCTGGTACGGCGTGCAGTTCCACCCGGAAGTGACCCACACCAAGCAGGGCACCGCGCTGCTGCGCCGCTTCGCGGTGGACATCTGCGGCTGCGCCACCCTGTGGACCGCAGCCAACATCATCGATGACCAGATTGCCCGCGTGCGCGAGCAGGTCGGCAGCGACGAGGTCATCCTCGGCCTGTCCGGTGGCGTGGATTCCTCGGTGGTGGCTGCCCTGTTGCACCGGGCCATCGGCAAGCAGCTGACCTGCGTGTTTGTCGATACCGGTCTGCTGCGTTACCAGGAAGGCGACCAGGTGATGGCGATGATGGCCGAAAACATGGGCGTCAAGGTCGTCCGTGTCAACGCTGCCGACCGTTACTTTGCCGCCCTGGAAGGGGTGAGCGATCCGGAAGCCAAGCGCAAGATCATCGGCAACCTGTTCATCGAGATCTTCGATGAAGAGTCCAACAAGCTGTCCAATGCCAAGTGGCTGGCCCAGGGCACCATCTATCCGGACGTGATCGAGTCGGCCGGTTCCAAGACCGGCAAGGCCCACGTGATCAAGAGCCACCACAATGTCGGCGGCCTGCCCGAAGACATGAAGCTGGGCCTGGTCGAGCCGCTGCGCGAGCTGTTCAAGGACGAAGTGCGTCGCCTCGGCGTCGAACTCGGCTTGCCGCGTGCCATGGTCTACCGTCACCCGTTCCCGGGCCCGGGCCTGGGGGTGCGCATCCTGGGTGAAGTGAAGCGCGAGTACGCCGAGCTGCTGGCCAAGGCCGATGCGATCTTCATCGACGAGCTGCGCAAGGCCGACCTGTACGACAGGACCAGCCAAGCCTTCGCCGTGTTCCTCCCCGTCAAGTCGGTCGGCGTGGTCGGTGACGCGCGTGCCTATGAGTGGGTGATCGCACTGCGTGCAGTGGAGACCATCGACTTCATGACCGCGCATTGGTCGCACCTGCCGTATGACTTCCTCGGCACCGTGTCCAACCGCATCATCAACGAACTACGCGGCGTCTCGCGCGTGGTCTACGACATCTCCGGCAAGCCGCCGGCAACGATCGAGTGGGAGTGAGCGACAAGCCGCTTCGCTTTGGATGATTGATGACAAGGGCGCCATTGGCGCCCTTGTTGTCTGTGGGAGGGGCATGCCGCCCATAAGGGCAATGATGTTCAGCATCCTGAGCGGGGAGACTTCACCGGCGCTATGCGCGGTGCCGGGCAACATGGCGGCGTTTGACGGGGAAAGTCATGTTTCGGGGGCAAGGTTATGCAGCACAGTGCAGTAGAGCGCCGGGTCGCTGACCGGCGTCAGGGGAGTGCGTGGCTGGCCGCAGCAGACCTTGAGACAAGTGCGTCGCGGGCCCTGCTCGATGCCGGGCCGTGGCCGGCCCTGCTGCTTGATGCACGCACGCTGCAGGTCATTGCCAACCGGCACTGGCAGCAGCATTACGGGCCTGTTTCCAGGCCGGGCCTGCGCGGGGTGCTGGGCAGCCTGCCGCGCAGCTGGTGCAGGCCGTTGCATGGTTTGATGGCGCGGATGTCCGGCCACGGCCAATCGGTGACCGAAACCCTGCAAGTGGAAGGCGCAGCAGGCCAACGCTGGCAGTTGCATCTGCAATTGAACCAGCGCGGGCAGCAGGCCTCGGGCTGGTTGCTGCAGGCAGTACCGCTGGCCTCGCAGGCCGATGCGGGTGATGGCCTGCCGCAGATGCAGGTCCGCCAATCCATGCTCGATGCCTCGGTGGACTGCATCAAGGTGGTCAATGTGGATGGCAGCCTGCGCCACATGAACCGTTCCGGCTGCCTTGCCCTGGGGGTATCGCCGGACGAGCAGGCCTTCGGCATGCCCTGGCTGGACCTGTTACCGGCCGACATCCGTGGCCGCGGCCGGCGTGCTCTGGCACGGGCCCTGGCCGGACGCAACGCGCGCTTTTCCGGCAAGAGTGTGGTCGACGGGCAGGCCGCCCAGTACTGGGACAACCTGCTTACCCCGATGGTCGGCCCCGATGGCCGTGTCAGCGGGGTGCTGTGTGTCTCGCGCAACATCACCGCCCAGCGTGAGGCGGAACTGCGCCTGCAGCGCAGCAGCGAGATCGATGCGCTGACCGGCCTGTTCAACCGCAGTGCCTTCATGCGCCGCCTGCGCCGCTTGACCGGCCGCAGCGGCGGGGGGCGGCCGCTGGGCCTGATGATGATCGACCTGGACCACTTCAAGCACACCAATGACACCCTGGGCCATCCGGCCGGTGACCACCTGTTGCGGGTGCTGGGGCGGCGTCTGGATGCGGCGGTGGGCAGCCAGGGCATGGTCACCCGGCTGGGTGGGGACGAGTTTGCGATCCTGGTCAGCGACATCGACGATGCGCCGGCGCTGGCGCAGATGGCCGAGCGCCTGCGTCTGCTGGCCTACCAGCCGATCCATTACGCCGGCAAGGTGATCAATGGCGGCATGAGCGTGGGCTGCGCGCTGTATCCGCATGATGGTGGCAGCGCCGATGAACTGCTGCGTGCCGCCGACACGGCGCTCAACGACCTCAAGGCCAACGGCCGCGGCGGGGTGCGGATGTATTCCCTGCGCCTGCTCGAGGCGGCAGAACAGGCGGCCGGGCAGTTGCGTCTGGCCCGGCAGATCGTGCGCAACGGCGGGGTGCAGCCGTATTACCAGCCCAAGGTGCGCCTGAGCGACGGTGGCCAGGTCGGTTTCGAGGCGCTGTTGCGCTGGCAGGAACGGCAGGACGGGCAGATGGCCATCAGCTGCCAGATGGATGAGGCTTTCGCCGATTACGAACTGGCCGTGGGCCTGGCCGAGCAGATGCACAACAAGGTGCTGGCCGACATGGCCAGCTGGCAACGGCAGGGGCTGCCGGTGCTGCCGGTGGCCATCAACGCCTCACCGGTGGAATTCCTGCGTGATGATTTTGCCGAAGGCCTGCTTGAGCGTGCCGCCCTGCATGGCATAGCGCCAGCCCTGCTGGAGGTGGAGATCACCGAGCAGGTGCTGGCTGATCGTGGTGCGGCGTTCGTGGTGCGGGCGCTGCACAAGCTCAAGGACGCCGGGGTGCGCATTGCCCTGGATGATTTCGGCACCGGGCATTCCTCGTTGGCCCACCTGCGTGACTACCCGATCCATTGCCTGAAGATCGACCGCAGCTTCATCAGCCGGATGGAGTGCGAGCCGTCGATCCGCGCCATCATCCAGGCCGTGGCCACGCTCGGGCCAAGCCTGCAGATCGACCTGGTGGCCGAAGGGGTGGAGAACATCCGCCAGCGTGAGTTGCTGCTGGCCGCCGGTTGCCGCCTGGGCCAGGGCTTTCTGTATGCACCGGCATTGCCGGCCGCTGCCGTGGCGCAGTGCCTGGGCAAGCTCAACGGCCCGCCCCAGCTGCAGGTGGTGGGCTACTGAGCCGGCCGCGTCATTCGGCCGGTTTGGCCTCGGCACTGGGGCGGCTGCTGGCTGCCTTGCGTGCCAGCACCGCTTCGCGGTGGGCGATGTAGGCATTGGCGCCGAGGATCACCGCTGCCCCGGCCACGGTCCAGGCATCGATTTTCTCACCGAACAACAGCCAGCCCATGGTTGCCACCAGCGGCAACTGGGTGAAGCTGATCGGGGTCAGGGCCGAGACATCGCCCAGGCGCAGGGCGCGCGTCCACAGCACCTGACCGGCGGTGCCGAGCACGCCGGTGGCGGCCAGCCAGAGCCAGGCAACCGGTGCCGGCCAGACCCACTGCAGCAGGGCCGGCAGCAGCGACAGCGGCACCCAGAACAGGTAGGTGTACAACACCACGGTATCGGGTGCATCGATGCGGGTGAGCTGCTTGATCTGGATGGCCACCAATGCGCTGAGGATGGCCGCGGCCACCGGCACCAGCAGGCCGAGGCTGAAATCCTGGTGGCCCGGACGCACGATCAGCAGTACCCCGGCAAAGCCGGCAATCACCGCCGCCCAGCGGCGTACGCGCACCACTTCGCCCAGCCACAAGGCCGCGGCGATGGTGACAAACACCGGGGTGGAGTAGGAGATGGCCACCGCCTGGGACAGGGGCAGGTGGCCCAGGGCCCAGAAGCCGCACAGCATCGAGACCAGGCCGATGCCGGCGCGCAGGGCGTAGCGCGGCAGTTGCTGGGTCTTGAACACCTGCGGGCCGGCATGGATGAGCATCGGCAGCAGGGCCACCAGGCCGAAGGCATTGCGGAAGAAGGCCACCTCGGTGGTGGGAACGTACGCGGTGGCCAGGCGGATGGTCACGGCCATCAAACCGAAGGCCAGGGTGCTGCCCAGCATCAGCCAGGCTGCACGCATGGGCGCGCTTTTGTTCACCACGCAGCCCCGATCAGGCGCGGTTCCGGCTCGATTGCCACGCCGAAGCGGGCCTGCACCCCGGCGGCGATCTGGCGGGCCAGATCGAGCAATTGCGCCCCGCTGGCAGCGCCGTGGTTGACCAGCACCAGGGCATGTTCGGCCGAGACGCCGGCATCGCCCTGGCGTGCGCCTTTCCAGCCGGCCTGTTCGATCAACCAGCCGGCAGAAAGCTTGCGCATCTCCGGGCTGGCAGCCGGGTACAGCGGCATCTGCGGCCAGTCCTGCTGCAGGGCCAGGGCCTGCTCGGCGGTCACGATCGGGTTCTTGAAGAAGCTGCCGGCATTGCCCAGCACGGCCGGGTCGGGCAACTTGCGCTGGCGGATCGCGATCACAGCGTTGGCCACGTCGCGCGCCTCGGGCAGGGTCACGCCCTGGGCCTGCATTTCCTGTTCGATGCCGGCATAGCCGGTACGCAACTCACTGAGCAAGGGCAGGCGCAGCTCGATGGCGGTGATGATCCAGCGGTCCGGCTGCTGTTTGAACACGCTGTCGCGGTAGGCAAACTGGCACTGCTCCGGGGACAGGCGCTGCAGCTGGCCGCTGTGCCGGTCCCAGGCTTCCACCGCATGGATGAAGTCGCCTGCCTGGGCGCCATAGGCACCGATGTTCTGGATCGGGGCGGCACCGGCGGTGCCGGGAATCAGGGCCAGGTTTTCCAGCCCGGACAGGCCCTGGTCCAGGGTCCACATCACCAGCGCATGCCAGACCAGGCCGGCGCCGGCGCGCACGATGGCATGGTCGGCACGGTGCTCGATGATGCCCACGCTGGCATCGTCGATCATCAGTACCACCGCCTGCGGGTCATCGACCAGCAGCAGGTTGGAGCCGCCGCCGATCGGCAGCAGCGCCTTCCCGGCTACTTCCGGTAATGCCAGTGCCTGGCCCAGGGTGGCACTGTCGTGCACGCGCAGCAGGGTGGGGGCGGTGGCGGCAACGCCGAAGGTGTTCAGCGGCTTCAGGGGAACATCGTGCTGCAGGGTCCAGCCGGGCGTGCTCACAGGTGGGCGACCCCGCTGGAAGGGGATTCGCGACGGCGGCGGATCGCATCCACGCACTCGCCGATCAGGGCCGGGCCACGGTAGACCAGGCCGCTGTACAGCTGGACCATGCTGGCACCGGCGCTCATCTTGGCTGCCGCATCGGCACCGGAGCAGATGCCGCCGACGCCAATCAGCGGAATCGCCTCGGGCAGGCGGGTGCGCAGGCGGCGCAGCACCGCAGTGGAGCGGGCCATCACCGGGGCACCGGACAGGCCGCCGGCCTCGTTGGCCAGGGCATGGCCTTCGATGCCGCTGCGCGAAATGGTGGTGTTGGTGGCGATCACGCCGTCCACCTGCAGCTCGCCAAGCACGCGTGCGGCGGCATCGGCATCGGCGTCACTCAAATCCGGCGCCACCTTGACCAGCATCGGCACGCGCTTGCCCAGGCGGGCAGCGAGGTTTTCCTGGCCGTCGCGCAGGCGGCTGACAAGGTCGCGCAGGGCCTGTTCTTCCTGCAGCTCGCGCAGGCCGGCGGTATTGGGCGAGGAAATGTTGACGGTGATGTAGTCGGCCAGTTCGTAGACCTTTTCCAGACACGCCAGATAGTCGGTATGGGCCGACTCGTTGGGGGTGTCCTTGTTCTTGCCGATGTTGATGCCCAGGATGCCGGCATTGCGTTTGGCGCGGCGCACATTGGCCACCAGTGCATCGACGCCGGCATTGTTGAAGCCCATGCGGTTGATCACACCCATGTGCTCGGGCACCCGGAACAGACGCGGGGCCGGGTTGCCGGCCTGCGGGCGCGGGGTCACCGTGCCGATCTCCACATAGCCAAAACCCAGTGCGAACAGGGCATCGATGTGTTCGCCGTTCTTGTCCAGGCCAGCGGCCAGGCCGACCGGGTTGGGGAAGCTCAGGCCGAAGGCCGACGTCACCAGCGGCGCCGGCTTGCTTGCCGCCAGGCCGATCAGGCCACTGCGGTGGGCAAATTCCAGGCTGCGCAGGCCGGCATGGTGGGCCTTTTCGGCATCAAGGCAGAACAGGGCGGGGCGAAGGAGCGAATACATGCGGTACTACCGGTTCAGGCGTTCATGGCAGCCAGTGCTGCCAGACCGCCGAAAAAGAGGATGAAGCAGATCACGCCGATCAGCCACAGGCCGACCGAGATCCAGCCCAGGATCAGCCCGGCCAGGGCCAGGCCATCACCGTCCTGCGGTTGGCGGCGGATCTGGCCGCGGGCGATATGGCCAAAGATGATGGCGCCGATGCTGCCCAGGAACGGGATCAGGGTCCAGCCCAGGATGCCCAGGGTCAGTGCGACCACGGCATAGCCATTGGTGGTGCTGACGGCAGGGGTGTTGACCACGGGGGCCGGCGGCGGGGCGTTGGAGGAGCCGGACGGGGTGGAGGGCACTTCGGTCATTGCGCAGACGCTCCTGGCATAAAGCTCCCGCACCGGGGTGCGGGAGCGGTAGGGCTTACAGGTCGAACTTGATGCCCTGGGCCAGCGGCAGCGAATCGGAGTAGTTGATGGTGTTGGTCTGGCGGCGCATGTAGACCTTCCATGCATCCGAGCCGGACTCACGGCCACCGCCGGTTTCCTTCTCGCCACCGAAGGCGCCACCGATCTCGGCGCCGGAGGTGCCGATGTTGACGTTGGCAATGCCGCAGTCGCTGCCGGCAGCGGACAGGAACTTCTCGGCGGCCTTCAGGTTGGTGGTGAAGATCGACGAGGACAGGCCCTGCGGCACGCCGTTCTGCATGTCGATGGCTTCGTCCAGGCTGCTGTACTTCATCACGTACAGGATCGGGGCGAAGGTTTCGTGCTGGACCACTTCATCGCTGTTCTTCAGGCCGGTGACGATGGCCGGCAGGACGAAGTTGCCCGGGCGGTCGATGGCGGTGCCACCGGTTTCCACGGTGCCGCCGGACGCCTTGGCCTTCTCGATCGAGGCCAGGAACTGCTGCACCGCTTCCGGGCTGTTGAGCGGGCCCATCAGGTTGGCCGCATCCAGCGGGTCGCCGATCTTGCCTTCGACCTGCTTGTAGGCCTTGACCAGGGTGGCCAGCACGTTGTCGTAGATCGATTCGTGCACGATCAGGCGGCGGGTGGTGGTGCAGCGCTGGCCGGCAGTGCCGACGGCGCCGAACACGATGCCCGGCACGGCCAGCTTCAGGTCGGCGGTTTCATCCAGGATGATGGCGTTGTTGCCGCCCAGCTCCAGCAGGCAGCGGCCCAGGCGCTTGGCCACGACCTGGTTGACGGTGCGGCCGACCTGGGTGGAACCAGTGAAGGAAATCAGCGGCACGCGCTTGTCGGCCACCAGCTTTTCCGACAGGGCGGTGCCGGCGTCGTTGATCAGGAAGAAGATGTCCGGGAAGCCGGCTTCGCGCAGGGCTTCGTTGCAGATCTTCATCGAAGCAATGGCGGTCAGCGGGGTCTTGTTGGACGGCTTCCAGATGCAGATGTCACCGCAGATCGCGGCCAGGAAGCTGTTCCAGGCCCACACGGCCACCGGGAAATTGAAGGCCGAGATGATGCCGACCAGGCCCAGCGGCTGGTACTGCTCGTACATGCGGTGGCCCGGACGCTCCGAATGCATGGTGTAGCCGTACAGCATGCGGCTCTGGCCCAGGGCGAAGTCGGCGATGTCGATCATCTCCTGCACTTCACCGTCGCCTTCCGGCTTGGACTTGCCCATTTCCAGCGCGACCAGCGAACCCAGGGCGTCCTTGTGCTTGCGCAGGGCCTCGCCACACAGGCGCACGGCTTCGCCGCGGCGCGGTGCCGGGGTGGTGCGCCAGACCTTGAAGGCTTCCTGGGCACGCGCCACGATGGTTTCGTAGTCAGCCTCGGTGGTGGCCTGGACCTCGGCAATCACCTCCCCGGTGGTCGGGTTGCGCGGGCTGATCACGCCAGCGCCGGTGGCCGGGGACCATTGCCCGTTACCCAGATAGGTGCCGGAATTGGTGGTGTCCAGCCCGAGGGCCTTGAGCAGTTCAAACGACATGGAAACTCCAGATTACGTTACGTAAAGGTCACGCACCCGCGGTGCGTCCGGGGGGAGGCGGCATGTGCCCGCCCATATTAACAGACCACTGAATATGCAAGCCTGATACCCAAACTGATGCCTGTGCAGTGGCGCTGGTCATGCGTGCAGGGCAAGCCGGATATTTCCCTTCATCAGCCGCACTGACCGCTGCCGACACCGGTTATGCGCAAGCGATGGCCCTGATGCAGGGCAAATGTTAGAATCGCCTGCTTCATGGCTCCGTAGCTCAGCTGGATAGAGCGGTCCCCTCCTAAGGGACAGGTCGCACGTTCGAATCGTGTCGGGGCCACCATCCGTACAGGCCGATAGAGCAACCAGCGCAGCGCGCTGTGTCGCCTTCGGCCTGTTCGCATTACGGGGTTGTCAGCGTGATCGACCGCAACAACAGCACGGCGTGGGGTTTGTTCAACGGGGTGTTGGCCGGGGCGCTGTGGGGCATGGTGTTCCTGGCCCCGGCGCTGACCACGGCATTTTCGCCGCTGCAGCTGGCCGTAGGCCGTTACCTGCTCTATGGCGCGGTTGCCCTGGTCCTGCTGTTGCCGCTGTGGCCGGCCCTGCGCGAGCAGGTGGACCGTCGCGCGTGGATTGCCCTGGCCGGGCTGAGCCTGCTGGGCAACCTGGTGTATTTCGTGTTCCTGGCCATGGCCGTGCACTGGGCCGGCGGCGCGGCCGCGGCCCTGATCGTGGGCATGGTGCCGGTGCTGGTGGCGGTGTTTGACGCACGCCGGCCAGGGGTACTGCCGCTGCGCTGGTTGGCGCCAGCCCTGGGCCTGTGCGTGGCCGGCACCGTGCTGGTGGCCTGGGCCGCCCTGGCCAACCCGGCCGGGCATGGCGGGGCGGCGGGCAACGCGGTTGTTCCTGTCGGCCAGCGCCTGCTCGGCCTGGCCTGCGCGCTGGCGGCCCTGCTCAGCTGGACGGCCTATTCGATTGCCAATGTGGTGTGGATGCGCCGCTACCCTGTCATTTCCGGCCACGGCTGGTCCTTGCTGACCGGGGTGGCCACCGGTGGCATTGCCCTGTTGTTGCTGCCCTTGGCGCTGTGGTTGGGGCCGCAGGGGCAGGCACCGGCGCAATGGCTGCACTTTGCCGGTATCTGCGCGTTGCTGGCCATCGGCGCCTCGGTGCTGGGCAATGCCTGCTGGAACCGCGCCACCCGCAGCCTGCCGCTGAGCCTGGGCGGGCAGTTGATCGTGTTCGAGACCCTGTTTGCCCTGTTGTACGGGTTTGTCTGGCAGCAACGCTGGCCGGGCTTGCTGGAGGGGCTGGCCGTACTGCTGCTGGTCGGCGGCGTGGTGCTGGCCGCCCGCGCCCATACGCGCTGGGAGCAGCGCCGCGGCTGATGCGGCTGCGCAATGTGGCCGCTGGCGGGCGGTAGCTGGCACAAGGTGTCGGTCAGCGGTGCAAGGCCGGGATCAGGCCAGAGCGCCTCGCTGGCGACGGCGCGCGGTGGCGATTGTCTGCCGGTAATGGCGGGCAATTGCACGAAGATCGCTGACGATCACATTTGCAACAAAATCGCGGCGTGTTCGCCGATGATCGTGTGCAAATTATTTTGCAATGCAACAGTTGACAGCGCGCAGGCCACTGCGTTTTGCTGCGGGTCATGTCAGCCAATCACGCCCTCGTCCACGCCACTGAACCTGTCTGCGCCCAGCGCAACGGGACCGGTGTGATGTCGGCCGGCATGACCATGACCATTATTACCGTCACCACTTGCCTGGTGCGGCCCGTCGTCTTCGTCTAACCCCCGAAAACTACGGCCCCGCACCGAACCAGGTTGCGGGACTTCCCCAACCAGCGGTGCAGGGCCTCCACAGCAGAGGTCAGTTTCGATGTCATCGCTTGCTGCAGTACCTGCCCAATCCCGCACGGCCGAGGTGGTCGCCCACAAGTTCGGCGGTACCTCCGTGGCTTCGGCCGAGCGTTACCGGCATGTCGCCGGCTTGTTGCTGCAGCGCCAGGAGACCACCCAGGTGGCGGTGGTCTCGGCAATGAAGGGCGTCACCGATGCGCTGATCGAGCTGGCCAACCTGGCCGCCCGTGGTGATGTGCAGTGGCGACAGGCCTGGCAGGCCCTGCGCGAGCGCCACCATCTGGCCGCTACCGAGCTGCTGGGCGAGCAGTCGGCCGACCTGCTGGCCTGGCTGGACGGGCGTTTTGACAAGCTGGCCGGCCTGCTCGAAGCACTGGCGGTGATCGGCGGCCTGCCCGAGGAAGTGCTGGAGCGTGTGCAGGGCCTGGGCGAGGTGTTCTCGGCCCAGCTGTTGGGTGGTTACTTCAACCAGCTCGGCCATGATTGCGCGGTGCTCGATGCCCGCGAGGTGCTGGTGGTGGCCCACGGTGAGCTCGGGGTCAGCGTGGACTGGCAGCGCAGTGCGGCCAATCTGGCAGCCTGGCGCCAGGCCAACCCGCAGTCGCGGGTGGTGGTCACCGGTTTTGTTGCCCGCGATGGCCAGGGCCGCATCACCACCCTGGGGCGCAACGGCAGCGACTATTCCGGCGCCATCTTCGCCGCCCTGTTCGAGGCGGCCGAGCTGCACATCTGGACCGATGTGGATGGCGTGCTCTCGGCCGACCCGCGGGTGGTGCCCGAGGCGGTCACCCTGGACACGCTCAGCTACGACGAGGCCTGCGAGCTGGCTTACTTCGGGGCCAAGGTGGTGCACCCGCAGACCATGAGCCCGGCGATCGCGCGGCAGATGCCGATCGTGATCCGCAACACCTTCAACCCGACCCATCCGGGCACCCGCATCGTCGCCCAGAGCCAGCCCAGCGGGCCGATCAAGGGCCTGACCCTGAGCGAAGGCCTGGCCGTGCTCAACCTGGAGGGCAGTGGCCTGATCGGCGTGCCGGGTACCGCCGAGCGCGTGTTCGCCGCCCTGCGCCATGCCCAGGTGTCGGTGGTGATGATTTCCCAGGGTTCGTCGGAACATTCGATCTGCTGCGTGGTCAAGGCGGCCGATGCCGAGCGTGGCCGCCAGGCCCTGCTGCAGTCCTTTGCCCATGAACTGGGCAACGGCCAGGTGCACCGTGTGCAGCTCACCAATGGAGTCAGCGTGCTGGCGGCGGTGGGCGATGGCATGGCCGGCCAGCCCGGTGTGGCGGCGCGTCTGTTCCAGGCCCTGGGCCAGGCCCAGGTGAACATTCTGGCCATCGCCCAGGGCTCGTCGGAGCGCAATATTTCCGTGGCCGTGGCCAGTGTCGATGCACAGCGTGCACTGCGCGCGGCGCATGCCGGTTTCTGGCTGTCCGAGCAGGCCTTTGCGATCGGGGTGATCGGCCCGGGCAACGTCGGTGCGGCGCTGATCGAGCAGCTGCTCGCGGCCCGCCAGGGCCTGCGTCAACGGGCCAATCTGGACCTGCGCCTGCTGGCGGTGGGCAGCCGCCAGCAGCAGCTGCTGGCAGGTGCGGCACTGGGTGAGGACTGGCGCGAGCAGTTGGCCAGCCAGTCGCAGGGCCTGGACCTGGAGGCCTTTGCCAGCCACCTGTGGGCCAGCAACCTGCCGCACACGCTGATCATCGATTGCTCGGGCAGCTCGCAGGTGGCCGATCACTACGCCGCCTGGCTGGCGGCCGGCATCCATGTGATCACCCCCAACAAGCAGGCCGGTGCCGGCCCTCAGGCGCGCTATGCGGCCATTGCCGCCGCGGCACGGGCCAGCGGTGCGCGCTTCCGCTACGAGGCCACGGTGGGCGCCGGCCTGCCGGTGATCACCACCCTGCGCGACCTGGTCGATACCGGCGACACCCTGCGCAGCATCGAGGGCATCTTCTCCGGCACCCTGGCCTGGCTGTTCAACAAGTACGACGGCAGCGTGCCGTTCTCGCAGCTGGTCAGCCAGGCACGGGGCATGGGCTATACCGAGCCGGACCCTCGCGATGACCTGTCCGGGGTGGATGTGGCACGCAAGCTGGTGATCCTGGCCCGCGAGGCCGGGCTGACGTTGGAGCTGGACGACGTGCAGGTGGAAAGCCTGGTGCCGGCAAGCCTGCGCGATGCGCAGGTGGAGCAGTTCATGGCTCGCCTGCAGGAGGTGGATGCCGTGTTTGCGCAGCGCCATGCCCAAGCGGCGGCCGATGGCAAGGTGCTGCGTTACGTGGCCAGGCTGTTGCCGGGGCAGGGCGCCACCGTGGGCCTGGAGGCGCTGCCGGCCAGCCATGGTTTTGCCCATCTGCGCCTGACCGACAACGTGGTCCAGTTCACCACCGCCCGTTATTGCGACAACCCGCTGGTGGTGCAGGGTCCAGGCGCCGGCCCGGAAGTCACCGCAGCCGGTGTGTTTGCCGACGTGCTGCGGGTGGCTGCCGGGGAAGGGGTGCGTCTGTGAGCCAGCTGTTGCCTTCGGCCTGGTCCAGTGCGTTTGCCCCGGCCTCGGTGGGCAATGTGGCGGTGGGCTTTGACATCCTCGGCCATGCCCTGGGTGGCATCGGCGATACCGTGCATGTGCGGCGCATCGCCGAGCCGGTGGTGCGCATTGCCGCGATCCGTTTTGCCCCGTTTGCGCTGCCCTTGGAGGCTCCCGGCAATACCGCCGGTGCGGCCCTGATCGCACTGCGTGAGCGGCTCGGGCTGGCTCATGGGTTTGAGCTGGTGATCGACAAGGGCATCGCCCTGGGTTCGGGCATGGGCGGCTCGGCGGCCTCGGCCGTGGCCGCGCTGGTGGCGGCCAATGCCTTGCTGGACACGCCATTGAGCCGCGAGCAGCTGTATCCGTTCGCGCTGGTGGGCGAGGCAGTGGCCAGTGGTGGCCAGCATGGCGACAACATCGCACCGATGCTGCTCGGCGGCCTGGTGCTGGCGACGGCCACGGGCATGGTGCCGATCCCGGTGCCCGATGCCTGGCACTGCCTGCTGGTGCATCCGGATGCGGTGCTGGAAACCCGGCAGGCGCGCGCCGTGCTGCAGGGCAATTATGCGTTGGGTGAGTTTGTGGCCCAGAGCAGCCACCTGGCCCAGCTGCTGGCCGGCTGTTACCGCGGTGAGGCGGACCTGGTGCGCGCCGGCCTGGCCGATGTGCT
Organism: Stenotrophomonas ginsengisoli; assembly: GCF_001431485.1. Classification (GTDB taxonomy): domain Bacteria; phylum Pseudomonadota; class Gammaproteobacteria; order Xanthomonadales; family Xanthomonadaceae; genus Stenotrophomonas; species Stenotrophomonas ginsengisoli. The sequence continues at coordinate 33,807 of NZ_LDJM01000045.1, read as the reverse complement.
GATCGAGCCACGCCGCGCCGGCCTGATTGCCGGCTTTGCGCCAGCCAAGGCGGCCGCGCTGGCGGCCGGGGCGATGGGGGCGAGCATCTCCGGTGCCGGCCCCAGCCTGTTTGCCTGGTTTGAAGACGCGACGGCGGCACATGCGGCGGCATCTGCGGTGCAGGCCGCTTTTGCGGCGGCCGGCCAGAGCAGCCAGGCCTATGTCTGCCCGATCAATTCTCCCGGCGCGCAGCTGTGCGCCACTGCGCAGGACCTGTCTGATGTCTGAGCCGATGCTGTTTGTTTCCACTCGTGGCCAGAGCCCGGCCGTGGGCCTGTCGGCGGCCATTGCCGCCGGTCTGGCGCCTGATGGTGGGCTGTATGTGCCGCAGGCATTGCCGGCGGCGCGCACGCTGCAAGCCGGGGCCAACCTCGCGGCTACCGCGAGTGAACTGCTGGCGCCGTTTTTTGCCGGTGATGGCCTGCAGGACGAGCTGGCCGCGATCTGTGGCAGTGCCTTTGATTTCCCCGCGCCGCTGCTGCCCCTGGCTACTGCCGGTGACCATGTGCTGGAGCTGTTCCACGGGCCGACCGCGGCGTTCAAGGATTTCGGTGCGCGCTTTCTGGCCCAGTGCCTGTCGCGTCTGCCGCGCCCCGCCGGCCAGCCGCTGACCATCGTGGTGGCCACTTCCGGCGATACCGGTGCGGCCGTGGCGGCTGCCTTCCATCAGGTGCCGGGGCTGGAAGTGGTGGTGCTGTATCCCGATGGCCGGGTCTCGCCGCGCCAGGCCCACCAGCTGGGCTGCCTGGGTGACAACATCCACACCTACAAGGTGGCCGGCAGCTTCGATGACTGCCAGGCCATGGCCAAGCAGGCACTGGCCGATACCGCGCTGCAGGCGCACAAGCCGCTGAGTTCGGCCAACTCCATCAGCCTGGGCCGCCTGCTGCCGCAGATGGCCTATTACGCCCATACCGCCTTGGCGCATCAGGCCGCCACTGGCCGCCCCCTCAACCTGGTGGTGCCCACCGGCAACCTCGGCAATGCGATGGCCGCGGTGCTGGCGCGCGCGCTGGGGGTGCCGCTGGGTCGCATTGCCCTGGCCACCAATGCCAATGCGGTGCTGCCGGCCTTCTTTGCCGGCGGCGATTACGCGCCAGCGGCCAGCGTGGCGACCCTGGCCAATGCCATGGATGTGGGCGCGCCGAGCAACTTCGAGCGCCTGCAGTGGCTGTATGGCGGTGATGTGTCGGTGCTGCGTGGTCAGTTCATTGCCCGCAGTGTCGATGATGCGCAGATCCAGGCCGTGATCGCCCGGCGCTACCGGGAGCAGGGCGAAGTGTTCTGCCCGCATACCGCCTGTGCGGTGGCCGTGCTGGAGCAGCTGCGCAACGAGGGCATTGCCCAGGCAGGGCAGGATTGGGCGGTGGCGGCCACGGCGCACCCGGCCAAGTTCGAGGCGGTGGTCGAGCCGCTGATCGGGCGTGAACTGGCGGTGCCACCGGCGCTGGCCGCGCTGCTGGCGCGCCCGGCACATGCCGAACCGTTGGCGGCGGCTTATGCCGCGCTGCGCGAGCAGTTGCAGGGCTGAGGCCTAGTTGTCCACAGGGGCTGTGGAAATCTTGCGGGGCAACCTTGTGGACAACTGGGTGCAACCCTTGTGCCACCTGGCTCGGAGGTGGGTTGATGAAAAAAACATCAACCCGCTGTCCCTTGCCGCCACGGGCCGGTACCGGCGCCGGCAGGCTTATTCCAGGCCGTCGCTGGCCAGGTTTTCCAGCCCCTCACGGTCGAGGATTTCCACCACGGTCAGGTGGGGCAGGGCGATCAAATTGGACTGGCGCAACTTGGTGAAGGTGCGGCTGACCGTCTCCATGGTCAGGCCCAGATGGTCGGCGATGTCGCCACGGCCCATCGGCAGTGCCACGCGGTTGCCGCTGCCCTGGTGGCGGGCCTGGCGCTCGGCCAGGCGCAGGATGAAATCGGCCAGCTTTTCCGGCGGCTGCATCCGGGCCAAGGCCAGGGCGCTGTCCTGGGCGTTGTCCAGCTCCTGGCAGGCGCGCTGCAGCAGCTTGCGCTCCAGGTGGGTGTAGCGCAGGCGCAGCTCGCGCATCTGGGCCACGCCGACGCGGCAGACGCGGCTGTCGGCAATGGCTTCGATGTCATAGCGGTAGGTATCACTGCCGGACAGACCGACATAGTCTCCGGGCAGCACAAAACCGGTCACCAGGCGACGGCCATCGGCCAGGGTGCGGACCAGACGCAGGGCACCAGCGGTCAAGGTATAGACATGCAGGCGGTCTTCACCGGCGCGCGCCAGGGTGGCGCCGTTGTCTACTGCATAGGAGGTGGTGACCTGTTCCAGCGCATGCACTTCTTCGGCCGACAGGGCCGAGCACACGGCCAGGTGGCGCACCGAACAGTGGATACAGTCGCTGACCGGCGAGCAATCCTTGCCGTTTGCAGGGTTGCCGTTCATCGCGGCATCTGGAGGAGGATGGGGCCAGGACATGTCGCAGGATGCTGTGCAGTTGCGGCCATTCTACTTCATGCTCGGAGCCGGCTGCGGTATTAGAATAGGCGTTCGACCTATTGCACTGTTTGATGGAGTTCTACCGTGATCAAGCCCCGCACGCCCGCCGGCGTCATGGAACTGCTGCCGCGTGAGCAGATTGCGTTTCAGCGCATGCTGGACGTCATCCGCCGCAACTACGAGCGTTTCGGGTTCTTGCCGGTGGAAACCCCGGTGTTCGAGTTGTCCGATGTGCTGCTGACCAAGAGCGGCGGTGAAACCGAGCGCCAGGTGTACTTCGTGCAGTCCACCGGTGCGCTGGCCAATGCCGCCGAGGCCGGTGACAAGAGCACCCCGGAAATGGCCCTGCGTTTTGACCTCACCGTGCCGCTGGCCCGTTATGTGGCCGAGCACGAGCATGACCTGAGCTTCCCGTTCCGCCGTTACCAGATGCAGCGCGTCTACCGTGGCGAGCGCGCCCAGCGCGGCCGCTTCCGCGAGTTCTACCAGTGCGACATCGATGTCATCGGCAAGGACAACCTGTCCATCCGTTATGACGCCGAAGTGCTGGCGGTGATCAATGCCGTGTTCACCGAGCTGCGCATCGGTGACTTTTCGGTGCAGTTGAACAACCGCAAGCTGCTGCGTGGTTTCTTCGAGTCCCAGGGCGTGGCTGACGGTGCACTGCAGCTGGCCGTGCTGCGCGAGGTCGACAAGATCGACAAGCGCGGCCCGGATTATGTGCGCGACACCCTGATGGGCGAAGGCTTCAACCTGCCGGCTGATCGCGTGGCCAAGATCCTGGAGTTCATCGGCGTGCGTTCCACCGGCCATGCCGACGCGCTGGCCCAGCTCGATGCCCTGCTGGCCTCGGCCGATGCCACCGACATGCTGCGCACCGGCGTGGCCGAACTGCGCGAGGTGATCGAGCTGGTGCGTGGCCTGGGCGTGCCGGAAACCGCGTACTGCCTGAACTTCTCCATTGCCCGTGGCCTGGATTACTACACCGGCACCGTGTACGAGACCCAGCTGACCAAGCACCCGGAAATCGGTTCGATCTGCTCCGGCGGTCGTTACGAGGACCTGGCCAGCCACTACACCAAGAGCAAGCTGCCGGGCGTGGGCATTTCCATCGGCCTGACCCGCCTGTTCTGGCAGCTGCGCGAGGCCGGCCTGATCGATGGCATCGCCGCTTCCAGCGTGCAGGCGATGGTCGCCCTGATGGACGAGGCAGCCATGCCGCAATCGCTGGACATCGCCCGTCGCCTGCGTGCCGGTGGCATCAACACCGAAGTGCAGATGGAGCCGAAGAAGATCGGCAAGCAGTTCCAGTACGCAGCCAAGGCGGGCATCCGCTTCGTGGTGTTGGCCGGTGAGGATGAAATCAACCGCGGCGTGGTGGCGGTCAAGGACCTGGTGCGTGAGCAGCAGTTCGAAGTCGCCCGCGAAGAGCTGGCCACCACCTTGCAGGTGGAGCTGGAGCAGGCACGCGCCATGGTGCGCTGACGGGCCATCCGCCATCGGGCCTGGATCCGGTGGCTGGACGCCCTGCAAAAGCCCCCGCGTTGCGGGGGCTTTTGCTTTGCTCGATGGGGAAGTGCATCCCGGACTCCAAACGGCGCCGTTATTGAAGTCGGAAAGGTTTTTGGCGGCATCACGCATGCCACCAGCCGTGTGCAGCACAGGGTGATGTGCAGGAAATCAAGGATTGCTGGCCGTTGGCCGCAGCCGCATGCCCGCTTGCAGCCCGTGCGGTGGCTGATGCAGAAGGCGGGCAGCATCATCTAAGCCTGCCTTACAGTCCGCGTGCGCGGTTGAGCTCTTGATCCTGCTGCTGATGCGGGCTTTGCTGGGGCTGTGCATCGAGCTGTCCGGCCTGGCGGCTGCTGGCTTCCAGCGGCTGCGAGAGCGCATGATTGCATTCGACAGCCGCACGACGTGCGGCCGGATCGTTGCACTGCCCCTGGATGGCGAACACGCCGGTGCCATCCAGGCGCGCCACTACCGAGTCGATCCTGTCCATGCCCGCTGCCTTGCTCGCCAGCACCAGTTGCCCGGCAGTGCGCTCGACCTGCTGGTTGTCGGCAAACAGTGGCTGCAATCCTGCGTGTGCGCGTTGTTTTTCCATCTCCTGCAGCTTTTCCATGGCCTGCTGGAAGCGGGCGTTGTCCGGGCTGGATGCATCGCGCATGTCCGGTCCTGCCGCGTGCTGCGGCTTGGCCTCGGTAGCCACGTCCAGGGCGGCCAGGGTCTTGCTGCCGGCTTTGCCGTCGTCCTTCAGGCCATTGGCACGCTGGAAGGCCTGCACTGCTGCGAAGGTGTCATCGCCGAAGTAGCCGGTACTGGCCAACGGCTTGTCGTCCTGGCCCCGATAGCCCAGGCCAGCCAGTTTTTCCTGCATGGCCCTGACCTCACCGCCGCGCTCGGCTCTGGTCAGCATGCCGTCGGCCATGGCGCTGCGCGTGGATGGATTCCGGGAGGCAGTGTCCTGGCTCAGGGTAACGCGGTCATTGAGCATGTCGCCCAGATACTTCCGGAATTGATCCGGCTCCAGCTCGATATGTGTATGCACCGCCCCCGTGCCTGCGTTGGATTGCTTGATCAACGGGGCGCCGTACTCGACGTAATCGCCGGTCTTGTACGGTGAGCTGCCGCGTTCGCCATGCAGTACCTGGCCCAACAACTCGCGGTCCGGGTGGCCGGCAGGCTGGCTCCAGATGCTCACCGAGTTCCAGGCGTTTTTGTTTATCTCCACAAAGCCGGCAACCGGATTGGGGATCATGATGCTGCGGTAGCCTTTTTCATCAGTAAGGATGAGATCCTTTTGCACGAGTGGTATGCCGTTGCGGTCGCCTGTGATGCGCACGGCCTCGAGATGCCCTTCCATCATTTGTGAAGGTCGGTCGGTCAAGGCTGTATTGCTTGTTAGAACCGCCGCGCGGTTTGTGCGCGGGTGGTGGATCTGCAAGTCGTTGTATGCCTCTTCTCCGGAGGTCCCGCGTGCAATGACCCGATTGAGTGTGTTGTCGGTGTTGCCATATGGCTCGATGACCTGAATGCGTTCGCCAGTTGTAAACGCTGGATCCTGGTGGTTGGCGCGCTGCGATGTGATCGATGGTGTGTCATCCGACTGGGTTTTCCCAGCTATTGTGGTTTTCTTTTGCAGATCGTCATGGTCCATTTGCAGCACTCCTTTGCAATAGGCATCACTTGTTGATCAATTTCTCCAGAGCATCCGTACGGTTGGCGTAGCGGTTGATGCGGCAGGATCGGGCATCCAGCATCTGGCCTTGGCCTTGGGGGGTGAGGTCGAAGCGGCAGTAACGGTCGGTATCGCGTATGTAGGCATCCTGCTCGTCGGCCAGTTCGTCCTTGTATGTGCTGTCCGGGCCATCAGCGATGGTTTCCCATGCATTACGCAAGCGTGCTTGCTGCCAACGGAATTCTTCATCCATACAGGCTTGAATGGCGGGCGTCACGCCGCCGCTGGCGGATACGCAAGTTTCGTACTGCGCCCGCAGGTTGGCCTGGTTGTACGAGTTATCCGGCAGATGCACATCGTCTTCTTCTGCGAGGATGTGCGCGCTGTCTGTGCTTTCCATGGTCGACGGTGATGCGTATTGTCCGGCGGGAGTGGGCGCATCCGGGGATGTCGAAAACTCTGCGGTGGATCGGGTTTTACCCAGTGGGTTGGGCACCACTGCCGTAACTGGTGGGGCTGATATGGCGGCATCAGTCTGCCGGGGCTGACAAGCAGATAGCGTCAAGCTCAGTGCAAGGATCGGCCAGCAGGAAGTGCGCGCGATGACGTGATTGGAAGCATGTGCCCAGTTCAATCCTTGCATCGGTCTGCCTCTAGGGAAGCGTTTGGCAATCAGCAGCCTGCGATGCGCCGCTTGCAGCCTGTGTTCAATAACTGGCGGGTTTGGCTGGTGCCGGTTTTGCGTGCTCTCTTCGCCGTCCAGTCGCCTGATTTTTCTCGCGCTATCATGTGAGATGGGGCCGGTCGCTACATCGGAGCGTTGTGCATCAATGCCTCAAGCGCAGCGGAACGATTGGCGTAGCGATTGGTTAGGCAGGGTTGCGCAGCAATCAATTGGTTTTGATCTTTAGTTATCGGGTCGTAGTGGCATTTTTGGTAGGTGTCACGCATATATATGTGCTGCTCATCGGCCAGTCTGTCTTTGAATGAACTGTCCGGGCCGTTTGCTATAGCTCCCCAAGCCAGGCGTAGCCGCTCATCCTGCCGTTGGAATTCTTCATCCATGCAGGCGCGCAGTGCGGATATATCGGCTCCGCTGGCCGCGACACACTGTCGGTACTGCGGCCGTAGGTTGGCCCGGCTGTAGGAATCATCGGGGCGATACGGATTGCCGTCCGCATCGATCTGGGGGTGGGTTTCGGTTGCCGCGGTGGCGGGAGGCTGGGTGGTCAAGGCTTGGGCTTGATCGCCGGCTGCCGGTGTCGGTTCCGCAGCCGGGGCGGTGGTGGCGATTGTGTTTTCCGCGCGGGGCTGTGAAGTGTCAGCCGACTCGGCCTGTGGTGCGTGGCAGGCTGTCAGCAATACGCTCATGGCAAGCAGCGGCAAGCGGTTGGCACGGGTGGCGGTACGCATGCCGGTGGGGGCGGTTTTCAATCCTTGCATGGCTTTGTCTCCAGGGAAACGTGGCGCGGCGTGTCATGCGGGGCCTGCAGCCTGGCCCCTGCAGTGGGATGAGGTTTGATGGTAACGGCGTGGTGTGGGTGGTCCTGCGATGTAGTTGGCGGATGGGTGATTGGGCAAGGTCAGGAAATATTGCGTTCTTGTATCGGAAATTTCCGGGTGCGTGGCCGCACTGGCAGGATTGGAGGTGTGCCTGACGCACTTGAAGCGTGGCCTGATCCCAGCAGATTTTTGATCAATGCCATGCGGGCGTTTTGGGTGTGGGGCAGGTGTCGACGCGGCCATGATGCTGGCCAACAAGGGTGACGCCAAATCGGGCGTGGTCGTGTTCATCGGCTCGGTGCACTGCATTGCAGTAGGGGCAATCGCCGGAGCGCGGTGCCAAGTGGGACGACATTGGGCTGAATGGACTTCCCGGCCGGCCATGTTGGTGTTAGCCGGGGCATTGACCACTGCTGCATTGCGGCGTAATGTAATAGCACGCTATTACATTGATACAAGATGAAGCCACGTCCCGTCACCACCCCGCAGCGCCCGGATCCGCAGGCGCTGGACAGCCTGGCCCAGGCCATCGGTTCACTGCGCAGTGCCGAGGAAGTGATCGCCTTCCTGCGTGACCTGTGCACGCCGGCCGAGCTGGAGGCGATGAGCGACCGCTGGCGGGTGGTGCCGTTGCTGCGCGATGGCGTGCCGTATCGCGATATCCATCAACGCACCGGGGTCAGTGTGACCACCACCGGGCGCGTGGCGCGCACGCTGGAGCAGGGTCATGGCGGCTATGCCGTTGCCATCGACCGCCTTGCCCCGCGCTGATCCCCCATTCGATTCGAGATTGCTCCCATGTCCCCAAGTCCTGCCGCGCCGGCGCGTGACCGTCTGCGCATTGCCATCCAGAAGAAGGGCCGCCTGGCCGACCCGGCCCGCGCCCTGCTCACCGCCTGTGGCCTGAGCTGGCGTGAATCGCGCGACAAGCTGTTCTGCTTTGGTGAGTCGCTGCCGGTGGATCTGCTGCTGGTGCGCGATGACGACATCCCCGGCCTGATCGCCGATGGCGTGTGCGATCTGGGCATCGTCGGTTTCAACGAACTGGACGAGCAGGCCAAGGCCCGTCGCCAGATCGGCATGAGCGATGCCTACCAGTCGCTGCGCGCGCTGCCCTTCGGCGACTGCCGCCTGATGCTGGGCATTCCAGAAGAATGGGAATGGAGCGGCGTTGACATGCTGCAGGGCAAGCGCATTGCCACCAGCTACCCGGCCATCCTCACCGCCTGGCTGGCCGAGCGCGGGATCAAGGCCGATGTGGTCGAGCTGTCCGGCTCGGTGGAAATTGCCCCCAAGCTGGGCACCGCCGACCTGATTGCCGACCTGGTGTCTTCCGGCGCCACCCTGCGCGCCAACCAGCTCAAGCCGGTGGAGATCCTGATGGAATCCACCGCTGTGCTGGCCGGGCCGGTGGACGAGCTGACCGACAGCCGCGCCGGCCTGATGGCGATGCTGCTGCGCCGCCTGGATGGCATCAATGCCAGCCGCGAGCAGAAGCTGGTGATGTTCAGTGCCGCCGATGAGGCCCTGCCGTCCATCGGCAGCCTGCTGCCGGCCGGTGCCGAACTGATCCGCCTGCCGGGCACCGCCCAGCCGGCACGCCTGCAGGCGATGTGCCCGAGTGGACTGAGCTGGCAGCAGCTGGAAGAAATCGAACGCGCCGGGGCCTCGCAGCTCATGGTGCTGGCCGTGGAGAAATCGCTGGCATGAACACCCTGATCTGGAATGAACTCGATGCTGCCGGCCAGGCCGCGGCGCTGACCCGGCCGGTGCAGGCCGTGGCCGCGCAGACCCGCGATGCAGTGGCGGGCCTGATTGCCCAGGTACGCAGCGAGGGCGATGCCGGCCTGCGCGCGATCACCCAGCGTTTTGATGGCGTGGCGCCGGACAGCTTTGAAGTCAGCGAGAGCGAATTCGTTGCTGCCGAGGCCGCGGTGTCGGCTGAACTGCGCCAGGCCATGGTCGATGCCATCGCCCGCATCCGCCTGTACCACGAGGCGGGCATGGCCCAGCCGTATTCGCTGCAGACCGCCCCCGGCGTGACCTGCGGCAAGATCATCCGCCCGATTGGCCGCGTTGGCCTGTACGTGCCGGCCGGCAGTGCGCCGCTGCCGTCCACCGCGATGATGCTGGGCGTGCCGGCGCAGCTGGCGGGCTGCCCGCAGGTGATCCTGTGCACGCCGCCGCGCAAGGACGGCACGGCCGACCCGGCGGTGCTGGTGGCCGCACGTCTGACCGGCGTGCAACGCGTGTTCAAGCTCGGCGGCGCCCAGGCCATTGCCGCCATGGCCTACGGCACCGAACAGGTGCCGGCCTGCGACAAGCTGTTCGGCCCGGGCAATTCGTTTGTGACCGAGGCCAAGCAGCAGGTAGCGCAGGACGGCGCCGCTGCCATCGACATGCCGGCCGGCCCGTCCGAGGTGCTGGTGATTGCCGATGCCGGTGCCAATCCGGCCTTTGTTGCTGCCGACCTGCTGTCCCAGGCCGAGCATGGCCCGGACTCGCAGGTGCTGCTGTTGTCTGACAGTGAGCAGATGATTGCGGCCGTGGCCATCGAGGTGGAAAAGCAGGTGGCCCAGCTCGGCCGCGAAGGCATCGCCCGCCAGGCGCTGGATGCCTCGCGCCTGATCCGGGTGGAATCGATCGCCCAGGCCTTTGCCATCTCCAACCGCTATGCGCCGGAGCACTTGATCCTGGCCCTGCGCCAGCCGGACACCTGGCTGGACCAGGTGCAGGCCGCCGGCTCGGTGTTCCTGGGCGATTACACCCCCGAAGCACTGGGCGATTACTGCTCGGGTACCAACCACGTGCTGCCCACCGCCGGTGCGGCGCGCGCGTATTCGGGCGTGAGCGTGGCCAGCTTCCAGAACCTGATCTCGGTGCAGTCGGCCTCGGCCGAAGGCATGGCGGCCATCGGCCCCTGTGCGCTCACCCTGGCCCGCGCCGAAGGCCTGGGTGCCCACGCCAATGCGGTGGCCCTGCGCCTGGGAGTGCAGCCGTGAGCGACGTGCTGAATCTGGTGCGGGCGGATCTGGCCGGCTTCGGCGGTTATTCCTCCGCGCGCACCGCCAAATTGAGCGGTGATGTCTGGCTCAATGCCAACGAGGCGGCCTGGGCCAACCCGGGTGATGAGGGCGGTTCCTGCCGCCGCTATCCCGAGCCGCAGCCGGCTGCCCTGGTGACCGCGCTGGCCGAGCTCTACGGCGCGCAAGCCTCCCAGGTGCTGGTTGGCCGTGGCAGCGACGAGGCCATCGACCTGCTGGTGCGCAGCCTGTGCGAACCCGGCCGCGATGGCGTGCTGTTCACCCCGCCGGTGTTCGGCATGTATGCGGTCAGTGCCCGGTTGCAGGGTGCCAAGGCCATCGAGGTGCCGCTGCTCGATACCGATGACGGCCTGGTGCCGGATATCGAGGCCGTGATTGCCGCCGCCATCGCCGGCAAGGCCAAGCTGGTGTTCCTGTGCTCGCCGTCCAACCCGGGCGGCAAGAGCGTGCCGTTGGCCGATGTGGTGCGGGTGGCCACGGCGCTGGCCGGTCGCGCTCTGGTGGTGGTGGACGAGGCCTATGGCGAATTTGCCGATGAGCCGTCTGCGGTCAGCCTGATGGGCCAGTACGCCAATATCGCGGTGCTGCGTACGCTGTCCAAGGCGCATGGCCTGGCTGCGGCGCGCATCGGTACCCTGATTGCCGATGCCGGGCTGATCGCCGTCTTGCGCCGTGTGCAGGCGCCGTACCCGGTTCCCACCCCGTGCAGCGCCCTGGCCCTGGCCGGGCTCAGTGCCCAGGCACGTGCGCTTACCGCCCAGCGCGTGGTGCAGATCCGTGACGAGCGCGTCCGCCTGCAGGACGCGTTGGCCCAGCTGGCCGTGGTGAGCCGCGTCTATCCTTCCGATGCCAACTTCGTGCTGGCTCGTTTCCACGACGCCGAGGCCGCGTTCCAGGCATTGCTGGCTGCCGGCATCGTGGTGCGCGACCAGCGTGCTGCGCCACAGCTTGGTGACGCCCTGCGTATTACCCTGGGCACGCCCGAACAGAATGACCGCGTGATCGCCACGCTCTGCGCTTTGAAGGCCACCGCATGACCCCGATTCTTTTCATCGACCGCGACGGCACCCTGATCGAGGAGCCGGCCGACTACCAGATTGATGCGTTCGAGAAGCTGCGCTTTGTGCGCAACGTGATCCCGGCGCTGATCAAGCTGCGCGATGCCGGCTGGCAGTTCGTGATCGTCTCCAACCAGGACGGCCTGGGCACCGACGCCTACCCGCAAGCCACATTCGACGGCCCGCACGATTTGATGATGCAGGTCTTTGAAAGCCAGGGCATCACCTTCCGCGATGTGCTGATCGACCCCAGCTTCCCGGCCGACAACAGCCCCAACCGCAAGCCGGGCATCGGCATGATGCTGGGCTACCTGCAGGACCGCACGATCGACTGGTCGCGCAGCGCGATGGTGGGCGACCGCCCGACCGACGTGCAGTTTGCCGACAACATGAAGATCCGCGCCTTCCAGCTCGCTACCGATGAGTTCGGTGGTGAGTGGGACTGGGACGGCATTGCCCACGAGTTGGCCGATGCGCCGCGTCGTGCGCATGTAGAGCGCAATACCAAGGAAACCCGGATCCGTATCGCGGTGGATCTGGACGCGACCGGCCCGTGCCGTTTTGATACCGGCCTGCCGTTCTTTGACCACATGCTCGAGCAGATCGCCCGCCACGGCGGTTTTGCCCTGGACGTGGTGGCCAAGGGCGACCTGCACATCGACGAGCACCACACCGTCGAGGACACGGCCCTGGCCCTGGGCCAGGCCCTGCGCGAGGCGCTGGGTGACAAGCGTGGCATCGGCCGTTACGGCTTCGTGCTGCCGATGGATGAAACCCAGGCCTCGTGCGCGCTGGATTTTTCCGGCCGCCCGTACCTGGTGTTCAAGACCGAATTCAAGCGCGAGAAGGTGGGCGACCTGCCGACCGAGCTGGTCGAGCACTTCTGGCGCTCGCTGTGTGATGCGTCAGGCATGAACCTGCATCTCACCGTGGAAGGTGACAACGACCACCACAAGATCGAAGCCGGCTTCAAAGCCTTCGCCCGCACCCTGCGCCAGTCCATTGCCCGCGTGGGCACCGAGTTGCCATCCACCAAGGGGGCGCTGTGAGCGAGAGCAAACCGACGGTCGGCCTGATTGATGCCGGTGGCGCCAACCTCGGCTCGGTGCGCTATGCACTGGAGCGTATCGGCGTTGAGGTGGCCTTGGTGCGCGATGCCGATGAACTGGCCGCCTGCCAGCGGGTAATCCTGCCCGGCGTGGGCGCCGCTGCCGAGGGCATGGCGCGCCTGCACAGCCAGGGCCTGGTTGAGCCGCTGCGCCAGCTGGACAAGCCGTTGTTGGGCATCTGCCTGGGGATGCAGCTGCTGTACGAACACAGCGAAGAGGGCAACGTGGATGCCTTGGGCCTGCTGCCCGGCGTGGTGCGCCGCCTGCATCCGGCCGTGGGCATCCGCGTACCCCACATGGGCTGGAACAAACTGCTGGCCCTGCGCGAATCGCCGCTGCTCGAGGGCATCGCAGCCGGTGCCAGTGCCTACTTCGTGCACAGCTACGCCGCACCGGTGTCCAGCCATACGGTGGCGGTGAGCCACCACGGTGGGCTGTTCACCGCCATGGTGCAGCACGGCCTGTACTGCGGTGCCCAGTTCCATCCCGAACGTTCGGCCGGCCCCGGCGAGCAACTGCTGCGCAACTTCCTGGCAATGGATTTCTCATGAGCTTTGTCGTCTATCCCGCACTGGACATCCGCAACGGCGCCGTGGTGCGTCTGGTCCAGGGCGACTACAACCAGCAGACCACCTATGGCGATGACGTGCTGCCGCGTGCGCAGGCCTTCGCCGATACCGGTGCGCAGTGGATGCACCTGGTCGATCTGGATGCGGCCAAGGCTGGCGGCTACACCCTGGCCGAAACCCTGGGGGCGATCAGCGCGCAGACCGGCCTGAAGATCCAGACCGGCGGTGGCGTGCGCTGCCGTGATGATGTGGCCGCGATCCTGGCCGCTGGCGCGGCGCGTGTGGTGGTCGGCTCGGTGGCCGTGCGTGACCCGGATACCGTCATTGGCTGGCTGGCCGAGTTCGGCGCAGAGCGCCTGACCATCGCTTTGGATACCCGCCAAGGCGCCGATGGTGTCTGGCGCCTGCCGGTACATGGCTGGACGGAAACGGCCGATGTCACCCTGGACGAGCTGGCCCAGCGTTATGCGGACGCCGGGATGAAACATCTGCTGTGCACCGACATTGCCCGCGACGGCATGCTGTCCGGCCCCAATATCGAGCTCTACGCACATCTTGTGGCACTGCTGCCCGGCGTGGCCGTGCAGGCCTCCGGGGGTGTACGTGACCTGGCCGATGTGGCTGCCGCCAAGGCCGCAGGCTGCGGTGGCGCGGTGCTGGGCAAGGCACTGCTGGAAGGCCGCCTGCAACTGAGCGAGGCCCTGGCATGCTGAGCCGCCGAATCATTCCCTGCCTGGATGTGCGCGAGGGGCGGGTGGTCAAAGGCGTCAAGTTCCGCGACCACATCGACATGGGCGACATCGTCGAGCTGGCCCTGCGCTACCGCGACAACGGTGCCGACGAACTGGTGTTCTACGACATCACCGCCAGCCCGGAAGGGCGCAGCGTGGACCGCAGCTGGATCGAGCGTGTGGCCCGGCTGATCGACATCCCGTTCTGCGTGGCCGGCGGCATCCGTGATGTGGAAACCGCCCGCGCCATCCTGCATGCCGGCGCCGACAAGATCTCCATCAACACCCCGGCCCTGCAGCGCCCGGCGCTGATCGGCGAACTGGCCCAGGCCTTCGGCGAGCAGTGCGTGGTGGTGGGTATCGATTCGATCAAGGAGGAGGACGGCCAGTGGCGGGTGCGCTCGTTTACCGGTGATCCGTCCAAGACCCGCAGCGAGGCCCGCCGCACCCTGGATTGGGTGGCCGAGGTGCAGCAGCGCGGGGCAGGGGAGATCGTGCTCAATTGCATGGACAACGACGGGGTCAAGCGTGGCTATGACATCGTCCAGCTGCGTGCCGCCCGCGCGCTGTGCAAGGTGCCCTTGATCGCCTCCGGCGGTGCAGGCGAGATGGCCCACTTTGCCAACGTGTTTGACCAGGCCGATGTGGACGGTGCACTGGCCGCCAGCGTGTTCCACAGTGGCGCGATTGCGATCCCGGAACTCAAATCCTTCCTGCGCGAGCAACAGATCGAGGTGCGTGATGTCTATTGATATGAGCGCACTGCCTGCGCTGGATTGGGCCAAGGTCGACGGCCTGGTGCCGGTGATCGTGCAGGACGCGTCCAACCTGCGCGTGCTGATGCTGGGCTACATGGACCAGGCCGCCCTGCAGATGACCTGCGACAGCGGCAAGGTCACCTTCTTCAGCCGCACCAAGCAGCGGCTGTGGATGAAGGGCGAATCCTCGGAGAACTACCTCAACGTGGTCGACATCAAGGTCGATTGCGACAACGACACCCTGCTGGTGCTGGCCAACCCGGATGGCCCCACCTGCCACAAGGGCACCGCAAGCTGCTTCCCGGCGGCACCGGGCAACTTCCTGGCCGAGCTGGATGCACTGGTGGCCCGGCGCAAGGCCGACATGCCCGAGGGCAGCTACACCAGCAAGCTGTTCACCAAGGGCACCCGCCACATCGCGCAGAAGGTGGGCGAGGAGGGCGTCGAAGCGGCCCTGGCTGCCGTGGCCCAGACGCCGGAAGAGCTCACCGGTGAAGCGGCGGATCTGATCTTCCACCTCACCGTGCTGCTGCGTGATCGCGGCCTGGGCCTGGCAGATGTGATCACCCTGCTCAAGGCCCGCCACGCCGACCCCAGCCTGTTGCACGATTGAGGCCGTCGGGCAGGCACGCTCCCACAGTCGCTTGCTGCTGAAGAAACCTGCCGCATCTGTGGGAGCGACTCCATTCGGGCTGCTTCTACCTTTGCAGGATTGGCCCCGGCCGCGAACCGAGCGCTATGGGGTATCCATCAACGCCTGCGCGCTGCGGCCTGACGGGTGCGAGCGGACCTTGGCGCGATACGGTGTCCTTCAGGGCGGCTTTTTTCGGGATCCCGGCTGGACAGGCCGGAAGCCGGCTGCTGTTTCATGCGCTCGGTCGCAGTAACCCTGGCCACGATGGCTTACCCTGCGCTTTCCATAAACGGAATTATGGCAAGCGAATGATTATGCGCCTGAGTTTCCCCAAGATTTTCGCCGCAATGCTGTCGTTCGGTGTTGCTTCGCATGCTGCAGCCGATGCCCTCGATGGCATTCCCGAGCCAGAGCGACATGGTTACCCCTGTCTTTACTCACCGGTAGTGGTGCAGTCCATCGCTCATTGCGTGGTCGGCTATTACAGTGGCAATGGCGTATTGCTGCAGGGGGCGATTACACCTGAGCGTTTGCCAGAAGTGGCTTATTACCGCGTGCTGGATGGCGGTGATGCGCACGGTTGGCGTGAAATCAGCAGCTATTGGCCTGATGGCAAGCAACGCAGCACCAGCATCCGTGTGTATATGCCGACCAATCTGCTGGCCCAGTCTGATCTGCAGGTCATGCGTGCCACGGGCCGGCAGACCAGCTGGCACCGCAATGGGCAGAAGGCGTCGGATGTTGGCTACCGCCAAGGCCAAAACAGCGGCAGCCATATCTACTGGAACGAGGCGGGTGTCCGCACGTTCGAAGGCCAGTATGTGGATGGCAAGCTCAATCAGCGCAGCCGGGCGTTCTACGATGACGGGCAGGTCAAAAGTGACATGTTCTACAGCGACGGCCGGCTGGACGGCCCGGCACTGACCTATTACCCAGATGGACAGCTGCAGTCCCGGGCAAATTACCGTGCCGGCCAACGCATGGGGGTGTATGAAACCTGGCATGCCAATGGCCGGCGTGAGAGCAGGGGTACCTACATTCAGGACCGGGGCACGGGCCTGTATGAGAGCTGGTATGACAATGGGCGCCGGGCCAACAGAATTTCCCGTGACGGCTTCGTGTGGCAAGAAGAGCTTGTATTTTATCCCAGTGGCAAACGCGCCTCACGCATGCCTTATGTCGATGACAAGAAGCATGGGCAGGCTTGGACCTGGTATGAAAACGGCCGCCCCAGTGGCATGTACACCTATGCGGCGGGCAAGAAGGAAGGCCCCTACACGTTCTGGCGTTTTGATGGCACGCTCAAGAGTGAAGGAGTAATGGAAAACGGCGTGGCTGTGGGACGTGTGCGTGATTACGAACCCGACGGCAAGCGCTATGTGGATTTCATCATGCGCGATGGCAAGGTCATCAGCGTGGATGACGAGGGGCTTTGATCAGGGCTGTCGCTGCCCGTTGTACATGTTCGCTTGTTGCCGCTGCAGCCAGGGGAGATCGGGCGGCTCGATCGTGGTTTTCAGTTGTTCTACAGATTGCTTGCCTCTCTCATTGCGGCCATAGCTATGGTCAGCCAGATAAGCGTATTGCTGGCTTCCCATGCTCATGGTGATGCCTCTTCTTCGACACGGAAGGTGATGGTGAACAGGTCCGATTCCGCTATCGAGGGCGACACGTGCTGGCGGTCACTGAAGCCTGGGTTGCCCAGTGCACTGGCATCTTTGCGGGTATAGGCGTTCTTGTTGTAGTAAATGGTCAGCGTGTTGCCGGGTGAGAGTTTGTTGCCGGGGATGGCCGGTACAAAGAACGTTTCGCCTGCTGCCCCGGTTGGCTTCATCTGCACCACCACCGAGGTCATCTCCCAGTGGCAGATGCCGTGGCCGTTGTAATCCCGGTCCAGCATCAGGTCGGCATGGACCACGCCGGTATAGATCCCTTCGCCGGTCTGGGTGAGCTGGAAATCCGTAGGGGCCGTCGGTACCGGCGCGCTGCGCCCGCCCGGGTTGTCCTTCGGAGGGCTCAAGCATTCGCGGTTGGTGACATCGTAGTGGGCAATCGGGCGCATCCAGGTAAAGGGGCCGGGTGCCCCGGTGATCGTCATGGTGATGCGGTATGCCTGCCGGGGCTTGGGGTTGCGAAATTCCGCCATCGGGTCGGCGGCAGCGCTAACGGGCGAATGGGCAGCGTTCGGGTTCATGTCGTTTCCGGTTCGGGCGCAGGCGATCAGGCTGGGCAGGCAGAGCAGGGCCAGGGCACCTGCGTACAGGGGGCGCAATCGGGCGGGCAAGGTCATCGCATCTCTCTTCAAACGAGAGCGGGCTGCGTGCGCAAGGCTGTGGGGTGGTAATAGCACGCTGGGCGGCAAGGGGGAATGGTCCGTTTTTCGCGTTGATGCCGATGTGTCGGGTTGTCGCGTCAGATAGGTGATGCTTGTCACGGCGATGGCGTTGAAAAGACAGCGACGGCGGCAGTGCCAAGGGCAAGCCACTTGCGCATTCATGCGGTAGCTGCGCACGGCAGGCCGGGCCGGGCAGCAGATGGCCTTGCATGATGTGCCCAGTGGATGCGGCCATAGCGGCATGCCAGGCACGATCATCGCTGTACTGGCCGGCAGGCACTGCCGCGCCACCGAAGCAGCCAGCTCCCGTAGGAGCGACCCCGGTCGCGACCTTCTACAATGGGCGTTCCTTGGATCACCTTCCGGAGCGCCCCATGCGCCACGTCCTGGCGGCCAGCCTGTTGCTGGCCCTGTCCCCGATTGCCGCCGCCCAGTGGCCGTGCTTTTCCGGCAAGGTGGTCGACCAAGCCAGCGGTGAGGGCGTGCCTGGCGTGCTGGTCAGCGACGGCCAGGCGCTGGTGCGTACCGATGCGCATGGCCACTACCTGTTGCCGATCTCCGACGCGGCGCTGGTGTCCATCGTCAAACCCGCCGGCTGGGCCAGTGTGGCGCGCCATGATGGCCTGCCCGATACCTGGCGCCACCGGGATGATTCGCGCTCGCTGGATTCCTATGGCCTGCCGCCTGCCCCACGTCCGGCGCAGTGCCGCAGCTTTGCCCTGCAGCGTCAGACCCTGGCCCCGGCCACCCTGAGCAGCCTGCTGTTTGCCGATTCGCAGACCGCTGACCTCACCGAAGTGGGTTACTACGCCCGCGACATTATCGAACCGCTGATCGGCACGCACCGTGCCCACCTGGGCCTGACCCTGGGCGACATCGCCAATGACGACCTGTCCCTGTACCCGGCGCTGACCGCGCAGACCACGCGCCTGGGCGTGCCGTGGCTGCATATCCCCGGCAACCACGACATGGACCTGGATGCGAGCAGCGATGCCGATGCCCTGACCAGTTTCCAGCGTGCGCTGGGCCCGGACACCTTCGCCTGGGAAGAGCCGCAGGCGGTGTTTATTGGCCTGGACGACATCATCGCCCAGCCCGGCCAGCGCCCGGCCTATATCGGCGGACTGCGCGATGAGCAGTTCGCCTGGCTGGCGCAGTACCTGGCCACCCTGGATGACGCGCGGCTGGTGGTCATCGGCCTGCACATGCCGCTGTTTGATGCCAACTTCCGCGCAGCCGACCGGCAGAAACTGTTCGACCTGCTGGCCCGCTTCCCCAAGCGATTGGTGCTCAGTGGCCACACCCACACCCAGGAGCATCGCTACTACAGCAGCGCCGATGGCTGGAACGGGGCAGGGCGCCTGCACGAATACAATGTTGGCGCCGCCTGTGGCGCGTTCTGGTCTGGCATAACCGACAAGGACGGCATTCCCGCCGCCACCATGGCCGATGGCACGCCCAATGGTTACGGCCTGCTGCATGTGGACGGGCAGGGCGGCTACCAGCTCGAATACCGTGCCGCCCGCGCCCCGGATGATGCGCAGATGCACCTGCACGCGCCCAAGGTGCTGCGCCAGGGCGCCTACCCGGCCTGGGGCCTGTACGCCAACGTGTGGATGGGTGATGCCGATACGCAGGTGGAGTTCCGTGTCGATGGCGGCGACTGGCAGCCCATGAAGCGCGTCACCGCGCCGGACCCGGCCCTGCTGCTGGAAAACGTGGCTGATGACCTTGCCGATGGCCTGCGCAGCTATGACCGCAGCCCTGAAGCAAAGCCCTCACCGCACCTGTGGCGCGGCGCACTGCCTACCAAACTCGCCGTCGGTGAGCACCAAGTCGAAGTGCGCGCCCAGTTGCCGGGTGGGGAATACCGGGCCAGTACCACCTACAGCTTGGAAGCCGGCAGCCGGTAAGCAGCATACAAGCATGCTCCCACAGCCTCGTAGGCCCCGGTTTTGTGGGAGCGGCCCCGGCCGCGATGCTTTTTCCTGCTGGCTCGCGGTAGGTGCCGGGTCTTGCGCCTGATTTTCAGTGGGGAATCTAGCTAGAGTCGATAATTTTACTATCTTGCTGCAAAGAAATATTTGGGAAGCAGTGATGAAGTCAGTGGCGTTATCAAGCAGGTGATCTGATGCCTGCGGGGATCAGGGACATGAGATCGATGTCATGATTGTTAATGAAGGTTTTGATGAGCTGGCGGCTCAGTGCTGCATTGCCGGCCTCCTCGGCGTGGAGGCGGATGAATTAAGCTGAATTAAGTTGTAAATGATCCTGGGGATATGTAGTCCTTGATCAAGGTGATGGGGGTATGGGCTCTCTGCGCTCATGGATATCTTTATGTGGTATTTCTCCTTGAGGATGTTTTGCATTCATTCGATATGATTAATATTTATTTTCATCATTGATGTTCTTTTGATGGCGTTTGCAGACAGTAGGGGGATGTGTGGCATTCGATCTGAATGAAAGTCTTTGGGATGAGTTTTTGGTGCAGTGGCCCATCAGCCGTCTGAGGATGATGACACTGGATGAATACACCCGTGCCGGTGACAAGGATTGCTTCACTTACTGGATGGAAGGGCGTCTGGATGGCTACGGCAGCATCTGGGGTGGTTCGGCCTTCAAGTTCGGGATCTACTCGCGCAATGACAGCACGCCAAAGGTGGGCGATGGTTCGCGGGCTTATGACGAGCACTATGGCTGGTACCAGCAGTTCGGCAGCACGCCCGAGCGAGCTTTCGATGCTGTACGTTCCGAGGTGCTCGCCATAGCCGAAGCGGCAAGTCGTGGCGAGCTGGACGTGGTTGACCGCAGTCGCCTGGGGGAATCGTATCGCTGGAAGATCGCCTTCCATTACCAGCAGCGGGACGGTGCGCCTTTTCCTTGTGTCTTTTCCCGCAAACCACTTCTGCATGCGATGGGCCTGCCGGCCACGGATCGTCGTACACCGCTCAGCCAGCTCTATGGCGGAATCGCGGCAATGCGGCAAGAAGACGAGCCGCTGATGGCATTCAGCCGAAAGGTCTGGCGGGATTGGGTCGAAGCCAACCCCTTGCGCATCACCCTGACCCAAGGGGCAATCGACAATGGCTATCTGTCTTTCAGTCTTATCAGTGCTCCGTTTCCGGAGACTGTCCGAGGCGGCGCTACAGATGCTGAGGCCGGCGAGCCGCTGGAGTTCCTGACCGATACCGGTGAGCGCTTCAAAAGTGATTTCCGTACCACGACCGGCGAAAGCGGTAGGTTGCGCAAGCGTCTGGGAAGCTATTTCCGGCAGAAGGGGGTACGTGCAGGAGATGCCATCGTCATCGCCGAAGACGAGGATGGCGTCTACCGCATCCGGCATGAGTCGAAGAGCCGTATTGCCGAATCCACCAGCCCTGCTGTTACGCAGATATCAGATGGGGCGTCAGACGCAGAGGTCAACATGGAAGACAAATGCCTTCAGCCGATCAACCGCATCTATTACGGCCCGCCCGGTACCGGCAAGACACACGGCACAGTGGACGCTGCGCTGGAACTGCTCGATCCAAGCTTCCTTGCCGTCAATGCCAAGAATCGTGATGCGCTGAAGCAGCGTTTTGACGAGCTTGCGGAAAGTGGCCACATCCATTTTGTGACCTTCCACCAGAGCTTCAGCTATGAGGACTTTGTTGAAGGCATCCGTGCCAATGCGGCCGAAGAGGGTGGTGGACTGGAATACAGTGTCGAGCCCGGCGTGTTCAAGACCGTTTGCGAAGCGGCGCGCAGCCGTGTCGTGACTGAGGGAAGCGAAGGCCTCGATGTCAGCGACCGTCGGATCTGGAAGTTGTCCCTGGGGGATGCGCTGACTGAAGGTCATATCTTTGAGCAATGCATGGCCAACGGCTGCGCCTTGCTCGGCTTTGGCTCAGGTGTGGATCTGACCGGTGTGGCCTCCCGGCAGGACATCACTGATCGTCTGAAGGCAGCCGGACAGCAGGGTAGTGGTTACCCGGCAACAGCCTTGAATGTGTTCGTACGGCAGATGAAACCGGGAGACTTGATCCTGGTGACCGAAGGTAATCTGAAGTTCAGGGCCATTGGCGAGATCACCGGCGACTACCAATTCGTGGACAGCGAGGATCGCGAATACACGCACAGCCGCCCGGTGCGCTGGCTGCGCCAGTACTCACCGGGGCGCCCGTACCAGGAGCTGACCGACAAACGCTTCAGCCAGATGACGGTCTATGAGCCTTCGGCGATCAAGCGCGATCGCCTGGTTGCACTGCTGGACAGTGGGCAGGCCGAAGTAAATGGACCGGAAGCACGCGTGCTGATCATCGACGAGATCAACCGCGGCAATGTCTCGCGCATCTTCGGCGAGCTGATCACCTTGATCGAGCCGTCCAAGCGCGATGGTCAGAAGGAGGCGCTGTCGGTAACGCTGCCTTATTCGAAGGAGCGTTTCAGTGTGCCTTCCAATCTGCATCTGATTGGTACGATGAACAATGCAGACCGATCGCTGGCCTCGCTGGATGTGGCGCTGCGACGCCGCTTCGAGTTCATCGAACTGCCACCCAGGCCGGAATTGCTGGCAGGGGTGTTGATCGAAGATATCGACGTTGCGCAGATGCTGACGGTCATGAACCAGCGCATCGCGGTACTCCTGGGGCGCGACTACCAGATCGGACATGCCTGGTTCATGGGGTTGAAGGATGCCCCTTCGATGGCGGCATTGGCCAAGGTGTTCCGTCGCCAGGTCATTCCGCTGTTGCAGGAATACTTTTACGAGGACTGGCAGAAGATTGCCTGGGTCCTCAATGACCATCGCAAGGCAAGCGCGCCGCGTTTCCTGATCGAACCGGGCATGGGGAGTTCGGCATTGTTCGGTGAGGGCATCGATCTTCCCGGTCTTTCGCGGCTGTGGCAGCTGGATGATGAGGCTTTCGATGATCCTGCCGCCTACATGGGCATTTACCAGGATGCGTCGGTAGCGCAGGCGTGATCCTGGTCCATGAACATGCGCGACTGACGAGCGCGCCCTTGCAGGAGGAAGGGATGCACCAGCGGTGCATTCCACCTTCAGCCTTTGACTGGCTTTGCCGCCAGGGCCGGCTGCTGGGTAGCGGTGGCGTGTCGCTGGTGCAGATGGAAGACCAGCGATGGCTGCGTCTGGATGGCCATGTCGGTCTGATCGAAACGCCCTGCGGTACGCGCATCGAGATCCTGCCCAAGACGGTGGATGGCAACGAGGATCCGGCGCGCTCACGTGCCACCTTGCTGGCTATGCTGCAACGTTGTCTGGATCTGCCGGTGCGTGATCTGGGCGAGGCATCGCTGCAGACGCACACCATGCCGGTCAGCGAATGGATCATGCAGCAGTTCCTGCTGGCGCTGGAGACGCTGGTGCAGCGCGGTGTGCGCTGCGACTACCGCGCCGAGCAGGATCAGTTGCGCCATCTGCGTGGCCGTCTGCTCATCGCCCAGCAGCTGCGCCAGCCGGCCGGCCGCGCGCACCTGTTCCAAGTGGAGCATCAGGTCTTTGATGCCGATCGCCCGGAGAACCGCTTGATCCGTTCGGCCTTGGACAAGGTGCGTGGCCTGACACGCGATCCGGGCAACTGGCGCCTGAGCCACGAGCTGGCGCATGTGTTCCACGAGGTGCCTGCCTCACGAGACAACACCCGCGATTTTCAGTGCTGGCGCGATGACCGCCTGATGGCGCATTACCGCGATATCCGGCCGTGGGTGGCGATGATTCTGGGTGAGCGCAATCCTCTGGCGATGCTGGGGCAGTGGCAGGGCCGTAGCCTGCTGTTTCCGATGCAGCGGGTATTCGAGCGCTTCGTCGGCTGGGCCCTGCGGCTGCATCTGCCAGTTGGCGTCCGCCTGCGCGAACAAGCCGCCAGCCAGTCGCTGTGTCGCCATGAGGGCGGTGCGATGTTCCAGCTGCAGCCGGATTTCCTCATCGACCAATCCGGCTTTTGCTGGGTGGGCGATGCGAAATGGAAGCGGCTGGATGCCGGTAACCGGGCAAACAAGTACGGCATCAGCCAGGCTGATCTCTACCAGCTCTTTGCCTATGGTCAGAAATACCTAGGTGGTCAGGGGCGGATGAGTCTTATCTATCCGAGGACATCGTCGTTTGATGAGGCTTTGCCGTTGTTCAATTTCGATGACGCCGGTGTTTTGAGTCTGGAAGTAATCCCGCTGGATCTGCGCACCGGGGAATTGGTTGGGACGCGTTTGGTGGGGCGGGTTGTGGGCTGACCGGTCGCGCCCGGGGGCGCTCCTACGGAGTCATGGGCTGTGCTTTTCCGTGCTGACGACGCAGGCAACGGTTCCAGTCGCTGGTCGCGCCTGGGGCGCTCCTATGGAGCACGCTCGTTATTTTCAACGCTGCTGATGCTGCTTGCGCAGGTAATGGTTGGCCGGCCAGTGGCGTAGCCAGGCGGGGAGTTTCCAGTACAGGCGTGGTGCCCAGTGGTGCAGGCGTTGCCAGCGGTGCTGGTCGCGTTCGCTCCAGGGCAGGGCGAACAGTTGGCGCAGGTGCTTGGGCAGCAGGGCGCGGGTGACGAAGGACTGCAGCGGCAGTGCCGGCTTGAGGTACCAGGGGGCGTGGCGGCCATCGAGCAGGGCGTGCAGGTACTCACGCACTTCCGGCTCCACTGCGAGGCGGGCCTGCTGGCCCTGCCACCATTGGGCGAAGGCCTGGTGGTTGGGCGGCCACTGTGTGTCGCGTACCTGCAGCACGCGGCCGAAGGCCCAGGCCTGGCGGTACAGCGGTTCGCGGCTGGCCAGCGGCACCGGGCCGACAAACCACTCATGCATCTGCAGTGCGCCCTGGTACAGGGTGGCGGCCACCCACAGCTGCAGGTCGCGGTCGAAGGCCGAATAACCCTCGCCCTGCACCGGGCGGTGGGCACGGTTGACGTGGTTGGCAATGGCGGCACGGTCGGCATCGGTGCCGAGGCTGACCGCATAGATATAGGCCATGGTCGCGCGTAGGCGCGACAGCGGGCGCTGCAGGGTCTGGCTGTGGCGGGCGACGCCGCGGCCGACGCCGGGCAGGGCCAGCTGCCAGGCCACGGCGGCACCGGCGCCCAGGTAGATATAGGCCTCGCGGTTGATGCTGGCCAGGGTGACAGGCGGTGGGATGATGGCTTGCATGCCGCGCAGGGTGCCGGGCGCTGTGTGCAGGCGGCATCCACAGCCTTGCCGCCAAGGTTCAGCTTGCCGTGCCTGCCACGCATGGCAGTGGCGGCAGGTGGCTTATGGCATCAGAGCGGCCGGCTCAGCGCTGGTCCAGTGCGTGGTGGATCAACACCACGCATTGCGAGGCAAACAGCATCTTCTTGCCCAGCGACAGGTGCTTGGTGCCCAGCCGCTCCAGGCTGCCGAAGGTCTTTTTCGGCATCGGGATATGGTCGGTGAGCAGGAAACAGGGGTTGTCGCCAAAGGCTTCCTCGCCGATGGCGGTGCCCTTGGGCTGCAGCATGTACAGCTGGTGATCGGCCGCCAGCTGCTTGACCAGGGCTTCGAAGCTGATGGTGCTGACCTCGATGCCGGGGGCGACCGGGCGTGTTTCTTCCTTGCCCATGCCGCGCGAGGCATCCAGTGCTGCGGCGACCTTGGCCAGCAGGTTGCGCTCGTCAAAGCCGCCGATGTTGGTCATCTCGCGGGCAGTGAAACGGATGCTGCGCGAAAAGTCCTGGGTGCTTTCCAGCACCAGGTACACCACCACGTCCTCGCGATGGCCCTGGGCCACGAAGATGGCGTTCATCAGGGTGTGGGCGAGGATTTCGGTGTGGGCTTCCTGGCCGATGCCGGCCAGCAGTTTCTGGCTGTCGGTGGGGGCGGCGCGGGCGCGCAGGACAAAGGTACGCATCGGTGATTCCGTGGACGATGGGGCGCACCAGGCGCCGGGCCGGGCCGCATCCGGCCAATGTTGCCCAGTTTAGCGGGCAGTGCCGGCCGTTGCTTGCCATGCTCGGGCCATGTGCGCCTGCCACCGGCATCATCAGCGTGCGGCCGATGACACCGGTGTGGGCGATACCGCAGGCCTCAGAGGCGGAACACGGCCACCGCGCGGGCCAGTGCATGGGCCTGAGCTTCCATGGCGTGGGCCGAGGCGCTGGTTTCCTCCACCAGGGCGGCGTTCTGCTGGGTGGTCTGGTCCATCTGCACCACGGTCTGGCTGACCTGCTCGATGCCGCCGCTTTGTTCCTGCGAGGCAGCGCTGATCTCGGCCATGATCGCGGTGACCTGCTGCACCGAGCTCACGATCTCGCGCATGGTGCTGCCGGCCTGGCCGACCAGGGCCGAGCCGCTGGCCACGCGGGCCACCGAGTCGTCGATCAGCTCCTTGATCTCCTTGGCCGCACTGGCGCTGCGCTGGGCCAGGGTGCGTACCTCGCTGGCCACCACGGCAAAGCCGCGGCCCTGCTCACCGGCACGCGCGGCTTCCACCGCGGCATTCAGGGCCAGGATGTTGGTCTGGAAAGCGATGCCGTCAATCACGTTGATGATGTCGGCAATCTTGCGCGAGGACTGCTCGATGCCGGCCATGGTGGCCACCACATCGCCCACCACCACGCCGCCGGCACTGGCTACATCGGCGGCTGCCATGGCCTGCGCATTGGCCTGCTGGGCGTGGCCGGCGTTCTGGTGCACGGTGGAGGTCAGTTCCTCCATCGAGGCGGCGGTTTCCTCCAGGTTGGCCGCCTGCTGCTCGGTACGGCGCGAGAGGTCGGCGCTGCCGGCAGCAATCTCGCTGGCGGCGGTGGTGATGTTCTGGCTGGCCTGCTGGATGTCAGCGACGATGCCGGTCAGGGTGGCAATGGTGGCGTTGGCATCATCGCGCATGCGGGCAAACACGCCTTCGTACTCGCCCTGCATGTGCTGGGTCAGGTCGCCTTGGGCGATGGCGCGCAACAGGCCGGACAGGTCAGCCAGGCTGCCGTCGGCGGTGGCCATCAGCTGGTTGAGGTTGACCACCATCTGGCGGAAGCCGAATTCGAAGCGGCTTTCATCACCGCGCACGCTGAAGTCACCGCGCATGGCCGCCTGGCTGATGTGCAGGATTTCATTGCTCACGCCCTGGATGCTGGCCTTCACCTCGTCCATGGCATGCATCAGCACCTGCTTTTCGCCCGACACGCGCGGGAAATCCTGGCTCAGGTCACCACGGGCATAGCGGCTGGCCATCTCGCCGGCCAGCATCGCTGCAGTGATGTGGTCATTGACCAGGGCATTGATCGACTCGGCCACATCGCGGTACTGGCCCTGCAGGTGGCTGGCATCGGTGCGCCAGGACACCGCCCCGGCCTCATGCTGGCGGGCCATTTCCTCCAGGCCGTCCTTGAGGCTGATCACCGAATCGCGGGTGTGCTGGATGGCGCGCAGCACATCGCCGGCTTCGTCGGCGCCACCGCTCAATACGCTGCCTTCCAGCTTGCCGTCGGCCAGGTCGCGGGCAGCAGCTGCAGCACGGCCCAGCGGGCCGGTCAGGCTGCGGGTGATGGCCACGGCCATGCCGATGGCGATCAGCAGGCTGCCCAGCATGATGGTGATGATCACCCGGTTTGCCTGGCTGGATGTGGCCTGGGCGCTGGCCACGGCGGCGCCCATGAGCGCCTCCTCATGGCTGACCAAGGCCACGACCTTGCTGTGCAGGTCATTGAGTACCGGGGTGGCCTGCTCGCGCATGGTCGTGGCAGCGGCGTCCTTGTCGCCTGCCATGGCCAGCTGGGCGACCTGGTTGTTGAAGGTGATGGAGTGGCTGCGGACCTCGTTGATCTGTTCCAGTGCGGTACGGGTCTGCGCATCGGCGGGCAGGGCATCGAGGTCTTTCAGTGCCTGCACAAGGCCCCGGCGGGTCTGCAGGAACTGATCGTTGATGCTGGCCTGCTGCGCCGGGCTGGAGGCGATGATCATCGCCTGCAGGTGGTTGAACAGGCCGTTGTTGGCGTCCAGCACCTGGTTGGCGTACTTCAGGCGCTGGGCGCTCTGGGTACCGACGGCATGCATGCCTTTGTCCAGTGCGGAAACGGCAAGCAGGGCACTGATGCCGATGGTCAGCATCAAGGCCAGCAGCAGGGCGAAGGCAACAGTCAGACGACTGCCGATCCTGAAACGTTGCAGGTATGTGTTCATTGAGGGCTACCGACAGGGGAGGGATGCCGTGGGCACACGGGGGAGGGAGAGCCCGACGGATGGGGGAGGCAAAGTGCGCAGGCCTGGCTGCCGCGCTGTGCAGGCAGGTGGGAGCGATGGTGTGTGGCTAGTGATGCGCAGCTGCGCGGTGCCGGCCGTGCTGCGTCCGGGGATGCCGGGGCAGTGCATGCGGGCTGGGAGAATGCCGACGGCAGCCGGTTGCCTGCGCCGTTTGCGGCGTGCGCAGGCCAGCGGCCCGGGCGTTGCGGGCCGTGCGCGATGACAGCGGCAGCTGCCGCGATGGGAGGGCGTCGCGGGCGCGCGCCTGGCGGGCACCGATGTGGCTGCAGCCGGCCTGCTGGGCAGGGCGGAGCACGGAACAGGCGGGCAGGGCGGCGGGCAGGGCATGGAGGGCTCGTCAGCAAGCGCGGGAAGCACGCCGGCGTGCCTGCACATTGCTTGGCCGTACCGGGAAGTACTGACACTCCATAACGGCACGGTGAGCGGTTTCTGCTGTGCCAAGTTTGGCCATTGGCGGCAGCAGGCGGCACGCCCGGGGCGGGATGCCGGTGGGCCAAGGCTCGGCAGGTGGGCCGAGCCTTGGCCTGTCAGGGGTCAACCGCGGCGGTAACGCATCCACGCATACAGCGGCAGGCCGGCGGCGACCAGCACCAGGCCCCAGAGCAGGGCTTCACTGCCGACGCCGATCACCGCGTACAGGCTGAAGGCCAGCGCGCCGCTGGCTGCGATGCGGCTGGCCAGGCCGCTGCCACGCCAGACCCAGGCCAGCGCCCCGACCAGGTACGGCAGCAGGGTGGCGGCGGTGGACAGCAGCACAGAGAAGGTGAACAGGTCCACCAGCGAACGGTTGTAGTTGGCAATCACCAGCACGCTGGCCAGGCCGGCGCTGACCAGCACGCCGAAGGCCGGCGTGCCGCGGTGGTTCTCACGGGCGAAGGCGGCCGGCAGCACGCCATCTCGGGCTGCCGCCATCGGCAGCTGGGCGGCCAGCAGGGTCCAGCCATTGAGCGCGCCGAGGCAGGAAATGGCCATCACCACGGCCAGGATGTGGCCGGCGGTCGGCCCCCACAGGGCGGCGGCGGCATCGGCCATCGGCGCACCGGAGGCGGCCAGCACCTCTCGCGGCAGCAGGCCGAGCACGGTGGTGCAGGCCAGTACGGTGGCCACGCCGGCAATGGCGGTGCCGGCCACGGTGGCGCGGGAAATGGTGCGCGGCGCATCCTGCACCGAATCGGCCGGCACGGTGGCCGCTTCCAGGCCGATCATTGCCCACAGGGTCAGGGCCACGGTGGCCGCGGCCACGCCGCCCAGCGATTGCTCGCTGGGGTTGAACGGCACGTAGTGGCTGGTGTCGATGAACCACAGTGCGACCAGGCCGAACAGCAGCAGCGGCACCACCTTGAGCACGGTGGTCAGCAGCTGCATGCGCCCGGCCTCGCGCACGCCGAGCAGGTTGACGCCTGCGCACAGCCACAGCGCGCCCAGGCCACAGGCGGCCGCGCGCACCGGGGTCGCGGTGAAGGCCGGGAAGATCGCGCCGATGCTGCCGGCGAAGGCGACCGCGATGGCGGCAATCGCGCACCACATCGACACCCAGTAGCTCCAGGCCACGATGAAGCCGGGCAGCTCGCCGAAGGCGTTGCGCGCGTACACGTACGGGCCGCCGGTCTGCGGCCAGCGCCGGGCCAGCGCGGCGAAGGTGACCGCCAGCAGCAACGCACCGCACAGGGTGATGCCCCAGCCGAGCAGGCTGGCGGCGCCATACGGGGCCAGGGCGGCCGGCAGCAGGAAGGTGCCCGAGCCGATCATGCTGCCAACCACCAGGGCGGTGGCCGACCAGAAGCCGAGCGGGCGTTTTTGCGGTGCGCTGGCAGGCGCGTCAGAGGGGGACAGGGACATGCAACAACCGGGGGCGTAGAGGGAGCAAACGGGGCGTATTATCGCCAGTTCGGCCCGTCGCCGTGCCCTTTGCCTGGTTTGTCCTTGCAAGCGGCGTCTGAGATGGGCGGTTTTTGCCCTGTTGCCTGGAGTTGTGCGATGCCCCGTCTGCGCCCGATCTGCCTGTCCCTCTGCCTGGCCCTGGCCGCCGGGCTGAGCGCCTGTTCCCCCGCGCCGGAACCGGCCGCCGCGCCGGTTGCCGCCGCCAGCCAGAGCGCGGCGCAGCAGTTGAACACCCTGTATGCCGATTTCTGGGAAGAAGGGCTGCAGCTGAACCCGGTGCAGGCCACCTTCCAGGGCGACCATCGCTTTGATGACCAGCTGCCCGATTTTGGCGCGGCTGATTACCGCGCCCAAGTGCATGCCTATCAGCAGCGTTGGCTGGACGCGGCGCGCGCCATCGGCGAGGAGGGCCTGCAGGGCCAGGACCTGCTCAGCTACCGCATCTTTGTGTCCGAGCGTGAGCTGGCGCTGGAAGGCGAGCGTTTCCCCGGCTGGATGCTGCCGGTCAGCCAGATGGATTCGCTGGCCAGCTATGCCGTGCTGCTGGGGTCGGGGCAGAGCGCGCAGCCGTTCAAGACCGTGGCCGATTACGACAACTGGCTGGCCCGCGCCGCGCGCATCCCGGTGTTGATCGACACCGAGATCGCCAACATGCGCCAGGGCATGGCCGCCGGGGTGGTGCAGCCCAAGGTGCTGATGAGCAAGGTCATCGGCCAGATGGATGCGGTGGTCAAGGTGGATGGCGCGGCCAACAGCCTGTTCTGGGGCCCGATCAGCACGATGCCGGCCGACTTCAGCGAGGCCGACCGCGAGCGCCTGAGCGCGGCTTACACCCAGCTGATCGACACCCAGCTGCTGCCGGCCCTGCGCAAGCAGCGTGATTTCATCGCCAACGAATACCTGCCGGCCTGCCGCGACAGCGTCTCGCTGGGCGCGCTGCCCGATGGCGCGGCCTGGTATGCCTACAACGCACGCCAGAGCACCACCACCGCGCAGACCCCGGCCCAGTTGCATGCCACCGGCCTGGCCGAAGTGGCGCGCATCCACGGCGAGATCCGCCAGGTGATGGCCCAGGTCGGCTTCAAGGGCACGCTGCAGGAGTTCTTTGCCTTCATGCAGAGCGACAAGCAGTTCGAGTTTGCCGACGAAGCGGCCCTGCTGGCCCATTACCGCGCGCTGGAAGCCCGGGTGGGGGCCAAGGTGCCCGAGCTGTTCTCCCTGACCCCCAAGGCCGCCTTCGAGATCCGCCCGATCGAGGCGTTCCGCGCCGAATCGGCCGCCGGTGGCGAATACATGAGCCCCAGCGAGGACGGCAAGCGCCCGGGCATCTTCTACGTCAACACTTTCGACCTGCCCACCCGCAAGACCTGGGATGCCGAGGACCTGTACCTGCACGAGGCCATCCCCGGCCACCACTTCCAGCTGGCCCTGCAGCAGGAACTGACCGGCCTGCCGGCCTTCCGCCGCTTCGGCGGGCAGACCGCCTTCATCGAAGGCTGGGGCCTGTATGCCGAAAGCCTGGGCCGCGAACTGGGCGTGTACACCGACCCGTACAGCTACTTCGGCCGCCTGCAGGGCGAGCTGTGGCGTGCGGTGCGCCTGGTGGTGGACACCGGCCTGCATGACCAGGGCTGGAGCCGCGAGCAGGTGCTGGCCTATATGAAGGCCAACTCCTCGGTGAGCGAGCCCGATGCGGTGGCCGAGGCCGAGCGCTACATCGCCTGGCCCGGCCAGGCCCTGGCCTACAAGACCGGCGAGCTCAAGATCCAGCAGCTGCGGCGCAAGGCCGAGCAGGAGCTGGGCGAGAAGTTCGACATCCGCGCCTTCCATGCCGAAGTGCTCAAGGACGGCTCCCTGCCGCTGGACCTGCTGGACACCAAGCTGCAGGCCTGGATCGCCAGCCAGCAGGGCTGAGTTGCCTGCCAGCTGTTGCAGGGGCGACCCCGGTCGCGAATGCGCTGGGTCGGGTCAATCGGGAAACTCCCGGTCGCGGCCCGGGCCGCTCCCACCGGGGGGCGGGGAACATCGCATCCTGCGGCCGGCTTTCGCTGTTGCAGGAGCGGCCCCGCTCGCGATTGCACTGAGCCAGGTGAGTCGGGAAACGCCCGGTCGCGGCCCGGGCCGCTCCCACTGGGCGGTGCCGATGGCAGCTGCAACCGCTTAGGCTGTTGTTGGATCGACCCCGGTCGCGACGCGGCTGAATCTTGAGAATCGGGAAGTCCCCGGTCGCGGCCCGGGCCGCACCCACGGGCAGTGCGCGCTGCCTGTGGGTTGTCCCTGCACCACAGTGTCACGCCGGTGGGCTTGGCCGCCGGCGCCGGGCATGACACCCTGCACGGCTTCCATCTGCTTGCCGTACTGCCGGCCGGGTTTTGCCGACAATGAGAATGTTGCTTGTATCGCTGATCCTGCCGTTGCTGGTGTTCGCCCTGTGGTGGCCGCTGGGCGCACTGAGCCGTGGCGCGCGCTGGCGCCGGATCGGTATATCGCTGTTGCCGGCCTTGCTGCTGCCGTTGTTGATCGTGCTGTGGCGGGCGGACCTGGTCGGCTATGCCACGGTGTCCTGGCTGCAGCTCGGTGCCGGCTGGTTGATCGTGCTGGGCATGTTGTTGTTGCTGTTCGTGCTGCTGCGCACGCTGGGCTGGGGCCTGCATGCCGGGCTTGAGCGCGTGCTGCGGTGTGCGCCGGGGATCGGCTTGCGCCGCTGGCATGCGCCGTGGCTGACCAACACGGCGGTGCTGCTGGCCGCGGTGATGGCCAGTGCCGGCATCTACAATGGGCTGAAGCTGCCGCAGGTGCGCCACAGCGAGCTGGCCATCGCCGGCCTGCCCGAAGGCCTGGATGGCCTGCGCATCGCGGTGCTGGCCGACTTGCACATCACCCCGGCCAAGGGCCGTGCACGCACCCAGGGCATTGTCGAACGCACCCTGGCTGCGCAGCCGGACCTGATCGTGCTGCCCGGTGACATGGTCGATGGCCCGGTGGCGGTGAGCGGGCCGATGGTGGCCCCGTTGGCCGGCCTGCAGGCGCCGCTGGGGGTGTGGGCCTCGCCGGGCAACCACGAGGTCTACCACGACTACGCCGACTGGATGGCCTTCTTTGCCAGCCTCGGCCTGCCGGTGCTGGAAAACCGTACGGTGCGCCTGCAGCACCAGGGTGCGGGGTTCACCGTGTCCGGCCTGGGTGACCTGGCCGCGCGTCGGCCCAGCGCCCAGGCGGCCGGGATTCCCGGCCCGGAGCTGGCGGCCACCCTGGCCCAGGTTGACCCGGCCTCGGCCCTGCACCTGATGCTGGTGCACCAGCCCAAGCTGGCGCGCGAGGTGGCGGCCAGCGGCCAGGTGGACCTGCAGCTGTCCGGGCATACCCACGGCGGCCACATCATCGGCATGGACCGTTGGCTGGTGGCCCCGGCCAATGACGGCTTCGTGCGCGATGCCTACCGCATCGGCGAGATGACCCTGTTCGTCAGCGGTGGTGCCGGGCAGTGGGATGGCTTCACGCCGCGTCTGGGCATCGAGCCGCGCATCGACCTGATCACCCTGCGCCGGCAGTAGGCCGCGCCCGGTAGCTGGGCGTGGTCAGGGCTGCGGGTCGGGCTTGTCCGGCAGCAGCAATGGCAGCACGCTGATCACCAGCAGCGCGGCCAGGGTGCTGGCCAGGGCCAGCAGATGCATGCCCATGCCCACCGCCATGCCGATGGCCGCGGTGGCCCAGATCCCGGCGGCGGTGGTCAGGCCCTGCACGCGCTGGCTGCCGTCCAGCTTGAGGATGGCCCCGGCGCCGAGAAAGCCAATTCCCGACACCACGCCCTGCATTACCCGGGTCACCTCGGCCTCGCTGACCCCGGCCAGCAGCGGGGCCATTACGAACAGGGCCGAGCCGGTGCAGACCAGGATATGGGTGCGCAGCCCGGCCGCGCGGCCCTTGGCCTCGCGCTCCAGCCCCAGCACACCGCCGAGCACGATGGCACTGAGCAGGCGGGCTGCGATCAAGGTGGCGGTGGCCGGCTCGGGCAGGGCGAATTCCTCGGCCAGGGTCTGGCCGACGGCATCGATCACGCGGGTGGAAGAGCTGCTCATGCCGCGATCGTGGCGGCGGCAGGATTCAGTGACGGTGAGGATCGCGTGCGTTGATGCTGTCGCGGCCGGGGGCGCTCGCACAGGAGTTGAGCTGGCAGGAAGGTCCGTGGATCCGAAGCTTCAGCAGTGCGAGAGACTGCCGGGACTGGCGGTAGGAGCGTCTCAAGGCGCGACCGGTGATCGTCGATCGGCAAAGCCTGATCGCGGCCGGGGCCGCT
>NZ_LDJM01000044.1 GCF_001431485.1 Stenotrophomonas ginsengisoli | reverse complement strand
TGGCCACGACACGCTGGGCAACGCCAACACCTCGCAGAGCAAGGCCATCGGTACGGTGCAGATTTCCGATACCGAGAAGTTCTCCGGTTGGCACCGCCAGCAGCACGAGGATGACAGCGCCCAGGTGTCGCAGGTGGCCAGCAACATCGGTAGCCTGGGCGGCAGCGTCAACCTCAGTGCCGGTGGCAGCTACAGCCAGATCGCCAGCAATGTGGTGGCCGCACAGGACATCAACATCACGGCCACCAGCATCGAGCTGCTCACTGCCGGCGAGTCCCATTATGGTTCCTTGCTATGTGATAGCCTGAAAATATCCCGTCGTGAATGATTTGGCTGTATTGCCAATTATTTACATGATTTTATATCTGATTTTGTGTTTTAACCTACTGGCTTTTTCGGCCCGCTTGATTTGGTTAGGTAGGTGAGATGAGTAATGAGGTGCTCTGATTTATTTATATCTTGGCATGCGCCAATAATTCCATCTTATGCACTTGCTGGCATACCGATTGGCGTTTGCAGGAATGATTTTGAGTCTGTCATTTCGCGATACTTGGTTGGAGATCACGGTTCTACTTATAAGTTTGATGGGTCGCCAATTCTCAGGCTCGAGATATATGATAGATTTTCTGATAGAACTTATTTTCATTTTTATATCTATGATGATTCTGTTGTTAATGAGCTAAAAAGAGGGTTGCCATCCTTGACTGTTGTGTTTAGGGGTGGGGTAGTTTTTGCTGTAAAGGTTTATGATTTTAGTTTTCCGGGTGATTTGGCTGGGGCCCTTGTTTACTCTGGGGCGCTTCCTGGCGGCTGTCGCTTGGGAAGTTCGGTTTCAAGTGTTCTTGAATTCACCAGCCTCGAATTCGATGAAGTGGATGAATGGTTCTATGCTGATGCCGAATATGGTGGGCTCGAAATAACAGGGTGGGGAGTTCCTTTGGAGGATGAGCCCGATCAAACTATCAGTGCGATTTGTGTTATTCCCTAAAGATCAAAAGAATGAACTGAGAACTTGCACACCCCCTTGTTTACATCGCTGCAGATATGCCTGAATCAAGATGGACTGCGGCGTGATCCGAAGTGCATTGCCACCACGCGAGAGGCAACCGGTCTGATGGCGGGCGATGGCATCGCTGTCGGCCATGACCCTGCCGGCGAATGGGCATGGCCTGGGCTTGTGGTTGCCCACCGGTACCGGGCGGGTCTGCCACCGATTCCGGGGATGGTTGCCGCTGTCACGGCCGGGGCAGGCGATGCATGACTTCGGTAACTTGTTGCCCTTGTCTGCTGCGGTTGCAATGCAATGATGAAAAAGACCCTGTTGCTTCCGCTGGTGTTGATCGCCAGCTTGAGTGCCTGTTCGCCGCAGGTGGTGCGCAACCCGCTGGCCACCTGGCATGCCTCGCCCAACCACAACGAGCGCGGGCCGGTGGTGATCGTGCTGCACCACACCGACCAGGATTCGGTGGCCGAAAGCCTGCATACGCTGAGCACCGCCAACAGTGGCGGCAAGGTCAGCTCGCATTACCTGCTGGGCAAGGACGGTGACCTCTACCAGCTGGTGGCCGACAACCGTCGCGCCTGGCATGCCGGCCCGGGCCGTTGGGGTCCGCTGGGTGACCTGAACTCCACTTCGATCGGCATCGAGATCGACAACGACGGTGACAGCCCGTTCCCGCCGGTGCAGGTGGATGCCCTGATTGTGCTGCTGGAAGACCTGACCACGCGCCTGAACATCCCGCGTCATGCGGTGATCGGCCATGCCGACCTGGCCCCGGGGCGCAAGCAGGACCCGAACCGTTTCTTCCCGTGGCAGGCTCTGGCCGAGGCAGGTTTCGGCCTGTGGCCCAAGGCCGAGCACGGCCTGCCGCCAGCCGGGTTTGATCCGCTGCTGGCACTGCGCACCTTCGGCTACCCGGTGGACCGGGCCAAGCCGGAAGCGGCCATCACCGCCTTCCACCGCCGCTTCCGTGGCGATGACACCCTGCCGCCGGTGCTCGATGCCGAGGACGCCCGCATCCTGCATTCGCTGCTGCAGCAGATGCCTTGAGCGTGGGTCTGGCGCTGCCTGATGGGCAGGCTTTGCACTATATTGGTGCAATGAACGAGGGCCTTGCGCAACCTGATGTGGAGCAGCTGGCAACCCCGCTGCTGTGGACCGGTACAGACGGCCGGGTGCGCGGGGTCAACCCGGCCTTCGTGCGCTGGCTGGGCATCAGTGCGCGCCGCCTGATCGGCCTGCCGTTGGCCTCGCTGGAGGTGCAAGGGCAGGTGCTGGCCCAGTTCATGGCGCGTGACCAGGCTGACCTGCTGCGTCTGGACCGCCTGGCCCTGGCCCTGCCCGGCGAAGCGCCGCAATTTGCCCAGGGCTGGCTGGGCCGCAACGAGCTGGGCTGCTGGCTGCTGGAGCTGCACCCGGTGGACGAATTCGCCGTGGCCGACCCGGTGCAGGCCCTGCCCAGTGCGCTCAATGCCACGCTCAAGGGCCTGGCCCACGAGCTGCGCAACCCGCTGGCCGGGATGAAGGGAGCGGTGCAGCTGCTGGCCCGCCTCAATGCCGGGCGTGATGCCGAACAGGGCGAGTTGATCGCGTTGATCAGCAGCGAGATCGAGCGCCTGAACACCTTGCTGGAACAGCTGCTGTCGCCGCGCCCGCTGCAGCCGCAGGCGGCGCTGAACATCCATGCCGTGCTGGAGCGGGTGCTGCGGCTGGCCGAAAGCGAGGCCGGCTGGGCGGTACGCCTGCAGCGCGATTACGACCCCTCCATTCCCGAATTCATCGGTGATGCCGACCGCTTGACCCAGGCCATCTGGAACCTGGTGCGCAACGCGATGCAGGCCGGCAGCAGCACCGTGACCCTGCGTACCCGGGTTGAACACAGTGCGCGCATCGCCGAGATGATCCACCCGCTGGTGCTGCGCCTGGACATTGCCGATGACGGCCGTGGCGTGCCCGAGGACCTGGCCGAGCACATCTTCCTGCCGCTGGTCACCGGCCGGGCCGAGGGCACCGGCCTGGGCCTGGCCCTGGCCCAGCAGGTGGCACGCGAGCATGCCGGCTCGCTGGGTTACCGCTCGCGCCCCGGGCATACCGTGTTCACCCTGTTGTTGCCGTTGACCCCTGATGTGATGGAGACGCCATGAGCCTGCAATCGCCCGCCCGTATCTGGGTGGTGGACGACGACCGCTCGGTGCGCTTCGTGCTGGCCACCGCGCTGCGCCAGGCCGGCTGGCAGGTGGAGGCCTTTGACAGCGCCGCAGCGGTGGATGCGGCCCTGCACAGCGGCCAGGTGCCGGACCTGCTGTTCACCGATGTGCGCATGCCGGGGCAGTCCGGGCTGGAGCTGCTGGAGCAGCTCAAGGCCGGGCACCCGCAGCTGCCGGTGATCGTGATGAGCGCCTACACCGATGTGGCCAGCACCGCCGGTGCCTTCCGGGGCGGGGCGCATGAATTTTTGTCCAAGCCGTTTGACCTGGACGACGCCGTGGCCCTGGCCCGGCGCGCCCTGCCGGCCCAGCGCGAGCCGGCCCTGGCCCCGCTGGCCGAGGCACCGGCAACACCGGCCAACGTGGCCGGGCCGCCGCAGCTGATCGGCGATACCGAGCCGATGCGCGCCCTGTTCCGCGCCATCGGCCGCCTCGCCCAGGCCCCGCTGTCGGTGCTGATCCACGGCGAGACCGGTACCGGCAAGGAGCTGGTGGCCAATGCCCTGCACCGTGAATCGCCGCGGGCCCATGGCCCGTTCGTGGCCCTGAACACCGCTGCGATTCCGGCCGAGCTGCTGGAAAGCGAGTTGTTCGGGCACGAAGCCGGTGCCTTCACCGGTGCCAACAAGCGCCATGTCGGCCGCTTCGAGCAGGCCGATGGCGGCACCCTGTTCCTGGACGAGATCGGCGACATGCCGGCCTCGCTGCAGACCCGCCTGCTGCGGGTGCTGGCCCAGGGCGAGTTCTTCCGTGTTGGCGGGCGCGAGCTGATCCATGTCGATGTGCGCGTGGTCGCTGCCACCCACCAGGACCTGGAAGCCCTGGTGGAGCAGGGCCGCTTCCGCGCCGACCTGCTGCACCGGCTGGATGTGGTGCGCCTGCGCATGCCGGCGCTGCGCGACCGCCGCGCCGATATCGGTGCGCTGGCCGAGAACTTCCTGGCCCGCGCCGCGCAGCGCCTGGACATGCCGCTCAAGCGTCTCAGTGCCCCGGCCCTGGCTGCGCTGGCCGCGCATGACTGGCCGGGCAATGTGCGCGAGCTGGAAAACGTGTGCTGGCGTCTGGCCGCACTGGCCGTGGCCGACACCATCGATGCGGTGGATGTGCAGGCCGCGCTGGCCCGTGGCGGGCGCCTGGCCGGCCCGGCCCTGTCCGGTAGTGGCCTGGACTGGGAGGGCCCGCTGGCGCGCTGGGCCCGCCAGCAGCTGGAGGCCGGCACCACCGATGTGCATGCCCAGGCCCGTGAACGCCTGGACACCACCCTGCTGGAAGTGGCCCTGGCCCTGACCGGTGGCCGTCGCGCCGAGGCCGCCAGCCGCCTGGGCGTGGGCCGCAACACCCTGACCCGCAAACTGGGTGCCAGCCGCAGCCGGAGCTGAGCCGGTTTGCTCTACCATGCCTGCAAACAGCAACAACAAAGGCACATGCCGATGCGTATCCAGACAATGGCAGTGATGGCCGCAGTGGCCCTGGCCGCCTGTTCCAGCACCCCGGCAGTCAAGCCGGAAGCACCGGTAACGGCAGCGCCGGCCCAGGTCGGCACCCTGATGCAGGCCGAAGCGGCCCTGGCCCCGGCCTCGGCCAGCATCGTCAGTGGCCGCCTGGTGCTGGTCAGCCAGCCCGGCGGGGTGCGCATCACCGGCACCCTCGGTGGCCTGCGCCCGCATCAGCAGGCCGGCTTCCATGTACATGAGCGCGGTGACTGCAGCGCGGTGGATGGCAGCAGCGCCGGTGCCCACTTCAACCCGACCGGCAGCCACCATGGCCGCCATGGCCAGCCGCCGCACCATCTGGGCGACATCGACAACCTGCAGGCCGATGCGGCCGGGCGGGTGGCTGTGGACACCTACCTGAGCGGGGTCGTGCTCGGCGGTGGTGCCCTCAACGATGTGCTCGGCCGCGCCTTGATCGTCCACAGCCAGGCCGATGACTACCGCAGCCAGCCGGCCGGCAATGCCGGTGCCCGTGTGGCCTGCGGGGTGATCCGCCAGGCTCGTCAATCCTGAGGAGAAACACCATGCGCAATACCCTGAGCCTTGCCGTCGCCGCCCTGTTGCTGGCGGCCTGCAGCCCCAACCAGGAGCCGGCCAGCCCGGTACCGCCGCCGCCGCCGGCGGCCAACGAGGCCGGTGACCACAGCAGCCACGAGGGCCATGAAGGCCACCCGGGCGAGGATAGCGTGGCCATTGCCCGCCTGCAGCCGACCGCCGGCAACCAGGTCAGCGGTGAGCTGATGATCCGCCGCCTGGGCGACCGCCTGCAGGTCACCGGCATCGTCAGCGGCCTGAAGGCCGGCAGCGAGCACGGCTTCCACATCCATGAAAAGGGCGACTGCAGTGCCGGCGATGGCAGCAGCGCCGGTGGCCATTTCAATCCGTCCGCCGCCGAGCACGGCGCCATGGATGCCCCGGCTCACCATGCCGGCGACATGCCCAACCTGGTGGCCGATGCCAACGGCGTGGCCAATGTCGATGGCCAGCTCTCCGCCCAGGCCACCCTGGGCGATGGCGGCAGCAACGACATCCTCGGCCGTGGCCTGATCATCCATGCCGATCCGGATGACTACGCCAGCCAGCCCACCGGCAATGCCGGCGCCCGCCTGGCCTGTGCGGTGATCGAAAACGCCGGCTGAGCCGGTGTTGCCGGGCCGGGAGTTTTGCGGCCCTGGCCACTGCCCACAAAAAACCGGCTTGGCGGCCGGTTTTTTGTTGCCTTGCGCGTAGCTGGCCTCAGTGGCCGAGCATCTGCCGGGCATCCTGGCCGCTGCGCACATGCACGTAGAGCACGTCCAGGCCATGGGCTTCGAGCACCGCGGCCATCTGCCGCTGACGCATCAGGAACTGCTCGTAGACGCGGGTCAGGCGGTCGCACTCGCCACGTTCGTGGTTGTAGTGCGCACACCAGCTGGCCGGGTCGAACAGGGCCATGCGCACCTCGCCATGGGCGTAGCGCAGCAGCGGTTCGGGGGCAGCATCAAGCCACTGCTCCTGGTCAGCGGCCAGCAGGGCGGTCTCGATCAGCGGCCACAGCGCGCCCAGGCCCTGGTTGTCGTACTGCATGGCCATCATCGCGGCCAGGTCGTGCACGGTGAAATAGCGGGCGTGCTCGATCTTGGCGCCGAAGGCGTTCTGCGCCTGCAGGGCGGTGTCCGGCTGGGCCATGCCGTTGGCCAGCAGCACTTCTTCCAGCGCCTGGCGCACGCTGTCCACGGTGGCCGCATCGCTGCCGGAGAGCAGGAAGGGCACCACGCGCAGGCCGCCGCCGGTCAGGTCCGGGTTGGCCTGCAGCGGCATCGGCACTTCACCGCTGGCATCGGTGCCGAAGGCCAGCACCCGCGGGCCCTCGTCCTTGCCCGGCGCGCGCTGCTGCAGGTCGGCAAAACGGCGGTGCACCGCCCAGCCCGGGCGCAGCACTTCGGCCGGGTCGAAATGCGCGGCTGCGAACACGAAGTCCAATTCAGGTGCCTGCGGCACCAACTTGGCCAGATCGCGGCCGACCAGGGCAGCCAGGGCACCGGCTGCGTCGGTATCCAGCGCCGCACGTTGCGGGGCATCGCCACCGGCAAGTTCCAGGGCCAGCAGGCCCAGGGCATGGTCTTTCGGGAAGTGATTGCTCATGGCTCCAGTCTTGGCCCCTACGGGGGCGTACAGCTACACTTCAACCATTATGCCTGCACGTGGTGTGCAGGGGTCGTTGCCCTACTTCCTTGCCAGGTGTTCCCATGTCCAATGCACGTCGTGTCGCCATCATCGGCGGTGTCCGCATTCCGTTCTGTCGCCAGAACACCGCCTATTCGGATGTCGGCAACCTGGGCATGAGCGTGCGCACGCTCGGCGCGCTGGTGGAGCGTTATGGCCTGCACGGCAAGCAGCTGGGCGAGGTGGCCATGGGCGCGGTGATCAAGCACCCCTCGGACTGGAACCTGGGCCGCGAGGCCGCGCTGTCCTCGGGCCTGTCGCCGCTGACCCCGGGCATCACCCTGCAGCGTGCCTGCGGCACCTCGCTGGACACCATCATCACCGTGGCCAACAAGATTGCCCTGGGCCAGATTGAATCGGGCATCGGCGGCGGCTCGGACACCACCTCCGATGTGCCGATCGTCTACGGCAAGAAGCTGCGTGGCCGCCTGCTGGCTGCCAACCGCGCCAAGACCACCGGCGACAAGATCAAGGCCCTGATCGGCGGCTTCAAGTTCAGCGAACTCAAGCCCGAATTCCCCGGCGTGGCCGAGCCGCGCACCGGCAAGAGCATGGGCGCCCACTGCGAGGACATGGCCAAGCAGTGGAACATCAGCCGTGAGGACCAGGACGCCTGGGCGGTGTCTTCGCACAAGAAGCTGGCCGCTGCTTACGAGGCCGGTTTCTTCAGCGACATGGTGGTGCCGTTCCGTGGTGTGGAACGCGACAACATCCTGCGCCCGGACACCAACCTGGAAAAGCTGGCCACCCTGAAGCCGGCCTTCGACAAGGTCTCCGGCCGTGGCACCCTGACTGCGGCCAACTCCACCCCGCTCACCGACGGTGCCTCGGCGGTGCTGCTGGGCAGCGAGCAGTGGGCGGCCGACAACGGCCTTGAAGTGCAGGCCTACCTGCGCGATGCGCATGTCTCGGCGGTGGATTTCGTGCACGGCGAAGGCCTGCTGATGGCCCCGACCGTGGCGGTGGCCGAGATGCTCAAGCGCAACAACCTGAGCCTGCAGGACTTTGACATCTACGAAATCCACGAGGCCTTTGCCGCCCAGGTGCTGTGCACCCTGCGTGCCTGGGAAAGCGCGGAGTACTGCCGCGACCGCCTGGGCCTGGACGCCCCGCTGGGCGCGATCGACCCGGCCAGGATCAACCCGATGGGCTCCTCGCTGGCGGCCGGCCATCCGTTTGCCGCCACCGGTGGCCGGGTGATTGCCGCTGCCGCCAAGCAGCTGGCCCAGCGCGGCGGTGGCCGTGCCCTGGTGTCGATCTGCACCGCCGGCGGTATGGGCGTGGTGGCCATCCTCGAGCGCTGAGCACAGCGCAACGGTGAACGAAAAAGGCGGCCATCGGCCGCCTTTTTCATTGCCTGCACGGTGTGGCCGGCTCAGGCCTGCGGGCCATCCAGACGCGGCAGGCCATGTGCATCGCGCTGTTCCACGGCCGTGTCCGACTCATCCGCGGGCAAGGCAGAGTTGCCGTCCTCAAGCGGCAGCAGAGGCTGGCCACGGCGCAGGCGCAGGGCGTTGAGCAGGCTGGTGCTGGCCTGGGTGTGCAGGCCCTGCTCGGCGTAGGCCTGGCCCAGGGTTTCCCAGGCCGGGCTGCCGGCATTGGCGGCAATGGCCTGCAGCAGCAGTTCATGGGCACGCGGCCACTGCTGCTGCTTGCGGGCGATCTGGCCGGCACTGAGCAGCAGCTGCGGGTCGTCGGGGTGCTGCTGCAGCAGGCGCTGCAGGCGCGCGGTCATCGCGTCCGGGTCGCCGCCGGCATCAATTTCATCAAGCAGCGGCAACAGCTGCGGGGACCATTGCGCTTCCAGTGCGTGCTCCAGGGCGCGTGCGGCCGGCTCCGGCCAGCCCAGTGCATTGGCCTGGCGGGCATAGGCGGCGGCCACCTGCGGGTCCTGGCGCAGCGGCTTGGCCAGGGCTTCCCAGCGCTCGGCCAGGGTGGTCAGGTCACTGGCCTGGAGCAGCATCTGGCTGGCCAGCGGCGCTTCCAGGGCGGTGAGCTGTTCTGCGGGCAGGGCCTGCTGGCTGCGCAGGGCGCCGAGCAGGCCATAGGCCTCATCGGCACGCCCAGCCGCGCTCAGGGCACGCTGGCGCAGCACCTGGCCACGCGGTGGCAGCGGTTGCAGGACGGGGTTGTCGAGCAGGGCCAGGGCATCTTCGGCCTGGCCACGCAGCAGCAGCCGGCGCGCCTGCAGCAGGGCATGGCGCAGCGGGTCGATTTCCTGAAGGCGTTGCAGATGGCGGGCCGCGGCGGTTTCATCGCCACGCTTGTCGGCGGCGCGCAGGGCGGCGGCCAGGGCCACCGGGCCGACCTCGGCTTCATCGGCGGCCGACAGCAGCAGCTTCTCGCCGGTCAGCCAGCGCCCGTGGTGCAGGGCGGTCAGGCCATCGATCAGGCGGGCCCGGGCCTGCTTGCGGCGGAAGCGCAGCCAGACCCGGAACGGGGCGGCCAGCAGGGTCCACAGCAGCCACAGCAGCAGGGCGGCGATCAGCAGCAACAGCCCGGCCTTGGGCAGGGTGGCCACGTAGTCGTTGCCACCGGCCTGGACGATGACCTGGCCGAAGCGGCGCAGGCTGGGGTCGTTGAGCCACTGGGCCCCGGCCACGACCAGCACGCAGACCAGGACCAGGGCCAGAACGGCGCGGAAAAGTTTCATTGGGCGGTACTCCCGTGGCGCAACTGGCGCATCTGGCGCAGGGTCGAGCCGAGCTCGGCGGTGTTCAGGGAAAGGGGAGCCTGACGCATCTGTTCCAGCGCCTGTTGCTGGCGCTGGCGGGCCGGGCTGGCCGGCCACAGCCGCACCACCCAGTCATTGATGCGTTGCAGGGCGCGTGCCCAGCCTTGCTGGTCGCCACGTTCCAGCGCGGCGCGGGCCAGGCCGGCTTCCAGTTGCAGGGCGTCCAGGGCGTGCACGCGCTGGGCATCGGCCAGCAGCA
The DNA here is from genome assembly GCF_001431485.1 of Stenotrophomonas ginsengisoli. Classification (GTDB taxonomy): domain Bacteria; phylum Pseudomonadota; class Gammaproteobacteria; order Xanthomonadales; family Xanthomonadaceae; genus Stenotrophomonas; species Stenotrophomonas ginsengisoli. The sequence continues at coordinate 10,620 of NZ_LDJM01000044.1, read as the reverse complement.
CGCTGGCATCGCTGGGGTGGATCTCCACCAGTGGCGAGAGCAGGCGTTGCCACCACTGCAGCTGTTCCGGGGTGCTCGCTGCGCTCTGGTGCTGCATGGTCAGCAGGGTCTTGAGCACGTCATCCAGGGCCCGGGACTGGGCCAGACGCGGGTCTTCGCCCAGTGCCTGCAGGGTGCGCTCCTCCTGCAGCAGGGCCTGGCGCAGGTCGAGCAGGCCCGGGCCTTCCAGGTCCTGCAGCAGGGTGCCGGCCTGGGCATACAGGCGGCGGGCGCCGTCCAGGTCATGGCCATATTCCAGCCGCTGCAGGGCCTGGCCGAGGACCACTTCGGCCTCGTCCTGGCGCAGGGCCAGCAGGTTCTGGCGGCTGTCGGCACTGAGCCGGGCCACGTTCTGCTCCAGCAGGGCATTGCGCTGGGACAGGCCGAGCACTTCATCGCGCAGCAGGCGGTTGCCGCTGGCCGCATCCTGCAGGGCACGCGCATTGGCGCGCTGGTCGGCACGCAGGGCCTGCAGGCTCTGTTCCAGGGCGCCGACCTGCTGCTGCAGCTGGGTGGCCAGGCCATGGGCCTGCTGGCGTTGCTGCAGCAGGTAACCGCCGCCGGCGGCGGCCAGGCCGAGGATGACCAGGCCGGCGGCCGTGGGCCAGAGCCAGCGGTTGCGGGGGGCCGGGGGCGTGGCGGAAGGATCGCTCATTGCTACGACACGTCAGTACCGAGGGGAGGGGCAGGCCGGGCCTGTGCTGCAAGCATCACCCCCGCAGCGGGCCGGCCGCAAGTTCCGCGCCGGCCGGATGCGGCCGCTGCAGCCAGCTGGCCAGCAGGTCGGCCGGCATCGCACTGCTGGCCTGGCGCACGTCGGCAAAGCCCAGGGATCGGGCCTGTTCGGCCAGGCGCGCGCTGGCGGCCACCACGCTGGCCCGGCGCAGTTGTTGCTGCTGGGGCGCGGAAAGCTGGGCCCAGACTTGCTCCAGGGCCTTGCCGCTGCTCAGGGCCAGCACGCTGGCGGCGGGCAGCCGGGCCAGCTGCGCGCGCTGGCGTCCGCGCAGGGGCAGGGGCTTGCGCCGGTAGACCTCGGCCAGCTGCAGCTGCGCCCCGCGCTCTGCCAGGGTGGCGGCAATGATGCCGCGCCCGCCCGGTGCACTGACCATGCCGATGGCCTGGCCGGCCGGATCGCGCAGGCCGGGCAGGTCGAGCAGGCCTTCGCTGTCCATCCGCGCCGGCGACTGCACCTGGGCAATCCCGGCCTGGTGCAGCGCATTGGCGGTGCCCTGGCCCACGGCCAGCCAGTGCTGCACGGCACCGGCACCGGCCAGCGGCAGCAGGGCATTGGCGGCCTGTACCGCGGCCGGGCTGGTGAACAGCACCTGCGGGCAGGCCAGGGCGCGCTGCAGCTGCTGCGCGGTGGCCGGGTCGTGGCAGGGGGCGATCACCCACGGTGACAAGGCCAGCAGGCGGCCGCCGTGGGCCCGGGCCAGCTGGCGCAGGGAGCCGTGCTGGCCGCGTGGACGCAGCGACAGCAGGGTCCAGCGGGCGGGAAGATTTGCGTGCGCGCTCATTGCCGGCATTATGCGGGGCTGGGCCGTACTGGCCAGCGTCTTCATGTTTTCGGGATAGCAGCATGCACGAGCGATTGGCGCGACTGGGCGCCACCCTGGCAGCGATGCCACCGGTAGCGGCAATGGGGATCACGGTGGTGGAGCATGTCCAGCACCGCCTGAGCCTGGCCGCGCCGCTGGCGGCCAACCTCAATGACAAGGGCAATGCCTTCGGCGGCAGCCTGGCCTCGATCCTGACCCTGTCCGGTTGGGGCCTGGCCACCCTGGAGCTGGAGGCGGCAGGCCTGCAGGCCGATGTGTATGTGGCCGACAGCCAGGTGCGCTATCTGGCCCCGCTGTATGGCGACCTGCAGGCCACCGCGCAATGTGCCGAAGACGCCAGCTGGGAGGTGTTCCTGCAGCGCTTTGCCACGCGCGGGCACGCCAGCATCCAGCTGCAGGCGCAGATCCTGGCCGATGGCCGGCCGGCGGCGACAATGACGGGACGTTTTGTGGCCAAGGCCAGGGTGACGGCATGAGCAGGCAGTGGGTACGGGGAGCGTTGTTGCTGGCAGGCTTGCTGCTGCCGGCGTTGTTGCTGGCGGCCGAGCCGCCGCGCAAGGCCATGCGCAGCTTTGACCAGGTGCATGTGGCCTGGTCCAACGCGATGCGCTGGGGCGAGATGGAGGAGCGCGAGCCGTTCCTGGGCACCGCCTCGCTGGCCGGACTGGATGACTTCCAGCGCCGGCGTTGGGAGCAGGTGCGCATCAGCGGCTACCGCGAGCGCTCGCGCAACCTGCAGGCCGATGGCCGCTTGCGCATACGCGCCGAGGTCAGCCTGATCAACGTGCACACCCAGGCCGAACGCAGCGTGGTGGTGGATGAATACTGGGCCTGGATGCCGGAACTGCGCAGCTGGAAACTGGACTCGGGCCTGCCCGACCTGTGGCCGGAGCGGTGAAAGCATGGCTTGTGCGACAATCGACGCCCATTTTTGGATTGACTGTCAGTGAACGTTGAAGAGCTGATGGCCTTTGCAGGCCGTAACCCGATGCTGTCGCTGGCCCTGGCGGGCCTGACCGTAGCGCTTGTGTACACCGAGATCGCCCGCCTGTTCCGTGGTTTCAAGGCGATCAAGCCGGCCGATCTGACCCAGCTGGTCAATGCCGGCAATGCCGTGGTCATCGACCTGTCGGCCCCGGCCGACTTTGAAAAGGGCCACATTGCCGGCAGCCGCAACGTGCAGGCCAAGCAGTTCGGCCCGACCCACAAGCTGGTGGCCAATGCCAAGCAGCAGCCGGTGGTGCTGGTGGACCGCACCAGCCTGGCCTCGATCAGCGCCGCCAAGGCCCTGAAGAAGGCCGGTTTTGAACAGATCCACGTGCTCGATGGCGGCCTGCCGTCGTGGAGCGCGGCCGACCTGCCATTGGTCAAGGGCCGTAATTGATTGAACAGGCCTTGTATGTTGGCGCTGCCGCCACCATTTTCAGGCCTTGCTGCATCCACTGATTCTTCTTCCCAGTAATTCGTTGCGGAGTACTAAAGAAATGTCCGAAGAGAACACCAACGGCGTCGCCGCCCCGGCTGAAAACACCGCCAACGGCCCGGCCTTCACCATCGAGAAGATCTACGTCAAGGACGTTTCTTTCGAATCCCCGAATTCCCCGGCCGTGTTTGGCGAAAACGCCCAGCCGGACCTGCAGCTGAACCTCAACCAGCGCGTGCAGCGCCTGAGCGAGCAGGTGTTTGAAGTGGTGCTGGGCGTGACCCTGACCTGCAAGGTCGGTGACAAGACCGCCTACGTGGCTGAAGTCCAGCAGGCCGGTGCCTTCGGTCTGGTCGGCCTGGAGCCGCAGGCCATCGACGTGCTGCTCGGCACCCAGTGCCCGGCCATCCTGTTCCCGTACGTACGCACCCTGGTGTCCGAGCTGATCCAGGCCGGCGGCTTCCCGCCGTTCTACCTGCAGCCGATCAACTTCGAAGGCCTGTACGCCGAAACCCTGCGTCAGCGTCAGGCCCAGGTCGAGGCTGAAGCCGGTGGTCTGGCTGCCGCCGAGCCGGCCGGCAACGCCTGAGCAACCGCGGTAATTGCATGACTGACAGCCACGCCAAGATTGCTGTACTGGGCTCCGGTTCCTGGGGAACGGCGTTGGCCAGTCTGGTCGCACGACACGGTCACCCGACCGTGTTGTGGGGCCGTGACCAGGCCGTAATCGACGCCATCGACAGCCGCCACGAGAACCCGCGCTATCTGCCGGGGCTGGCTTTGCCGGACAACCTGCGGGCGACCACCGACATGGCCCAGGCCGTGGCCGGTGCCGCCTGGGTGCTGGTGGTGGTGCCGTCCCATGCCTTCGGTGAAACCGTACGCAAGCTGGCGCCGATGCTGCCGGCCGGTGTCGGTGTGGCCTGGGCAACCAAGGGCTTTGAACCCGGTTCGGGCCGTTTCCTGCACGAAGTGGCAGGCGAGGTGTTCGGTGAGGGCGTGCCGTTGGCCGTGGTCACCGGGCCGTCGTTTGCCAAGGAAGTCACCCAGGGCCTGCCCACCGCGGTGACCGTGCACGGTGACGATGCGCAGTTCACCCAACTGGTGGCCGATGCCATGCACGGGCCGTCCTTCCGCGCCTACACCGGCAACGACATGGTCGGTGCCGAGCTGGGCGGGGCGATGAAGAACGTGCTGGCCGTGGCCACCGGTGTGGCCGATGGCATGGAGCTGGGCCTGAATGCCCGCGCCGGCCTGATCACCCGCGGCCTGAACGAGATGCTGCGCCTGGCTGCTGCCATCGGTGGCCGTCCGGAAACCCTGATGGGCCTGGCCGGTCTGGGTGATCTGGTGCTGACCAGCACCGGCGACCTGTCGCGCAACCGTCGCCTGGGCCTGGCCCTGGGCCGCGGCAAGGGCATCGCCGAGGCCGTAGCCGAGATCGGCCAGGTGGTCGAATCGATCCAGACCGCCGACGAGGTCATGCGCCAGGCCGAGCGGCACGGGATCGAACTGCCGATCTCCAATGCCGTGCGCGCCGTGCTGCATGGCGAGCTGAGCCCGGCCGATGGCCTGAAGCAGCTGATGGCCCGCGAACAGAAGGCCGAATACCCGCAGACCCTGTTCAAGTAACCGGGCCTTGCAGGTGTTTGCAGAAAACCCGGCGCAGGCCGGGTTTTTTGTTGCCTGTGCGGCACTGTTGGCCGGGGCCGGGGATGCGCGGCGGGGAACTGGATAGACAGCTCTGCCCGGCCGGGCCGGCGCGCGCCATGGTCAACGCAAGACTGCACACCTGCCACATATCACTGGCAGCAGCAGTGCCGATGGCGGAAGAGCCTCCTGCGGATGCCCGGATGCCCGGATGCCCGGATGCCCGGATGCCCGGATGCCCGGATGCCCGGATGCCCGGATGCCCGGATGCCCGGATGCAGGGCTGTCAGTGCTGATTGGCCGGCATTGGTTCCGGCCACGAAAAAGCCCGGCGCGGGGGCCGGGCTTTTTCCTGTCGGAGTCCTGCTTGCTCGGGGAGGGAGACTCCGGCAGTGGCGGCGGGGCTGGAGGGGGAGGTTCCAGCACCCACCGCCGGGGTGCGCAGCGGCAACGGGAGAGAGGCGTCGACGCCGCGCCTTCTTGCGCGGTTTACCAGCTGAAGCGCGGGCCGACGAACCACTCACGGGCACCGGCCTTGGCCAGCTTGACCTCACCGGTCACGCCCCAGTTGGCGTTGATGTTGGCCACCGCACCGACGCGGCCGTAGAACTCGCCGTCCGGGTTGATGCCGTGCTTCTTGCTGTAGTCCTCATAACCGGCGAAGGCATAGCCTTCCACCACCGGGTGCAGCTTGGAGCGCAGGCCCACTTCGGCGCTGACGCCGTTGAAGTCCGGGCCGTACTGCGGGTCGAACTTCTGGTAAGCGGCACGGGCGACCAGGTCGGTGGTCGGGTTGATGCCGCGGTTGTAACCGGCGCCGATGCGCCACTGGTCAACATCGACCTTGCCCAGGTCGGTTTCCTGATTGGTGTAATCAGCAAACAGGTGATAGTTCGGATGCACGGCAACCGAGCCCTTCAGGCCAAAACCATCAGCATCGCCGCCCTTGGAATCGGTGGCCACATAGCCGCCCTCAACATAGTTGTAGGACAGGCCGTCAGCCGCAGCAGCGGTGAACGGAGCAATGGCAGCCAGGCTCAGGGCAATGACAGCGGTCTTCATATCGATACACCTTCCTTATGGTTTCAGTCCGATCCGGAAGGGCGTGCCTTTCCGGACCGGTGGAAGGATTTAGGCATAAACGAGCCAAATTCCCCCTGAATACCAAACTTGCCAGTACATAAATAAGGTGGCGCCAGCGGGAACTTTTCACCGTGGCTTTACCCGTGGCGTTGCCGGGGCAGTGACGCTGGAAAGGCCGGTTGTAGGGCGGCACACAGCACACCACCCGCACAGGGCGGGTGGTGGCAACAACGGTCGAGGCGGCGCCATAGCCGCCGGCAGTGGCTTACCAGCTGGCGCGCGGGCCGATGAACCACTCGCTGGACGAATGCTTGCCCAGCCGCACCTGGGCGCTCAGGCCCCAGTACTCGTTGAACTGGGCCAGGGCGCCGAGGCGGCCGTAGAACTCGCCCTTGGGGTCGAACCCGGCCGACTCGGAATAGTCTTCCCAGCCGGCCACCGCTTCGACCTGCCAGTGGCGGCTGGCCCACAGGCGGCCACCCAGTTCCAGTGCATAGCCGTTGGCGTTGTCGCCGTATTCGGGGCGGAAGCCGAGCCAGCTGGCGCGCAGCAGCAGGTCGGTGGTGGAGCTGAGCTCGTGGTTGTAGCCGATGCCGGCCCGCCATTGGTCAACCTTCACCTCGATATCGTCGACCTTCTGCCGGCTGTAGTCGGCAAACAGGTGCACGCTGGGGTGTACCGCGGCCATGCCCTTGATGGCGAAGCCATCGGCGCTGGCATTGTCGGTATCGGTGTAGGTGTAGCCGGCCTCGACATAGGTATAGGAGAGACTGTCACTGGCCTTGGCAGTGAACGGCAGGGTGGCCAGCAGGCTGGCCGCAAGCAGGGTCTTGTACATCCCGGTACGCCTTCTTGGTTGGGGCTGCGCGATCTGGGCCGGCAGCGGTGATCCATGAAGGGCGGCAATCTAGCATCGAGTTGCGGCGGCTCTGGCCGCGTATGTGCCAGAGCGTGGACACGGTCGCAGTGTGGCTGTGACCGCGTCCACAGGCGGGCTCAGGCCAGCAGCTGCACGTGCTCGCCGGCCGGGCCGATCCAGCCGCGCTGTGCGGGGTCACCGGCGCTGCGCCAGCCGCTGGCCTGCAACTGTGCGGCATCGACCAGCGGCAGACGCAGGGCCAGGCTGTGCACGCCGGCATGGCGCACGCTCGCGGCAGCCGGCAGTTCCACCTGGTCGATCTCGACCATGCACTGGCCCGGCATCGGCACCACGGCCACCGGGTAACGGCCTTCCAGCGGCTTGCCGTAGGCGCGGTTGAGCACGGTGATCTTGGTCTCGAAGGCCCAGCCCGGTGCGCCCAGCAGGCTGGCCCAGGCGGCCTGGGAGGCGGCGCGGTCGGGGGTGGTCATCACCCCGATGAAGGTGGCCGCGACGGTGTCTTCGGTCATCGGCAGGTCGAACGGCGGCACCTGGTCCTTGATCTGGGTCAGGTACAGCAGCTCGCCGGCCGGGCCCAGCACCTGGGCGGCGCGGATGGCATCGCTCAGTTCCAGGTTGGCGGCGGCGCCAAGCACGCGGAACGGGGCGTTCAGGCCGGCGGCCAGGGTATCGATGTCACCGACCAGGATTTCCAGCGACAGCCAGCCGTGGCGGAACATCGGCTCGGCCACCACCGCGGTGGGGTCTTCAATCACCTGCAGCACCGGTACGCCGGCACTGTTGGCCAGCCAAGCCTGGGGCGCGCCGGCTAGCGCGGGCAGGCCGAGGATGGCGGCCTCCGCTGCTGGCAGCGTGCCTTGTGCGTGCAGCTGCATGGCCAGCTGCTGCTGGTAGGCGGTGCAGAAGGCGGCCAGGTCCGGGGCAATCAGGGTGGCATGGATGATGCCCTGCGGCAGCGCGCTCACTGCCCGCGCTCCGCGGCCAACTTGCGCTCCAGCCAAGGCATCAGGCCGCCACCGGCGACGATTTCCATCAGCTGCGGCGGGATCTTCTCGCAGGAGAATTCGCGGCCGCTGCTGTGGTTGATGATGCGACCTTCCACCGGCAGCACTTCCAGATCGTCGCCACGGGCGGCCTCCAGGTCGGCACAGACCAGGGCCGGCACGCCCAGGTTCAGCGCATTGCGGTAGAAGATGCGGGCAAAGGACTTGGCGATGATCGCGCCCACGCCCAGCTCGGCCAGGGCCTGCACCGCCTGCTCGCGCGAGGAGCCGATGCCGAAGGATTCACCGCCGACCACGATGTCGCCCGGGCGCACCTCGCTGGCAAAGCTGGGATCCACTGCCTCCAGGCAATGGCTGGCCAGCACGCTCATCGGCTCGCGCATGTAGGGGCCGGGGGCGAGCACGTCGGTATCGATGCGGTCGCCGAAGACAAAGGTATTGCCGCGCACGTTCATGCGCTTTCTCCCAACAGGTCGCGTGGATCGATGATGTGGCCGGCCACCGCGGCGGCGGCCACGCTGTACGGCGAGGCCAGGTAGACATCGGCCTGGGCCGAGCCCATGCGGCCCTTGAAGTTGCGTGCGGTGGTGGAGATGCACACTTCACCGGCACTGAGCATGCCTGCGCCCATGCCGGCACAGGCACCGCAACCGGACGGCAGCAGGATCGCGCCGGCAGCCGTGAGCGTGGCCAGGGTGCCTTCGGCGGCGGCCTGGTTGGTCATCGCCACCGAGGCCGGGGCGATCAGCAGGCGCGTGCCCTTGGCCACCTTGCGCCCGGCCAGGGCGCGTGCGGCCATGCGCAGGTCTTCCAGCTTGGCGCCGGTGCAGGCACCGATGTAGGCCTGGTCCACGCGCACACCGGCATGTTCGGCCACCGGGCGGCTGTTGGCCGGGCTGTGCGGGGCGGCCACATACGGGGTGATGTCGGCGGCGTTGTAGCGGTGCACGGCGGCGTAGGCGGCGTCGGCATCGCTGCGCCACTGGCTGATGTCACCGGTAAACGGCTTGCCGGCCGCTTCCAGTGCGGCCAGGGTGGTCGCATCGGGTTCGACGATGCCGGTTTCCGCACCCAGTTCGGCCGCCATGTTGCACAGGGTCAGGCGCTCGTGCATCGGCAGGGCGGCAATCGCGCTGCCGCCGAACTCGAACACCTGGCCCTCGTTGCCCATGCCGTGCTGGGCGCACAGCATCAGCATGATGTCCTTGGCGCTGACCCCATCGGCCAGCTGGCCGTCGATCTGGATGCGGGTGGTCTGCGGCACGCGCAGCCAGACCTCGCCGGTGACCAGGGCGCCGGTGATGTCGGTGGCGCCCATGCCGACCATGAAGGCACCGAAGGCGCCGCCGCTGGGCGAGTGCGAATCACCGCCGACACAGAACATGCCCGGCTGCACATGGCCGTTTTCCTGCAGCACCACGTGGCAGATGCCGAGCATGTCGTAGTGGGTGACACCGGCCTTGCGCGCCCAGTTGCGGGTCAGGGCGAGGATGTCCGCGCTCTCCATGTCCACGGCCGGCACGAAGTGGTCGGAGACCACCACCACCTTGTCCTTGTCCCAGACCGAGGCCCCGAGCTTTTCCAGCCGCCCGGCGACCCGGCGCGGGCCACCGGAGTCGTGCATCATCAACAGGTCAAGACGCGCGGTGAGGATCTCGCCGGCACGCACGGTGGCTTGGCCGCAGGCGCGGGCCAGGATCTTTTCAGCAAGGGTGGCGCTCAAGCAGAGCTCTCCATCGGGTCAGGGGTGTGATCCAGGCGCATTTGATAGCGCAGCTGGTCGGGGCGGTATTGGATTTCCAGCAGGTCCAGCAGCTGGCCATCGCGGTCAAAGGAGCGGCGTTCCAGGGTCATCACGGCCTGGCCCGGCTGCATCTGCAGGTAGATCGCCGGCACCGCATCCACGCGCATGGCCGAGATCTTCTGCTCCACCCGCACGATCGGCAGGCCGCACTGGCGGAACAGGTCGATGCGCGAGTGCCGGGCCAGCTGCTCGGCGTTGAAATCCGGGTGGGTGGTGCGGGTCCAGCTGGTGTAGTAGCCGAAGGCCTGGCCGTGGCGCGAGCGCACCCGCACGCAGTTGACCAGGCTGTCGTTCTCGTCCAGGCCGAAGGCCTGGCGGACCGGGTCCGGCGGCACGTTGCGCTGGCAGTTGAGCAGGCGTACCTGGGTGTTGTCGGCCAGGGTGTCCAGGTTGTCGATCAACTCGCACAGCGGGCTGCGCAGCGGCGGCGGGCCGTTGCTGGCCGGTGAGCGGCCACGGCCATGGGTCACGCGTGTGCCACGGCCACGCTGGCGCACCAGCAGGCCTTCCTCGGCCAGCTCGGCCAGGGCCAGGCGCACGGTCACGCGCGAGATGCCCAGCCGCCTGGCCAGGTCCTCCTCGCGCGGCAGCTGCTGGCCGTCACGCAGTTCACCACGCTGGATCTGGTCGCGCAGGAACGAGCGCAACTGGTGGTACAGCGGCGTGTGCAGGTCGCGGCGCAGCAGGCCCTGCATGGTGGTGGTGTCGTACAGATCCATGGGCAGGGCCCTGTGGCCAGTCACGTAAGATGATAATGATATATCTATATAACTAGAAAGGTATGGTCTGCCAAGTGCCGGATTGGGTAGCGCTGGCAGGAAGCCCTGTGGCATTGTTTGTCCGGACAAGAGGTGCAGCTGTTCCAGCAACTTGAAGGGGTGCGGATGAAGCGTTGTTACCCGTGGGTCATTTGTGTGGTGGCCATGATCATGCTGTCCATTTCCAATGGCATGACCATGACCGGCATCACCGCCTTCGATGCGTCATTGCTGGACGAGTTCGGCTGGAGCCGGGGCGCGCTGAAGTTCCGCGACATGTTCAACCTGTTGCTGGCCGCGCTGCTCTCACCCTTCATCGGTGCCTTGATCGACCGCGTCGGGGTGCGCGCGCTGGTGCTGTTCGGCAGCGTGTTGCTGGCCATCCTGTATGTGGCCTATTCGCAGGTGGCCAGCATCGCC
>NZ_LDJM01000043.1 GCF_001431485.1 Stenotrophomonas ginsengisoli | reverse complement strand
GACAGTTGACTCCTACAGGGGCAGCCGGGCTGTTGTGGGAGCGCCTCAAGGCGCGACGGGCTTACGCCTCATGCCTGGGTTGCAGGGGGATTGCTGAAGCGCAAGGTGGCCACGGCGCCGACCTCGACCCCGGGGGTCACCTGGACCTGCCAGCCGTACAGCGCGCACAGGCGGCTGACGATGGACAAGCCAATGCCGCCGCCCTGCGACTTGCCCGAATGGGTACCGCGATAGCCGCGCTGGAACAGGCGGGCGGCATCCTCGCTGCTCAGGCCCGGCCCGGTATCACGCACACTCACCTGGCCGGCACTGATGGTCACCACCACCTCGCCGGCCGGGGTGTACTTGACCGCATTGCCGATCAGGTTGCCCAGGGCCACCGACAGCGCCGCCTCCGGGGCGTCGACCACCTGGCTGGCATCGCCTTCCACGCGCAGCTGCAAGGGCTTGCCGCCCAGCTGGGCCCGGTGCGCATCGAGCAGCTGCTCGGCCACCTTGGCCACATTGGCGCAGCCCTGGGCACGCTCGTTGCGCGAGAGCAGCAGCAGCGAGCCGATCAAGTCGCTGCACTGGGCCTCGGCCCGGGCAATGCGTTGCAGGCGTTGGCGCACCTTGTCATCCAGCCCCTCCCGGGCCAGCAGCAGTTCGGTCGCGCCACGGATCACCGCCAGTGGCGTACGCAGCTCATGGCTGACGTCGGCGTTGAACTCGCGGTCGCGCTGCACCACCTCGGTCAGGCGCGCCGAGTAATCATCCAGCGCCTGGGCCAGCTGGCCGACCTCGTCATCGGGAAAGCGCGGCGCCAATGGCTCGGGCTGGCTGACACCACCACGGTAGGCACGCAGACGCCGGGCCAGATCGGACACCGGCTTCATCACCTTGGACGCCGACCACCAGCCCAGCAGCAAGGACAACAGGCTGAACACCAGCACCGACAGCACCAGGGTGCGCTTGAGCTGGGATTCCCCGCGCAGGGTCTGGGTCATGTCATAGGCCAGGAAGAACCACTCCTGGTCGGTCTTGCGCACGGCCAGCTTGTAGGAGAAGGCATCACCAGTGCCGGTATCGCGTCCGTTGATGGTGTGGATGCCATCGCTCAGCTCGTACCAGTCCGGCTCCTCCTGGCGCAGGGCGTCAAAGCGGTCGGCCTTGACCACCCGGCCGAGCATCTGCTGCACCGGCAGATCCGGGCTGACTTCCGGGTTGTGGTAATAGCGCCGCGCATATTCGTCGATATTGCGGTTCATCACGTCTTCCACCAGCTGGTTTTCCACCCGCACGCGGGCCCAGTTGGTGGCAAAGGCGAACAGCGCCGTCAGGCAGAAGCCGAACAGCACGAAGGACAGGATGATGCGGCTGCGCAGGCGGCGGCGGTAGCGCCCACGACGGCGCGGCACGGGCCGCGCCTGGTCAGACGTCTGGCTCATCCAGCTCAGGCCTCGGGCACGGACATCCGGTAACCGATGCCATGGCGGGTCTGGATCATGTGCACCTCGAAGGGCTTGTCCACCACCGCACGCAGGCCATGGATATGCACGCGCAGGGAATCCGAGTCGGGCAGTTCCTCGCCCCAGACACGGGTTTCCAGCTCCTGCCGGGTCACCACCGCCGGCGAGGCCTCCATCAGCGACTGCAGGATCTTCAGTGCGGTCGGGTTGAGCTGCAGCAGCTTGCCCTGGCGACGCACTTCCAGGGTGTCAAGGTTGTACTCGACATCCCCCACTTCCAGCACCCGGCTCTGCACCGACTTGCCACGCCGCTGCAGCGCCTGCAGACGCACTTCCACTTCCTGCAGGGCAAACGGCTTGATCAGGTAGTCATCGGCACCGGAATCAAAACCGGCCAGCTTGTTTTCCAGCGAATCGCGCGCGGTGAGCATCAGCACCGGAGTCTGCTTGCGCGCCTCGCTGCGCAGCTTGCGGCAGACCTCCAGGCCATCCATGCCCGGCAGGTTGAGGTCCAGCACGATGGCATCGAACTCATTGACGATGGCCAGGTGCAGGCCGGTGATGCCATCGGCAGCAAAATCCACGGTATGCCCGCGGTCTTCCAGGTAATCACCCAGGTTGGCAGCGATGTCGTTGTTGTCTTCGATGACGAGAATGCGCACGTTGGCCTCTGAGTAAGGGCTGGTCTGCAAGAGCAGCAATGAAAAGGAGACAGACAGAAAATTTCTGTCTGTCATCGCTGTTCACAATACAGCCTCAAGCATTAATTTTGCGCTCAAACACACCGCCGGATCAGCGATCGGCATGACAGCCTCTGCTTACCTGTCCCGGCTCAGCCCGCCTCTCCAGCCCATCGTGTCAAATCGTTTTGCCACCAAGGCGTACATCCGGGTGCAAGCAGCGGGGCATGCCGATCTTCGCTGGAGGATGCCTTGCCTGAAAGCGTGCAAACGGGCAAGGCAGAGACAGCTCGCAAGCGCAAAGCCCCGCTCTTACAATTCCCCGGGTCGCTTCGGATTGACGTTGTGCCAGTTGCGCAGTACGTCCCTGGACTCTTCACGCATCTGGCGACGCTGACCCAAGGTCATGCACACCTGCTCACGCCGGTTGCTGCCGGTCGTACGCACACGCTCACATACCATCCGGCTGTCGGCATGGGCCCGGGTCATGATCATGTTGACCAGCTCCTGGTCATTGAACACAGCCGTACGCAGATCAGGCGACAGCTGCTCCACCGATCCCGATGCGGGCACATTGTTGCGGATGCGCCCCAGGGCCTCACGCAAGGCCGCACGATCATCAGCAGCCAGCTCGCTGTAGTCCTCGCTGTTGATGGCAGCCTCTACCTGCGCCAACTGCTCGGCCACACTTTGCTTCACGTCCAGCTGCACCGGCAATGGGCTGCCCGTAGCGCCGCCCAGGCCCGCCTGGGCTGTCGACATCCACAACAGGCCTGCGACCAGCAAAACAGAAATTTGAATACGCATGACACCCTCACTGATGAAAGTACAACGGACAAGATGAGGCTGCAGGAGGCTGATCGACCAGTGACAGCCTATACAACCAAACCGCTGCAGCGCCGGAGGCATGCCACGGCTCACGGCAGGCCGCATGGACCATTCAATCCCCCGGCTGTCTCATGTTCCAACGATTCCAGTTGCGTAACACATCCTTGGAGTTGTCACGCAGCTCACGACGCTCAGCAACGGTGAGGCAGACCTGCTCACGACGGTTGCTGCCCGTCAGGCGCACCCGTTCGCATACCAATCGACTGTCCGCCCGGGCCCGGGTCAGGATGGTATTGACGACTTCCTGATCGTTGAACACTGCCGTGCGCATGGCAGGCGACAGGCCATCCACAGAGGAGGCATCCCCTACATTGGTGCGTATGCGCGCAAGCGCCTGATGCACAGCCGCACGGTCATCATCACTGATCGCACGGTAATCCTCCGAAGCAATTGCCGCTTCAACCATCACCAACTGCTCGGAGATGCTGGATTGAGCATTGATCTGAGCTGCTTCTTTTTCACCGGCAACAGGACCAGACTCAGTCCTTCTTCGTGTTCCAGTGGTTCCAGTTGCGCAATGCGTCCACCGAGTTCTCGCGCATGTCGCGACGCTGGGCTACGGTCATGCACACCTGTTCGCGCCTGTTGCTACCCGTCATGCGCACACGCTCACACACCATGCGGCTGTCGGCATGGGCTCGGCTCATGATCGTATTCACAATTTCCTGGTCATTGAAGACCGCGGTGCGGATCTCCGGTGCCAGACCATCCACAGTGTGGTTCGGCCCGACATTGGCGCGAATGCGGCCAAGTGCATCGCGAACTGCAATGCGGTCCTGGTCTTCCAACTCACTGTAACTCTCTGACCCGATGGCCATCTCCACCATCTGGAGCTGCTGGGCAATATCGTTACCCACATCAATCTGCATCGGCGACTTGTCATTTACAGCAGCGTCCACTGCAGCTGGTGCAGCGCCTGCTGCTGCCAGACCGATTACCAATACCACCAGATGATGCAAGTACATGGCCAAGCCTCCTTGTCGATACACGTGTTTGCTGTAATAAAGCCATTGCAGCGGGTTGACAGGCAGCCAGCTTACTACAAACCAGAATCGGCAAAGTGCCAGCCAACACCGCCGCGTGTACCTCTATTTCCGGCATACCGCATCGGCATGCTCATCGTGCATTTGAAGCAAAGCGATCACCAGCCCGGCAACATCCAGCCCACTGACCCGCTCGATGCCTTCCAGGCCCGGGGTGGAATTGACCTCCAGCACCAGCGGGCCACGCGCCGAGCGCAGGATGTCCACCCCGGCCACGCCCAGGCCCAGGGCCTGGGCCGAGCGCACGGCGATGGCTGCTTCCTCGTCGGTACAGGCCTGGGCCACGGCCTGGCCGCCGCTGTGCAGGTTGGCGCGGAAATCCCCTTCGGCCGCCTGCCGGCCCATGCTGGCCACCACCCGGTCCCCCACCACCAGACAGCGCAGGTCCGCACCGCCGGCCTCGCCGATGTACTCCTGCACCAGGAAGTTGGCATACAGCCCACGCAGGGCCTCCACCGTGCCACGGGTAGCGCTGGCCTTCTCGGTCAGGATCACCCCCCTGCCCTGCGCTCCTTCGGTGAGCTTGACCACATGCGGGGCCGGGCCCAGCAGGGACAGCAGGTCGGCGGTGTCATCGGGGTTGTCGCCGAACACGGTGACCGGCATGTCGATGCCATGGGAGGCCAGGATCTGGTGCGCGCGCAGCTTGTCGCGCGCACGCAGGATCGCATCGGAGGGATTGGGCGTACGCGCGCCCATCAGTTCGAACTGGCGCAGCACCGCGGTGGCATAGCGGGTCACCGAGGCACCGATGCGCGGGATCACCGCATCCACCGTCTGCAGCGGCTTGCCCTTGTAGTGCAGGCGGAAATCACCGGCGGCGATGCGCAGGTAGCAGCGCAGCGGATCCAGCACACGCACGGTATGGCCACGCGCACGTGCCGCCTCGACCAGGCGGCGGGTGGAATACAGGCGCGGGTTGCGCGAAAGGATGACCAGTCTCATACGCCTGCAGCATAACCACCGGGGATGACCGGCAAGGGTCGGATACGACAACGCCGGCACAGGGCCGGCGCTGGGAATGCTGGAGCGGGTGAAGGGAATCGAACCCTCGTCGTAAGCTTGGGAAGCTTCTGCTCTACCATTGAGCTACACCCGCAAAGCAGGTGGCAAAGTGTAAGCGCGCCACCTGACAAAGGCAATGCGGCAGGCAGGAAAAAATGCACTCCTGCCGCCGTTACTGCCGTCGGCCCGGATCAGGCCGACGGCATCAGCCGATCAATCAGAAACGCCCGCCGATGGTGGCAAACGCGCTGATGTCCGACTGCCCGCTCACCGCAAAGGTGCTGGACAGGCCGACATTGGCCTCCAGGCTACCCAGCTGCAGGCGGCTGCCGAGCACGGCGGTGCCCCAGTCGCGGTCCAGGTTCAGACCCGGCACGCTGTAGCTGCCGGCCACCGGCAGCGACTGCAAGGTGGCACTGGCCTGTTCGGCCTTTTCGAACTCGTGGTCCCAGGTCAGGCGTGCGTACGGCTGCACGCGGTCACCGACGATGCGCAGCTGCCAGCCCAGGCGGCCCACCAGCGAGTTGGCGTCCTGGTCGGCATAGCTCAGTGCAGTGGAACCGCCACCGGCCTCGGCGTAGCCATCGATGCTGATGTCCTGCCAGGTCATGCCCAGCAGCGGGCCATGACGCAGGGCATTGTCACCACCGAACTCCCAGCCGGCCTGGAAGGCGGCAGTCAGGCTTTCACCCTTGGTGTCGCCGGCGTGCACGCGCTTGGCCGGGCCCAGGTTGACCTGGCGGTTGACCTCGTAATCCAGCCAGCTGTAGCTGAGCTGGGCATTGGCCCAGGCCGGGCCGTCGTTGAAGGAGACAAAACCACCGAAAGTGGCCTGGCCCAGGGTGAAATCACCGGCGCTGTTGCCGAAGTCGGCATCCATACGGTCATAGCCGGCAAACAGGCCCAGAGCGTGACCCTCACGCACCCAGTCCACACCGAACAGGCCCGCCGGGGCGATGCCGTCGAAGGTGTCGCCGTGGCCGTAGCGCTGCATGTCCGCACGCAGGCCACCCCACCACTGGGTGCCTTCGGCCTGGTCCGGGGCCAGATGGCCGGCCACCTGCTCCACGCGGGCACGGCCGCTGGCCTGGGCGCTGCGGCCAAGCACCTGCTGCTGGCGCGGCGCATCGATCACCGAGGTGATGTACTCGGCCAGGATCTGGTGGGTACGGCTGGACGGGTGCACGCCATCGGCGAACACATAACTGTTGGCCGCATCCGGGGTGGCGAATTCAGCCGGCACGCAGGAGATGGACTGGCCGCTGGTGCAGGCCATGCCGGTGGCATTGGCAAAACCGTACAGGCCCGGGTTGGCCACCACTTCCTGCAGCAGAGTGAAGGTATCGGCCGGGATCACCGACAGGCCCTGCGCGGCCAGGCCGCCGAACAGCGCCTGGTTGTAGGCATTGGCCAGGGCGGTGCCCTGGGCCATGGCCAGCGGGCCACCGGCCACCGAGGACGGAGTCAGGCCGATGTCCGGCAGGGTCGGCACCAGCACGTACTGGGCACCGGCCAGCTTCAGCGCGCCGACCATGCCGACCTGGCCGCCCACGGCCTGGGCAATGGTTTCCTGCACCGGGGCACCGGCGGCAATGGCGAACAGGTCGTTGGCACCACCCCACACGGTGTACAGCGCATTGGCATCGGCCTTGCCGCCGTTGGCGCCGAGGTAGGTCTGCAGCTGGGTGGTCAGGGCCGGGGTCGCACCGAGCGCGCCGACACTGTCCACCGCCACGCGTGCACCACCGACAGCGTAGTTGTCGCCGCCCTGGCCATTGCCGTTGGCGATGGCATTGGTGCCATAGTGCTTGGCCAGATACTCGGCCCAGACATAGCCCGGGTTGGTGGTGAAGCGGCCGGCAACGCCGGCGGCCGGGTTGATCTGGGTCAGCACCGGACGGAAGTGGCCGCTGTCGGTCAGGCTGTCACCGAAGAACACGGTGGACGAGAACGGCGACTGGGCCATGGCCGGAGCGACCGCGGCGGCCAGGGCCACAGCAAGAGCGCCGCGCAGCAGGCGCGGTTGCAGGATGGACATGAAAGACTCTCCTTGGAGTTCTGGAAAACGCGTCACCGAACAGTGCGCGGACCGGCATAGGCTTCCAGTCTGAACGCAAACCTTCACGCTGCAATGCAACATAAGTCTTGCCCAAGCCGCCAGCAGCCTTGCCGCAGCATCGATACGACCAAGCTGCGCGCGATCATCCGGCCCTGCCACGCAGACGATGCGCGATTCACCTGGCAATGCCCCTGTGGCCGGAGCCTTGGGCGATAATCCCCGCCATGATTACCTCCCCATTGCACGCGCTGGTGACTGCCGGCACCACCGAAGAGTGACCGGCCGATGACCAACCCTTTTGATTCCGCCGGCGCCAAGGCCCCGGCCAAGCCGTTCACCGTGCAGGAAGGCCACCGCGCCATCCGTAGCTTCGTGCTGCGCCAGGGCCGCTTCACCCCGGCCCAGCAGCGCGCCTTTGACGAGGCCTGGCCGCAGCACGGCATCGATTACAGCGGCCAGCCGCGTGACTTCAACGCCCTGTTCGGCCGCGACGCGCCCAAGGTGATGGAGATCGGCACCGGCAACGGCACCGCCCTGCGCTTTGCCGCCGGCTTTGACACCAGCCGCGACTACATCGGCCTGGAAGTGCATGCACCGGGCGTGGGCCGCCTGCTCAACGACCTGGTTGCCGACCAGGCGGCCAATGCCAAGGTCTACCACCACGATGCGGTGGAGGTGCTCAACAACGAGGTGCCCGATGGCTTCCTCGACGAGATCCGCATCTACTTCCCCGACCCGTGGCACAAGGCGCGCCACAACAAGCGCCGTCTGGTCCAGCCGGAGTTTGCCAAGCTGCTGGTGCGCAAGCTGCGCCCGGGCGGCCGCCTGCACCTGGCCACCGACTGGGAACCCTATGCCGAGCACATGTGGGACGTGCTGGACGCCACCGATGGCCTGGTCAACCGCGCCGGCCCGCGCGGCCATGTGCCGCGCCCGGACTGGCGCCCGCAGACCCATTTCGAGACCCGCGGGCAGAAACTGGGCCACGGCGTATGGGACCTGCTCTACGATCGTCCCTGATCTGCCGCCCACGGCCCCACTGACCACAAGGCACGCACGCAACCGATGGAACAGACCCTCACGCTGACCGATGACATGCGCCTGGTACTGGTGCTGGTCGGCTTTACGATGGCGATGTTCCTGTTCGAGCGCATCCGTGCCGATGTGGTCGCCCTGGTGGTGCTGGTGGTGCTGGGCATCACCGGCCTGATCGCGCCGGAGGAAATCTTCGGCGGTTTTTCCGGCAACGCGGTGATGAGCATCATCGCCACCACCATCCTCGGTGCCGGGCTGGACCGCACCGGCGCCCTGAACCGCCTTGCCGGCTGGCTGCAACGCCGCGCCCACGGCCGGCAGAAACGCCTGCTCGGCCTGACCAGCGCGATCGCGGCGGTGAACTCATCGTTCATGCAGAACCCGTCTGTGATGGCGCTGTACCTGCCGGTGGCCTCGCGCCTGACCAGCCGCAACGGCCTGCACCTGTCACAGATCCTGCTGCCGGTGGCCGCAGCCATCGTCATGGGCGGCGCGCTGACCATGGTCGGCAATTCGCCGCTGATCCTGCTCAACGACCTGCTGGCCTCGGCCAACAACAACCTGCCCTCGGGCATGGCCACGATCGAGCCGCTGAGCATGTTCGCCCCGCTGCCGATCGGCGTGGCCCTGGTCGCGCTGAGCCTGCTGTACTTCCACTTCTATGGATCGCGCAAGCTGGCCAGCGAGCTGGAACAGGGCCCGGCACCGGCCACCCCGGCACGCACCGACAGCTACTTCGCCCAGGTCTACGGCATCGAGGGCGATGTGTTCGAGCTCACCGTCACCGCCGACAGCCCGCTGGTGGGCATGACCGTCAGTGATGTGGAAGGCATCTACGGCGCGCCCCTGCTGCTGGCCCTGAAGACCGGCGACCAGACCCGGCTCTCGCCGCCGGCCGACAGCCGCATCTGGGTCGGCAGCGTGATCGGCATGCTCGGCCCGCGCCAGCAGGTCGGCGACTTCGCGCAGAACCATTTCCTCAAGCTGTCCACCCGCCTGCGTCACCTGGGCGACCTGTTCAACCCGGCCCGCGCCGGCATTTCCGAAGCGCTGGTGCCGCCGACCTCGCCGTTCATCGGCAAGACCGCCGCCGCCCTGCGCCTGCGCAAGGAGCGCGGCATGAGCCTGCTGGCGATCAACCGCGACAAGCAGGTGATCCGCCACAAGGTGCGCGATGAACCGCTGCGCGCCGGCGACATGCTGGTGTTCCACTCGATCTGGACCGACCTGGCCGCCACCGACCGCTCGCGCGAGCTGGTGGTGGTCACCGACTACCCCAAGGGCGAGCAGCGCCCGCACAAGTTCAAGATCGCGATGAGCATCTTTGCCCTGACCATCCTGATCGCGCTGTTCTCCAAACTGCCGGTGGCCCTGACCCTGATGACCGGGGTGGCCGGCATGCTGCTGACCGGGGTGCTGCGCATGGACGAGGCCTATGCCTCGATCAACTGGAAAACCGTGTTCATGATGGCCGGGCTGATCCCGCTGGGCTGGGCCATGGACTCCTCCGGCACCGCCGCCTGGATTGCCGGGCACACCATCGACCAGTTGCCGCAAGGCATCCCGCCCTGGCTGGTGGGCATCGCCCTGGCCCTGCTGACCACCGCGTTCTCTCTGGTGATCAGCCATGTCGGCGCGACCATCGTGATGGTGCCCATCGCCGTCAACCTGGCCCTGGCCGTGGATGGCAACCCGACCGCCTTCGCCCTGATCGTGGCCCTGTCGGCCTCCAACAACCTGATGACCGGTTCCAACCCGATCATCTCGATGATCACCGGCCCGGCCAACTACACCCCGCGCCAGCTGTGGCGCGTGGGCGGGCCGCTGTCACTGCTGTACACGGTGGTCACCGTCAGCGTGATCTTCCTGGTGTTCTGAGCCCCGGCCGGCGCCGGCCATCACAGCGCCAGCAGCAGCACCTGGCCATCCACCACCTGCAACGGCAACGCGCGCAGCGACTGGCCCCGGCACGGCCCGGCAGTGCACAGGCCCTCCTCCAGCTCGAAAGTGGCACCGTGCACCGGGCACACCACCTCGCCGGCGGCGCTGAGCAGGAACATGCCCGGCGCGTAGTCCAGCCGGCGCCCGGCATGCGGACACACGTTCAACCAGCCCTTGACCTGTTCCCCGTGGCGCAGCAGCAGCACCGATTCCAGCTCCCCGGCGATGCTCAGCTCACGCTCGCTCAGCTGCCCGTCGGGCAGCCCGGCCAAGGGGGCAAGGACAGTGGTGGTGCTGGGCAACAGGTTCATCGGTGCGTCTTCAATCAAGGCAAGGGCGGCATTCTGGCATGAACGGCGCGGCCTGCCGCCCCTGCTTAGCAAGAGGGCACCGGTCACACTTTAATGATTTCTTCACTCTTGATGCCTGCTTCACATCGATACTCCCACCAGTAGCAATCCAACGAGGGGCGGCACATGCGCAACCCACAGTTTTACTTCAACAACCTGCGCGCGGTGTTCGCCCCGCGCAAGCCACGCAACCCGCTGGTGCGCGTGGGCCTGGGCCTGGTTGGCCTGGTGATCCTGGCCGGCCTGCTGGTGGTCGGCCTGTTCGTCGGTGCGGCCATGCTGCTGGTCGGCCTGGTCCTGAAGCTGTTCAACCCGCGCCGCAGCACCGGCACTGCCCGCAGCAACACCGGCCGCCACGACAACAACGTGGTCGATGCCCAGTACACGGTTGTCTCGCGCCAGGCCATCGACGCCCCGCGCTGATCCCGGCCGCGGCCAATGGACGGCCGCTCCCTTCCGGTAGACTTGCAGCACGTTTTCCCTTCGCTGCCTGCCATGACTGACCTGATCCCGACACCTGCCATCCCGCGCCTTGCCGTGCGTGGCGGCGGTACTTTTCCGGTGCGTCGCATCTACTGCGTCGGCCGCAACTACGCCGACCATGCCCGCGAGATGGGCGCCACCCCGGCCGACCAGGCAGCCCGTGGCCGGCCGATGTTCTTTGCCAAGCCGGCCGATGCGATCGTGCCCGGCAACCACGGCCCGGTGCCCTACCCCAGCGCCACCGACAACCTGCACCACGAGGTGGAACTGGTGGTCGCCCTGGGCAGTGACGCCCCGGCCGGTGTAGTAGCCGTGGACCAGGCCGCGTCGCTGGTGCTGGCCTATGGTGTGGGCCTGGACCTGACCCGGCGTGACCTGCAGGCACAGGCCAAGGCCGCCGGTGCTCCTTGGGACATCGCCAAGGGCTTTGACCATTCCGCGCCGGTCAGCGAGCTGGTCCTGGCCAGCGAGGTCGGCGAACTCGGCGCGCGGGCCATCAGCCTCACTGTGAACGAGCAGGTGCGCCAGTCCAGCAGCCTGGACAACATGATCTGGAACGTGGCCGAGATCATCCACGAGCTGTCCCAGCTGTACGCACTCAAAGCCGGCGACCTGATCATGATGGGCACCCCGGCCGGCGTCGGCGCCCTGCAGCGTGGCGACCGTTTCGATGCACGCATCGACGGCATTGGCCAGCGCAGCGGCCAGATTGTCTAAAAACACCCCGCTTTGGGCTATCGTTGCCCTGCCATCCATCCCCCGTATCAAGGAGTGCCTTCATGGGCATGATCAGTGAGTTCAAGGAATTTGCCATGCGTGGCAATGTCATCGACCTGGCCGTCGGCGTGGTCATTGGCGCTGCGTTCGGCAAGATCGTCACCGCCCTGGTGGAGAAGGTCATCATGCCGCCGATCGGCCTGCTGATCGGCAAGGTCGACTTCTCCGACCTGAAATGGACCCTGGCCGAAGCCACCACCGATGCGGCTGGCGCCGAAGTGCCGGCCGTGGTGATCGGTTACGGCGATTTCATCAACACCATCATCCAGTTCATCATCGTCGCCTTCGCCATCTTCATGCTGATCAAGGTGCTCAACAAGCTGGCCCGCAAGAAGGCCGAAGAGCCGGCCGCACCGGCCGAGCCGACCGAAGACGTGCTGCTGCTGCGCGAAATCCGCGACAGCCTGAAGAAGTAAGCGCACCGCCACGCCTGCCCTTGCCGGGCAGGACTTGTGGCACCGTGTACCGACGGGACCATCAGCGTTACGCTGCCGGTCCCGTCTTGTTTTGGTATGCCTGCCAATGCGTCGTCTTGCCCTCGCCGTTGCTGCTGCCCTGGCCTGCGCCAGTGCCAGCGCCCAGACCGTCATCCCGCAACCGGCCATCGATACGGCCGTGCAGCTGCGCCAGCAGGCCCTGGCCGATGCCACCGGCTGGCAGGTGGTCGAATCGCTGACCACCGAGGTCGGCCCGCGCATGGCCGGCAGCGAGGCCGATGCCCGTGCGGTGGCCTGGGCCGAGGAGAAGTTCGTCCAGCTCGGCTTTGACCGGGTCTGGACCGAGCCGGTGACCTTCCCCAAGTGGGAGCGGCGCAGTGAATCGGCGCATGTGCTGGGCGCCCATGCCCAGCCGCTGCACATCACCGCCCTGGGTGGCAGCCCGGCCGGCAACATCGAGGCCGAAGTGGTGCGCTTTGCCTCGCTGGCCGAACTGCAGGCCGCCCCGGCCGGCTCACTGGCCGGCAAGATCGCCTTCATCGATTACCAGATGGTGGCCGCACGCGATGGCAGCGGCTACGGCCCGGGCAGCGCGGTGCGCTCCAAGGGGCCGTCCGAAGCCATCCGCAAGGGGGCGGTCGGCTTCATCATGCGCTCGGCCGGTACCGATTCGCACCGCGTGCCGCACACCGGCATCACCCGCTTTGACGAAGGCCTGACCCCGATCCCGGCGGCCGCCCTGTCCGTGCCCGATGCAGGCCAGCTCGCCCGCCTGCTGGCCCGTGGCCCGGTGCGCCTGGCCCTGGCCCTGGACTGCGGCTGGGATGGCAGCTACACCTCGCACAACGTGATCGGCCAGATCACCGGCAGCGAGCGCCCGGATGAAGTGGTGGTGATCGGCGGCCACCTGGATTCCTGGGACCTGGGTACCGGGGCGGTGGATGACGGTGCCGGCGTGGCCATCACCATGGCCGCCGGCCACCTGATCGGCAAGCTGCCCACCGCGCCCAAGCGCAGCATCCGCGTGGTGGCCTTCGCCAACGAGGAACAGGGCCTGTGGGGCGGCAAGGCCTACGCGGCCGCACGTGCCGCTGCCGGCGAGCTGGACAGGCAGGTCATCGCCGCCGAAAGCGATTTCGGTGCCGGCCGCATCTATGCCTTCAACACCGGCTCACCGGCGCCGGAAGGCTCGCGCCAGGCCACCGCGCAGATTGCCCAGGTGCTGGCCCCGCTGGGGATCGCACTGGCCGAAGGCCAGGGTGGCCCGGGGCCGGACATCAGCCCGCTGGCCGCCCGCGGCGGTGCCTGGGGCTGGCTGGCCCAGGACGGCAGTGACTACTTCCACCTGCACCACACCGCCGACGACACCCTGGACAAGATCGACCCGGCCGCCCTGGCCCAGAACGTGGCCGCCTACACCGTGTTTGCCTGGTTGGCGGCCGAGGCCGACGGTGACTTCGGCACCGCGCCCAAGGCCCAGGACTGAGCCCACAAACAGCAAAGGCGCCCAAGGGCGCCTTTGCTGTTTTGTCTTTGTCGCAGATCCGGCCGCCGGGCTCAGCCGCGCTGGCTGCGCCAGTGGGCCAGCAGCACGGCCGTGGCCGAAGCCACATTCAGGCTTTCCACTGCACCGCTGCCCGGGATCGACACCCGGCTGTCGCACAGGCTGGCCAGGTCGCGGTCCATGCCCTGCCCTTCGGCGCCCATCACATACACCAGACGCTCCGGCAGGCGCGCCTTGAACAGGTCATCGCCGCCGTCGACCAGGGTCGCCGCCAGGTGGAAACCGGCATCACGCAACTGGGCCAGGGCCTGCGGGGTGGACGGCAGACGCACCATCGGCACCGCCTCGGCGCCGCCTTCGGCCACGCGCGCGGCCGAGCCGGACAGGGCCAGCTTGGAGTGCGACGGCAGCAGGATCGCGGCCACGCCGAAATGGGCGGCGCTGCGCAGGATCGCGCCCAGGTTGTGCGGGTTGCCCACTCCATCCAGCCACAGCACCAGGGCCGGGCCGGCCGGCAGGGCCGACAGCCAGGCCGCCAGCGGTGCCGGCTCGTGCTTGACCACATCGGCCACCACGCCTTCGTGGTGGGTGGTGGCGGCCAGCTTGTTGAGGTCGCCATCGGCCACCACGCGGTAGCCGATGCGGTTGGCCACGCACCACTTCATCAGCGGCTGCAGGCGCGGGATCATGCTTTCCAGCAGGTACAGCTTGCGCAGGTCCTGCGGACGCCGGGCAAACATGCCCAGCACCGCATTGACCCCGTACAGGCGCAGCTCGTTGTCACCGCGGGCAACCGGTGCCTGTTCACTGGCCGCCGCCGAAGACGGCGTGGCGCGGGGCGGACGGGCCGAAGGCCGGCGGTTATTCCAGGGGTTGCTGCTCACTGCTGCTCCAAAACTGTCTGCTGTTAACGCTTGTGCCAGAAATCGGCGTTCTTGATGCCCAGCGCCTGCGGATCGAACACCGGGTCCAGGCCGAGCTTGCGCTGGCGCTCGTAATCCTTCAGGGCCAGCATCGCAGGCTTCTGGATGATCAGGATGGCGGTGACGTTGATCCAGGCCATCAGGCCCACGCCGATGTCGCCCAGCGTCCACGCCAGCTTAGCGTCATGGTACGCGCCAAACACCACGATACCCAGCACGCCCAGGCGCAGCAGGTTCAGCCACAGGGCCGAGGGCTTGTTGCCGGTGACGTAGTTCAGGTTGGTTTCGGCCATGTAGTAATAGGCCATGATCGTGGTGAAAGCGAAGAAGAACAGGGCAATGGCCACAAATGCCGCGCCCATGCCCGGGGCCACCGAGTCGAATGCGGCCTGGGTCATCAGCGAGCCCTGGTCCGGGGCCACGCCCGGCAGCTTCTCGTAGATGGCCACCAGCTTCTCGCCACCGTCCTCGCTGACCCGCTGGAACACGTTGTAGATCCCGGTGGACAGCAGCAGGAAGGCAGTGGAGGTGCACACCAGCATGGTGTCGAAGTAGATCGCAAAGGCCTGCACATAACCCTGCTTGGCCGGGTGGCTGACCTCGGCGGCGGCGGCGGCGTGCGGACCCGAGCCCTGGCCGGCCTCGTTGGCGTAGATGCCGCGCTTCACACCCCAGGCAATGGCCTGGCCGATCACCCCGCCAAACAAGGCATGGGCACCGAAGGCACTGGAGAAGATGTCGGCAAACATCACCGGCACCTTGGAGGCATTGAGGATCATCACCACCACCGCGGTGCCGATGAAGGCCAGGGCCATGAACGGCACCACCACCTCGGCAAAGCTGGCAATGCGCTTGACCCCGCCGAAGATGATCACCGCCAGCACCAGGGCCACCACGATGCCGATGGTCAGCTTCATGCCGGCCACGCCACCGATGGAGGCGCAGGCATCAGCGCCCTTGCACAGCACGGCGGTGGCCGAATCGGCAATCGCATTGGCCTGCACGCCCGGCAACAACAGGCCGGCGGCAATGATGGTGGCAACGGCAAAGGCCATCGCGTACCACTTCAGGCCCATGGCCTTTTCGATGTAGTACGCCGGGCCGCCGCGGTAACGGCCGTCGGCATCCTTGGTCTTGTAGATCTGCGCCAGGGTGCATTCCACGTAGGACGTGGCTGCGCCGAGGAAGCCCATCACCCACATCCAGAAGATCGCGCCCGGGCCGCCGTAGGCAATGGCGGTGGCCACACCGGCGATGTTGCCGATACCCATGCGCCCGGCCATCGACATGGCCAGCGCCTGGAAGGAAGACACGCCGGCCTCGGACTTCTCTCCCTTCACGGTGAGCCGGCACATTTCAGTGAAACCGCGCAGCTGCATGAAGCGGGTGCGCAGGCTGAACCACAGGCCGGCCGCCAGGCACATGAAAATCAGCGCATCGGACCAGATGACCGCATTGACGCTTTCGATAAGCTTTTCCACTTCAACTCCCGGGCAAACCTGATAGAGGGGTGCCCGGCAAGCAGGCCCTTCGATTTTGAACCAATTATGACTGGCTGCGAAGGGCAAAACGGCTATTTTCTGCCATGACTTGTGACGGTTGCGCCGATGTCCGACGCAGCCGGATCAGGCCGATGCAGCCGCAGACGGGCCCGCCAACCAGGCAAAACGCCGCAGATCGTACAGGACGCCTTCCTTGCGGATGGCCCAGCGCGCGGTGCCCTCTTCGACGAAGCCGTGGCGCAGCAGCACCCGTGCCGAGGCCGGGTTGTGCACCATCACCTCGGCCAGCAACCGGTGCAGGCCGGCATCGCCCATCACCCACGGCACATACAGGGCCAGCACGCGCCCCATCAGCCCCTGGTTCCAGTGTGCCGGCCCCAGCCAGTAGCCCAGGCTGGCGGTACCGCAGCGCTCGCCACTGCCGCAGGTGATGGCGATGCCGCCGCAGGCCTGGCCATCGCGGCAGATGGCCAGGGCCCAACGATCCAGCGGCACCACCTCACCGGCCAGGAAGGCCCGGCCATCCTCGGCCGTGTACGGGTGCGGAAAGCGGCTGCTCAACCCGCGCACCACCGCGGCATGGTTGGCATTGGCCAGCAAGGCCGGCAGATCCTCACTGCGCCAGGGGCGCAGCTGCAGATCCGCGTCGACCAAGGCGACCGGCTCAGGCATGGCCACCGACTTCCGGGGTCTGCGCTTCCTGCTGCGCCAGTTCGCGGGCAATGGTTTCCGGCGACTGGGTGTACGGGGCCAGCAGGCGGTAGAAGGCCGGCACCACGAACAGGGACAGGAAGGTGGACACGATCACACCGAAGATCACCACCACACCGATGGTGGAGCGGCTGGCCGAGCCCGGGCCACCGGCCAGCACCAGCGGAACCGCACCGACGGCGGTGGCGATGGAGGTCATCAGGATCGGACGCAGGCGCACCCGCGCCGATTCGACGATGGCCGCATGCACGCTCATGCCCTCATCGCGCAGCTGGTTGGCGAACTCCACGATCAGGATGCCGTTCTTGGCCGCCAGGCCGACCAGCATGACGATGCCGATCTGGCTGAACAGGTTCAGGGTGCCGCCACTGACATACAGGCCGATCAACGCACCGAGCACGCCCAGCGGCACGGTGAGCATGATCACCAGCGGGTGGACGAAGCTTTCAAACTGCGCGGCCAGCACCAGGTAGACCACCAGCAACGCCATGGCGAAGGTCAGGATCACCGCCGCGCCGGAGTTCTTGTACTCGCGTGATTCGCCCTTCCAGTCCAGCTGGGCGTAATCGGGCAGCTCCTCGCGCGCAGCCTGCTCGGCCCAGGCCACCACTTCGCCCAGGGTGTGGCCATCGGCCACGTTGGCACTGATGGTGATCGAGCGCAGGCGGTTGAAGCGGTTCAGCGAGCCCGGTTCGGCCACCTCGCTCAGGGTGACCAGGTTGGACAGCGGCACCAGCTCGCCGGTATTGGCGCGCACACGGATCGCGGCCAGGTCATCCGGGCTGGCCCGGCCGTCACGGCTGGCCTGGACCACCACGTCATATTCCTCGCCGTTGTCGACAAAGGTGGTGACCCGGCGCGAACCCATCAGGGTTTCCAGGGCCGAGCCGATCGCGGTGACCGGCACCCCCAGGTCGGCCGCACGCTGGCGGTCGATGTTGACCCGCATCTGCGGCCGGGTTTCCTTGTAATCCGAATCGGCACCGATCAGGCCCGGGTAATCGGCCATGCGCAGCAGCATGCGGTCACGCCACTGGGCAATTTCCTCGTAATCCGGCCCGCCCAGCACCATCTGGAACGGCTGTCCCATCGAGCGCACCAGGCCACCACCGACCATGGTGCGCACACGCACACCGGTCAGCACATCCAGTTCCTTCTGCACCTGGGCGGCGACATCGCGGGTGGTTTCGCTGCGTTCGCGCCACGGCTGCAGGAACACGGACATGCGCGCGGTGTGCATTTCCTCGCTGGCGCCAAAGCCACCGGGCACACGCGGGTTGGCACGAGCCACCGGCTTGTCATCACCGATCAGCGGCGCCAGCAGGGCCTCGGCCTGCTGCACCTGGGCCACGGTGTAATCAAAGCCGGCACCTTCAGGGCCATCGATCATCACCTGGAACGAGCCACGATCCTCGGCCGGGGCCAGCTCCGACGGCAGCGCACGGTACAGCCACCAGGTCGCCAGCAGGCTCAGCACCGAGACCACGGCAAAGATCCAGATCCGCGCCACATGCCGGTCCAGAACGCGGGCATAGCCACCGCTCAGGCCATCCAGGCGGGCGTCGATCCACACATTGAGTCGGTTCTTCTTGACCTCGCTGTGCGGCTTGAGCAGCTTGGAGGCCATCATCGGGGTCAGGGTCAGGGCGACGAAGGCCGACAGGGCCACGGCCGCGGCCAGGGCCACGGCCAGTTCGCGGAACAGACGCCCGGTGTTGCCTTCCAGGAAACCCACCGGCAGGAACACCGCCACCAGCACCGCGGTGGTGGCAATCACCGCAAAGGCCACCTGCGCGGTACCGCGACGCGAGGCCACCAGCGGCGGCTCGCCCAGGTCGATGCGGCGCTGCACGTTCTCCACCACCACGATGGCGTCATCCACCACCAGGCCGATGGCCAGCACCATCGCCAGCAGGGTCAGCAGGTTGATGGAAAAATCAAACGCGTACAGGGCAATGAAGCTGGCCACCAGACACACCGGCACGGTAACTGCCGGAATCAACGCAGCGCGGAACGAGCCCAGGAACAGCCAGATCACCAGCAGCACCAGCACCATCGCCTCGGCCAGGGTCCAGTAGACCCGCTCCACCGCCGCATCAATGAAGGTGGTGTTGTCGAAGGCGACGAAGATGTGGGTGCCTTCAGGCAGGGTCGCGCCGATGCGCTCGGCCTCGGCGCGGGTGGCGCGGGCCACGTCCAGCGCATTGGCGGTGGAGGTCTTGACCACGCCCAGGCCGACGTTGTTCTCGCCGTTGGAGCGGAAATAGGCACGCCGCTCTGCGCTGTCCAGCTCGACCTTGGCCACATCCCCTAAGCGCACCACATAGCCATCGGCGCCCTTGCCCAGCGGAATGGAGGCAAAGTCCTCGGGTTTGACGTAGTTGCGCTCCACCCGCAGGGTGAAGTCACGGTCGGCCGACTCGATACGCCCGGCCGGCAGTTCGACGTTTTCGCTGCGCAGGGCGCTTTCCACATCACCGGTGGTCAGCCCGCGTGCGGCCAGCTGGTCGCCATCCAGCCAGATGCGCATGGCATAGCGCTGGCGGCCGCCCAGGCGGATCTGCGCCACCCCGTCGATGCTGGAGAAACGGTCCACCACGTAGCGATCGGCGTAGTCGCTCAGCTGCATGGTGTCCATCACGCTGGAGGACATGTTGAACCAGATGATCGGGTCGGCATCGCTTTCGACCTTGGCAATTTCCGGCGCGTCGGCCTCGTCTGGCAGGCGGTCCATGACCCGCGACACCGCATCACGCACGTCATTGGCGGCGGCCTCGATGTCACGGTTGGCGTTGAACTCGATGGACACCGAGGCGCGGCCGTTGACGCTGCGCGCATTGATGGTGTCGATGCCCTCGATGCCGGCCAGGGCATCTTCCAGCACCTGGGTGATGCGGCTTTCCACCACCGCTGCCGAGGCGCCGGTGTAGCTGACGCTGACCGAGACGATGGGCGGGTCGATGGCCGGCAGCTCGCGCAGGGTCAGGCGCGAGAACGACATCACCCCCAGCACCAGCAACAGCAGGCTCATCACCAGCGCAAAGACCGGGCGCTGGATGGAGATGTCGGACAACTTCATTGCAGGGTTCCTTCGGCAACCGGCGCGGCGGCATCAGCCTGGCCCTCGGCCGCCGGCATGCGCTGGGTATCCTGGCTCGGCGCCACCTTCTGACCCGGGCGGACCTTGCCGGTGCCATCGACGATGATGCGGTCGCCCAGGCCCAGGCCGTCGGTGATTTCCACCACCCCGGCACGACGCGCGCCGGTGCTGACCTTGAGCTGTTCCACCGTGTCCTCGGCGGTGAGGCGGAACACGAAGGAGTCGCGGCCGACCTGGGTCACTGCGATTTCCGGGATCACCATGGCCTGGCGCTGCGGGCGGTAGATGCGCACATCCACCAGCATGCCCGGGCGCAAGGCGCGGTCCGGGTTGGGGAAGTCCGCGCGCACGGTGACTGCACGGGTCGCCGCATCCACACGCGCATCGATGGTGCTGACCACCCCTTCAAACTCGCGCCCCGGGTAGGCGACATTGCCGCCGGTGACCCGGTCGCCCGGATGGATGGTGGCCAGGTCGGCCTCGGGCACCTGGAAATCCACATAGACCCGGCTGATGTCATCCAGGGTGGCAATCACGGTGTTGGGGGTGACCAACGAACCGGGGCTGACTTGACGGATGCCCAGCACGCCCTCGAACGGGGCGCGCACACGGCGGTCGCCGATCTCGGCCTCGATCTCGCGCATGCGCGCAGCCGCACCGTCACGGATCGCCCGCTGGTTGTCCAGGGTGGCGGTGGCCACCAGCTTCTGCCGGGCCAGCTCGGCCTGGCGGCGGTACAGCTGGTCGGCCTCGGCAAAGGTGGCCCGGGCCTGGGCCAGCGAGGCCTGCTGGGCCTCGCCACGCAGGGTCACCAATGGCGCCCCACGGACCACGCTCTGCCCGCTTTCAAAGTGCACCTGCTCCACGATCTCGCTGACCTTGGCAGTCACGCTGACCGATTCGCGCGCCTTGGCCGTGCCCAGCGCCTGCAGGGTGTCATTCCAGGGCGACAGGCTGACCTGGCCGGTGGTGACCGGTACGGGCGCCTGGGCCGGACGCCCGTTGACCGTGTTTTTATCGCCACAACCGACCAGCAGCAAGATCAACAGCGAGGTGGCGACAAAAGCGCGGTTACGTCCTGACATGGGTACTTCCAAGAATGATTCTCACCTTTCATTCTAGGCATGTCCGGGTGACAAACCGATGTGCCGATGGTTGGGCGTGGCTCTGGAGAGCCAGAGCGAGGGAAGAGTGCATAGCAACGAGGAACGAGGAGCAAGGAATGAGTGAGCAGCAACGAGGAGCGAGGAGCGAGGAGCGAGGAAAGAGTGCGTAGCAACGAGGAACGAGTGAAGCGGCCACCCACCACCACTCGTTGCTCTTTCCTCTCCACTCGTTGCTCTTTCCTCCCCACTCGTTGCTCGTT
>NZ_LDJM01000042.1 GCF_001431485.1 Stenotrophomonas ginsengisoli | reverse complement strand
CTGCAGGCGGCCGTTTGCTGCTGGACGTTCTCAAGGCAGGTTTCGCACTGCCGATCTGCCTGCACGAAAAAGGCCGCCTTGCGGCGGCCTTTTCCTTTCCTGCTGCACCAGTTGCTGGTGCGCGCCGGAATTACTCGCCCTTGGCAGCAGCCAGGCGCAGGGCCTTGGCCTGAGCAGCCTTGGCCAGATCTTCCTTGATGCGGGCAGCCTTGCCTTCCAGGCCACGCAGGTAGTACAGCTTGGCCTGACGGACCTTGCCGCGGCGCTTGACTTCAACCGAGTCAACGACCGGGCTGTGGGTCTGGAACACGCGCTCCACGCCGTAGCCGTGGGAGATCTTGCGCACGGTGAACGAGGAGTTCAGGCCGGCATTCTTGGTGGCGATGACCACGCCTTCATAGGCCTGGATACGCTCACGGTTGCCTTCCTTCACCTTGACGTTCACCACGACGGTGTCGCCCTGGCTGAACTGCGGCAGTTCGCGGGTGATCTGGGCGGATTCGAACTCCGCGATGATGGACTTGTTCAGCTTGCTCATGGCTCTACCGATTCTTTATTCGGGTGGGTGTGTCGATATCGACAGCTTGGGTCTCATGCAGTCACCGGACTGTGCTGCACGTTTGTTGTTATGCCCCCACGTGCCGATGCCGGCCGCAGGAAGTCGCATATTCTAGCCAAAAGCAACGGCCAGCGCCAGTTGCCTCAGCGGTTTTTGCTCCCGTCTGCCTGTTGCAGCAGCTTGCGGTCGGCCTTGGACAGCGCCGCTTCATCAAACAGGTCCGGACGCCGCGCACGTGTACGCAGCAGGGATTGCTGACGGCGCCAGGCGGCGATGGCAGCATGGTTGCCCGAGCGCAGTACTTCCGGCACCTCGCCCAGCACATGGCTGGCCGGCTGGCTGTAATGCGGGCAGTCGAGCATGCCGTCACCCTCGAAGCTGTCCTGCACCGCCGACAGGGCATCGCCCAGGGCGCCGTCCTGGACCCGGGTCACCGCATCGATGATCACCGCCGCGCCCAGCTCGCCGCCGGACAGGATGTAATCGCCGATGGAGATTTCCTCATCCACGTTGGCGGACAGGAAGCGCTCGTCGATGCCTTCATAGCGGCCGCACAGCAGGACCAGCCGCGGTTGCCCGGCCAGCTCGCGCACCTTGGCCTGGGTCAATGGCGCGCCTTGCGGAGACAGGTAGATCACCCGGGCCGGAGTGGGATCGGCCGCCTTGACTGCTGCCAGGGTGGCCAGCAACGGCTCGATCAGCATCACCATGCCGGGGCCACCACCAAACGGGCGGTCATCGACACGGCGGTAATTGCCGGCGGCGTAATCGCGCGGGTTCCAGCCCTGCACCTCGACCAGGCCGCGCTCGGCGGCACGGCCGACCACGCCCAGGCCGGCGGACTGGGCGATGAAATCAGGGAACAGGGTGATGACGTCGATGCGCACGGATCAGAAATCCGGATCCCAGTCCACGGTGATGCGGGCAGCGTCGAAATCCACACTGAGCACAAAGTCCGGGCGGACCCATGGGATCATGCGCTCGCGATCGCCGCGGACCACCAGCACGTCATTGGCACCGGTGGAGAACAGGTGGGAGACCGTGCCGAACACCTGACCGGTGGTGGTCACCACCTCCATGCCTTCCAGGTCGACCCAGTAGAACTCGTCGGCCTTCGGCGGCGGCAACGCGCTGCGCGGCACGTACACCTCGGTCCCACGCATGGCCTCGACCACGTTGCGGTCGTCCACGCCCGGGAAGGTGGCCACCAGGTGCTTGCCGGTATCACGGCCACGCGCACCGGTCAGCTCGGTTTCCACGCCAGCGGGGCTGCGCAGGATCCAGGGCTGGTACTTGAAGATGGCCGAACGCGGCTCGGTCCACGACTCGAGCTTGATTTCGCCACGGACGCCAAAAGCACCGACAACCCTGCCCAGCAGGATCCGGCGCGCGGAATTTTCATTGGTCATAAGTGGAAAGGGCCGCATCTTGCGATGCGGCCCCCTGCGGATCAGGCAGCTGCCTGAGCCTTGGTCGCTTCCTTGTACAGGTTGCGGACCTTGTCGGTCATCTGGGCGCCGTTGGCGATCCACTTGTCGACAGCCGGGATGTCCAGCACAACGCGCGATTCAGCGCCCTGGGCAACCGGGTTGTAGAAACCGACGCGCTCGATGTTGCGGCCGTCGCGGGCGCTACGGACGTCGGTGACGATGATGTGGTAGAACGGACGCTTCTTGGCGCCGCCGCGGGTCAGTCGAATCTTGACCATGGTGGTTTTTCCTTTGTAGCCCAGTCGCCAGGATGGCGCGGTAAGTCGGCGATTATAGCCGGGCCGCAGCCCGGCGCCAAGCGCCCATGAATGTCAGGTTCAGCGGAACGGCAAGCCGCCCTTCATGCCCATGGCGCCCATCATGCCGCGCATCGAGCGCATCATGCCCTTCATGCCGCCACCGGCCATCTTGCTCATCATCTTTTCCATCTGCATGTACTGCTTCATCAGACGGTTGACGTCGGCCGGCTGCACACCGGCACCCTTGGCGATGCGGGCACGGCGCGAACCATTGAGCAGGCCCGGGTTGCGGCGTTCCTTCAGGGTCATCGAGTTGATGATGGCGATCATGCGCGGCACTTCGCGGCTCTGGGTGACCTGTGCCTTGAGGTGGTCCGGAATCTGGCCCAGGCCCGGCAGCTTGTCCATCAGGCCACCGATGCCGCCCATGTTTTCCATCTGCTCGAGCTGGTCGCGCATGTCGTTGAGGTTGAACTTCTTGCCGCTGGCGACCTTCTCGGCCAGCTTGGCCGCCTTGTCCTTGTCCACCTGCTGCTCGACCTGCTCCACCAGGGAGAGCACGTCGCCCATGTCCAGGATGCGCCCGGCCACACGCTCGGGGTGGAACACATCCAGGCCATCGACCTTTTCACCGGTACCGGTGAACTTGATCGGCTTGCCGGTGATGTAGCGCACCGACAGGGCGGCACCGCCACGGGCGTCACCGTCGGTCTTGGTCAGCACCACGCCGGTCAGCGGCAGGGCTTCACCAAAGGCCTTGGCGGTGTTGGCCGCATCCTGGCCGGTCATCGCATCGACCACGAACAGGGTTTCGACCGGGTTGACCGCCGCGTGCAGGGCCTTGATCTCGGCCATCATCGCTTCATCGATGGCCAGACGGCCGGCGGTATCCACCAGCAGCACGTCGACGAAGGACTTCTTGGCATCGGCGATGGCCGCCTTGACGATGTCCACCGGGTCCTGGTCAGGCGAGGAGGCGAAGAACAGCACGCCGACCTGTTCGGCCAGGGTCTTGAGCTGCTCGATCGCGGCCGGGCGGTAGACGTCGGCCGAGACCACCATGACCTTCTTCTTGCGCTTTTCCTTGAGCAGCTTGGCCAGCTTGCCGGTGGTGGTGGTCTTGCCCGCACCCTGCAGGCCGGCCATCAGGATCACCGCCGGCGCCGGCACATTCAGGTTCAGATCGGTGGCGGTGGAGCCCATCACCGCGGTCAGCTCGTCGCGCACGACCTTGATCAGGGCCTGGCCCGGGGTCAGCGACTTGAGCACTTCCTGGCCAACGGCGCGCACCTTGATCTTCTCGATCAGGGCCTGCACCACCGGCAGGGCCACATCGGCCTCGAGCAGGGCGATGCGCACTTCACGGGTGGCCTCGCGGATGTTCTCCTCGGTCAGGCGGCCACGCCCACGCAGGCGCTCGATGGTGCCGGAAAGGCGCTGGGTCAGGGACTCGAACATGCGGTGCAACCTGCAGAAGGAATAACGAAACGGCCGATTATACCTGCTGTGCCCCCTTGCCCGCTGCGCCTTCGCAACACCGGCGCGGCTGTGCCACACTGTGGCGATGACAATCGTTCTCATCGCGCTGGTTCTCTACCTGCTGGCCAGCGGCCTGCTGCTGCAGGAAGGCAAACAGGCAGACCGGCCGCGTGGACCCTGGCTGGGCCTGGCCAGCGCCGCGGTACTGCTGCATGCCAGCTACCACGCCCTGGTGGCCTGGCAGACGCCCGGCGGACCGGACATGCATTTCTTTGCCGCCCTCTCCCTGGTTGGCCTGGGCATGGCCGGCCTGACCACGGTGGTGGCCGCACGCGGCCAGCTCACCGCCCTGGGGCTGGTGGCCTATCCGCTGGCGGCCCTGCTGCTGCTGGCCTACCACCTGTACGGCCATGCGCCCTCCCCGGCACTGGGCTGGCGCCTGGAGACCCATGCCTGGACCGCCCTGCTGGCCTACGCCACGCTGGCCATCAGCGCGGTGCTGGCCTTGATGCTGCGCATCCAGGAGCGCGCCCTGCGCCAGCGCAGCTTCAGCCGTTTCAGCCGCCGCCTGCCGCCGCTGCACGAGCTGGAAACCCTGCTGTTCCGCACCATCACCGCCGGTTTCATCCTGCTCAGCGCCACCCTGCTGACCGGGGTCTTGTTCGTCGATGACCTGCTGGCCCAGAAGCTGGTGCACAAGACCGTGCTCAGCGTGCTGTCCTGGCTGGTGTTCGGCACCCTGCTGCTGGGGCGCTGGCGCTGGGGCTGGCGCGGCAAGAAGGCGGTACGACTGACCTTGATTGCCAGTGCCCTGCTGCTGCTGGCCTTCTTCGGCTCCAAGGCGGCGATCGAGCTGATCTTCCACTGAAACAAAAACGCCCCGCAGAGCGGGGCGTTGCTTTGACTGGCCGGCAAGACGGCCCGGGCTCAGCCCTGCCGCTGCACCGTCGGCAACCAGGCCAGCACGGCCTCACGGTCAACCAGCCTGCGTTGCTTCAGCCCACGCAGGAAGGTGGTGGCCGCCTCATCACCATAAGCGCGGCGGGACAGTGCGGTCAGGGTGATGCCAGCAGCCTGCTGGCGGTAGTGGTAGGCATTCCACTCCACCACCAGCCGGCCATCAGGCAGGGTGGCCGACATCACAAAATCCAGTACCGCGCTGCCATCCGGGCCTTCCAGCAGCTCGCCATTGGCCAGTGCATCGCCGCCCGAGCGCCGGGCCTGGATCTCCTGGTACTTGTGCTGGGCAAGCTGCAGCGGCGTCGCCTGGACCGGAACATGACTGAGCAGCAGCATCTCGGTATAGCTTTCCAACTGCTGCCCGGCCGGCAGGTATTCCTGCAACACATGGCCGTTGGCCGATGGCGGGGTGACGAAGGCCAGGCGGTAGACCTGGCCGGCTACTTGCTGCGGCCCGGCCACGCCCAGTCGGTCCTGTGCGCTGGCAGCGCTGGCTGCCGGTTCGAGCGCATGGGCCGGCAGGGCCTGCAGGGCCTGCAGGGACGGCAGCAACAGGGCCAGCAGCAACGGCCAGCGGGAAATCCGGTTCTGCATCAACATCTCCTTGTCTGCGTAACGGACTGCCATCAATAGGCCATCGGCAGGACCGGCACCGTGCCCTTGCGCACATTCCACACAATCCCGGACAGCCGCTGCTGCCAGCCGGGCCAGCGTGAGCGCCACGCCCGGCTCAGCCGCAGGCCGCCTCGATCGCCTGCGACAGCCGCTCCACCGCGATGATCTCCAGGCCCTTGATGCTGCCGGCCTTGGGCGCATTGGCCTTGGGCACGATGGCGCGCTTGAAACCATGGGTGGCCGCTTCCTTCAGGCGGTCCTCGCCATTGGGTACCGGGCGGATCTCCCCGCTCAGGCCGACCTCGCCGAAGGCGATGGTCTTTTCCTGCAGCGGACGGTCGCGCAGCGAGGACAGCACCGCCAGCAGCACCGGCAGGTCGACCGCGGTTTCCTGCACACGGATACCGCCGACCACATTGACGAACACGTCCTGGTCGCCAACCAGCACCCCGCCATGACGGTGCAGCACCGCCAGCAACATGGCCAGGCGGTTGCCCTCCAGACCCACCGCCACCCGGCGCGGGTTGGACAGTGGCGAGGCATCAACCAGCGCCTGCACCTCCACCAGCAACGGGCGGGTGCCCTCGCGGGTGACCATCACGCAGGAACCGGGCTCATGCCCGGAACCGGACAGGAAGATCGCCGAGGGGTTGGAGACTTCCTTCAGGCCCTTCTCGCCCATGGCGAACACGCCCAGTTCGTTGACCGCGCCGAAGCGGTTCTTGAACGCGCGCAGGACACGGAAACGGCTGCCGCTCTCGCCCTCGAAGTACAGCACCGCATCGACCATGTGCTCGAGCACGCGCGGACCGGCAATGCCGCCCTCCTTGGTCACATGGCCGACCAGAAACACCGCAGTGCCGGTTTCCTTGGCATACCGCACCAGCCGGGCAGCCGCCTCACGTACCTGGGACACCGAGCCGGGCGCGGCGGTCAGGGTCTCGGTCCACAGGGTCTGTACCGAGTCGGCCACGATCACCCGCGGCTGCTCGCGCATGGCATGGCCGATGATCAGTTCCACCCCGGTTTCGGCCAGCGCATTGAGGCCGTCCAGCGGCAGGTCCAGACGCTGGGCACGCCCGGCCACCTGGGCCAGCGATTCCTCACCGGTGACATAGAGCACCGACTGGGTCGCGGCCAGGCGGGCCATGGCCTGCAGCAGCAGGGTCGACTTGCCGATACCCGGATCACCACCGACCAGCACCACCGCGCCGTCGACCAGGCCGCCGCCCAGCACCCGGTCCAGCTCGCCGATGCCGGTGGACAGACGGGCCTGCTCGGTATGGGTGACATCCTTCAGCGCGGTGACCTTGGGCGGATCCACCTTGCCGGCCCAGCTGGCCCGCCGTGACGGGCTGGGCTTGCCGGCCGCCGCCGCGCTTTCCAGCACGATCTGGGCCACGCTGTTCCAGGCCTGGCACTCGCCACACTGCCCCTGCCACTTGGTGTATTCAGCGCCGCATTCATTGCAGACGTAAGCCACTCGGCTCTTGGCCATCGTTCCCGGTTCACCGTATTGCGCAGCCGCCACCATACCCCAGCGCAATCGCAACACCTGAGATCAGCTCAAGACGGCGTGAAATAGGTCGATACAGCATCGTCACCCACGCGGTACAGCACGATTCCATGACCGGCACCTACAACCCCTTGTTCGTTGCGATCTCGTTGCTGGTGGCCATTGCCGCGTCCTATACCGCGCTGAACATGGCCAGCCGCCTGGCCACGGCCAACCGGCGCGATGCGCGCTGGTGGCTGGCCGGCGGCACCCTGGCCATGGGCCTGGGCATCTGGTCGATGCACTTCATCGGCATGCTCGCCCTGCACCTGCCCATTGCCACCGGCCATGACATCGGCCTGACCGTCCTGTCGCTGCTGGCCGCACTGGCCGCCTCCGGTTTTGCGCTGTGGCTCAGTGCCCGTCCCCACCTGAGCTGGCCAGTGCTGTTGCTGGGCGGGCTGGTGATGGGCAGCGGGATTGCCGCCATGCATTACCTGGGCATGGCGGCGATGCGCATGCAACCGGGCATCAGCTATGACCCGCTGTGGTTGGTCGCCTCGCTGCTGATCGCGATGGGCGCGGCCACGGCCGCGTTGTGGCTGACCCACCACCTGCACCGGCAGCAGGCACATGGCCTGCACTGGCGGATGCTGGCCGCCCTGCTGATGGGCTGCGCCATCATCGGCATGCATTACAGCGGCATGGCCGCAGCACAATTTGCCCCGGACAGCCTGTGCCTGGCGGCCGGCAGCGGCATGGACAACCGCACCCTGGCGGCGATGATCATCGCCACCACTGCCTCGGTGATGGCCACCGCCCTGCTGGCCGTGCTGTTTGACCGCCAGATGCAACTGCGCACCGAAATACTGGATGCACGCCTGGCCAGCGCCCGCCATCGCCTGCAACAGGCCAGCCTGCATGATCCACTGACCGGCCTGCCCAACCGCTCCCTGCTGACCGACCGCATCGGCCAGGCCATTGCCAAGGCCGCCCGCCAACGCCAACTGATTGCGGTGCAGCTGGTCAATCTGGATGACTTCCGCCTGATCAACGAGCTGCACGGCCATGCCTGTGGTGACCAGGTGCTGCTGGAGCTGACCCGGCGCATGAGCGCAACCCTGCGTGCCGATGACACCCTGGCCCGGCTCGGCGGCGACGAATTC
Source organism: Stenotrophomonas ginsengisoli (assembly GCF_001431485.1). Lineage (GTDB taxonomy): Bacteria > Pseudomonadota > Gammaproteobacteria > Xanthomonadales > Xanthomonadaceae > Stenotrophomonas > Stenotrophomonas ginsengisoli. Next base: position 45,568 of record NZ_LDJM01000042.1, on the reverse strand, counting down.
GTGGTGGTCTCGGCCGTCAACGGCCCGGGTGAGGCGGCCCTGCTGGCCGGGCGGCTGCTGGCAGCCATCACCGCACCGGCGCAACGCGAGCAAGGCCCGGTCAGCGTGCAGGCCAGCATCGGCATCGCCCTGTACCCACAGGACGGCCAGGACGAGCGTGCCCTGATCAGCCATGCCAACACCGCCATGGAGCACGGCCGCCAGCATCGCCTGCAGGGCGGCCATACCTTTTTCACCAGCGCCATGCAGGCCGCCGCCGACCGCCAGCTGCGCCTGCTCCAGGACCTGCGCGGGGTGCTGCAGCGTGACGAGCTGGTCCTGCATTACCAGCCCAAACTGATGGCGGCCGGCAAACCGGTGATCGGTGCCGAGGCGCTGCTGCGCTGGCAGCACCCGCTGCTGGGCCTGCTGATGCCCGACAGCTTCATCCCGCTGGCCGAACGCAGCGGCCTGATCGTGCCGATCGGCGACTGGGTGCTGGACCAGGCCTGCGCCCAGCTGCATCAATGGCACCAGGCCGGGCACCGGCAATGGTCGATGGCGGTGAACCTGTCAGCGGTGCAGTTCAATGCGCCGGGGCTGGTGCACAGCGTTGCCAGCGCCCTGCAGCGCCACCACATCCCGGCCGACCGTCTGACTCTGGAGGTGACGGAAAGCACCGCCATGCGCGATGTCGAAGCCAGCCTGAAGATCCTGGGCGAACTCAGTGCGATGGGCGTGCATATCGCCATTGACGACTTCGGCACCGGCTATTCCAGCCTGCTTTACCTGAAGCGGCTGCCGGCCACCGAGCTGAAGATCGACCGCGCCTTCGTGCGCGACCTGCATGCCGGCAGCGAGGATGCGGCCATCGTCGCCTCGATCATTGCCCTGGGCCGCACCCTGCAGATGCGCATCGTGGCCGAGGGCGTGGAAACGGCGGCCCAGCAGGGCTGGCTGGACGCGATGGGCTGCGACCAGCTGCAGGGCTACCACTTCGACCGCCCCCTGGATGCGGCCAGTTTCAACAAGGCTTATTGCGGCCCGGCAGCATCACTGCAGGAACCGGCCTGCACCGAGGCGGCAATCAAGTACTGCGCGGCCCAGTAGGTCAGCAGCACGCCAACAATGGCCAGCGGCAGCGGGCCGGCAAAACGGTCCCAGGCCAGCCAGCTGTCACTGGCCACAAACAACAGCGCGCCGCCTGCAGCCAGACGGTTGGCCAGACTGGCCATACGCCGCATCGCGCCAGCCAGGGCCAGCGCCGCCATCGCCGCAATCACCAGCACATAGGCACTGACCGGAACCTGCATCGCTGCCGGCAGGTGTTGCCACAGGGCCAGCAGGTTGCCGGCGCCGATCAGCGTGGCCAGCCCGATTCCAGCCGGCAACGCACCGGCGCGTGCATCACCGGCGAAGGCGGCGATGTAGCACAGGTGGGCCAGCAGGAAGGCCACCAGGCCGGGCACGAACAAGCCCTGCGGCAGCATCAGCAACACATCACCGAGCAATGACAGGCACAGGCCGGCCAGCACCCAGCGCCGGTATCCCTGGCGCATCACCGGTACGGTCATGCCGGCGACCCAGGCAATCAACCACAGCGTTGCCAATGGCTTGCACAGCCAGTGCAGCCACCACCATGGCCCCTGCCCCAGCGCCCCGATGATGGCACCTGCCGCCAGTACCGCCAGTACCCCTGCACGTCCGCCTGCACTCATGTCCTGCCCTCCCCGGCAAAGCAGCAAGCATCGCTGCAAGGCGGACAAAAACAAAGGGCCACCTTGCGGTGGCCCTTTGCGTATCAGCCGATGCTGAAGGCTCAGTGCATCATGAAGTAGTTCATGTTCCACATCACCCACAGGGTGCCGACCACGATGATGGCGATCACCAGCAGGGTGAACAGGCCAGCGGCAACGTTCATGCGCTGCCCCTTCGACCCATCCAGGTGCAGGAAGAACACCAGGTGGACCAGCACCTGCAGCACCGCGGTGATCACCACCGTCAGGCCAGTGGCCAGCGGCGACATGCCACCGCTCATCACTGCCCAGAACGGAATGATGGTCAGCACTGCTGCCAGCACGAAGCCGATCAGGTAGGACTTGACGCTGCCGTGGCTGGCGTCGCCGTGATTGTCATGTGCGGACATTACATAGCTCCCGACAGGTAGACGACGGAGAACACACCGATCCAGATCAGATCCAGGAAGTGCCAGAACAGGCTCAGGCACATCATGCGGGTCTTGTTGCGCTGGGTCAGGCCATCCTGGGACAGCTGGATGAACATCACCGTCAGCCACAGCAGGCCGGCGGTCACGTGCAGGCCGTGGGTGCCGACCAGGGCGAAGAACGCCGACAGGAAGGCACTGTGGTCCGGACCGTAACCCTGGTGGATCAGGTGGTTGAACTCCCAGATTTCCATGGCCATGAAGCCGGCACCCAGCAACCAGGTGATGGCCAGCCAGAAGAACATCTGGCCCTTCTTGGACTGGTGCATGGCAATCATGCCCAGGCCGAAGGTCAGAGAGGAGAACAGCAGCAGCGCGGTTTCCCAGGCAACGAAGGACAGGTCGAACAGGTCCTTGGCCGACGGCCCACCGTTGGTGCCACCCTGCAGCACCACGTAGGTGGCGAACAGGGAGGCGAAGATGAGCACGTCGCTCATCAGGTAGACCCAGAAACCGAGCAGGGTGTTCTCGCCGGCGTCGTGGTGGTGGTCGTCATGGCCCGCTGCGTGGGCAGCGGCACCATGGTTGTTGTGGGCGAGAGTACTCATGCCTTCACCTCGGTCTTCACCAGGCCCTGGGCTTCCAGGTGCTTGCGGTGCTCATTTTCAATGCGCTCGACTTCGGCGGCCGGGACCCAGTAGTCCACGTCCTTGTCAAAGCTGCGGTAAATGAAGGTGCCGATCATGCCGACCAGGCCAATGATGGCCAGCCACCAGATGTGCCACACCATCGCAAAGCCCAGCACCAGCGAGAAGGCACCGATGACCACACCGGTACCGGTGTTCTTGGGCATGTGGATGTCTTCGTACTGGGTCGGCTTGACCCAGGCTTCGCCGCGCTGCTTGCGGGCCCAGAAGTCGTCCAGCTCCTCACCCTTGGGCAGGGTGGCGAAGTTGTAGAACTGCACCGGAGAAGCGGTTTCCCACTCCAGGGTACGGGCATCCCACGGGTCGCCGGTCAGGTCCATGTTCTGCTTGCGGTCCTTGATGGACACGGCAATCTGGATGACCTGGCACAGGATGCCCAGGGCAATCAGCGCAGCACCGACGGCAGCCACGATGAAGTACGGCTGGTACTCCATGTTCGGGTAGGACTGCATGCGGCGGGTCGCACCCATGAAGCCCAGTGCGTACAGCGGCATGAAGGCCACGTAGAAGCCGACGAACCAGCACCAGAACGCGCGCTTGCCCCAGGTCTCGTTGAGCTTGAAGCCGAACATCTTCGGCCACCAGTAGGTGATGCCCGCGAAGCAGCCGAACACCACGCCACCGATGATGACGTTGTGGAAGTGGGCGATCAGGAACAGCGAGTTGTGCAGCACGAAGTCAATGGCCGGGATGGACAGCATCACGCCGGTCATGCCACCGATGACGAAGGTGACCATGAAGCCGATGGTCCACAGCACCGGGGCGGTGAACTGGATGCGGCCGCGGTACATCGTGAACAGCCAGTTGAAGATCTTCACGCCGGTCGGGATCGAGATGATCATCGTCGTGATGCCGAAGAAGGCATTGACGTTGGCACCCGAGCCCATGGTGAAGAAGTGGTGCAGCCACACCAGGAACGACAGCACGCCGATGGCGGCCGTTGCGTAGACCATGCCCTTGTAGCCGAACAGGGTCTTGCGCGAGAAGGTGGCGATCACTTCGGAGAACACACCAAAGCACGGCAGGATCAGGATATAGACCTCCGGGTGACCCCAGATCCAGATCAGGTTGACGTACAGCATGGCGTTGCCGCCACCGTCATTGGTGAAGAAGTGGGTGCCCATGTAACGGTCAAGGGTCAGCAGGACCAGGGTGATGGTCAGCACCGGGAAGGCGGCGATGATCAGCACGTTGGTGACCAGGGCAGTCCAGGTGAAGATCGGCATCTTCATCAGCTTCATGCCCGGGGTACGCATCTTCAGGATGGTAATGAAGAAGTTGATACCCGACAGGGTCGTACCCAGACCGGAGACCTGCAGCGCCCAGATGTAGTAGTCCATACCCACACTTGGGCTGTACTCCTTGCCGGACAACGGCGGGAAGGCCAGCCAGCCGGTAGCGGCGAACTCACCGATCCACAGCGAGATCATCATCAGGCCGGCACCGGCCACGAACAGCCAGAAGCTCAGCGAGTTGAGGAACGGATAGGCAACGTCGCGGGCACCGATCTGCAGCGGGACCACCAGGTTCATCAAACCGGTGATCAGCGGCATGGCCACGAAGAAGATCATGATCACACCGTGTGCGGTGAAGACCTGATCGAAGTGGTGCGGGTTCAGATAGCCTTCCGCACCGCCAGCGGCCAGCGCCTGCTGGGCACGCATCATGATGGCGTCAGAGAAGCCACGCAGCAGCATCACGAAGGCGACGATGAGGTACATCGCGCCGATCTTCTTGTGGTCCACCGAAGTGAACCACTCCTTCCACAGATAGCCCCAGAGCTTGAACTTGGTCAGCAGGGCCAGCATACCGATGCCGCCGAGGATGGCGCCGACCAGGGTGGTCAGCACGATCGGATCGTGCGGGATCGCATTGAGGGACAGTTTTCCGAGCATTGTCATTCTCCCGAGACGCCGTGACCCGCATGGGCGGCGTGCTCGTCAGCGGTGTGACCTGCATGGGCATCATCAGCCACGTCCTGGCCAGCCACCGGTGCCTGATCGGCCGGAGCCTGCTCGACAGCGGGGGCTGCATGGGCATCGTGGCTGCCATGACCGGCAGCAGCGTGGGCGTCGGCCTTCATGCCAAAGTGATGGTTGTCACCCATGTGCTTGTTGATCACCCAGTCAAACAGGCCGTCTTCGACGTTGCTGTAGTAGGTGACCGGGTACCAGTCGTGGTTCTTCTCCGCACCGATGGCGGTGAAGGCAGCCTGGTCCATGGTCTTGCCATCGGCACGCACCTTGGCCAGCCACTGCTGGTATTCGGCATCGCTGACCGAATGGGCATCAAAGTACATCTTGTTGAAGCCATAGCCGCTGTAATGCGCCGAACGGCCCGGGAAGGTACCGGTCTGATCAGCGATCAGGTGCAGCTTGGTTTCCATGCCGGCCATCGAATAGATCATCGACCCCAGATGCGGGATGAAGAACACATTCATCACGGTGTCGGCAGTGATGCGGAAGTTCAGCGGGGTGTCCACCGGGAAGGTCAGCTCGTTGACCACGGCCACCTTTTCTTCCGGATAGACAAACAGCCACTTCCAGTCCAGCGACACGGCCTGGATCTCGATACCCGGCTTCTCGTGTTCGATCGGCTTGTACGGATCCAGCTCGTGCGAGGACTTCCAGCACAGCACGGCCAGGGCCGTCACGATCATGCAGGGAATCGACCACACCACCACTTCAATGGCGGTGGAGTGCGACCACTCCGGCTCGTAACGGGCGTTGGTGTTGGAGGCGCGGTACTTCCACGCAAACACCAGGGTCATCACGATCACCGGGATCACCACCAGCAGCATCAGCACCGTACAGGTGATCAGCAGGGTGAGTTCTTCCCGGGCGACCTGGCCCTTCGGGTCAAACAAGGCCCAGTCGCAGCCCGTCATCAAGACGGCCATCGCGACAAGCAGGCCCGGGCGCAACAAACGCCCAAGGGTTTTCAACGGAATCATCGCAAGATCCAATTGGGGAGGGTGTACCGAAAAGATGCCAAGTCCCCGGACGCAGAACGGCCCACGTCGGAGCAGTTCCGCCGCGGACAGGACACCAGACACAATTCAGCCCTGCAATTTTAGGCCGCCACGCCTTTTAACGAAAGGCATTGACGTGGCGTTAACGCCATGTAGAAGGCCTTCACGCTGCGACATGTTGTCGCAGATTGCCCCCCTGCGCACGTTGCGCACCGGCGAGGACGCCGCAGACAGGGCCGCGCCCGTCTGCGGCGCTGCGAGGAGCCGGGCACGGCGCAACTGCAAATGTGCTGACTTCGTCACGTTTGATGACGTGCAAATTTCAATTCCGTACATATTCCAGCCAATGACGCCCAATTGTTGGCAATGAAACCAAATTTTGACCGCAAGCAAGGCCCGTGAAGTCACGTACGGGCCGGTTTATTTGTGCTGATTTCCGCATCGATCACACCCCATCCGAGCAAGACTTAAGTGTTCATTCAGCATAAAGATGTACCACCGAGGGGAATACACATCGCGATCACGCTTGATGCGCTGCGGGGCACCGGCCCGGCAGTGCAGCACGGACCCGCTTGCGGTACCGGCACAGCGTCTGCGGTGCCGACAGACAAGGCCCACCCGGGTCCTGTCGCCACCCCCTCCTGTACCGCTTACCGTCACCCCTGTTTGGAGCGCATTCCGATGAGCAAGACCCGTCAGTCCTCCGCGTTGAAATTTCCCTGTCGTGGCCCCCTGGCCGGCGCCATTGCCACCATCCTGATCGGCGGCCTGCTCGGCGGCCCGCAGGCGCTGGCCCAGGAGCGCGCCAGCACCGAAGACGAGCCCACTGCTGACCAGGCCCAAACCCTGGACACCATCGTGGTGACCGGTTCGCGCATCCGGCGCGAGGCTGGCTTCGACGGCCCGGCGCCGATGAGCACCATCGATGCGGCAGCCATCACCGCTTCCGGCCACACCCAGATCACCGACGTGGTCAACCAGCTGCCGGGCTTTGCCATCACCCAGACCGGCCAGACCAGCAACCAGTACGAAGTCGGCAACCCGGGCATCAACGCCCTGGACCTGCGCGGCATGGGCGTGCAGCGTACCCTGACCCTGGTCGACAGCCGTCGCCAGGTGCCGTCGATCCCGGGCACCTCGGGCGTGGACCTGAGCATGATCCCGTCCAGCCTGGTCGAACGGGTGGAAGTGATCACCGGCGGTGCTTCGGCCCTGTACGGCGCCGACGCCGTCAACGGCGTGGCCAACTTCATTCTCAAGCGCGACTTCGACGGCCTGGAAGCCAACATCCGTTACGGCAATTCCAGCCGTTTCGACATGCCCTCCACCACCGCTGACGTGCTGTTCGGCAAGAACTTCGCCGACAACCGCGGCAACTTCACCCTGTTCGGTTTTGCCGAACGCACCAGCGGCGAAGTCTCCGGCCAGGACCGCCCGTGGACCGCCGGCGGCATGCCGCTGTACGAGCGCGCCAATGCCGGCGATCGTCGGGTGATCACCGAAGGCAACCGCAACTTCTACAACAGCCCCAACGCCCAGGTGGTGCTGGGCAACTGCAACTCGTCCAACTGGATGAATTGCCTGTACACCTTCGATGCCAACGGCCAGCTGCGCCGTCCGCAGCTGGGCCCGGGCGGCCTGGTCAACCTGAATCCCGGCGCCCTGAACACCGGCAATGCCCTGCTGCAGCAGGGGCGTACCGACGGCGGCGAATACGGCGCCTATTACGACAACTGGATGCTCAGTGTCCCGTCTGACCGTCAGACCGTGCGCAGCACCGTCAACTTCGACTTCAACGAACACGCCCGCTTCTTCGCCAACCTGACCTACTCGCAGAGCCAGACCCAGACCCGCAACCGCGAACTGGCCGCCTACGGCTCGGGCTACGAAGAAAGCGTGCCCTACGACAGCCCGTTCATCACCCAGGACATGATCGACGCCAACGGCGGCGCGTTCACCGACAACATCAGCTTCGCCCGCCACTTCGACAATGACTTCGGCCTGCGCCGCACCGATTACGAACGCAAGCTGCTGCAGGTGGTGACCGGCCTGGAAGGTGACTTCGAGCTGTTCTCACGCAACTGGAACTACTCCGGTTACGTCTCCTATGGACGCAGCGAGGAGCGTTCGCGCTCGCTCAATGCCGCCGCCCTCCCGCGCTTCTATGCCGGCCTGAACTCCACCGCCGATGCCAATGGCAATGCCGTGTGCAATGGCTCGTGGGTGTGGAGCGATGTACTCAATGACTGGGATTGGGCCGCACCGATGGCCGGCTGCGTGGCGATCAACCCGTTCGCCCAGCTGACCCCGGAAATGGTCAAGTGGCTGAGCTATGACACCGACTGGTCCAAGACCCAGATGACCCAGAAGGTGGCCTCGGCCTATGCCAGCGGCGGCCTGTTCGACCTGCCGGGTGGCGAAGCCCAGCTGGTGGTGGGCATGGAATACCGCAGCGAAAGCAACAACGTCGGCGTGTCCCCGCAGTTCAATGCCAACCACGCCCTGTTCGACCCGAGCCTGGGTTATACCGCCACCCCGCTGATCGGCGAGTACAGCGTCAAGGAAGCCTTCGGTGAAATCCACCTGCCGCTGATCAGCGGTGCGCCGGGCGCCGAGCGCCTGTCGCTGGATCTGGCCGGTCGCGTGTCCGACTACAACCTGTCCGGCCGCACCACCACCACCAAGGTCGGCCTGGAATGGGCACCGATCGAGGACCTGACCCTGCGCGGCACCTATGGCAAGGCCATCCGTGCACCGAACATCGGTGAAATGTTCACCGCCGGCGTGGTCTCCGGTGCCTGGTTGTACGATCCGTGCAACGACTACTCGCTGGCCAACAGCACCGGCAACACCCAGTACACCGCGGCCAACTGTGCGCAGATCGCCCCCTCCGACACCGCCACCTACTGGCAGTGGCTGGATGTGATCTACTCGGGCAACACCGAACTGGGCCCGGAAACGGCCAAGACCACCACCTTCGGCGCCGTGTTCCGCCCGCGCTTCATCAACAACCTGGTGATCTCGGCCGACTACTACAAGATCGACCTGCGCAACGTCATCGCCGGCCTGGCCCCGCAGACCATCCTGCAGCGCTGTGTTGACCTGGCCTCGATGGACAACCAGTTCTGCGGCCTGGTTACCCGCAATGCCACCGGCGACCTGGTGGACGTGTCGGTGCAGCAGCTCAACCTGGCCCAGAGCCTGGCCCGTGGCGTGGACATCAATGCCACCTGGTTCACCCAGCTGCCGCGCGGCCACCGCCTATCGCTGGACCTGAACCTGGGCCGCAACCTGGAGCGCATCGACATTGCCGATGCCGCCAACCCGGACGATGTCTGGAACAATCTGGAAATCTTCGGCACCCCGCAGTGGAAGGGTTCGCTGCGCACCGGCCTGAGCCACGAGAAGTACAGCGTGTACTGGACCCTGCGCGGTTACTCCAAGATGCGCGCCTCCGAATATGCCACCTACGAGACCTACGAGCGTCCGTGGTCGGGCAGCATGTTCTACAACGACATCTACGCCAGCTACCAGCTGACTCCGAAGGTGAGCGTGTCGGCCGGCATGAACAACATGTTCGACCGCTCGCCGCCGCGCATCCCGGGTGCCGAAGCCGGTGGTTCCAACTTCAACCAGGGCATCGCCGGTACCTCGTCTGGCCTGTATGACGTGATCGGCCGCACCTTCCACCTCAGCCTGAATTTCAAGCTGTAAGCAACACCGCAGGGCAAACACATCGGCCAGGTGCCAGGCACCTGGCCGATGTTGTTTGTACCGGTACCGGGTGGCAACGGCACGCAGGCCAGGATTGTCATCAGCCCGGCCGCGGCGCAAAATACTTTGCATGCAAACAAACACCCCTGCGCCGGCCGCATCGACTACGGCTGCGGACATCGCCCTGGCCGGGTTCCGCGCCCGCTTCGGCCAGCTGATCGGCTCGGTCTATCGCCAGTGGCGTCGCCAGGTGGATCTGGCATTGCGTGACAGTGGCCTGTCCGATGCCACGCGCATGCCCTTGATCACCCTGTACACCCATGCCGCGCCGATGCTGCAGAAGGACCTGGCCCAGGCCCTGCACCTGGACAGCTCCTCCCTGGTACGGGTACTGGCCCAGCTGCGCGCGGCCGGCCTGGTGCAATGGCAATGCCAGCCGGCAGACCGGCGCACCAAGTGCATCGCCCTGACCGATGCCGGCCGTGACTGCGCCCTGCGCATCCTGCAGCACAGCCTGCATATCGAGCACACGATCCTGGACGGGGTCAGTGCCGAAGACCTGGAAGTCACCCGCCGCACGCTGGAGAAGATCTCCCGCAGTTTCGACACGCTCTGATGCCTGCACCGCATCGCCACCCGCAACACCGGAACCTGCAATGAAACCCAAGGCAACACCGTATTTCTGGGTCAGCTACGCAATGATCGTCGGCGTGATGGGCACAGCCCTGATCAGCCCGCTGTATGCGCTGTACAAGGAGCTGTGGCAGCTCAAGCCCAGTGACATCTCCCTGCTCTATGTGATCTACATGGGCGGCGCCCTGGCCGGACTGCTGTTTCTGGGCCGCCTGCCGGACCGCACCAGCTTCCTGCGGGTGATGCAGGCCGGCCTGTTGCTGATCCTGCTCGGCACCGTGATGTGCCTGCTGGCCAACAACCTGTGGTGGCTGGGCAGCGGGCGTTTTCTGGTCGGCATCGCCTCCACCCTGCTCACCACCAGCGCCACCAAGGGCCTGGCCCTGCTGGCCCCGGCCGGCAGCGCACAGCGCGTGGCCATGTTGACCGGCTTCTTGATGGCGCTGGGTTTTGGCCTGGGCCCATTGACCGGCGGCATCATCGGCCAGTGGCTGCCACAGCCACTGGTCAGCGCCTACCTGCCGACCCTGGTACTGGGGCTGTGCGGCTGGCTGGCACTGCGCACGCTGGCACTGCCGGCCACCGCGCAGGCCGCCATGGCACCATTGCAGGCCCACGATTTCCTGCCCCAGCTGACCCTGCCGACACCGGAAAACCGCAGCGCGTTCTGGCTCACCACCTGCCTGCCGTTCATGGCCTTTGCGGTGTTCGGCCTGTATGCGGCCATGTCGCCCCTGTTCCTGGACAAGCTGGTGCCCTGGCATGGCCCGGTGGTCAGCGGCAGCGCCATCGCCCTGATCCTGTTCGTTTCGGCCATCGTCCAGGTCCTGGTCGGCCGCCTGCCCACCTACCGCACCGGTACTGCCGGCTTGCTCATGCTGGCCCTGAGCAATGCCCTGCTGATGGTCAACCTGTGGGCCGGCTCTGCCCTGCTGTTTGTGGCCGGGGTGCTGGCCGCGGCAATCGGCCATGCCATGTGCATGCTGGCCGGCATGAGCCTGGTGCCGCGCCTGTCCGAGCTGCGCACCCGCTCCGGCCTGTTCTCCACCTACCTGCTGGTCGGATACATCGGCTCGATGCTGCCGATGCTGGGCATCGGCGCCATCGCCGACCACTGGGGCATGCGCGCGGCGGTGACCAGCTTCTGCATCATGGTGATCGCCATTTGCGCCCTCGGCGCCCCGCTGTTCTGGCGCCACCGGCGCATCCGCCAGGCCAGTCAGGCCGGAACCACGCAGGCCGCGTGAGCCCAGCGCCCCCCCATGCCCTCCACATGCCCACCCGCCAACGGCATCACACCACCCCAAGCCAGACAAAGAAAAAGCCCGCACAAGGCGGGCTTTGACTTGGTGCCGGAAACAGGAATCGAACCTGCGACCTACGCATTACGAATGCGCCGCTCTACCAACTGAGCTATTCCGGCGAAGGGCGTAATTGTAGGGTTTTTCAACCGTTTCGGTCAATCCACCAGACGCAGGCGCAGTTCCTTGGGCAGGGCGAAGACCATGGTCTCCGGCTCGCCGTCCAGCTCGCGCTTGGTGGTGGCACCGAGCTGGGCCAGACGCTCCAGCACACCATCCACCAGCACCTGCGGGGCCGAAGCACCGGCGGTCACGCCGATACACTGCTTGCCCTGCACCCAGGCCGCATTGATTTCGCCGGCGTTGTCGATCAGGTAGGCCTCCACCCCCTCACGCTGGGCCAGCTCGGCCAGGCGGTTGGAGTTGGAGGAATTGGGCGACCCCACCACCAGCACCAGGTCGGCCTGCTTGGCCAGATCGCGCACCGCATCCTGACGGTTCTGGGTGGCGTAGCAGATGTCGTCCTTCTTCGGCCCGTCGATGGCCGGGAAGCGCTCACGCAGCGCATCGATCACCGCACGGGTGTCATCCACCGACAGCGTGGTCTGGGTGGTGTAGGCGATGTTCTCCGGCTGGCCGGGGTTGAGCGCCAGCACATCGTCCACGTCCTCGACCAGGTAGATCGAACCGGTGTGGGCCTCACGGCTCCACTGGCCCATCGTGCCCTCCACTTCCGGGTGGCCTTCATGGCCGATCAGCACCACATCACGGCCATGACGGCAGTGGCGGCTGACCTCGAAGTGCACCTTGGTCACCAGCGGGCAGGTCGCATCGAACACCTTCAGGCCACGGCGGTCAGCCTCGGCACGCACCGCCTTGGACACGCCATGGGCCGAGAAGATCACCGTATTGCCATCCGGCACTTCGTCCAGTTCCTCGACGAAGATCGCCCCGCGTGCCTTCAGGTCATCGACCACGAAGCGGTTGTGCACCACTTCATGGCGCACGTAGATCGGGGCGCCCAAGGTTTCGATGGCGCGCTTGACGATCTCGATGGCGCGATCGACACCGGCACAGAAACCACGCGGATTGGCCAGCAGTACTTGCATGCTCGTCTCTCTTGCCAGGGCCGCCGGATCAACCGGCAGCCTTGGCCTTGTCCTTGCCTTCAAACAGGCCGAATACAAAAATGCCGATCGCCCCGCCGACGATGGCGCAGTCGGCGATGTTGAACGAGGGCCAGTAGTAGCTGCCCACGTGCCACTGGATGAAATCCACCACGTGGCCGTGCAGCTGGCGATCGATCACATTGCCGATTGCCCCGCCGATCACCAGCGAATACGGTAGCGCCGCCTTCCACTGGCCGCGCGGCAGCTGGTACAGCCACCACGCCAGCAGGCCGCTGATGCCGATTGCCAGCGCGGTGAACAGCCACAGCTGCCAGCCACCGGCACCGGCCAGGAAACTGAAGGCCGCACCGGTGTTGTAGGTGCGGTACCAGTTCCAGAAGCCCTCGATCACCGGCACCGCGGTGTATTCGGGCAGGCTGGACAGCACCCAGGCCTTGGTCCACTGGTCGATGACGATCACCGCCACCGACAACAGCAGCCAGACCAGCGCGTTGGGACGCGGACGGGCCTTCATCAGAACCACCGGCGGGTTTCACCCGCACCGGCCACGTTGTCGGCGCAGCGGCCGCACAGCTCGGCGTGCTCGGCATTGCTGCCGACATCGGCGCGGTAGTGCCAGCAGCGCACGCACTTGGCCTTGCTGGTCGGCTCGGCACTGACGAAGATCTCGTCGGTGGTGGCCTCGCGCACCTGCACATCGCCACTGATGAACAAAAAGCGCAGTTCATCAGCCAGCGGTGCCAGCTTGGCGGCGGTGGCGGCATTGGCGGCAATGGTGATTTCCGCCTCCAGCGCCGCACCGATCACGCCATTGGCGCGCATCGGCTCCAGCACCTTGGCCACCTGCTCGCGCATGCCCAGCAGCTGGTCGAAATCGGCGGCCGAAATGGCGGCGTCCTCGGCCAGCGGCTGCAGGCCGTCATACCAGGTGGTGAACAGCACGTGCTTGTCACGCTCACCCGGCAGGTAGCCCCACAACTCGTCGGAGGTGAAGGTCAACACCGGCGCGATCCAGCGCACGAATGCCTCGGCCACGTGGTACATGGCGGTCTGCGCGCTGCGGCGGCCGGCCGAGTCGGCCTGCATGGTGTACAGGCGGTCCTTGGTCACGTCCAGGTACAGCGAGCCCAGGTCGACGGAGCAGAAGTTGAGCAGCGCCTGCACGATCTCGGCGAAATCGTAGCGGTCATAGGCGGCCTTGATCTTCTCCTGCACCTGCCAGGCGCGGTGCACGATCCAGCGGTCCAGGGCGACCATGTCTTCCAGGGCCACGCTGTTGGCCGCCGGGTCGAAGCCGTCCAGGTTGGCCAGCAGGAAGCGGGCGGTGTTGCGCAGGCGACGGTAGGCATCGGCATTGCGCTTGAGGATTTCCTGGGACAGCGACATCTCGTTGGAGTAGTCGGCCGAGGCGATCCACAGGCGCAGGATGTCCGCACCCAGGGTCTTCATGATGTCCTGTGGCTCGATGCCGTTGCCCAGCGACTTGGACATCTTGCGGCCCTTCTCGTCCACGGTGAAACCGTGGGTCAGGCACTGCTTGTACGGGGCATGCTTGTCGATGGCCACGCCGGTCAGCAGCGAGGACTGGAACCAGCCGCGGTGCTGGTCGCTGCCTTCCAGGTACAGGTCGGCCGGCTTGCCGAAGCCACGCTCCAGCAGCACGCCTTCGTGGGTGACGCCCGAATCGAACCAGACATCGAGGATGTCGGTGACCTTCTCGTAGTCGCCGGCTTCATCGCCCAGCAGGCTGGCAGCATCCAGGTCAAACCAGGCATCGATGCCCTCGACCTGCACGATGTCGGCCACCTGTTGCATCAGCTCAACGCTGCGCGGGTGGATCTCGCCGGTCAGGCGGTGGGTGAACAGCGCAATCGGCACACCCCAGGTGCGCTGACGGCTGATGCACCAGTCCGGGCGGCCTTCGACCATCGCGCCGATGCGCGCCTGGCCCCAGGCCGGGAACCAGCCGACCTTGCCGATCGCGCTCATCGCATCGCTGCGCAGGCCGGCCTTGTCCATCGAGATGAACCACTGCGGGGTGGCGCGGAACACCACCGGGGTCTTGTGACGCCAGCAGTGCGGGTAGCTGTGTTCCATCTTGCTGTGGGCCAGCAGCACGCCGCGGGCGCTGAGCACCTCCACGATGGCGTCCTGGGTCTTCCAGATGTGCTGGCCGGCCAACACCACGCCATCGGCATCCGGGGTGGATTCCAGGTACACGCCACGGCCATCGACCGGGTTGATCTGGCCGGCGTTGTAGTTGTCCATCAGCGCGTACTTGGCACTGACGGCAAAGTCTTCCTGGCCGTGGCCCGGGGCGGTGTGCACCGCACCGGTACCGTCTTCGTCGGAGACGTGCTCGCCATTGAACAGCGGCAGGTCGCGGTCGTCATAGAACGGGTGGGCCAGCAGCTGGTTTTCAAGCGCCGCACCGTTGGCGCGGCCATGCACCACCAGCTCGTTGATGCCGTAACGGGCCAGCGACTTCTCGGCCAGCTTGGCCGCCAGCACCAGCCAGCGCGCAGCGCCGTTGCGGGCCGGGCCTTCGACCAGCAGGTATTCAATTTCGGCACCCAGGGACACGGCCAGCGAGGCCGGCAGGGTCCACGGGGTGGTGGTCCAGATCGGCACCGCCACTTCCACGCCCACCGGCAGCTGCACGCCGAAGCTGGCCGCCATCGCGGCGCTGTCACGGGCCGGGTAAGCCACGTCGATGGCCGGGGAAACCTTGTCCTGGTATTCGATCTCGGCTTCGGCCAGGGCCGAGCCGCAGTCAAAGCACCAGTGCACCGGCTTGGCACCGCGCATCAGGTGGCCGTTGGCCACGATCTTGGACAGGGCACGGATCTCGTTGGCCTCGAAGCCGAAATCCAGGGTCTTGTACGGGTTGTCCCAGTCGCCGGTCACGCCCAGGCGCTTGAAATCGCGGCGCTGGATGTCGATCTGCTCGGCGGCGTATTCACGGCACTTCTGGCGGAACTGACGCGCGTCCAGCTTGGTGCCGACCTTGCCCCACTTCTTCTCCACCGCAATTTCGATCGGCAGGCCGTGGCAGTCCCAGCCCGGCACGTAGGGCGCATCGAAGCCGGCCAGGTAGCGCGACTTGACGATGATGTCCTTGAGGATCTTGTTCACCGCATGGCCGAGGTGGATCTGGCCATTGGCATACGGCGGGCCGTCGTGCAGCACGAACAGGTCGCGGCCGGCGGCATTGGCGCGCAGCTGGGCATACAGGCCCTGCTCTTCCCAGCGCTCCAGCGTCCCCGGCTCGCGCTTGGGCAGGTCGCCGCGCATCGGGAAATCGGTTGCCGGCAGGTTGAGGGTGGCTTTGTAGTCCTGGCTCACGCGGTGGCTCGCAGTCTGTGTTCTGAAAGGATGTGACGCGCCTGGGCGGCATCACGGTGCATCTGCTCGGTCAAGGCCGGCAGACCATCAAATTTTTCCTCGTCGCGCAACTTGGCGACGAATTCGACCTCGATCCGGCGCCCGTACAGGTCGCCATGGAAGTCGAACAGGTGAGCCTCCAGCAGCGGCTCGACCCCGGCCACGGTGGGCCGGGTGCCGAAACTGGACACCGAAGGCCACGGTGTTTCATACACCCCGTGCACCCAGGTGGCATAAATCCCGGACAGCGCCGGCGTACGTGCAAAGCGCAGGTTGGCGGTCGGGAAACCCAGGGTGCGGCCCAGCTGCTGGCCGCGCACCACGCGCCCGGCAATGGCATAGGGCCGGCCCAGCAGGTCGGCGGCACGGTCAAATTCGCCGGCCAGCAGGTGCTGGCGGATGCGCGTGCTGGACACCCGCTCGCCGTGCACATGCACGCTGTCGATCTGGCCAGCGGCAAAACCCAGCTGGGCGCCCATGGCCTGCAGCAGGGCGAGGTTGCCGCCGCGCTTGTGGCCGAAACTGAACTCCGGGCCGATCCAGACCTCGCGGGCCTGCAGGCGGCCGACCAGCAACTGGCGCACGAAGTCCTCGGCCGGGGTCGCGGCCATGGCCGCGTCGAAGCCGAGCAATCCCGCGCCCTGCATGCCCTGGGCGGCAAAGGCCTCGACCTTGTTGCGGGCCAGGCTCAGGCGCGGCGGCGGATTGTCACGGCCGAAAAATTCGCGCGGCAGCGGCTCGAAGGACACCGCCACCGCCGGCACGCCCAGCGCCGCCGCACGTTGTGCGGTGTGCTGCAGCAGGGCCCGGTGGCCACGGTGGACCCCGTCAAACGCACCAATGCACACCACGCTGCCGGCCGGATACAGCACGTCACCTTGGAGGTCTCGGAACAGCTTGATCATGGATACCTGATACACCCGGCAGACGCCGGGCACGCAACGGGGGATGGGAAAGTATAGCCGGGCCCGGCTGGCTCCTGCCTCACCGGGCACGCAGCTCGCGCGGCCGGTAGCCGCACAGCAACAGTACGGCGCCATAGCTGGCCGCGCCGGCGGCCACCATCGCGGCCAGGCGCCAGCCACGCTGCGACCACGACCAGAGCGCAAAATCCGGCCACAACCCTCGCAGCCACAGCAGCACCGCCACCATCGCCACACTGGCCATGGCCAGCTGCAGGGCAAACTTCGCCCAGCCCGGCTGGCGCGCGAACACCCCGGCCCGGCGCAGGTACCAGGCCAGCTGCAGGGCATTGGCCCAGCCGGCAATGGCAATGGCCAGGGCCAGCAGCGCGTGCGCACCCGGCAGCAGCTTCAGCGCGCCGGTGATGCTGCCACCGGCCTGGGCCAGGGCGGCCTGCCCGGCCGGCGTGAGCCACAGCAGGCCAGCCACCAGGCCGAGGGTGGCCAGGGCATTGATCGCCACCGACGCCAGCCCGGCCTTGACCGGGGTGCGCGTGTCCTGGCGCGAGAAGAAGGCCGGGGCCAGCACCTTGACCAGCAGGAAGGCCGGCACCGCCAGCGCCTGGGCCACCAGCGACCAGGCACTCATGCGCGCATCGGTGGGGCTGAAGTTGCCGTACTGGAACAGGGTGAACAGCAGCGCTTCGGCGCACAGCACCAGGCCGATACCGGCCGGAATGCCGATCAGCAGACACAGGCGCAGGCCCCAGTCCAGCCCGCGCGAGTAACCGGCCGGGTCCTTGGCAGCCACCCGCGAGGACAGGTGCGGCAGGATCACCGTGCCGATCGCCACCCCGAACATGCCCAGCGGAAATTCCAGCAGGCGGTCGGAGTAGTACAGCCAGGTCATCGAACCGCCCACCAGCAGCGAGGCGGCAAAGGTGTTGAACAGCAGGTTGAACTGGGCCACCGAAGCACCGAACAGGGTCGGCACCATCAGCTTGCCGATCCGGCGCACCCCGGCATGGGCCAGGTCCCAGCGCGGCAGCGGCAGCAGGCCCAGCCGGAACAGCGACGGCAACTGGAACAGCAGCTGGCCGATGCCGGCGGCAAAAACGCCCCAGGCCAGGGCAAACACCGGCTCCACCCCGAAGCGCTGGGCCAGCGGCGCGCCCCACAGGGCGGCCACGATCATCGACACATTGAGCAGGATCGGCGACAGCGCCGGCACCGCGAAGCGCCCGTAGCTGTTGAGGATGCCGCCAACCATCGCCGCCAGCGAGATGAACAGCGCATAGGGGAAGGTGATGCGCAGCATGTCCACGGCCAGCTGCCATTGTTCGCTACCCGGCACGAAGCCCGGCGCAACCACACTGATCAGCCAGGGCGCCAGCGCAATGGCCGCGGCCGTAATGACCAGCAGGGCGCCGATCAGGGCCCCGGCCACCCGGTCCACCAGCGCCTTGACCGCCGCGTGGTCGCCGTCGGCCTTGTACTGGGCCAGCACCGGCACGAAGGCCATCGAGAAGGAGCCTTCTGCCGACAGCCGGCGCAGGAAATTCGGGATCCTGAACACGGCCACGAAGGCATCCATCGCGGCGCTGGCGCCGAATACCTGGGCGTAGATCAGATCGCGCAGCAAGCCACTGATGCGCGAGAGAAAAGTCATGGCGCTGAAGACCGCAGTCGAGCGCAACAGCCGTGCGCTCAATGGCGCCCCCTTGACAAGTCAACTTGACGTAAAGTTCGGAGGTGATCATACTAGCGTGCTTGCTGTTCCCACTACACCGATTTTTCAGGAAACCACCACCGTGGCCAATATCAAGTCCGCCAAGAAGCGCGCCAAGCAGACCATCGTGCGCAACGAGCGCAACGTTGCTCAGCGTTCGATGCTGCGCACTGCCGTCAAGAAGGTCATCAAGGCTCTGGACGCCAACGACGCCGCAGGCGCCCAGGCTGCCTTTACCGCTGCCCAGCCGATCCTGGATCGCCTGAGCGCACGTGGCCTGATCCACAAGAACAAGGCCGCTCGTCACAAGAGCCGCCTGACCGCCCGCATCAAGGCTCTGGCAGCTGCCTGAGTCTAGTCGGAACGGCACTCGTATCAGGTGCTGCAGCGCCTGATACCTAAAAACCCGGCCTCGGCCGGGTTTTTTCTTGCCCGTAATCGACCCGTACCCGCGGGCGAGCTGCATCAACACAGCAGCATCCACACAGCACGGCGGCCAGCCGCACCAGGCCAGCCACCCCGCTCTTGCCGACATGAAAAAGCCCGGTCAGTGACCGGGCCTTTCAAGCGGGCGAAACACCAGTGCGCCTTACAGCGCGCCCTGCTCGCGGGCCAGCTCCTCGGCCGCTTCACGCTGCTGGTCGAAGAAGGCCATGACCTTGTTCATGATCGGCCAGGTGCCTTCGCGGCCCAGCGCCGAAACCAGGAACCAGGGCTGGTCCCAGCCGAGCTCGGCAATGACCTGGTCGGCCGCCTCGCGCGCCTCGTTGTCGAACATCAGGTCAGCCTTGTTCAGGATCAACCAGCGCGGCTTGGCCAGCAGTTCCGGATCATGCTTCTCCAGCTCGCGCTCGATCGCACGCACCTGCTCGACCGGGGAAATGCCCTCCACCCCACCTTCCATCGGCGAGATGTCCACCAGGTGCAGCAGGATACGGGTGCGCTGCAGGTGGCGCAGGAACTGGGTACCCAGGCCGGCACCGTCGGCAGCGCCCTCGATCAGGCCCGGCACGTCGGCGATGACGAAGCTGCGGTAGTTCTCCACCTTGACCACACCCAGGTTCGGGTACAGCGTGGTGAACGGGTAATCGGCCACCTTCGGGGTCGCTGCCGAGACGGCGCGGATGAAGGTGCTCTTGCCCGCATTGGGGAAGCCGAGCAGGCCGACGTCGGCCAGCAGCTTGAGCTCGAGCTTGAGCACGCGCTCCTCGCCTTCCTCGCCCGGCAGGGCCTGGCGCGGGGAACGGTTGACCGAGCTCTTGAAGTGCATGTTGCCCAGGCCACCCTTGCCGCCCTTGGCCACCAGCAGACGGGCGCCATGGGTGGTCAGGTCGCCGATCACTTCATCGGTATCGACATTGATCACCACGGTGCCGACCGGCACGGTGATGATCTTGTCCTCACCGCCCTTGCCATACATCTGCCGGCCCATGCCGTTCTCGCCACGCTGCGCCTTGAAGATGCGGTCGTGACGGAAGTCGATCAGGGTGTTGAGGTTTTCGTCGGCGACCAGCCATACGCTGCCGCCGTTGCCGCCGTCACCGCCGTCCGGCCCGCCCAGCGGGATGAACTTCTCGCGACGGAAGCCGACGCAGCCGTTGCCGCCGTTGCCGGCGATGACCTGGATTTCTGCCTCGTCTACAAGTTTCATGACGCGCTCGATTGCCTTGTGCGAACCCGGCCACAGTGGCCGTTCGCTGGAAAGTGTAGCCATCCCGGCGCACAGGCCAGGTGGAAGGTGGCGCTCCGATACCATCCGGAGCAATGAAAAGCCCCGCCGAAGCGGGGCTTTTCTCAGCGTTGCAGCGCCATGACGGCGCGCTCGCCGCTAGGTGCGCTGATCAGACAGCAGCAACCACGCTGACGGTACGACGCTTCTTCGGGCCCTTGGTGGTGAATTCCACCTTGCCATCGACCAGTGCGAACAGGGTGTGGTCACGACCCAGGCCGACGCCTGCACCCGGGTGGAACTGGGTGCCGCGCTGACGCACGATGATGTTGCCGGCTTCGATGGCCTGGCCGCCGAAGATCTTGACGCCCAGGTACTTCGGGTTGGAGTCGCGACCGTTACGCGAGGAGCCTACGCCCTTTTTATGTGCCATGACTGCTTCTCCTTAGAGCTTACTTGTTACCACCGGCAACGCCGGTGATTTCGATCTGGGTGTAGTACTGACGGTGACCCTGACGCTTCATGTGGTGCTTGCGGCGACGGAACTTGATGATGCGGACCTTGTCGGCACGACCCTGCTCCACAACCTTGGCGGTCACGGTGGCGCCCTTGACGGCCTCACCGATCTTGATGCCGTCGGCATCGCCCAGCATCAGGATGCTGTCGAAAGTGATTTCGGTGCCGACTTCGGCATCGAGCTTTTCAATGCGCAGGGTTTCACCCTGGGCAACGCGGTACTGCTTACCGCCAGTTACCAAAACTGCGTACATGACCAGACTTCCTCTGTAGTTATTGTGGTCGCGAACGTCTACCCAGACGGATAGACAGGAGCGGGATTGTAGTCCCCCGGTGCCGGGCCAGTCAAACCGCGCAACCGCCACGGTTCAACCTGCATTGGGCCAGCCAAACGCCGGCCGGGCGGCACATTGCCCCCGGCCCGGCGCCTCGCTAGGCTGGTCGACTGCCACCCTCCCCACCTGCCCGGCCTGCGCCGGCAGCGCAACTGGAATCCCCCATGGCGATGGACTACATCCGGCTCCGCGGTGCGCGGACCCACAACCTCAAGAACATCGACCTGGACCTGCCGCGCGACAAGTTGATCGTGATCACCGGCCTGTCCGGCTCGGGCAAGTCCTCGCTGGCGTTCGACACCATCTATGCCGAAGGCCAGCGCCGTTACGTGGAGTCGCTGTCGGCCTACGCACGGCAGTTCCTCAGCGTGATGGAAAAGCCGGACATCGACCATATCGAAGGCCTGTCCCCGGCCATTTCGATCGAGCAGAAGTCCACCAGCCACAACCCGCGCTCCACCGTGGGCACGATCACCGAGATCTACGACTACCTGCGCCTGCTCTACGCCCGCGTCGGCACCCCGCGCTGCCCGGACCACGGCTACCCGCTGGAAGCACAGACCGTCAGCCAGATGGTGGACCAGGTGCTGGCCCTGGATGGCGAGCAGCGCTGGATGTTGCTGGCCCCGGTGATCCGCGACCGCAAGGGCGAGCATGTGCAGGTGTTCGAGCAGCTGCGTGCCCAGGGCTATGTGCGCGTGCGCGTGGACGGGGTGGTCCACGAGATCGACGCGGTGCCGCCGCTGGCGCTGCGCATCAAGCACACCATCGAGGCGGTGATCGACCGTTTCCGCCCGCGTGCCGACCTGGCCCAGCGCCTGGCCGAAAGCTTCGAGACCGCGCTCAAGCTCGGCGAAGGCATGGCCACGGTGATGTCGCTGGACAAGCCGGACGAACCGGCCCAGCTGTTCTCCTCCAAGTACTCCTGCCCGCTGTGCGATTACGCCCTGCCCGAGCTGGAGCCGCGCCTGTTCTCCTTCAATGCACCGATGGGCGCCTGCTCCGGCTGCGATGGCCTGGGCGTGGCCGAGTTCTTCGACCCATCCCGGGTGGTCACCCACCCCGAACTGAGCCTGGCCGCCGGCGCGGTACGCGGCTGGGACCGCCGCAATGCGTATTACTTCCAGCTGATCGCCTCGCTGGCCAAGCACTACGGCTTTGACGTGGATGCGCCGTGGGACAGCCTGCCGGCCAAGGTGCAGCAGGCGGTGCTGTACGGCAGCGGCGCGGAAGCGATCCAGTTCACCTACTTCACCGAGGCCGGTGGCCGCAGCCAGCGCAAGCACCGCTTCGAGGGCGTGATCCCCAACCTGGAGCGCCGCTACCGGGAGACCGAATCGGCCGCGGTTCGCGAGGAACTGGCCAAGTACATCTCCGAGCGCCCCTGCACCGAGTGCGGTGGCGCCCGCCTGAACCGGGCCGCGCGCAATGTGTTCGTGGCCGACCGCCCGCTGTCGGACATCGTCACCCTGCCCATCGGTGATGCCCTGGCCTTCTTCCAGCAGCTGAGCCTGCCCGGCTGGCGCGGCGAGATCGCGGCCAAGATCGTCAAGGAAATCGGCGAACGGCTGGGCTTTTTGGTCGATGTCGGCCTGGATTACCTGATGCTGGAGCGCAAGGCCGAGACCCTCTCCGGCGGCGAGGCCCAGCGCATCCGCCTGGCCAGCCAGATCGGTGCCGGCCTGGTCGGGGTGATGTACGTGCTCGACGAGCCGTCCATCGGCCTGCACCAGCGCGACAACGAGCGCCTGCTGGCCACCCTGACCCGCCTGCGTGACCTGGGCAACACGGTGATCGTGGTCGAGCACGACGAAGATGCCATCCGCCTGGCCGACCATGTGGTGGACATCGGCCCCGGTGCCGGCGTGCACGGTGGCCGCGTGGTGGGCCAGGGCACGATGCAGGATCTGATGGACGCCCCGGAGTCGGTCACCGGCCAGTTCCTGTCCGGCCAGCGCCGGATCGAACTGCCGGCCCGCCGCCACGCGCCCAACCCGAAGATGATGCTGCACCTGCGCGGTGCCAGCGGCAACAACCTCAAGGGCGTGGACCTGGACATCCCGGCCGGGCTGTTCACCTGTGTCACCGGCGTGTCCGGCTCGGGCAAATCGACCCTGATCAACGACACCCTGTTCACCCTGGCCGCCAACGAGATCAACGGTGCCTCGCACACCGTGGCCCCGTTCCGGGAGGTGGAGAACCTGGACCTGTTCGACAAGGTGGTGGACATCAACCAGTCGCCGATCGGCCGTACCCCGCGCTCGAATCCGGCCACCTATACCGGCCTGTTCACCCCGTTGCGCGAGCTGTTCGCACAGATGCCCGAAGCGCGTGCGCGTGGCTATTCGCCGGGGCGCTTCTCCTTCAACGTGCGTGGCGGCCGCTGCGAGGCCTGCCAGGGCGATGGCCTGATCAAGGTGGAGATGCACTTCCTGCCCGACGTCTACGTGCCGTGTGACGTGTGCGGCGGCAAGCGCTACAACCGCGAGACGCTGGAGATCACCTACAAGGGCCACAACATCAACGACATCCTGGAGATGACCGTCGAGGACGCGCTGACCCTGTTCGAACCGGTGCCGGCGCTGGCGCGCAAGCTGGAAACCCTGGTCGATGTCGGCCTGAGCTACGTCAAGCTGGGGCAGAGCGCCACCACCCTGTCCGGTGGCGAGGCCCAGCGCGTCAAGCTGGCCAAGGAACTGAGCCGGCGCGATACCGGGCGCACTCTGTACATCCTGGACGAGCCGACCACCGGCCTGCACTTCCACGACATCGAGGCCCTGCTGGTGGTGCTGCACAAGCTGCGCGACGAGGGCAACACGGTGGTGGTGATCGAGCACAACCTGGATGTGATCAAGACCGCCGACTGGGTGATCGACCTGGGCCCGGAAGGTGGCCACCGCGGTGGCACCATCCTGGCTTGCGGCACCCCGGAAACCATTGCTGCCACGCCCAGCTCGCACACCGGCCGCTTCCTCGCCCCGCTGCTGGCCGGCAGCGCGCCGGGCCAGAAGCCGGCCGCGGTGGCCAACAAGCCCGATGCCCGCCCGCCACGCAAGGCAGCCAAGAAAACCACCCGCAAGAAGGCCGAATAAATGAGCGAGAACACCCCCAAGCTGCTGGCCCGCGTGCCGATCACCGTGCGCTGGCGCGACATGGACGCCATGGGCCATGTCAACAATGCCAAGTACATCTCCTTCCTCGAGGAGGCGCGCGTGCGCTGGATGCTCAGCGTGGAAGGCGTGTCGATGAGCGACCGCATCGCCCCGGTGGTGGCCAACACCAACGTCAACTACCGCGCCCCGATCGTGTGGCCCAACGACATCGTGGTGGAGCTGTATGTGGAGCGCCTGGGCAATTCCAGCGTGACCATTGCCCACCGCATCGTCGATGAGAAGGACGCGGCCATGCTGTATTCGGACGGCAACGTGGTGGTGGTCTGGATGGACACCCAGACCGGCAAGAGCGCCCCGCTGCCCGAGGCGATCCGCAACGCCAGCGTCTGATCGCCTTGCATCCCACAAAAAACCCGGCATGACGCCGGGTTTTTTGTGACTGACAAGGCGATATCAGCGCGCGCGTACCGGCAGATACGCCACATACACCCTGCCCAAACTGTCTTCCAGCTGGATCGCAACCTCGCTACCGACCGTCAAAGCAGGCTTCAGCCCATGCAGCATCAGGTGGAAGCCACCGGGCGAGAGCGTGACCTGCTCATCTGGCGCCAACTGCAACTCGGTGACCTGCCGCATCCGACTGACCCCATCCACAACATCGGTGCGATGCAAGGCCACTTTGTCCGCCTGCAGGCTGGACAGCCTGTCCAAACGAAGCTCGACGGCGACCCGGCAGTTGTTGTGCAGCTGGCCGTAGGCGGCGGTCATGTCGCGACCGGCCACCGGCGCGCGTACCCAGCCCTGTTCCAGCATCAGGCAAGGCGCGGGCAGGCGCTCGGTCCGGGCAGGGCCGCCCAACAGCAGCAGGGTGGTCGCAACCAGCAGCACTTTGACTATCATCGGCCAGATCCCTTCGAGTGAATCCCGAGCATGACCGCCAAGCTTGCGCTGCACAACCACGGCCCCATCCGCCAGATCCAGCTGGCCCATGCGCCGGTCAATGCGCTGGATACCGAGCTGTGCCGCGGCCTGATCAGCGCCATCGAACAGGCCCATACCGATGACGTGCAGGGCCTGGTGATCAGCGGCGGTGACGGCATCTTCTCCGCCGGCATGGATGTGCCGCACCTGATGGCCCACGGCGATGACCGCGGCCGCCTGATGGAAAGCTGGCAGGCCTTCTTCGGTGCGGTGCGGGCCATCGGCCACAGCCGCATCCCGGTGGTGATGGCCATCGGCGGCCACTGCCCGGCCGGCGGTTGCGTGCTGTCACTGGCCGCGGACTACCGGATCATGGCTGCCAGCAGTGATGCCGCCCGCCCCTACCGGATCGGTCTGAACGAAGTGGCCGTTGGTCTGGTCGCGCCGGAAGGCATCCAGCGCCTGCTGCGCCGTCTGGTCGGTGTGCACCGTGCCGGGCAGATGCTCACCGCCGGCGAGATGGTCAGTGCCGAGCGCGCCCATGCCCTGGGCATGGTCGACGAGCTGCTGCCGCTGGAACAGGTCCAGGCACGTGCCATCGCCTGGATGCAGCAGCTGCTGGCCCTGCCCCGCATGCCGATGCTGGGCACCCGCGCCATTGCCCGTGCCGACCTGCACGAGGCCCTGGCTGCCGAACACATCCAGCTGGACCGCTTCGTCGATGCCTGGTACAGCGCCGATGCCCAAGCCGCGCTGACTGCCCTGATGGCCCGCCTGGGCAAGGGCTGAGACCACGGCGGCTATAATGGCCAGCTATCAGCGAGCTGGCCTGGCCGACATGTCCCCCACCGTTATTCCCGAACTGATCGACCTGCTCACCCTGGAGCGTCTGGAAGTGGACCTGTTCCGCGGCCAGAGCCGGGACATCGGCACCCGTTACGTGTTCGGTGGCCAGGTCCTGGGCCAGGCCCTGGCCGCGGCCCAGGCCACGGTCGGCGATGACCGCCGGGTGCACTCGCTGCATGCCTACTTCCTGCGCGCCGGCGATATCGAACACCCCATCGTGTACGACGTGGACCGTACCCGCGATGGCGGCAGCTTCTCGGTGCGCCGGGTCTCGGCAATCCAGAAGGGCAAGGTGATCTTCTTTGCCGCCGCCTCGTTCCAGACCCCGGAAACCGGTGCCGAGCACCAGTTCTCGATGCCGGTGGTACCGCCGCCGGAAGCCATCGACCCGGCCCCGCCGCTGGACGAGCACGTGCTGGCCCGGCTGCCGGCCAAGTTCCAGCGCTGGCTGTCCCACGACGGCCCGTTCGAATTCCGCCATGTGCTGGCCCGCGACGAGTTCAACCCGCAGGCGCTGCCGCCCTACCACCAGGTCTGGGTCCGCCTGCGCGGCCCGCTCGGCGATGCCAGCCCGGCCCTGCACCAGGCCCTGCTGGCCTATGCCTCGGATTTCCACCTGCTCGGCACGGCCACCTTCCCGCACAAGATCAGCTACAACCAGCCCGGTGTGCACATGGCCTCGCTGGACCACGCGCTGTGGTTCCACCGCGATTTCCGCATCGATGACTGGCTGCTGTACTCGCTGGACAGCCCCAGCGCCCAGCAGTCACGCGGACTGACCCGCGGCCAGTATTTCGACCGCCAGGGCCGCCTGGTCGCCTCCACCGCCCAGGAAGGCCTGATTCGCGTGGCACCCGGCCAGGACACCCACTGATGCGCCAGATTTTCTCCAGCCAGCGGGTGGAAACCGCCGAAGCCGTGGCCACCCGCCTGCGCGATGCCGGCATCGAGGTACGCGTCACCAACGGCCGCTCCTACCGCACCCGCCGCAGCGGCCAGTTCAGCTATCTGGACAAGCCGGACAACAAGAACCTGCCCACGGTGTGGGTGGTACGCGCCGATGACCAGGTCCGCGCGCGCGAACTGCTGCGTCAGGCCGGCCTGCTGGAAACCACCCGGCGCGACCCCGGCCAGGCCACCGCGCTGGATTTTTCCAACGTGCAGATCAAACCGCGCGGCCAGGCCAACTGGGGCTGGCGCATCCGCATCGGCCTGCTGTTCGTGATTGCCGCAGTGGCCTTGTTCATCGTCCTGCAGCGCCCCGGCCAGCCGCCCGCAGCGCCGGCCCCGGCAGGCAATGCGGCGCCGGCCACCCAGCAACCGGCCGAACCGGCCCGCGAGCCGGGCGTGGGC
The DNA here is from genome assembly GCF_001431485.1 of Stenotrophomonas ginsengisoli. Taxonomy (GTDB): domain Bacteria; phylum Pseudomonadota; class Gammaproteobacteria; order Xanthomonadales; family Xanthomonadaceae; genus Stenotrophomonas; species Stenotrophomonas ginsengisoli. The sequence continues at coordinate 18,201 of NZ_LDJM01000042.1, read as the reverse complement.
GAGGACGAGTTCCGCGTGCGCATCGTGCCGGCCGGCTGAACGGCCAGCCCCGCACACCGCCAGCAGCGCTATGCTGGCGTCGATGAGCGCCTCCTCCATCGAACTGCGACTGTTCCAGAGCACGCCGCACCCGTGCGGCTACTGGCCCCTGCGCACCGCGCGGGACCTGGTCATCGACCCCGATGACCCGCGCCTGGAAAAACTCTATCCGCATGGCCTGGGCTGGGGCTTCCGGCGCTCGGGCAACCTGCTCTACCGCCCGCAGTGCCCGGATTGCCAGGCCTGTGTGCCGGTACGCATCGATTGCGAGCGCTTCGTGCCCAACCGCAGCCAGCGCCGTTGCCTCAAGCGCAATGCCGACCTGCGCTGGCAGATCATCTACGCCCAGCGCAGTGACGAGCAGCTGGCCCTGTACCAGCGTTACCTGGCTGCCCGCCACCCCGGTGGCGGCATGGACAAGCACACCGCGGCCGATTACGACCGCTTCCTGCTCGGCGACTGGTCGCAGACCCGCTTCATGGAAATCCGTGGCCCGGACCACGCCGGCAACGATGCCCTGCTGGCCGTGGCGGTGACCGATGTGACCGTGGCCGGTCTGTCGGCGGTGTACACCTATTACGACCCGCGCAGCCAGGCCCGCGCCCTGGGCACGTATGCCATCCTGCAGCAGCTGCAGTGGGCACGCAGTCGGCAGCTGCCCCACCTGTACCTGGGTTACTGGATCGCCGGCCACGCCAAGATGGCCTACAAGCGCGGCTTCTCCGCCCTGCAGGCCTACGATGGCCAGCACTGGACCCCCCTGCCCGATGACCGGCAAGCGCCACAATCGGCGTGAGACAATGCGCCCATGAAACTGCGCCCCCTGCTCCTGGTTGCCGCCGTGCTGTGCGCGGCCTGCAGCCACACCGCCCCCACCGAACCGACCATGGCCGATGCCGATGCCGATGCCGCGCCGTTGCGCCTGGCCACCTACAACGTCTCGCTGTACACCAACCAGGCCGGTGGCCTGATCGACAAGCTGCAGGCCGGCAGCGACCAGGCCGCCAGCATCGCCGCCGTGCTGCAGACCACCCGGCCGGACATCGTGCTGATCAACGAGTTCGACTTCGATGCTGAGGGCAAGGCCGCTGACCTGTTCCAGCGCAACTACCTGGAAGTGGCCCAGCCCGGTGGCGGGCAGCCGCTGCATTACGCCTACCGCTACCTGGCCCCGGTCAACACCGGCGTGCCCAGCGGTCTGGACCTGGACAATGACGGCGTGGTCGGCGGACAAGGCCGCAGCCATGGCAACGATGCCTGGGGCTACGGCCTGCACCCGGGCCAGTACGGCATGCTGGTGCTCTCGCGCCACCCGATCGATACCGCAGCGGTGCGCAGCTTCCAGCTGCTCAAGTGGCACACCCTGCCCGGCGCCAGCCGCCCGCTGGACCCGGAAAACGGCCAGCCGTTCTGGCCCGATGCGGTCTGGCAGCAACTGCGCCTGTCGTCCAAGTCGCACTGGGATGTGCCGGTGGACACCCCCAACGGGCGCATCCACGTACTGGCCAGCCATCCCACCCCGCCGGCCTTCGACGGCCCGGAAAAGCGCAACGTCGCCCGCAACGGCGATGAGCTCAAGCTCTGGAGCGAATACCTCAAGGGCGAGGCCGACAGCGACTGGCTGTGCGATGACCAGGGCCGTTGTGGCGGCCTGGCCAGCGATGCGCGCTTTGTCATCGTCGGCGATCTGAACAATGACCCGGCCGACGGCAACGGCAACCACAGCCGCATCATCGAATTGATCGAACACCCGCGCGTGCTGCGCATGCCGACCCCGACCAGCGCCGGTGCCAGCGAACTGGGCGCGGCCTATGCCGAGCGCGGGATCCAGCGTCACGGCAACCCGGCCCAGGCCACCGGCGACTTCGGCCCGCGCACCGGCAGCCTGCGCCTGGACTACGTGCTGCCTTCAGCCGGCTTCCAGCTGCTGGGCAATGGCGTGCACTGGCCGGCCAGCGACCAGCCCGGTGTCGAGGCGACCAAGGCCAGCGACCACCACCTGGTCTGGGTGGACGTGCGCTGAGCACCGGCTACCGGCTTGGCACATGACAACGGCCCCGCAAGGGGCCGTTGTTGTTTCAGTCCACCCAGCAGCCACCGCTCACAGCAGGGGCAGCGGATCCAGGGTGATGGTGATCGCCTCGGCCGCTGCACGTGCGCTGCTGCGTGCGTGCTCGATGTCCTCGCCACGGGCCACCACCACGCCGACCCGGCGCTGGCCTTCCACCCGCGGCTTGCCGAACAGGCGCAGCTGGGTATCGGGCAGCGACAGGGCCACCTCGAGGTTGGCAAAACGCGGCACGCCGAAACCGGCGGCCAGCATCGCGCAGGAGGCGGTCGGGCCGAACTGGCGGATCATCGGCACCGGCAGGCCGAGAATGGCCCGCGCATGCAGGGCGAATTGGCTCAGGTCCTGCGAGCCCAGGGTGACCAGGCCGGTGTCGTGCGGACGCGGGCTGACCTCGCTGAACCACACCTCATCGCCCTTGACGAACAGCTCCACCCCGAACACCCCCCAGCCGCCGAGCTCGTCGGTGATGGCGCCGGCAACCTGCTGCGCCCGCTGCAGGGCCAGCGCCGACATGGCCTGCGGCTGCCAGCTCTCGCGGTAGTCGCCATCCTTCTGCCAGTGCCCGATCGGCGCGCAGAAGGTGGTGCCGCTGGCATGGCGCACGGTGAGCAGGGTTATTTCGTAATCGAAGTCGATGAAACCCTCGACGATGCAGCGCCCCGCACCGGCGCGGCCACCGGTCTGTGCATAGGTCCAGGCCGGGTCGATGTCAGCTGCCTGGCGCAGTGTGCTCTGGCCCTTGCCCGAGGAGGACATCACCGGCTTGACCACGCACGGCAGGCCGATGTCGGCCACCGCCTGCTGGTACTGGGCCAGGTCATCGACAAAACGGTAGGGCGAGGTCGGCAGGCCCAGGGTCTCGGCGGCCAGGCGGCGGATGCCTTCGCGGTCCATGGTCAGCTGCGCGGCGCGCGCCGTGGGCACTACACGCTGCCCTGCCGCTTCCAGCTCGACCAGGGTGGCAGTGGCGATGGCCTCGATCTCCGGCACCACCAGGTGCGGCTGCTCGGCGGCAATCAAGGCCGCCAGGGCGGCACCGTCGAGCATGTCCAGCACATGGCTGCGGTGGGCCACCTGCATGGCCGGAGCATTGGCGTAGCGGTCAGCGGCAATCACCTCCACGCCCAGGCGCTGCAGTTCGATGGCCACTTCCTTGCCCAGCTCACCAGCGCCGAGCAGCAACACGCGGGTTGCCGATGCGGTCAATGGGGTCCCCAGCACGCTCATCTGTACATCCGACTGTCTACAAAGGACGCGCATTTTATCCGTTCAGCTTGCATTTTGCCCACCGCCACCCAATACTGATATCAAATTGATATCAACCAGAGGACAGACCATGAAAGAGATCCAGCGCTCCTCCCTGCCCGGCATCCCGCTGGTACTGGCCGTAATCGTGGCCATCGTGGCGGGCATCGGCATCCTGCTGCTCGGTGCCACCACCCCGGGGCTGGCCCGCCTGGCCCTGCTGGCCGCTGGGCTGATGGTCATTGTGCTGTCCCTGTTTGCCTGCTGCGGCTTCTACATGGTCCAGCCCAACCAGGCCGCAGTGCTGGAGCTGTTCGGCAAGTACGTCGGCACGGTCAAGGACAACGGCCTGCGCTGGAACAACCCGTTCTTCAGCAAGCGCAAGGTGTCCTTGCGGGTGCGCAACTTCGAATCGGGCAAGCTCAAGGTCAACGAGCTGGACGGCAGCCCGATCGAGATTGCCGCGGTGATCGTGTGGCAGGTCAACGACGCCTCCGAGGCGGTCTACAACGTGGATGACTACGAATCCTTCGTCCACATCCAGAGCGAATCGGCGCTGCGCGCGATGGCCACCAGCTATCCGTATGACCAGCACGAGGACGGCCAGCTGGCCCTGCGCAGCCATGCGGCGGAAATTTCCCAGCACCTGAAGGACGAGCTGGCCGAGCGCCTGGCCGATGCCGGCGTGCTGGTGCTCGATGCGCGCATCAGCCACCTGGCCTATGCCCCGGAAATCGCCCAGGCCATGCTCCAGCGCCAGCAGGCCAATGCGGTGATCGCTGCCCGCCAGCGTATCGTCGCCGGCGCGGTGGGCATGGTCGAGATGGCCCTGGCCGAACTGGAAAAGGGCGGCACCGTGCAGCTGGACGAAGAGCGCAAGGCGCAGATGGTGTCCAACCTGTTGACCGTGCTGTGCTCTGACCGTGGCACCCAGCCGGTGGTCAATGCCGGCTCCCTGTATTGAAGATTGTTGCCATGAATGAACTTGTTGCCCCCTTCATCCTCGCCCTGACCGCCTTCCCGGCCCTGGGCATCGCCTTCTGGGTCGGCCGTGAAGGCTCGCCGTTGTCGCGCAACCAGGCCGTGCACTGGGCCCTGATCGCCCTGTGCCTGTTCTGCGGCGCCGCCGGCCTGTACTGGGCTGGCAGCATCAGCACCCGTGTCTATGCGGTGGTCGGTGTGCTGTTTGTCGCGGTCAATGCCCTGGCCGCGTCGATGCTGCTGCGCCTGCATCGCGCCCACAGGATGCGCAAGTGAGCGAAAAGAAGGCCTATCCGCTGCGCATCAATGCCGATGTCCTGGCAGCGGCGCAGCGCTGGGCCGACGACGAACTGCGCAGCCTCAATGCGCAGATCGAATACGTGCTGCGCGACGCCCTGCGCAAGGCCGGACGCCTGCCCGCCCCTCGCCCCGACCCGAAGGAAGAACCATGAGCACCCGCTGGCAGTACCAGACCATCGAAATCAAGCCCAAGTTGTGGGGCGGCTATGACCCCAAGGTGCTGCAGGACACCCTGACCCGCGAAGGCCTGAAGGGCTGGGAATTGGTCCAAGCCCCCAACGGCGGCGGAATAGCCCCCATGCTGCTGATCTTCAAGAAGGAGATCTGACGCCATGCGCCTGAAGACCCTGCTGCTGGCCGCTGCACTGCCGCTGTCGGCCCTGGCGGCCGCCAATACCACCGCGCCCGACCCGGCCACCGCGCTGCTGGCCGAACTGGAGCAAGGGCGCTTCGCACAGGCCCACGCCCGCTTCAACCCGGCCATGGCCCAGGCCGTGAGCAGCCCGGCCCTGACCCAGCTCTGGCAGCAACTGGCCCAATCGCTGGGCGCACTGCAACGCATCGAGCCCGACCAGACCCGTCAGGTCGAGGGCAATGACGTAAGTACCCACCTGCTGCATTTCCAGCACGGCACGGTCCGCGCCACCACGGCAGTAGACAAGGCCGGGCACATCAGCGGTTTCCATCTGGCCCCGGTAGCCAGCGCCGCGGCAGCGCCGCCGGCCGATGCCCCCTTCACTGAAACCGCGCTGCAGGTTGTCGCCGGCCCCGGCCCACTGGGCGCCACCCTGAGTCTGCCCAAGGGCCCCGGCCCGTTCCCGGCCGTGGTGCTGGTGCACGGCTCCGGCCCGCAGGACCGCGATGAAAGCGTGGGCCCGAACAAACCCTTCGCCGACATCGCCCATGGTCTGGCTGCGCAGGGCATCGCGGTGCTGCGCTATGACAAGCGCAGCCAGGCCCGGCCGCAGGACTTTGCCCAAGGCGCCAGCCTGGCCCTGGAAACCACCGACGACGCCATTGCCGCTGTGGCCCTGCTCAAGGCCCAGCCCGGCATCGACGCCGGCAAGGTCTACGTGCTGGGCCACAGCCAGGGCGGCATGCTCGCCAGCCACATTGCCAAGGCCGGCCAGGCCGCCGGCGCGATCCTGTTTGCCGCTCCTGCGCGGCCGATCCTGGACCTGCTGCGCGAGCAGAACGTGTACCTGCTGGCGCAATCACCGCAGATCACGGCCGAGGCCGCCAAGGCGCATCTGGACCAGCTCGATGCCCAGATCGCGGCCTTGCGCAGCGACAAAACCGCCGAATTGCCGCAGCTGCCCGGTCTCACCGGCGCGTACTGGCAGGAACTGGAAGCGGTGGATGTGATCGGCCAGACCCGTGACGCCGGCCTGCCCACCCTGCTGCTGCAGGGCGGGCGTGACTTCCAGGTGGTCGATGCCGACTGGAACCGGCTCCAGGCCGGCCTGCAGGGCGAGCGCTTCAGCTTCCACCATTACCCCACCCTCAACCACCTGGGCATCGCTGGCAACGGCCCCGGCACCCTGGCCGAGTACCAGCAACCGGGCAAGGTGGATGCCGGGTTGATCAACGACATTGCCCACTGGATCCACGCCCAATGAACCCGCTGACCCGCCTGCCCGACGCCGCCCGCCTCAAGGGCCCGGGCCGCAAGTCCCGCTTCCTCCTGTTCGTCTTGGTGTTCTGCCTGCCGCTGGCGCTGGCCTCCTTGGACCCGGACCTGGGCAAGCACGCCCGCTTCGGTGGCGCAGCCTCGGCCATGCTGGCCATTGCCCTGCTGCTGGGCCCGGTGTGGGGCGTACTGGACTGGGCCCTGCGCCGCCAGCATCTGGCGCTGGGCACCGATGGCCTGACCATCACCACCAGCTTCTACAAGCGCAGTGTGCCCCTGTCCGGCCTGAAACTGGAACAGGCCCGCGTGGTGAACCTGGCCGAGCATATCGACTACAAGCCGCGCCTGAAGACCAATGGCACCTCACTGCCGGGCATCAAGAGCGGCTGGTTCCGTCTGGCCAATGGCAACAAGGCCCTGGTGTCGATCCGCCAGGGCGAGCGGGTGCTGTGGCTGCCCACCAGCGAGGGCTATGACCTGCTGATCGAGCCGGTCGATGCACGCCAGCTGATCGATCACTTGCAGCAGGTGGCCAGCGGCCGCACACCGGCCTAAGCTGGCGGCATGCGCAACGCCCCCTTGCGGCTGTACAACAGCCCCCAGATCGAAATCCTGCCGGCCAGCGTGCTGCGTGCCCGCAGCAACCGTGATGCCCGCACCCTGGCCCGGGCCGACTGGCTGCTGCGGCGCAAGAGTGACGGCCAGTACCTGGCCGCCCGCCTGCCCGACGGCCTGATGCCGCTGGTCAGCCGCCTGCCCGACGAACCCGGCCTGGTGGCCGCATTGCGGGTGCTGGACGGCATCGGCCTGCGTGGCCAGCTGCCCACGGCCAGCACCCTGCTGCCGCTGGATGGCCTGCTGGCATTGCTGCAGCAGCTGGCACTGGACCCGCAGCAGTACGCCCGGGACAGCGGCCTGGCCCTGTGCGCCGAACCGGCCTGGCTGGAACTGGCCGGCCGCGACCGCTGGCAGCGGCCGCTCTGGCTGACCCGCCGCGCCGGCCAGAGCTGGCAGCAGATGCGCCGGGCTGCTGCCAACGATGGTGTCAGCCTGGAAGCAATCTCCGGCTACCGCTCCCACGCCTACCAGGCCGGCATCTTCGCCCGCAAGCAGGCCCGCGGCCTGAGCGTTGAACAGATCCTCACCGTCAATGCCGCCCCCGGCTTTTCCGAACACCACAGTGGCCGCGCCCTGGACATCGGCACCCCGGGCGAACCGGCCGCAGAGGAAAGCTTCGAGGCCACCCCGGCCTTTGCCTGGCTGACGGCCCATGCCGGCCGCTACGGCTTTGGCCTGAGCTATCCGCGCGACAACCCCCACGGCATCGTCTACGAACCCTGGCACTGGTGCCACCAGCCCAGCGCCACGGTCTGAACCCACCTTCCCGGCGCTGATCCGGTTGCTGCCGGCTCAGCGCTGGCGCTGCCAGTGGGAAAGCGACAGCAGCAGCCAGCCCAGCATCAACAGCATGCCGCCCAGCGGCGCTGCCCGCGTCGACCAATCCAGCAGCACCGCCGCCAGCAGGCTGCCGGAAAACAGCCCCACGCCCAGCAGCAATACCCACAAGGCCGTACGCGCCAGGCCGGACAGCACCCGTGGGGCCAGCGCCACCAGCACCGCGCCGTGGCCGAATGCATACAGGCAGGCCATCAGCACGTTGTGCTGCTCCCGCCCGGGCCCCAGACCGTGTGAGGCCCAGGCCGAAAAACCGATGGCCAGCATGGCCAGCAAGGCACCGGCACTGCCCTGCGCACGTACAGCAAAGTCCTTCATCACCCACCTGCAAACCAAAGTCCGCAGCGATTGTGGCAAAACAGGCAGGCAATAAAAAACGCGCCGCTTGCGCGGCGCGTTTTCAGCAACATCCAGTGAGCGCGGTGCGCTTACTTGATGGCCCAGTAGATGTCGTAGGTACCGTCCTGGGTGAAGGACTTGTCCAGGCCATCGTTCCAGGATTCGTACGGACGCTCGATCAGCTCGTAACCATTGGTGGTGGCCCACGAACGCAGGGCGTTGCGTGCCACGTCCAGGCCGGCCATGTGGCCAACGTAGGTTGCATGGGCGGACTTGCGGGCCGGCACGTGGCTGTAGGTCACCGGGGTGCCATCAACCTTCACGCTCAGCTCTTCGGCCGAAGCCTCGGCGGCACCCTTCTTGCGGACCGGCTGGGCCACGTCGAAGGCGTACTTCTCGGCACCGAAGTCGGTGGTGATGATGCGCATCGGGCCGGCAGCTTCCAGACCGTTGTTGTCCATCACGCGCTTGATCCACTCCTGGTTGTCCTTGATGGACTGGCGGATGGTCTCGTTGCCGCGCTCGATGTTGCCGGCGTTGACCACCAGCAGGTTTTCGGCAGCCAGGTCGACAATGCCCAGATCGGCCATGGTGGTGGACGCATCGCGGTAGTCGATGTTCGGCACACCGGCCAGCATGGTCTGCAGACGGCCCAGGCCCATCTTGATGTCATCGCCAACGTGACGGCTGACGTACAGGCCGGCGTAACGGCCGAACAGGTCCATGCCGTACTTCACCGAGTATTCCTGGGTGATCTTGACGTTGCGGTTGTCCTTGCCGGTCGGCTCGAGCAGGAAGGTCACGGTCTTGTCAGAGCCGCGCTGGTTGTTGTCCAGCGCATAGACAACGCGCTCGTTTTCCTGGCTCTCGGTGATCTTCCAGCTACCCTGGCCGACTTCAGCCGAGTCGTACTCCATGGTGGCACCCACGCCGGAGACCGGGCCGCTGTAGGACAGCTTCATGGCCGGATCACGCAGGATCAGCGGGTTCCAGTCCTTGAAACGACGCAGGCTGTTGACCGTGTCATTGACGATGGTCATCTTGCGATTGGTTTCGATGCTTTCGCTGATGTGACGCTCACCCGGCAGGCAGACGCCGATGATGACGAACAGGATTGCCACGATCCCCAAGGCGATCAGGAACTCGATAATACGGGTCATGCAAGAGTCTCCGAGGCCGATGCCACGGCCGGGTTAATTGAAGCGAAGCTCGCATCCTAGCAGGCTTCGCGTCGCTTGTTTATTACATTCTGACCCCAGTTCCACTGAGGGTTTCCAAAGTCATGGGGTAGCCGGCGATGTGAAACCTTCACTCGCCTTAACCCCGGCAAAACAATGCTACCGGGCCGGCCCGGCCCTGCCCAGCCCGGGCCCACACCAGAAGGCCTGCTCAGACCAGCTGCAGTTCAAATGCCTTGAGCACGGCGCGGGTACGGTCACGCACGCCCAGCTTGGACAGGATGTTGGAGACGTGGTTCTTGATCGTGCCTTCGGCCACGCCCAGCGAGTTGGCGATCTCCTTGTTGGAAAAGCCGCTGGCCATCAGGCGCAGGATCTCGGTCTCGCGGTCGGTCAACGGGTCCGGCCGGTCCAGGCTGACGAACTCGTTGCGCATGTGCTCCAGGCCCGAGAGCAGGCGCTGGGTCACCGCCGGTTGCACCAGCGAGCCGCCATCGGCCACGGTGCGGATCGCCCCGACCAGCTGCTCCAGCGACACATCCTTGAGCAGGTAGCCCTTGGCCCCGGCCTTCAGGCCGGCCAGCACCAGCTGGTCGTCATCGAAGGTGGTCAGGATGATGGTCGGCGGCAGCTGCCCGGCCGCAGCCAGGGTCTGCAGCGCTTCCAGGCCGCTCATCACCGGCATGCGCATGTCCATCAGGACCACGTCAGGACGCTGCTGCGGGATCATCTCCACCGCCTGCCGGCCATCGGCCGCCTCGGACACAACTTCGATGCCGCCATCCAGCGCCAGCAGCGATCGGATCCCCTGACGCACCAGGGTCTGGTCATCAACCAGGCAGACGCGAATCATCAACACTCTCCTCAACGGTAGCCATCAGCGTAATGCCTGGCGGGGTTTCCGGCAGCATCACCGTGATGGCGAAGCCCTTGCCCGGGCTGGTCTGTATTTCCACGCTGCCGCCCAGCTGGGCCAGCCGCTCGCGCATGCCGCGCAGGCCATTGCCCGGCGCCAGGGCGGCCGGATCGGCGCCGGCACCATCATCGCGCGAAGTCAGGGTCAGCAGGCCCTCACGGCGGGCCACGCGCAAGGACAGGTGGCGCGCACCCCGGGCATGGCGGGCGGTATTGGTGATGATCTCCTGGGCGCAGCGCAGCAGCACGTGGGCCCGTTCGGGGTCATCGATTTCCAGCAATTGGGGAATATCCAGCTCCACCGCCAGCGAGGGAACCCCGTCGGCCAGCGGGCGCAGAGTCGCGGCCAGGTCGATCGCCCCGGTCTGGCGCATGGTGCTCACCGCCTCACGCACGTCGGTGAGCAGCAGTTTGGCCAGCACATGGGCCTGGCGCACATGCTCGCGGGCCTGGCCCTGCGTGATGTGGCCGGCCACTTCCAGGTTCAGGCTCAGCGCGGTCAGGTGGTGGCCGAGCAGGTCATGCAGCTCGCGCGAGATGCGGGTGCGCTCGTTGACCCGGGCGCTTTCGGCCAGCAGCACGCGGGTGGCGCGCAGCTCGGCATTGAGCCGGCGCTGCAGCTCGCGGGCATGGGCCTGTTGCCGGGCCACCAGCGAAGTGACGAACACGAACATCGAAAAGCCCGCATACAGCAGTGTCTGCATCAAGGCCTCGAACAGGGACATGTGCAGGTTCAGCCAGTACACCGGCAGCACCGCCAGCTGGCTGACCAGCAGCCACACCACCCCGGCCCGGGCCGGCAGCAGCCAAGGGATCACCCCGGCGGCGACCATCATCAGGATCGAACCCAGCCCGGACCAGCTGGCATAGCTGACCATCAAGGCAAAGCAGGTCAGCGCGACCAGCAGCAGGCGGTCATACCAGGACGAATGGCCACCGGTCTCCAGGCCACGGGTCAGCCACCAGTAGCCGGCGCCGAAGCCCACATAGGCGCCCAGCAGCTGGATGCCCTGCCCGCTCAGGTCTTCCAGGGCAGGGTAGAAATGACTGTAGACCAGCGGCAGCGCGACCAGGGCCCAGGTGAACAGGCCGGCGTGGCGCAGCACGCGGGTATGGCTCAATTGTCCAAACATGGCCCATCTTAAGGCCGGCACCCGGTCAGCCGCACCGTACCGATGGTCATGCCAGGGCGGCCGCATCGCCCCGGCCCGCCGGGCATGCGATAATCGACCGGGTTTACACGTCTAACGTTCGCCCCACCGGAGTGTGCATGTCCATTGTCATCCGCGATGTCCGCGAGCATGAGCTCGATGCCGTCCTGGCGTTGAACAACAATGCCGGCTCCGCCATCCTGCCCATGGATGCCGAACGGCTTCGCTATTTTTACGATTACGCCGAGTATTTCCGCATCGCCGAGCGCGATGGCGCGCTGGCCGGCTTCCTGATCGGTTTCGGCAGCGGCAGCGCCCACGATTCAAGCAACTTTGCCTGGTTTGCCCAGCGCTATGCCCGTTTTTGCTATATCGACCGCATCGTGGTGGCCAGTCGCCGTCGCGGTGGCGGTGTCGGCCGCGCCCTGTATGCCGATATCCAGAGCTATGCCGAGCTGCGCTACCCGCATATTGCCTGCGAGGTATTCCTGGACCACGGCGCCGATGCGGCCCTGCTGTTCCACGGCAGTTTCGGCTTCCGCGAAATCGGCCAGAACACCATGCGCAATGTCGATGTGCGTGCGAGCATGATGCTCAAGGACCTGTGCAGCTACCCATGGGTACGCGAGACTTACGGTGACAAACTGCCGGATGCGGACTGGATCATCCGCCCGCGTACCCCCGTTGAACCGGCTCCGGCCGGGAATTGATGTGATGCAGATGAATGATTATGAACAGGCCGGTGAACTGAAAATCGGCCAGGTGGGAATTGCCAACCTGCGCATCCGCAGCCTGGATGTCCCGCGCCTGGTGCAGGAAATGCACGAGCGCGTGACCCGGGCACCGAAAATGTTCGCCCGTGCAGCGGTGGTGCTCGATTTCGGCGGCCTGTCCCAGGTGCCTGACCTGCCCACGGCCCAGGCCTTGATCAACGGCCTGCGCAAGGCCGGCGTGCTGCCGGTGGCCCTGGCTTATGGCACCACGGCCACCGAACAGCTGGCCGAGCAGCTCGGCCTGCCGCTGCTGGCCAAGTTCCGTGCCCAGTACGAGCGCGATGAAGCCAGTGCACCGGCCCCGGCTCCCGCCCGCCGTCAGGCCCCTGCCCCGGCACCGGCTCCCGCGCCGGCCCCGGCTGCTGCGGCCGGCAACAGTGAAAGCGGCAAGATGCACCACGCCACCGTGCGCTCGGGCCAGCAGCTGTATGCCCACAACGGCGACCTGACCGTGCTGTCCACCGTCGGCGCCGGTGCCGAAGTCATTTCCGATGGCAGCATCCATATTTACGGCACCCTGCGTGGGCGCGCCCTGGCCGGCGCGCAGGGCAATGAAAATGCGCGTATTTTCTGCCGTGAGTTCCACGCCGAACTGGTGGCAATCGCCGGCCGCTACAAGGTGCTCGATGATGTCCCCAGCCAATTGCGCGGCAAGGCCGTTCAAGTCTGGTTGGAACACGATCAAATCATGATTGCCGCTCTGGATTGAGTCCGGCATACCCCCAACACACCAGGAGAAGTCCTTTGGCTGAAATCATCGTAGTCACCTCGGGCAAGGGCGGCGTCGGCAAGACCACCACCAGCGCCAGCCTGGCCTGCGGCCTGGCCCGCAAGGGCAAGAAAATCGCCGTCATCGACTTCGACGTCGGACTGCGCAACCTGGACCTGATCATGGGTTGCGAGCGCCGCGTGGTGTATGACTTCGTCAACGTGGTCAACGGCGAAGCCACCCTCAAGCAGGCCCTGATCAAGGACAAGCGCTTTGACAACCTGTACGTGCTGGCCGCCTCGCAGACCCGCGACAAGGACGCCCTGCACCAGGAAGGCGTGGGCAAGGTGCTCAAGGAACTGGCCGACGACGGTTTTGACTACATCCTGTGCGACTCCCCGGCCGGCATCGAGAAGGGCGCCTTCCTGGCGATGTACTTCGCCGACCGCGCCATCGTGGTGGTCAACCCGGAAGTGTCCTCGGTACGTGACTCCGACCGCATCATCGGCCTGCTCGATTCCAAGACCCTGCGCGCGGAAAGCGGCAAGCCGCTGGATGCCCGCCTGCTGCTGACCCGCTACAACCCGGCCCGCGTTGAAACCGGCGAAATGCTCTCCATCGCCGACGTCGAGGAAGTGCTGGGCCTGAAGTGCATCGGCGTGATCCCCGAATCCGGCGACGTGCTCAATGCCTCCAACAAGGGCGAGCCGGTGATCCTGGACAACGAGTCCATCGCCGGCCAGGCCTACGAGGACGCGGTCAGCCGCATTGTCGGTGAAGAGCGCCCGATGCGCTTCACCAGCGTGGAAAAGAAGGGCTTCTTCAGCAAGCTGTTCGGAGGCTAAGGCATGGGTATTCTCGACTTCCTGCACAAGAAGAAGAACACCGCCGAAACGGCCAAGAACCGCCTGCAGATCATCATCGCGCAGGAGCGCAGCAGCCGGGGCGGCCCGGATTACCTGCCGCTGCTGCAGCGTGAGCTGCTGGAAGTGATCAAGAAGTACGTCAACATCGATGTCGATGCGGTCAAGGTCGACCTGGTGCGTGATGGCGACAACGACGTGCTCGACATTTCCGTCGCCCTGCCCGACGACAAGTAAGCAAGGCTCCGGCGCCTCACCGCGCCGGGGTTTGGTATCTGCGTGAACACTGCACCGAATCCCGATCCCGCCGACAGCGTCATGACCGTCGGCCAGATCCGTTTTGACGATGCCGCCGGCCTGCTCGCCGGCTTCGGCCTGACCCTGCACCACATCGCCGACGGCGCCGAGATTCCCGGCAGCTACTGGGGCGCACCGGAGGCCGGCATCATTGCCAGCAATGTCTATGTGCGCAACGACACCCCGGTGCACTCGATGCTGCACGAGTCCTGCCACCTGATCGTGCTGCCCGAGGACCGCCGCGCCCTGGTGCATACCGATGCCACCGATTCGGTGGCCGAGGAAGATGCCACCTGCTACCTGCAGATCGTGCTGGCCGGGCGCCTGCCCGGGGTGGGCAGCGCGCGCCTGATGGCCGACATGGATGCCTGGGGCTACACCTATCGCCTGGGCTCGACCCGCGCCTGGTTTGAAGGCGATGCCGAAGATGCCCGGGCCTGGCTGGCCGAGCGCCGGCTGCCGGTCAACTGAGCCGTTTCAGCCGCTGCCGGCCTCGTCTGGAATCAGCGAGGCCGCCATGTCCAGCTCGGCGTGGGTGCCGCCGCCGGCACGCGGCTGCAGCGCCAGTTGCCAGCCCAGGTGCGCGCACAGCCGGGCAATCAGGGCCAGGCCGATACCGCCGTTGCCCTGCTGCTGGCCACGCGCCAGGCGGGCATACAGCGCACTGATTTCCTGCGGCGACATGCCGTGGCCCGAATCGCTGATGCGCACCAGGGCCGGTGCCTGCAGGGACACCACGATCTGGCCGCGGTCACTGTTCTCGATGGCGTTGCGCAACAGGTTGCCGATGGCGGCCTGCACCACCACCGGTGGGGCGAAGATCTCGCAGTCGGCATGGATCAGGCAGTCCACCTGCAATTCCTTGCCTGCGGCCAGGTGCTGGTGGTCCTGCACGCTCTGCTCGATCAGGCCGGCCAGGCTGATCTGCTCACCCAGCGCAGCCAGGCGAGCCGGATCACGGGCCAGCACCAGCAGCAGGCTGATCAGCTGTTCCACCCCGCTGGCGACGTTGCCGATGCGCTGCAACTGGACCCGCGCGCGCTCGGGCAGACCGTCCTGATCCAGGCCCAGTTCGGCCGCCCCGCTGATCACCGCCATCGGCGTGCGCAGCTCATGGCTGGTGGTGCTGATGAATTCGCGCTCGCGCTCGACAAAGCGCTGGTTGCGTTCCAGGTAATCATTCACCGCGGCGGCGATGACCTCCAGCTCGGCACTGCCGCGTTTTTCCACCGCCACCCGCTGCCCGATCTGTCCTTCGCGCAGGTCGGCGATGGAGCGCGCCAGGCTGGACAGCGGGCGTACCAGGCGCGCCATGCCCAGCCAGGCCATCAGCAAGGTGACCAGCACCAGCGCCGCACCGGCCAGGATCGCCAGACGGGTGGTCAGCGACTCCATCGCGGCAAAGTCGGTGATGTCCATCACCATCACCAGCCGCCCCAGGTCATCGGTCTGGCGCACCATCACCGCACTGGACTGGCCATCGAACAGGGGGCCGTCATGCAGGCCCGGATGCAGCACCTGCAACGACGCCGGCAAGCCCTTGCCGGTGGCATCGCCACGGAACAGGCGCATGGTGTCCGAGTCCTGCCAGTGATAGCCGGGCTGCTGGCGCAGGTGGCTGACCACCCGGTCCAGCTCGGTGTTGAGCATGGCCCGCCAGACCGCATGCTCGGCATGCTCGTGCACGTAATTGGCGGCGGCGAACACCACCAGGGTGACCAGGGCCAGATAGCCCAGCAGCCAGCCCAGCAGCTTGCGCCGCAGTGTCGGCCGGCGCGTCATCGGCCGCTGGCGTCGGTCACCGGCGCCGCAGCCACCGGCTCCTGATCGGGCACGCGCAGGCGGTAACCGAGCTTGGGCAGGGTATGCAGCAGCTTGACCGCGAACGGGGCATCCACCGCACGCCGCAGCTCGTAGATATGCGAGCGCAGCATGTCGCCATCAGGCAGCTCGTCGCCCCACAACGCCTGCTCCAGACGCTCGCGCGGCACCGCCGCCGGGCTGGCCCGCATCAATACCTCCAGCAGCTTGCGGCAGGCCGGATACAGGTGCAGCAGGTGGCCGGCGCGATGCGCCTCCAGGGTGGACAGGTCCAGGCTCAGGTCACCGACCTGCAGGCGCTGCTGTGCACTGCGGCCATCACGGCGCAGCTGCAGGGCTTCCAGCCGCACCTCCAGCTCGGGCAGGGCAAACGGCTTGACCAGATAGTCGTCGGCGCCACTGCGGAAACCGGCAATCTTGTCCGGCAGCTCACCGCGCGCAGTGAGCATGATCACCGGCACGGTGGAACCGTGTTCACGGCGCAGGCGTTCCAGCAAGGCCGTGCCCTCCAGCCGCGGCATCATCCAGTCCAGGATGATCGCGTCGTACTCCTGGGTGGTGGCCAGGTACAGGCCGGTCACCCCGTCCGGAGCGGCATCAAGCACATGTCCGCGCGGCTCGAAATAATCAAAGATGTTGGCAACCAGGTGTTGGTTGTCATCAATCACCAGCAAGCGCATGCGCTGTGTCCAGGCTCGTTGCCACCGGCGGTGGCCTGCTGCGCCAGTATGCCGGCGGCGAGGTCGTAGGGTTGTCGGAATGTGTCCCCTTCCGACAGTTTTCATACTGCCGGGCACTGACAGTGGCAGCTCCAACAGGACCTGCGCGCCCCCTTGAAACCCCTGTCCCCTACCCCTGTGGCCGCAGCTGGCCGCCCCTGCACACTGCCCGCCAGCCTGTTCTGGCTGCTTGCCGCCCTGGCCATCACCTGCGTACTGGCTGCCGGTATCGGCCTGCGCCTGCCGCTGCCCCCGGATGAACCGCGCTTTGTGCTCGCCGCACAGGCCATGTTGGACACCGGCAACTGGCTGCTGCCCCATCGCGGCAGTGAGCTGTATGCCGAAAAGCCACCGGTGTTCATGTGGCTGCAGGCGGCCAGCCTCGCCGTCAGCGGCCACTGGGACGGCGCCTTCCTGCTGCCGTCCCTGCTGGCCGCGCTGCTGACCCTGTGGCTGACCGGCGACATGGCCGCACGCTTGTGGGGCCGGTCGATGCGCCTGCCGGCCATCCTGGCCCTGCTGTGCTGCATCCAGTTCGTGCTGATGGCCAAACGTGCGCAGATCGACATGGTGCTGGTGGCCCTGACCACCACCGCACTCTGGGCCCTGTGCCGCTGCCTGTTCGGCCGGGCACAGCGACGCTGGCTGCTGCTGGCCGGGATTGCCGCCGGCATCGGCACGGTGACCAAGGGCGTGGGCTTTTTGCCCCTGCTGGCGGTGCTGCCCTGGCTGTTTGCCCGTTGGCGCTGGCCGGCAAGCGGGGCCACGCCACCGGCAAGACCGCTGTGGTGGCTGCTGCCCGGCCTGGTGCTGGGCACCCTGGTATGGCTGGGGCCGTTGTGCTGGGCGCTGTGGCATCACCCCGATGCCCAGCTGCAGGCCTATGCCCACGAACTGCTGTTCAAACAGACCGGCACCCGCTATGCCCGGGCCTGGCACCACATCCAGCCAGCCTGGTACTACCTGCAGGTGATGGCCACCCTGTGGCTGCCCGCCGCCCTGCTGCTGCCGTGGCTGTTGCCGGCCTGGTGGCGGCAGTTGCGCCTGGGTGAGCCGCGCCAGTGGCTGCTGCTGGGCTGGGCCGCGCTGGTGCTGCTTTTCTTCAGTGCCAGCCCGGGCAAGCGCGAGGTGTACCTGTTGCCGATGCTGCCGGCACTGTGTGTGGCCGCCGCGCCCCTGTTACCCGGCCTGCTGCAGCGTCCGGGCGTGCGCCGGGTATTGCTGGGCTGGTCGCTGCTGCTGGGTAGCGGCTTGTTGATCCTGGGCGTACTGGCCAGCACCCAGCACCCGGCCCTGTTGGCCAACCTGCTGCGCCGGGGCATGCCGGCCGACCTGCTGGCACCTGCCGGCCAAGGCCTGCTCGGCGCCGGTATCGGCATCGTGCTGCTGTGCGCCCTGACCCGCCTGCGTCATGTACTGGCCGGCCTGCTCGGTGGCCTGGCCGTGCTCTGGCTGCTGCATGGGCTGCTGATCATGCCGGCCCTGTCCCCCTACAGTTCGGCACAACAGCTCATGGCCGGGGTGGGCCAGCAGATCGGCCCGGAGGCCCAGCTGGGCCTGGTCGCCTGGCGCGAGCAGAACCTGCTGCAGGCCGACCGCAAGGCCGTGGACTTCGGCTTCAAACGCCCGCTTGCCGGCCAATGGCAGGCCGCGCAGCAATGGGCGCAGCAGGCACCGCAACAACGCTGGCTGCTGGTGCTGGACAAGGCCATCGA
>NZ_LDJM01000041.1 GCF_001431485.1 Stenotrophomonas ginsengisoli | reverse complement strand
AACTGAGCTAACAGCCCTGAAACTCAGGAGGCAAATTATAGTGCACTCCGTGGCTTTTGCAAGCCCTGATTCTGAATATTCCAGAACCAGTTGAATCAATGGGGTGGCTGAGGGGATTCGAACCCCCGACCACCGGAATCACAATCCGGTACTCTAACCAACTGAGCTACAGCCACCATTGAATTTTTTATCCTGCCGCGAACACCGCGAAGTGGCGCGCCCGACAGGAATCGAACCTGTAACCGCCGGCTTAGAAGGCCGGTGCTCTATCCAGTTGAGCTACGGGCGCCCTGCTGAATGTCGCGTTCCAATCTCTTGGGGAGCGTTGGACTGGTCGGGGTAGAGGGATTCGAACCCCCGACATCCTGCTCCCAAAGCAGGCGCGCTACCAGACTGCGCTATACCCCGGCGGTGAACCCCTCGAGGTCATCCCCCGAAGAGACGCCATTGTGTCCTGACACCAGCGACCTGTCAACGGTTTTTTTCACACAAGCCAAATTCGGCTAAGCTCGACCGGCTACCCGCCTTCCAAGCGGCCAGAGTCATACAAGGAGACGACATGCGCAGCGGCAACCCGGCGTTGAAACAGGACACCTTTCTGGATTTGAACAGCGGCCGCGTGCTGGCCGGCGATCCCCGTGCAATGAGCCTGAATGGCACCGTCAACAAGACCGGGCTGCTGTTGCTGCTGGCCGTATTGACGGCCGCATTCTCCTGGCATGCCAGCCTGGATGCCAACGGCCTGCCCCTGCCTGCCGCCAGGCTGTACCTGCTGGGCGGCGCCATTGGCGGCTTCATCCTGGCCATGGTCACCATCTTCAAGCAGCAATGGGCACCGGTCACCGCCCCGCTCTACGCCCTGGTGGAAGGCCTGTTCCTGGGCGCCATCTCGGCCCTGTATGAAGCGCGCTTCGACGGCATCGTGCTGCAGGCCGTGATCCTGACCTTCGGCACCCTGCTGGCCTTGCTTGCCGCCTACCGCAGCGGCCTGATCAAGGCCACTGAAAATTTCAAGCTCGGCGTGGTGGCGGCCACCGGCGGCATTGCCCTGATCTATCTGACCACCATCGTGCTGGGCCTGTTCGGCATCAACATCCCCTACATCCACGATTCGGGGCTGATCGGCATCGGTTTCAGCCTGTTCGTGGTGGTGATCGCCGCATTGAACCTGGTGCTGGATTTTGACTTCATCGAGTCGGGCGTGGACAACGGCGCGCCCAAGTACATGGAGTGGTACGCCGCCTTCGGCCTGATGGTCACCCTGGTCTGGCTGTACCTGGAATTCCTGCGCCTGCTGTCCAAGCTGCAGTCACGCGACTGATCGGACCGGCCAGATCCACACCGAGAGGGCGCCTGCGGGCGCCCTTTTAACAGCTGCACCGCCGGGGCCGGCATCCCTGCCCCAGCTGCAGCGGCAGCGGCAGCGGCAGCCGGCCTTCCCCTGCAGCGCGCGGCCGCCAGCAATCGGGCAAACAAAAAGGCGCCCGAAGGCGCCTTTTTGCTGCTTGCCGCATGGCTGGCGTCGATTACAGACGCGAAGCGATGGCCTTGGCAAATTCCATGGTCGAACCAGTGCCGCCCAGGTCGCCGGTCAGCGAGTCCTTGGCATCCATGGTGGCGACGATGGCCTTGCGCAGACGCTCGGCGTTGTCCTGCTGGCCCAGGTGCTCCAGCATCTGGACAGCGGCCAGCAGCAGGGCGACCGGGTTGGCCTTGCCCTGACCGGCGATGTCCGGGGCGGTGCCGTGGACAGCTTCGAAAATCGCAGCGTCCTTGCCGATGTTGGCGCCCGGGGCCAGGCCCAGGCCGCCGACCAGACCGGCGCACAGGTCAGACAGGATGTCGCCGAACAGGTTGGTGGTCACGACCACGTCGAACTGTTCCGGACGCATCACCAGCTGCATGCAGGCGTTGTCGACGATCATTTCCTGGAATTCGATTTCCGGGTAATCGGCGGCCACTTCACGGGCAACCTTCAGGAACAGGCCCGAGGTCGACTTGATGATGTTGGCCTTGTGCACGGCGGTGACCTTCTTGCGGCCGTTTGCCTTGGCCAGTTCGAAGGCGTAGCGCACGACGCGCTCGGAGCCCTTGCGGGTCACGCGGGTGATCGACACGGCGGTTTCGCCGTCGGCCGAGACTTCCTGGCCTTCGGAGATGTACGCACCTTCGGTGTTCTCACGCACCGTGATCATGTCGATGTTTTCGTAACGCGACTTGGTGTTCGGGAAGGACACCACCGGGCGCACGTTGGCATACAGGTCGAAATGACGACGCAGCGACACGTTGATCGAGGTGAAACCGCCACCGACCGGGGTGGTCAGCGGGGACTTCAGGGCGACCTTGTTCTTGGCGATCGAATCCAGGGTGACCTTCGGCATCAGGTCGCCATGCTTTTCCAGAGCGGCCACGCCGGCGTCGGCCTCTTCGTACTGCAGGCCTGCGCCCAGCTTGTCGAGGATGAACAGGGTGGCGTCCATGATTTCCGGGCCGATGCCGTCGCCACGGATAACGGTGATTGTCTGGGTCATTGTCAGGATTTCCGAACAGGGAGGAATTGCAGCCCCTTCGCCGTAGGCACGGCAAAGGGGCCGTCAAAGCGGTTTCAACTGACAATTATGCCCGATCCGGCAGGATTGGCCCAAACCGACCTTGGTCGCAGGTTCATCTATGGTCATGCGCGGCGGGAGCCGCAGCACCGCCTTCAAGCTGGTCCAGAAAGTCCACCGCACGGCGCAGGTGCGGGATCACGATCGAACCGCCCACCACCAGGCCAACCGAGAAAGTTTCGAAGAACTCCTCGCGGCTGACCCCGGCGTCCTTGCACTGGGCCACGTGGTAGCTGATGCAGTCATCGCAACGCAGCACCAGCGAGGCCACCAGGCCCAGCAGTTCCTTGGTCTTCACATCCAGCGCGCCGGCCTGGTAGGTCTGCGTGTCCAGGGCGAAGAAGCGGCGCACCACCTGGTTGGGCTCGGCCAGGATGCGCTCGTTCATGCGCTTGCGGAAATCAGTGAACTCGGCAATGCGGTCGTTGCCGGCCTGCTCGTTGCCGCTCATGCCTGGCCCTGCCCGGCCAGCAGCGGCTCCAGCTTGCCTTCGCGGTGCAGGGCAATCATGTCGTCGTAACCGCCCACGTGGACATCGCCGATGAAGATCTGCGGCACGCTGGTGCGCTTGGTCAGTGCCATCATCTTTTCACGCTCGGCCGGGTCCAGGTCGATGCGCACCTCGGTCCACTGCGCGCCCTTGCTGTTGAGGAAATTCTTGGCTGCCACGCAGTACGGACAGACCTGGGTGGAATAAATGGTGATGGCCGGTTGGCTCACGGGGGAACTCCTGGGGGATGATTGTTGTCACTATGGTAGCGGTGCACGGCAAAGACCATGATGAGCGTTGGAAATCTGTGTCTTGCCCTGACCACCGCCCCTGCCGGAGCCGGCTTTGCCCACTGGCTCGACTGATCTGGAGCTCCACCGCCGTGCGATACCTGATGCTTGCCACCGCCCTCAGCCTTGCCCTGGGCCTGTCCACGGCACAGGCCCAGTCCCAGGGCCTGCCCGACATCGGCTCCTCGGCCGGCGAACTGCTCACCCCGGCCCGGCAGGCCGAATACGGCGCGATGTTCAAACGCGAGCTGCGCAACTACGGCTACCTGCTCGATGACCCGCTGATGGACCAGTGGCTGGACAACGTCGGCCGGCCACTGGGCGCAGCCTCGGCCATGCCACGGCAGAAATACACCTTCTTCATGCTGCGCGACCGCCAGATCAACGCCTTCGCCACCTTGGGCGGTTATGTCGGCATGAATGCCGGCCTGGTGTTGATGGCCGAACGCGAGGACGAGGTGGCCGCGGTGCTGGCCCACGAAGTGGCCCACGTCACCCAGCAGCATGTACTGCGCGGGGTGGAACGTGCCCAGCGCGACCAGATCCCGATCCTGCTGGGCATGCTGGCCGCGGTGATTGCCGCCCAGCAGGCCGGCGGCAGTTCGGCCGGCGAAGCCACCATGGCCTCGATCACCAGCGCGATGGGCCTGATGCAGCAGCGCCAGATCAACTACACCCGCTCCAATGAATCCGAAGCCGACCGTCTGGGCATCCGCACCCTGGCCCGCAGCGGCTACGACGTGGATGCGATGGCCGGCACCTTCCAGCGCATGGAGGCGGCCACCCGCTCCAATACCGGCGGCTACCAGACCCCGGAATTCCTGCGCACCCACCCGGTCAATGTGACCCGCATCAGCGAGGCCAAGCAACGCGCCGAGCAGATCCGCCAGGAGCACGCCCTGGACCTGCGTGCCGGCAGCAATGCCCCGTCGCTACCGGCCGCCGACGGCACCTTGCCCGAGCTGGAGCGTGGCTCGCTGCTGCCCCGGCTTGAAGGCCTGAGCCTGGACCTGGCCGCGATTGACCGCCCGGCCCCGGGCAGCCAGTTCCGCTGGGCCCAGGAGCGCCTGCGCGTGCTCAGCGCGCCGACCACCGCCGCCGCCCTGAACGAGTACGAGGCATTGGCCAAGCGCCAGGCCGATGGCCTGGATCCGGCCCAGCGCCATGGCGTGGCCCTGGCCCGGCTGCAGGCCGGTGGCAATGCCCGCCAGGTGGCGCAGTCACTGCAGGCACTGCTGGCCGAGCACCCGGACAACCTGTGGCTGGAAATCCCCCTCGCCCAGGCCTGGGCTCGCGCCGGCGAGGCCGAACAGGCCGATGCCATCATGCAGCGCGCGGCCAACCGCCTGCCCGGCAACCGCGCCGTGGCCCTGACCCACGCCCAGATCCTCAATGCCCGCGGCAGCGTGGCCGCCGCCCAACAGGCCATCACCCTGCTGCGGCCGCTGACCAGCGATGGCGAGACCACTCCGGAGCTGTACCGCCAGCTGGCCCGCGCCTGGGAACAGGCCGGTGACCCGGTTCGTGCCGGCGAGGCCCATGCCGAGGCCAGCTGGCTGGGCGGCCGTGCCGAGCAGGCCCTGCTGCAGCTGCAGACCCTCAAGCACCAGCAGCAGCTGGACTATGTCAGCCAGGCCCGCATCGATGCGCGCATCGAGACCCTGATGCCCGAGGTGCTTGAACTCAAGCGCCAGGGCGTGCATGACCGCGACCTGGAACCGCGCTGACGGCCCTGTCATCGTGCTGTCACCAAACTGTCGCCAAATAGCGGCTGCCACTTGACTCTCCTGCGGTGCACTGTGCTCAAGCGTATTTTGATCGTCGATGACGAACCTGCCATCCGTGACATGGTGGCCTTTGCCCTGCGACGCGGTGAATACGAGCCGGTGCATGCCGGCGATGCCCGCCAGGCGCAGACCGCCATCGCCGAGCGCGTGCCTGACCTGATCCTGCTGGACTGGATGCTGCCGGGCACCAGTGGCCTGGAGCTGGCCCGGCGCTGGCGCCGCGAAGCCCTGACCCGTGACATCCCGATCATCATGCTCACCGCCCGTGGCGAGGAGAACGACCGGGTCGGCGGCCTGGAGGCCGGCGTGGATGACTATGTGGTCAAGCCGTTCTCTGCGCGCGAGCTGCTGGCCCGCATCCGCGCGGTACTGCGCCGCAACCGCCAGGAAGACGAGGACGGCAATGTCAGCGTCGGTGCCCTGCGCATCGACGGCGCCGCCCACCGCGTGTACTGCAATGACACTGCCGTGACCATCGGCCCGACCGAATACCGCCTGCTGTACTTCTTCATGACCCATCCGGACCGCGTCTACAGCCGCAGCCAGCTGCTGGACCATGTCTGGGGCGGCAGCGTATATGTGGAAGAGCGCACCATCGATGTGCACATCCGCCGCCTGCGCAAGACCCTGGAGCCGTTCGGCGCCCAGGACATGGTGCAGACCGTGCGCGGCGCCGGTTACCGCTTCTCCGCCGCGGCCTGACCGTGCCGGCTCCCCGCCCTGCCCTGTGGCAACGGGGGTGCCATGCCCGGGCAGACAGCGGTACTGTCCCATCGTGAACCTGTCGGATGCACCCCACATGCAGCGCCACCTGCGCTCGGCCTGGCTGACCACCCTGGCCCTCTCTGTTTTCTGGCTTGGCCTGGCCGCTGCGCTCGGCGCCCTGGCCGGGCTGCTGTGGCCAGCCTTGGCACTGGCGGCGATCGTGCTGCTGGGCTGGCAGCACTGGCGCCTGCGCGCCCTGAGCCTGCGCAGCCTGTCGCGTCAGCGCCTGCCGGCCACGCCCGGCAATGACAGCTGGACCGCACTGGAAAACCTGCTGGCCCACAACCAGGCCCAGACCCGGGTCCGCAAGCGGCGCCTGCTGGAAATGCTCAAGGCCTACCGCGCCGCCGCCGATGCCCTGCCCGATGCGGTGGTGGTGGTGGACCGCAACACCCAGCGCATCGAATGGTTCAACCAGGCCGCCCTGCCCCTGCTCGGGCTGCATGGCAATGCCGACCGTGGCAGTGCCCTGGTCGCCCGCCTGCAGCCGATGCCGCTGGCCCACTGGCTGGCGGCCGGCCGCCATGCCGAGCCGATTCTGGATGCGACCTCGCCGCATGACCCCAACATCCGCCTGCACCTGCGCCTGGTGCCCTATTCGGACCACCGTTGGCTGCTGGTGGCGCGTGATGTGACCAAGCTGCTGCAGCTGGAGCGCGTGCGCCGCGACTTCGTGGCCAATGTCTCCCACGAGCTGCGCACCCCGCTGACCGTGGTCCATGGCTACCTGGACATGATGGAGCCGGAGGATTTCCCCGGCACCGGCCCGATGCTGGAAGAAATGCGCAAGCAGTCCCAGCGCATGACCCAGCTGGTGGAGGACCTGCTGACCCTGTCCCGGCTGGAGGCGCAGTCCCCGGGCGAGCTGGACAGCGTGCCGATGGCACCGGTGCTGGCCACCCTGCAACGCGAGGCCCAGGCCCTGAGCCAGGGCCGTCACCAGATCAGCGTGATCGATGACCCCAGCGTGGACCTGCGCGGCTCGGTGCGCGAACTGCACAGTGCCTTCTCCAACCTGGTCAGCAATGCGGTGCGCTACACCCCCGATGGCGGCAGCATCCAGATCCGCCTGCAGCGCCAGGGCGAAGCTGCGGTGCTGAGCGTGCGCGACAGCGGCTACGGCATCGCTGCCCAGCACATTCCGCGCCTGACCGAGCGCTTCTACCGGGTCTCCTCCAGCCGTTCGCGCGAGAGCGGCGGCACCGGGCTGGGGCTGTCGATCGTCAAACACATCCTTGGCCTACACAACGCGCGTCTGGTGATCCATAGTGAGGTCGGCAATGGCAGCGAGTTTGCCTGCCACTTCGATGCCAGCCATGTCACGGTGCGCAATGACACCGACGCTCTTCCCCTGGAAACAGCCACGCCATGATTTCTGCGCCAAACCTCGCCCAAGCCCGCCCCGATCCCGAGCAGCTGCGCGATCCGGCGCTGTACATCAACCGCGAACTGTCCCAGCTGGATTTCAACTTCCGGGTCATGGCCCAGGCCATGGACGAGCGTGTGCCCCTGCTGGAGCGGCTGCGCTTTCTGTGCATTTCCTGCACCAACCTGGATGAATTTTTCGAGATCCGTGCCGCCACCGTGCGCCATGCCCAGGAATTCGGCCTGCCCACCGCCCCGGACGGGATGAGCCCGCAGGCGATCCTGACCGCCATCCACGAGCGCTCCGCGCGCCTGGTGCAGCAGCAGTACGACTGCTGGAACACGGTGCTGCGCCCGGCCCTGTCCGAGGCCGGGGTCGAGGTGATTGCCCGCGACCAGTGGGATGCGCGTCAGCGGCGCTGGCTGCGTGCCTACTTCCGCCATGAAATCCTGCCGGTGCTCTCGCCCCTGGGGCTGGACCCGGCCCATCCGTTCCCGCGCATCCTCAACAAGACCCTGAACATCGTGGTCACCCTGAAGGGCGTGGATGCCTTCGGCCGCGCCGGGCACATGGCCATCGTGCGCGCGCCGCGCTCGCTGCCACGCATCATCAAGCTGCCCGAGCGCATTGCCGGCCCGCACGGCTTCGTGTTCCTGTCCTCGGTGCTGTCGGCCTTCGTCGAAGAGCTGTTCCCGGGCATGGAGGTACAGGGCGCCTACCAGTTCCGGGTCACCCGCAACTCCGAGCTGATCGTGGACGAGGACGAGGTGGAGAACCTGGCCCTGGCCCTGCGCGACGAGCTGGTCACCCGTGGTTACCGCCCGGCCGTGCGCCTGGAGATTGCCAGTGACTGCCCGCGCCCGATCGTGCGCGAGCTGCTGAAGAACTTCAGCCTGCCCGACAACGCCGCCTATTACATCGATGGCCCGGTCAACCTCAACCGGGTGATCCAGGTATATGACCTGGTCGACCGCCCGGACCTGAAATACCCGGCCCTGGTCCAGCGCGTGGCGGTGGAACCGGAAGGCCTGTTTGACACCATCTCGCGCCGCGATGTGCTGCTGCACCATCCGTTTGACAGCTTCTCCACCGTGCTGGAGCTGATCCGCCAGGCCGCCGTGGACCCGGAAGTGCTGGCGATCAAGCAGACCCTGTACCGCACCGGCAAGGACTCGGCCATCGTCGATGCACTGATCCTGGCCGCGCGCAACGGCAAGGACGTCACCGTGGTGGTGGAGCTGCGCGCGCGCTTTGACGAGGAAGCCAACCTCAGCCAGGCCGACCGCCTGCAGGAGGCCGGGGTGCAGGTGGTGTATGGCGTGGTCGGCTACAAGACCCACGCCAAGATGCTGCTGATCGTGCGCCGCGAAGGCCGCAAGCTGCGCCGCTACGTCCACCTGGGCACCGGCAACTACCACTCCGGCACCGCGCGCGCCTATACCGACCTGGGCCTGATCACCGCCGATGCCGACATCGGCAACGATGTGCACCTGCTGTTCCAGCAGCTCTCCGGGCTGGGCCCGAAGATGAAGCTCAAGTGCATGCTGCAGGCCCCTTTCAGCCTGCACAGCGGGGTGCTGGCCCGGATCGAGCGCGAGACCGAGCATGCCCTGGACGGGCGCCCGGGCCGGATCATCGCCAAGATGAATGCCCTCAACGAGCCGCAGGTGGTGCGTGCGCTGTATGCCGCCTCGCAGGCCGGGGTGCAGATCGACCTGATCGTGCGCGGTGCCTGCACCCTGCGCCCGGGCGTGCCCGGGGTCTCGGACAACATCCGCGTGCGTTCGATCATCGGCCGTTTCCTGGAACACAGCCGGGTCTACTGGTTCGGCAACGACGGCGCAGCCGAGCTGTTCTGCGCCAGTGCCGACTGGCTGGAACGCAACCTGCTGCGCCGGGTGGAGACCTGCTTCCCGGTCCGCGACCGGCAGCTGGCCAAGCGCGTGTACAACGAAGTGCTGCTCAACTACCTGCGCGACAACCTCAACGCCTGGGAGCTGCAGGCTGACGGCAGCTATGTGGCCGTTTCACCCGGGCCCGGCCAGGCGCCCCATTCGGCCCAGATGGCGCTGCTGGAAGGGATCTGAAACAGGGCCGGCAAACGGTGACGCCGGGCACAGGCCTTCGGCTACCATGGCGCCATGCCCAATTCTCTCCAGACCCCGGAACCGCTACAGGACGGCGACCTGCTGGCCGCCATCGACCTGGGATCCAACAGCTTCCACATGGTCATCGCCCGCTACCTGCTCGGCCAGCTGCGGGTGGTGGACCGCCTGCGTGAAACCGTGCGCATGGCCGATGGCCTGGATGGCAAGGGCGGCATTTCCGCCGACGCGCAGCAGCGCGCGCTGGACTGCCTGGCCCGCTTCGGCCAGCGCATCCGCGACCTGCCCAATGTGCGCGTGCGCGCCCTGGCCACCAACACGGTGCGCAAGCTGCGCCAGCCGCGCGCCTTCCTCGACCCGGCCGAGGCCGCCCTGGGCCACGCCATCGAGGTGGTGTCCGGCCGCGAGGAAGCCCGCCTGATCTATCTGGGCGTGGCCCATGCCCAGCCGCCCAAGCCCGGCCAGCGCCGGCTGGTGATCGACATCGGTGGCGGCTCCACCGAGTTCATCATCGGCAGCGGCTTTGAACCGATCGAACGCGAGAGCCTGCAGGCCGGCTGCATTGCCTCCACCCGGCGCTTCTTTCCCGATGGCAAGCTCAGCCGCAAGCGCTGGCGCGATGCGCTGAACACCATTGGCGCCGAATTCCAGTCCATTTCCAGCCGCTACCGCGCGCTGGGCTGGGACGAGGCGGTGGGGTCGTCGGGCACCCACAAGGCGATCAGCGAGATCTGCCAGAAGATGAAACTGTCCAAGGGGGCGATCACCGCCACCGCCCTGCCCCAGCTGCGCGATGCGCTGCTGCAGGCAAAGCATGTGGACGAGATCGACCTGCCCGGGCTGTCGGCCGACCGCCGCCCGATCATTGCCGGTGGCGTACTGGTGCTGGAGGCGGCCTTCAATGCCCTGGCCCTGGAAAAGCTCAACGTCAGCAAGGCCGCCATGCGCGAAGGCATCCTGTATGACCTGCTCGGCCGCCACGGCGACAATGACCTGCGTGATGCCTCGCTGGCCGCACTGAGCCTGCGCTACGGCATCGACACCGAGCAGGCGGCGCGGGTGGAAGACACCGCCCTGGCCCTGTTTGAGCAGGTGGCCGATGACTGGCAGCTGGAAGCGGACGATGCGCAGATGCTGCGCTGGGCCGCCCGCCTGCACGAGATCGGCCTGGTCATTTCGCACAACGGCTACCACAGCCACGGCGCCTACCTGCTCGAGCATTCGGACATTGCCGGCTTCTCGCGCCAGGAGCAGCAGATGCTGGCCGCCCTGGTCCGCAGCCATCGCCGCAATGTGGGCAAGTCGGCCTTCGATGCCCTGCCCGACCGCCTGCTGCCCACCGCCCGCCGGCTGACCGCACTGCTGCGCATCGCCGTGCTGCTGCACCGTTCGCACGAGGCCGATCCGATCCCGCGCCTGTGGCTGCACTGCCATGACAACGTGCTGCAGCTGCAGCTGGATGCGGCCTACCTGGAAGCCCGGCCGCTGCTGCAGGCCGACCTGCAGGGGGAAATCCAGGCCAGTGCCAGCCTCGGCTTCACCTTGCAGCCCGAGCTGACCTGAACCACCTGCACAGGCCCGTCCCGGGGCCGCTCGCTACAATGCCGCCATGAGTACGTTTTTTCTTTCCGACCTGCACCTGGATCCCAGCCGTCCGCAGGTCACTGCGCTGGCCCTGGCCTTCCTGCACGGGCCGGCCATGCAGGCCGAGGCGATCTACATCCTGGGCGATCTGTTCGAAGCCTGGATCGGTGATGACGCCACCCAGCCGCCAGCCGATGCCATTGCCGATGCCCTGCAGGCCCTGCACCAGGCCGGGGTGCCGGTGTATTTCGTGCACGGCAACCGTGATTTCCTGCTCGGGGCCGACTATGCCCGGCGCAGCGGCATGCGCCTGCTGCCGGACCCGGCGGTTGTGGACCTGTACGGTACGCCGACGATCATCCAGCACGGTGACCTGCTGTGCACCGATGACACCGCCTACCTGGCCTTCCGGGCCCAGGCCCGCGACCCGGCCTTCATTGCCGGTTTCCTGGCCCAGACCCCGGCCCAGCGCATTGCCTTCGCCAACAAGGCCCGCCAGGCCAGCGCGGCCAGCCAGGAGGCGATGAAGGACAGCAGCCAGGCGATGTTTGAGGCGATCACCGACGCCACCCCGGCCGCGATCGAGCAGGACTTCGCCCGCTACGGCTGCACCCGGATGATCCACGGCCACACCCACCGCCCGGCCCTGCACTACCACCAGGTCGATGGACGCACCTGCACCCGGGTGGTGCTGGGTGACTGGTATGAGCAGGGCTCGATCCTGCAGGTGGATGCCGATGGCATGGCCCTGCAGCAGCTGCCCCTGCCCGGTTGAGACCGCCGCCGGTGTAGCAATAGCAAAGGCCCGCAGAAGCGGGCCTTTGTCATCAGGGCGGAGCGGGCCGGCTCAATCGGCGACGCGGGCGCAGCCCTCCAGCACGCGCCCATAGATGCTCCAGCTCACCCGCCAGGGATGGACCTGGTCGGACATGC
The DNA here is from genome assembly GCF_001431485.1 of Stenotrophomonas ginsengisoli. Classification (GTDB taxonomy): domain Bacteria; phylum Pseudomonadota; class Gammaproteobacteria; order Xanthomonadales; family Xanthomonadaceae; genus Stenotrophomonas; species Stenotrophomonas ginsengisoli. The sequence continues at coordinate 4,031 of NZ_LDJM01000041.1, read as the reverse complement.
CATCCGAACACGGCCCGGCACCGAGGGTCAGGCTGACCGCCTGCCCCTGCAGCTGGCCGTTGTAGCGCCGCTGCAACGGCAGCACCTCGGTGCTGGCGGTGAAATCGATGCCGTCCATGTTTTCCGGCGAGCTCCAGTGCAACGCGTCGCCATCCACCCGCACACTCCAGAACGGCTCGTTGCCGAAGGCGACAAATTTCAGAGGCAAGGCGCTGGCGGCGGCCGCATCCACCGCTGCCGAGGTCGGCGCCGGCGGCGCCGGTGGTGGCTGCCTGTTCGCGGCCGCCTCCTCAGTGGCCGGCCGCGAACAGGCAGCCAGGCCCAGCATTCCTGCCAACAACATCAGTCGTTGCAACATCACCCGTCTCCTTGCGTGCATGTGCCCAGCACCATGCCATGAATGCGGCGTGCAAGGGGCGCTGCATGGTGAACAGCCCGCGCTTCCGGCAGACAAGCCCCGTACCGTGCGACGGGCTGCGGCAAGAGCCAGGCTCAGGCCGTGGGCGGCTCGACCAGCAGCAACAGTTCGTCTTCGTCGAACCCGGCCAGCAGGCGGGCTTCATCGTTGAACGGGCCATGCAGGTAGCCGCCGGCATATTCGATGAGCAGCTCTCGGAAGCGTGGCCGTGGCTCGACCCGGGCTTGGCGGCAATACCAGTGGTACCAGCGGGTGCCGGCGGCCACATGGGCCACTTCCTCGCGCAGGATGATCTCCAGCACATCGGCGGTGGCCTCATCGCCCAGCCCGCGCAACTTGCCGATCATCGCCGGGGTCACATCCAGCCCTCGCGCTTCGAGCACGCGCGGCACCAGGGCCATCCGGGCCAGGCCATCGTGGGCGGTCTTCTCGCACATTTCCCACAGCCCGTTGTGGGCCGGGAAATCGGCATAGTCATGCCCGTGTGCACGCAGGCGCGCACGCAGCAGGCCGAAATGGCGCGCCTCGTCATCGGCGCAACTGACCCAGTCAGCAGTGAAGCTGGCCGGCAGGCCACGGAAGCGGTAGACCGCGTCCCAGGCCAGGTCGATGGCATTGAGTTCGATATGGGCAATGGCGTGGATGAAGGCCGCACGACCGGCCACCGAGCCCAGGCCACGGCGCGGCAGCTTGCTCGGGTGGACCAGCTCCAGCGTCGCCGGCCGCCCGGGCATGCGGATCGGCTCGGGCGCCGCTGCATTGGCCGGCGCCTTCAGACGCCCGTCGCGGTACAACGCCGCGAAGTGCCGCGTCATCGCCGCCTTGGTCGGCGGGTCACTTTCGGCCAGGCACAGTTGCGCGGCGGCGTACAGGTCACCGCCGGCATCGGGCATCAGCACATCCACCACGTCCATCCCGCTCAGCCGCGCTGCTGCTTGGCGCCGTCGTTGCGCAGCTGCTGGATACGCTCGAAGTAACCCGGCTCGATGCCGGTGACGTACTGGCCATTGAAGCAGGACGAATCGAACTGGGTCAGCGCCGGGTTGCCTTCGCGCACCGCTGCCTCCAGGTCTTCCAGGTCCTGGTAGATCAGCCAGTCACAGCCCAGGTGGGCCTGGATCTGCTCCACGCTGCGGCCATGGGCCACCAGCTCCTCGGCGGCCGGCATGTCGATGCCGTACACGTTGGGATGGCGCACCGGCGGCGCGGCACTGGCCAGATAGACCTTGCGTGCACCGGCATCGCGGGCCATCTGCACGATCTGCTGGCTGGTGGTGCCACGCACGATCGAGTCATCCACCAGCAGCACCACCCGGTTGCGGAACTCCAGATGGATCGGGTTGAGCTTGCGGCGCACCGATTTCACCCGCTCGCCCTGGCCGGGCATGATGAAGGTACGGCCGACGTAACGGTTCTTGACGAAGCCCTCGCGGTACTTCACCCCGAGCACGTTGGACATCTCCAGGGCCACGTCACGCGAGGTGTCCGGGATCGGGATGATGGTGTCGATGTCATGGTCCGGCTTCAGGCGCAGGATCTTCTCGCCCAGCTTGGTGCCCATACGCATGCGCGCCTTGTGCACCGAGACGTTGTCGATCATCGAATCGGGGCGGGCGAAATACACGTATTCGAAGATGCACGGCGACATCTTGGTCGCGGTGGCGCAGATCTCGCTGTGCAGCTGGCCCTCGTTGGTGATCACCAGTGCCTCGCCCGGGGCGATGTCACGCACGCGGGTGAAGCCCAGCACATCCAGCGCCACCGATTCGGAGGCCACGATGTATTCCTCGCCGGCCTCGGTTGCGCGCTTGCCCAGCACCAGCGGGCGGATGCCGTGCGGGTCACGGAAGGCGACCAGGCCCAGGCCCAGCACCAGCGAGACCACCGCATAACCGCCCTTGCAGCGGCGGTGCACACCGGCCACGGCGCGGATCGCCGCTTCCGGGGTGAGCATGCGCTGTGCATCCAGCTCGTAGGCAAACACGTTCAGCAGCACTTCGCTGTCCGAATCGGTGTTGATGTTGCGGCGGTCCGCCTCGAACACCTGCTGGCGCAGGGCCTCGGTGTTGATCAGGTTGCCGTTGTGGGCCAGGGCAATGCCGTAGGGCGAATTGACGTAGAACGGCTGGGCTTCATCCATGCCGGCCGAGCCGGCCGTGGGATAGCGCACATGGGCAATGCCGACGTGGCCGCGCAGCATCGACATCCGGGTTTCGTCAAAGACGTCGCGGACCAGGCCATTGCCCTTGTGCACGCGCAGGCGGGTGCCGTCTGCCGTTGCGATACCGGCGGCGTCCTGGCCACGATGCTGCAGGACAGTCAGGCCGTCATACAGCTGACCGGCGACGTTCGAGTTGCCAACAATTCCGACAATGCCACACATGCTTGCGCGTTCTCCGCGGAAATACAGTAACCAAGGGACTGGCCCATCAATGGCCGTGAGCGTTGACCCGTGCCGGGTCCTGGGCCGGACGCACCTGCGCCGGATCAATATTGGCGGGCAGCACCCGGGCCGGGTCCTGCTGGACGGGCGTGGTGGTCGTCGCCGGCTTCTGCCCCAGCGCCTGACGCACCATCTGTTCCATCCCACTGCCCAATTGGATGTCGTTGAGGGCGGCATTATCGCCTGTGCCGGCGTCCTTGCCCACGCCCATTTGTCCCAGTGCCGACAAGTCCATCCCACCCAGCCCGGGCAGCTGGTCCAGCCCCGGCAGGGCCGGCATGTCCGGCACGCTCAGGTCCGGCAACTGCGAGCGCATCCAGCTGGCCACCGGGCTGACCACGGGCAACACGTGTGACTGCTGCCAGACCGGTTCACGCGGCAACGGGGTGAAGCTGGCCATCACCACCAGCACGGCGGCAAAGAACACCCCGCGCAGGGCCCCCAGGCCAAAGCCCAGGGCACGATCGGTACCGGTCAGGCGCATCGATTCCATGGCGCTGCGCACCGCCCAGCCTGCCATGAACACCACCACCATCACGCAGATGAAAACCAGCACATAGCCACCGAGCATATGGCTGGCACGCACCGCCTGGCCTTCGGCCAGCCAGCGACCGGCATCGGCACCGAACTGGAAGGAGGCCCAGCCGGACAGCAGCCAGCTGGCGGCACCGACGACGATGCCGACAAAGCCCCGCATCAAGCCCAGCAGGGCGGATATGCCGATGATGGCAAGCAGGATCAGGTCAAACATGGCTCAGGCCTCCATGGCGTCGGGTGGGAACGGCGCCCCCTGCGCCTGGAACAAACTGGCGCGGCATCAGGGATGCTGGCGCACCATGCCGCTGGTACCGGTACGTGCGGCGAGCTGGGCCTTGAGCTGCTCGGCGGCCTCGCGGCTGGCCACCGGGCCCACACGCACCCTGCTCAGGGTGCCGTGGTCGGACGGCACCTGTTCAACGAAGGCACTGAAACCGGCACTGCGGGTACGGTCACGCAGCGCATTGGCTTCGCTGGCGTTGGAGAAGGCACCGAGCTGGACCACCCAACCCACCCCGCCAGCGGCGGCACGCGGGGCGGGCGTCGGCGCCGGTACGGCCGGCGTGGTCTTGGCCGGCTCCGGACGGGTCGCCACCGCCGGAGCGGGTGCCGGGGCCGGGGCCGGGGTCTGGG
>NZ_LDJM01000040.1 GCF_001431485.1 Stenotrophomonas ginsengisoli | reverse complement strand
TAATTATCGAGACAAGCCCTAGATCTACACACTGCGTATCTTCGGCAGGTTCAGATGTTTATAATGGACAGATAATGGGCGGCTCGCTACGACGAAAGTCAACGCGAAGCGGAACAGGCGCTGAGGCCGACTTCCGAAGTTCTTTGAAAGTATGCGCAGGTTTCTTGTGAGGGTGTCTGCAGGTTGGATGACTGTCCATCTTGTAGATAGCCGATCAAGCAACATATTAATTGTTTTAAAGCAAGCGATACGTTGCCAGGTCAGCTTCTACTGCAAAAATATTTGTCTTTAAGACATGTAGTTTTAAGTGAAGAGTTTGATCCTGGCTCAGAGTGAACGCTGGCGGTAGGCCTAACACATGCAAGTCGAACGGTAGCACAGAGGAGCTTGCTCCTTGGGTGACGAGTGGCGGACGGGTGAGGAATACATCGGAATCTACTTTTTCGTGGGGGATAACGTAGGGAAACTTACGCTAATACCGCATACGACCTACGGGTGAAAGCCGGGGACCTTCGGGCCTGGCGCGGATAAATGAGCCGATGTCGGATTAGCTAGTTGGCGGGGTAATGGCCCACCAAGGCGACGATCCGTAGCTGGTCTGAGAGGATGATCAGCCACACTGGAACTGAGACACGGTCCAGACTCCTACGGGAGGCAGCAGTGGGGAATATTGGACAATGGGCGCAAGCCTGATCCAGCCATACCGCGTGGGTGAAGAAGGCCTTCGGGTTGTAAAGCCCTTTTGTTGGGAAAGAAAAGCAGCCGGTTAATACCCGGTTGTTCTGACGGTACCCAAAGAATAAGCACCGGCTAACTTCGTGCCAGCAGCCGCGGTAATACGAAGGGTGCAAGCGTTACTCGGAATTACTGGGCGTAAAGCGTGCGTAGGTGGTTTGTTAAGTCTGTCGTGAAAGCCCTGGGCTCAACCTGGGAACTGCGATGGAAACTGGCTAACTAGAATGTGGTAGAGGGTAGCGGAATTCCTGGTGTAGCAGTGAAATGCGTAGATATCAGGAGGAACATCCATGGCGAAGGCAGCTACCTGGGCCAACATTGACACTGAGGCACGAAAGCGTGGGGAGCAAACAGGATTAGATACCCTGGTAGTCCACGCCCTAAACGATGCGAACTGGATGTTGGGTGCACTTTGGCACGCAGTATCGAAGCTAACGCGTTAAGTTCGCCGCCTGGGGAGTACGGTCGCAAGACTGAAACTCAAAGGAATTGACGGGGGCCCGCACAAGCGGTGGAGTATGTGGTTTAATTCGATGCAACGCGAAGAACCTTACCTGGCCTTGACATGCTGAGAACTTTCCAGAGATGGATTGGTGCCTTCGGGAACTCAGACACAGGTGCTGCATGGCTGTCGTCAGCTCGTGTCGTGAGATGTTGGGTTAAGTCCCGCAACGAGCGCAACCCTTGTCCTTAGTTGCCAGCACGTAATGGTGGGAACTCTAAGGAGACCGCCGGTGACAAACCGGAGGAAGGTGGGGATGACGTCAAGTCATCATGGCCCTTACGGCCAGGGCTACACACGTACTACAATGGTGGGGACAGAGGGCTGCAAGCCGGCGACGGTAAGCCAATCCCAGAAACCCCATCTCAGTCCGGATTGGAGTCTGCAACTCGACTCCATGAAGTCGGAATCGCTAGTAATCGCAGATCAGCACTGCTGCGGTGAATACGTTCCCGGGCCTTGTACACACCGCCCGTCACACCATGGGAGTTTGTTGCACCAGAAGCAGGTAGCTTAACCTTCGGGAGGGCGCTTGCCACGGTGTGGCCGATGACTGGGGTGAAGTCGTAACAAGGTAGCCGTATCGGAAGGTGCGGCTGGATCACCTCCTTTTGAGCAAGGCAGCAACAGCTTTGCAGACATCCTCACAAGCAACCTGCATTCAGAGTTTCAAGACGCCTTCGGCGCCTTGATCGTTGTCCCTGTTTATGGGGCCTTAGCTCAGCTGGGAGAGCACCTGCTTTGCAAGCAGGGGGTCGTCGGTTCGATCCCGACAGGCTCCACCACTAAGCTGTGACAGAACATTGGGTCTGTAGCTCAGGTGGTTAGAGCGCACCCCTGATAAGGGTGAGGTCGGTGGTTCGAGTCCTCCCAGACCCACCACTCTGAATGACTGTGCATACTAAGAATTTATAGACATCGGCATTGTGGCCGGTATCTGTTCTTTTAAAACTTGTGACGTAGCGAGCGTTTGAGATGTCCAATCTTGACGTGTCGTGAGGCTAAGGCGAGAGACGCAAGTCTCTTTATTAATTGAGTCGTTATATTCGTTTCCAGGCTTTGTACCCCTGGATCAAATGTAGCCCAAGGCAACTTGCGGTTATATGGTCAAGCGAATAAGCGCACACGGTGGATGCCTTGGCGGTCAGAGGCGATGAAGGACGTGGCAGCCTGCGAAAAGTGCGGGGGAGCTGGCAACAAGCATTGATCCCGTAATGTCCGAATGGGGAAACCCACCGCTCCGGCGGTATCCTGCAGTGAATACATAGCTGCTGGAAGCGAACCTGGTGAACTGAAATATCTAAGTAACCAGAGGAAAAGAAATCAACCGAGATTCCCTGAGTAGCGACGAGCGAACGGGGAACAGCCCTTAAGCTGGTTTGGTTTTAGAAGAACAGTCTGGAAAGACTGGCCATAGACGGTGATAGCCCGGTATTTGAAAGGACCATTCCAGTGAAATCGAGTAGGGCGGGGCACGTGAAACCCTGTCTGAACATGGGGGGACCATCCTCCAAGGCTAAATACTACTGACCGACCGATAGTGAACCAGTACCGTGAGGGAAAGGCGAAAAGAACCCCGGAGAGGGGAGTGAAATAGAACCTGAAACCGTGTGCGTACAAGCAGTAGGAGCTCGAAAGAGTGACTGCGTACCTTTTGTATAATGGGTCAGCGACTTACTGTTCGTGGCAAGCTTAACCGTATAGGGGAGGCGAAGGGAAACCGAGTCTGATAAGGGCGCATAGTCGCGGGCAGTAGACCCGAAACCGGGTGATCTAGTCATGCCCAGGGTGAAGGTGCGGTAACACGCACTGGAGGCCCGAACCCACTCCCGTTGCAAAGGTAGGGGATGAGGTGTGATTAGGAGTGAAAAGCTAATCGAACCCGGAGATAGCTGGTTCTCCTCGAAAGCTATTTAGGTAGCGCCTCATATGTATCCTCTTGGGGGTAGAGCACTGTTATGGCTAGGGGGTCATCGCGACTTACCAAACCATTGCAAACTCCGAATACCAAGACGGACTGTATGGGAGACACACGGCGGGTGCTAACGTCCGTCGTGAAAAGGGAAACAACCCAGACCCACAGCTAAGGTCCCAAATTCAGTGCTAAGTGGAAAACCATGTGGAAAGGCACAGACAGCCAGGAGGTTGGCTTAGAAGCAGCCACCCTTTAAAGAAAGCGTAATAGCTCACTGGTCGAGTCGGTCTGCGGGGAAGATTTAACGGGGCTAAAGCACTGAACCGAAGCTTGGGGTGCATCACTTTGTGATGCGCGGTAGAGGAGCGTTCCGTAAGCCGTTGAAGGTGGATTGAGAAGTCTGCTGGAGGTATCGGAAGTGCGAATGCTGACATGAGTAACGATAATGCGGGTGAAAAACCCGCACGCCGAAAGCCCAAGGTTTCCTTGCGCAACGTTAATCGGCGCAGGGTGAGTCGGCCCCTAAGGCGAGGCAGAAATGCGTAGTCGATGGGAAGCAGGTTAATATTCCTGCACCTCGCGTAAGTGCGATGGAGGGACGGAGAAGGTTAGGTGTACCAGGCGTTGGTTGTCCTGGGGAAAGGCGGTAGGTTTGGATCTTTGGCAAATCCGGGATCCTTCAAGACCGAGCACCGAGACGAGCCATTTGGCAGAGTCACTGATACCACGCTTCCAGGAAAAGCTCCTAAGCTTCAGCTTACGCAGACCGTACCGTAAACCGACACAGGTGGGTAGGATGAGAATTCTCAGGCGCTTGAGAGAACTCGGGTGAAGGAACTAGGCAACATGGCACCGTAACTTCGGGAGAAGGTGCACCATTACCGGTGGTACATGCGTACATAAGCTGGTGGTGGTCGAAGTGACCAGGCCGCTGCGACTGTTTATCAAAAACACAGCACTCTGCAAACACGAAAGTGGACGTATAGGGTGTGACGCCTGCCCGGTGCTGGAAGGTTAATTGATGGGGTCAGCCGCAAGGCGAAGCTCTTGATCGAAGCCCCAGTAAACGGCGGCCGTAACTATAACGGTCCTAAGGTAGCGAAATTCCTTGTCGGGTAAGTTCCGACCTGCACGAATGGCGTAACGACAGCGGCGCTGTCTCCACCCGAGACTCAGTGAAATTGAAATCGCTGTGAAGATGCAGCGTTCCCGTGGCAAGACGGAAAGACCCCGTGAACCTTTACTATAGCTTTACACTGAACGTTGAGTTCGTCTGTGTAGGATAGGTGGGAGGCTATGAAACTGTGGCGCCAGCTGCAGTGGAGCCATCCTTGAAATACCACCCTGTCGTGCTTGACGTTCTAACTGAGGTCCGTTATCCGGATCCAGGACCGTGTATGGTGGGTAGTTTGACTGGGGCGGTCTCCTCCTAAAGAGTAACGGAGGAGCTCGAAGGTACGCTCAGCGCGGTCGGACATCGCGCACTGTGTGCAAAGGCATAAGCGTGCTTGACTGCAAGATCGACGGATCAAGCAGGTAGGAAACTAGGACTTAGTGATCCGGTGGTTCTGTATGGAAGGGCCATCGCTCAACGGATAAAAGGTACTCCGGGGATAACAGGCTGATACCGCCCAAGAGTTCATATCGACGGCGGTGTTTGGCACCTCGATGTCGGCTCATCACATCCTGGGGCTGTAGTCGGTCCCAAGGGTATGGCTGTTCGCCATTTAAAGTGGTACGCGAGCTGGGTTCAGAACGTCGTGAGACAGTTCGGTCCCTATCTGCCATGGGCGTTGGAAGTTTGAGAGGGGCTGCTCCTAGTACGAGAGGACCGGAGTGGACGAACCTCTGGTGTTCCGGTTGTCACGCCAGTGGCATTGCCGGGTAGCTATGTTCGGAAGCGATAACCGCTGAAAGCATCTAAGCGGGAAGCGCGCCTCAAGATGAGACTTCCCGGGGCACAAGCCCCCTGAAGGAACCATATAGACTATGTGGTTGATAGGTCAGGTGTGTAAGTGCAGCAATGCATTGAGCTAACTGATACTAATGATCCGTGAGGCTTGACCATATAACCTCAAGTTGCCTTGGCCATACGACAACGTCGAATGTGCATCCAAGTGCACGCTACGTCACAAGACCCCAAGCGAGACTGAGCGCCTTATCCGGCTTTTTTGGATGGCGACGCTCCAACGTCTTCCTGGTGAAATTAGCGCTGTGGAACCACCCGATCCCATCCCGAACTCGGAAGTGAAACGCAGCTGCGCCGATGGTATTGCCGCCTAAGCGGTGAGAGAGTAGGTCATCGCCAGGATTTTTACCCGAAAACCCCGCTGATACGTCAGCGGGGTTTTCCTTTTTATGTAAGCACTGCAATCGCAAGATTGCGCAGCTGACCAGATTCGCTGTCCTGGCGCCTCGCGCTGACAGACAACGCTTTCTGGCGATCACAGCGCTGTGGAACCACCCGACCCCATCCCGAACTCGAAGAGCGAAACCACGCTGCCCAGCCGCACGTGCCGCCTACGGGGAGAGGA
>NZ_LDJM01000004.1 GCF_001431485.1 Stenotrophomonas ginsengisoli | reverse complement strand
CCGGTTACGGGGTCGTGTTCGGCTTCGGCTTCGGCTTCGGCTTCGGCTTCGGCTTCGGCTTCGGCTTCGGCTTCGGCTTCGGCAACAGGCTGCGTCAGCACATCGGCAGCGGCAATGTCCGCCTGCGCCTGCGCCTGTACCTCGTCCTGGGCCGGATTGAGCGTCTGCTCGTAGGCGGGAACATCCCCATCCTCGACCTGCAGCTGCATGCCCTGGGTACGGGCCTCAAAGGCATCGACCACGGCCTGCGGCAGGCTCACCGAGCGGTGTTCACCGGTGCGGGTGACCATCCGGTGCAGGTGGTCAAAGCCGCTCTCCAGCAGACGCACTTCGGCGCTGCCCAGCTGCAGGCGCTCAGCGGCCACGGCCTCGAGCAGGGATTCAACGGTGTGGGCCAGATCGCCGATCGGATTGATGCCGGCCATGCGCGCACCACCCTTGAGGGTGTGCAGGTCACGCTGCAGCCCGGCGATGGCATCGCCATCCTGTGCATCGTTGCGCAGCTGGGCAATCAGGTCATCGCAATGGTCCAGCAGATCCTTGCCTTCCTCGACAAAGATATCCACCAGCTCCAGATCCAGCAGGTCGAAGTCCAGGCTGTCGACAGCCTCGACCTCGGCAGCCTGCGGCTGTTCAACCAGCAACTGCGGCTCGACCGATGCCTGCTGCAGGTCATCAGCGGTTTCCAGCTCGAAGTGCGGCGCGGCAACAGCGGCGTCGATCGACTCAAGCACCGGCTCTACGGCCAGTTCGGCTTCGACCGCTTCGACCGCTTCGACCGCTTCGACCGCTTCGACTGCTTCGACTGCTTCGACTGCTTCGACTGCTTCGACTGCTTCGACTGCTTCGACATCAGCAGCCTGCTCGGCCACCGGCTCCACGGCCAGTTCGACCGGAGCCTCGGCCAGTTCCAGCGCCGGCACGTCAACGGCCAGTTCGGCCTCGACCGCTTCGATCTCGGCAGTCAGTTCGGTCACCGGCTCCACGGCCAGCTCGACCGGAGCATCAGCCAGTTCCAGCGCCGGCACGTCAATGGCCGGTTCGGCCTCGACCGCTTCGATCTCGGCAGCCTGTTCGGCCACCGGCTCTACGGCCAGCTCGAGCGCAGCATCGGCCAGTTCCAGCGCCGATACGTCAACGGCCGGTTCGGCCTCGACCGCTTCGACCTCGGCAGCCTGTTCGGCCACCGGCTCCACGGCCTGTTCGACCGGGGCCTCGACCAGTTCCAGCGCCGGCACGTCAATGGCCAGCTCGGCTTCGGTTGCGTCGATCTCGGCAGCCTGTTCGGCCACCGGCTCCACGGCCAGCTCCACCGGAGCCTCGGCCAGTTCCAGCATCGGAGCGTCAACGGTCAATTCGCTCTCGACCGTATCAGCATCGGCAGCCTGTTCGACGACTGCATCTGCGGCCGGCACTACCGGCGTTTCAACAGCCAGGCTCAAGCCTGCCGCCGAGATCAGCGCATCAATTTCGCTGGCTTCCGGCAGTTCCAGACTGTTGCCCAGGTAGGCGCTCAGGTCATCGGCGACCACCTGGGCGGCATCGGCCTGGGGCAACTGGCTGGCGATTTCTTCTGCCAGCAGGTCCACCGGCGCCTGCTCCGGCTCCTGCACGTCCATATCCCAGTTTTCGTCGTTGCCGACCAGCGGATTGCCGGCTTCCGGCAGCAACGCCACCTGCTCCCGCAGCTGGGCATTCAACTGCTGGAAGCTGGGAATCATCGGGCGCTCGGCCTGCAAGGCTTCCAGGGTCTGGGCAATGGCCTGGGCCGAAGCGGACAGGACCGAGATCACCGCCACACCCGGAACCACCGCAGCCGCCAGCAAGCGCTTGACCAAAGCTTCGGCCGGACCGGTGACATCGGTGATTTCCGGCACCTCGGTCATGGCGAAGGCGCCGCTCATGGTGTGCACGGCACGCAGCAGCGGCTCGTCCACCGGCTGCGGTTCCAGCTCGCTGGCTGCCAGCCAGCCACGCAAGGTGGCCAGGTGGGTGGTGACTTCGGCCTGCAGGATATCCAGCAGCACGCTGTCCACCGCCGCCGGGGTACCGGCCGGCTCGTCGTCCACGGCCGCTTCCTGCACCACGGCATCGGCCGGGTCGTTCACCGAGATGACCTGTTCCGGCACGATCGCCGGCGCCGCCACGGCAGCACGCGCGGCCGGCACGTAATAGGTTTCCTCACCGGAGGCCACACGCTCGGCCACCCCTTGGATGGCCATCAGGTCAGCACTGACCGCGCTGCCGGCATGCAGTGCGCCGTACAGCTGCGGCAGGACCTCGTCCACGGCCAGCTGGACCATGGCGACCACGGCCGGGCTGGCCGGGCGCAGGCCATCGCGCACGCGGTTGAGCATGCTTTCGATCGACCAGCTGAACTCACCCAGGGTGCGTGCGCCGACCAGGCGACCACTGCCCTTGAGGGTATGGAACACGCGACGCACAGGCAGCAGCAGCTCGTTCTGGCCCGGGTTGGCCGACCAGGCCGGCAACATCTGCTTCAGGTTGCCCAGTTCCTCGTCGAACTCCTCCAGGAACACCTCGCGAATTTCCTGGGTATCGGCATCGACCAGGCTGCCGCTGTCCTGGAAACCGGCATCGTTGATCACTGCCGCAGCAGCCGGCACGTCGGCCAGCGGTGCGTCGACCAGCGGCTCCCCGGACACCGGCTGCAGGGCACCGGCGCTGTCGCTGAGCTGGGAGAAGAAGGCCGCTTCTTCGGCACTCCATTCCAACGCCTGCGGCTCGATCAGGGTCGCACCGGCCACATCCAGGGCGTCATCCAGCACGATCGGGGCCACATCGCTGGCCACCGGCAGGCCGGCGTCGCGCAATTCGTTTTCCACCGCCTCGCCACGACCGCTGTAGGCCGGCTGTGCGTCGGCCTCCAGGCCCTCGACGGCATCATCGACCAGCAGTGCCGGATCAAACGGAACAATGTCCAGCGCAGCCGTATCCACCGGCTGTACGTCCTCGGCCACCACCGGGTCAAAGCTGTTGAAACCGGCACCATCGCCGGCGTCGGCGAGCGAAGCCAGATCGGACAGGCTGTCGGCGGTGTCTTCCAGCACCAGCGGCTGCAGGGTATGGGTGTCGACCAGCTCAGGGCCGGCATCCTCGGCACGTACCGGATCAAACGGGCTGCTGCCCTGCCCCGGCACCTGGTGCGAGGCGGCAAACACGTACGGGTAATCATCCACCGCCGGGCGGGCCGGCGTCGGCATCTCGGCCGGCGCGTCAGCCGGCACGGCGGCCAGCGGGGCCACACTGGCCGCTGGCGACAGGCGCTCCAGTTCCGGCACCGGGCTCAGCAGCGAAGCGATATCCGGCACCTCGGCGGCCTGCGACGGCTCGGCCACAGCCACGTCGCGCGGCAGCGGCCAGTAGCGCAGGGTCTGCAGCGAGGTACGGCTGATTTCCAGGATTTCGATACCGCCCGGACGGCGCTCGCGCACCCCTTCCAGGTAGTACTCCAGCGAGGCCATCGCATCGGCCAGGGTATCCAGCTGGCGGCCGCTGGGAATGCGCAGGCGGCCAATCAGTTCGTTCTGGATGTACAGCTGCACGCCGGTGACGTATTGCGCCGGCTCATCCATGGACAGGATCTGCAGCGCGCCGGCGACATCGCCGAGCAGGCGCGGCACGTCGGCCAGTCGGGCATGATCCCAGTTGGTTTCAATGAAGGCGACGAAGTGTTCGCGCGCCTGGGCGAAGTTGGTGATCGCCTCGGCGGCCAGCACCTCCACCGTGCGCTGGGTTTCCACCGCCACCGGGTCTTCATCGTGACGCCCGCCCGAGCCCAGGGTCGAGACCTGGTCATCCAGCGAGGCATCCACGTACAGCAGGGCACCGGCGATTTCCAGCAGCAGGTCTTCGTCGATGTTGGACTGGCTGTCCACCACATCCACCAGCGACTGGCGCTGGCCCAGGACCAGCTCACGGGCACTTTCCAGGCCCATCATGGCCAGGGTGTCGGCCACCGCCGACAGCTCGTTGACCTGGGTCTGCAGGGCCGAGGCCGGCGCGCTGGTGCGCAGGTGCAGGTCCAGCGCATCCTTGATGCGCAGCAGTTCTTCCTTGACCACGCCACCAACGGTGGCCAGCAGGTCACGGTTGCGCCCGGCCAGCGAGCCACGCGCGTGTTCCAGTTCCTCGGCGCTGACATCGGCCGCTTCCGGCCCGAAAGCCAGCAGCACGCTCTCGTTCAGGCCCTCGGCACCACGCGCGGCACGGATCTCGTTGAGCAAGGGCAGCAGCACGATCGGAATGTCGCGGTGACCGTTCTGCAGGCGCTCCAGATAGTCGGGCAGCAACACGGTGCCGCGCATCAGCAACGCGCACGCCTCCTCGCTGTCGGCCACCACGCCCTGCTGCACCGCCTTGGCCAGCAGCTCCAGCTCCTCGGCCACCATCGCCGGAGCGTACAGCTCGACCATCTGCAAGGTGCCGTGGACCTGGTGCAGGGCGTTGGCGGCCTGCAGCATCTGCTGGCCGTCGCCCGGGTTCTCGACATACTCCTCGATCTGCTGGCGCATCTGCAGCAAGGTCTGGTCAAGCTCGGGCTTGACCCAACCCAGCGCAGCGTGGCTCATCGCCTCACGCGTACTCATGGCGGTGCTCCATCGACAGGTTGGTGCCCGGCGCAATGGCAGCCAGGGGCAGGTTGAAAACAATACGGCAACGGCTCATTCGTGGTTTCCCTGATGCAACGGCCCGAGCCCGGCTCATGCCGGCAGCTTGAAGTCGGCCACCGAACGGCGCAGATCCGCCGCCAGCTGGGCCAGATGGCCGATCGACTCGGCGGTATGGCTGGCACCGGTGGAGGTCTGGCTGGTGATCTGACGGATCACGCCCATGGTCTGGGTGATGTCCGTTGCCGCTGCCGACTGCTGCTGTGCGGCCACCGAGATGTTCTTGATCAAGGTGTTCAGGGCGTTGGACACGCGTTCGATTTCGGTCAGGGCGGTACCGGCGTCTTCGGCCAGGCGCGCACCGGAGACCACTTCGGCGGTGGTCTGCTCCATCGAGGAGACCGCTTCGTTGGTATCGGCCTGAATGGCCTGCACCAGGCCTTCGATTCGACGGGTCGCACCGGAGGTACGTTCTGCCAGGCGCTGCACTTCGTCGGCCACCACGGCGAAACCGCGACCGGCCTCACCGGCGCTGGCTGCCTGCACCGCCGCGTTCAATGCCAGGATGTTGGTCTGCTCGGAAATGTCGTTGATCAGTTCCACGATCGAGCCGATTTCCTGCGAGGACTCACCCAGGCGCTTGATGCGCTTGGAGGTTTCCTGGATCTGGTCACGGATCTGGTCCATGCCCTGGATCGTCTCGCGCACCACGCCGGCGCCTTCGGCGGCGATCACCACCGAGCGCTGTGCCACGTCGGCCGACTCGGCCGAGTTGCGCGACACCTGCTCAATGGAGGTTGCCACTTCAGCGATACGCTCCGAAGCGCTGTTGATCTGGTCGGCCTGGTGGCCTGCCGCGTCGGCCAGCTGCAGTGCGGTGGCACGGCTGGATTCGGTTGCCTCGGCCACCTTGCCGGAGGTCGAGTTGATGGTGGTCACCATGTGGCGCATTTCATCAACGGCGTAGTTGATTGCGTCGGCGATGGCGCCGGTCATGTCCTCGGTCACCGAGGCCTTGACGGTCAGGTCACCCTCACCGAGCGAGGAGATTTCGTCCAGCAGACGCATGATTGCCTGCTGGTTGCGGCTGTTGAATTCCACCTGGGCCTGGTAACGCAGGTCCTGTTCGCGCGAACGGCTGCGCACGGTGGTGTAGAAGAAGCCGACGATGGACACCACCGACAGCGCACCGAAGATCACCGACCACCAGAAGTTGGGGAAGATGCGCTTGTCACGCACCGAACCGAAGGCAGTGAAGCTCTGCATCAGGGCACGGCTGTCAGCCAGCATCTTGTCCGAATCGGTGGCCAGCGCCGCCGATGCGGCCTGGGCAGCGAACAGGTGACGCGAGGAAGCCAGCATGGCGTCGGCGTCCTTCTTCATGCCCTGCCAGACGCTGGCCGACTTCTCCAGCGCGGCCAGGGCCGCCGGGCTGCGCACGGCAGCCACGTTCAATTCGGCATTGCCGTTGCGCAGGCCGTCCAGCATCTGGCTGAACACGACCATGTCGCGGGCCATGGCGTCGCCTGCGGCGCGCGCACCCGGGCCGCCGGCACGCATTTCAGTGACGCGGCGGGCCATGGTGCCGGCCACAACCACCTGCTGCAGTGCGTTGTAGATCTGGCTGGCCTGGGCGCCGGAGGCCGTCATCGCACGCACCACTTCGTTCAACTCGGCCTGCAGGGCCGGCACAGCCGCCACGAAGCTGTCGGCGTGGCCGGACAGCGCCAGCACGGCCGGTTCGGACTGCACGATCTGGCCGGCACGCTCGGCCAGCGGGCTCCAGGTGTTGACCAGTTCGCGCAGCGGGCCGGACACACCGGCCTCTTCGCCAAAACGGCCCTGCAGGCCGTTGACGGTGGTTTCAATCGCCGCGCGGGTGTCCTTGAACTCGTTGAAGGCCGGGGCGTTGCCCGCGACGGCCTCACGGCCCTGGATGGCCAGGCGCTGGGACAGCACCTGCAGGTCGGCAGCGCCGTCCTGGCCGCCGGCCAGACGACCACCCTGCCAGGTGGCTACACCGGTATTGGCACCAAAGACCAGCATCGACAACAGCAACAGGCCAAGCCAGAAGTTGGCGCCAAGGTTGCCGAGCTTGCTCGAAGTGGTGGCGTCGGACGCATTGCTCATCAGGTGAGACCTCAAGTCAGCGATTTTTTGGGCACACGCAAACGCTGCCGGATCAGGCGGCAGCGTGGCGGAATTCGGGAGTACGCGAGAGCAGGGCGAGCGAGAAGACGCCCCAGTCGTGGCCATCGTCGTGGTAGGCACGATCAACGAAGTAACGGTAGCGGCCCTGTGCCAGCACACCCGGATCCACACTCTGGTGCGGGTTGAAGCTGCGCTGGCCGTACAGTTCGTCGATGGTCAGGGCCACGTCACCGCCGGCCTGGCGCACGATCAGCACGCGCTGACCCTCGCTCAACGAGGTGAACTGCCCTTCCAGGAAGTACTTCAGGTCGATCACCGGGAACAGGTTGCCACGCAGGTTGCCCACGCCCAGCAGCCATGGCTGGGCCCCGGGAACCAGGGTGACCTGTGGCATCGGCACGATTTCCACCACCTCGCGGAAATCGGACACCAGCCGGCGCTTGCCGATCCGGTAGCCGACCCCGCGCCACAACTCGGCCGAGAACTCGCGCCCCGGCAGCTGTACCGCGTGCTGCAGGCTGCGCTGCTCGTAGGCTTCCAGGATGTCGAATGGCGAGCGCATCAGTTCACCAGCTCGTTGATGCGCGCAATCAGCTCATCTTCGCGAGGCGGCTTGACGATGTAGTCCACCGCGCCCTGGCGCAGGCCCCAGGCCTTATCGGTTTCCATGTTCTTGGTGGAAACGATCAACACCGGAATCTGCTTGGTCGACTCGTCGCGTGCCAACGCACGCGTGGCCTGGAAGCCACTCATGCCGGGCAACACCACGTCCATCAGCACCAGCCCGGGACGCTGTTCGCGGGCCAGCTGCAGACCGTCTTCAGCATTGTCGGCGGCCAGCACCTGATGCCCGGCACGCTCCAACCACTGGGTGAACACCGCCCGGTCCGTGGGTGAGTCTTCGATCAACAAAATCGTTGCCATGTACCTGTCCCCCTGGTCAGGCGTTTACGTAGGTGCGAATCGCCCCGAGCAGCTCATCGCGGGTGAACGGCTTGGTCAGGTACTGCTCCGAACCCACGATGCGACCGCGTGCCTTGTCAAACAGGCCGTCCTTGGAGGACAGCATGATCACCGGCGTCGACTTGAAACGCTGGTTGCTCTTGATCAGGGTGCACGTCTGGTACCCATCCAGGCGCGGCATCATGATGTCGACAAAGATGATGTGCGGCTGCTGGTCGGCAATCTTGGCCAGGGCCTCGAAACCATCAGTGGCCGTGACCACTTCACACCCCTCGCGTTTGAGCAAGGTTTCCGCCGTCCGTCGAATGGTCTTCGAATCATCGATGACCATGACCTTCAGCCCCGCGAGCTCCCCGCCCGCAGCCATGTTTTCAGCCATTGAGTTTTCCCCATGCATGGCGTGTTGAGCCAATACGCAACGCCATTGCGAAGACGCATCTATATCCCAATCCTGCCGGTCACTGTCAAGTTGCGTCCATTTCGCGATGCTGTTGGAGCACCCAATGAGACGCACGTCGCAGTTAGCTGCGCAGCAATTGCCCGCCCATTCTGCCACTTCCCTGCCCGCCATGGGGGTACGTGCCCGCAAGTGGCGCGCAACTCGCTAACATGGTCGCCTGAACCATTCTTGCAGGCTTGAGGACATGACCCTGGATGTCATCGTGGTGATGGACCCGATCGAAAAGATCAAGATCGCCAAAGACACCACCTTTGCAATGCTGCTGGAAGCCCAGCGCCGCGGCCACCGCCTGCACTACGTGCGGCCCGGTGCCCTGGCCATTGCCGATGGCGTGGCCATAGCCCACACCGCCCCGCTCCAGGTCAGCGATGATGCAGCCGGCTGGTACCAGCTGGGTGAGTGGACCACCACCACCTTCGGCCCCGGCCAGGTGGTGCTGATGCGCAAGGATCCGCCCTTTGACAGCCAGTTCCTGTATGACACCCAGGTGCTGTCGCTGGCCGAGGATGCCGGCGCCTGCGTGGTCAACAACCCCCAGGGCCTGCGCGACTACAACGAAAAACTGGCTGCCCTGCTGTTCCCGCAGTGCTGCCCGCCCACCCTGGTCAGCCGCGATGCCAAGGCCCTGAAGGCCTTCGTCCTGGAACACGGCCAGGCCGTGCTCAAGCCGCTGGACGGCATGGGCGGGCGCTCGATCTTCCGCTCCGGCACCGGCGATCCCAACCTCAACGTGATCCTGGAAACGCTGACCGACGGCGGCAGCCAGCTGGCCCTGGCGCAGAAGTTCATTCCCGACATCAGTGCCGGCGACAAGCGCATCCTGCTGATCGACGGCGAGCCGGTGGATTACTGTCTGGCACGCATCCCGCAGGGCGATGAATTCCGCGGCAACCTGGCCGCCGGCGGCCGCGGCGAAGGCCGCCCGCTGAGCGAGCGCGACCGCTGGATTGCCGCCCAGGTCGGCCCGCTGATGCGCCAGCGCGGCATGCGTTTTGTCGGCCTGGATGTGATTGGCGACTACCTGACCGAAGTCAACGTCACCAGCCCGACCTGTGCCCGCGAGCTGGATGCCCAGTTCGGCCTGAACATCTGCGGCCAGCTGTTTGACGCCATCGAAGCCGGCCTGGCGCAATGAATCCGGCGGTCCCTGCTCCGGCTCCGGCGGCCGAATCCGGCCGCCTGGGCGCCACCTTGACCCTGTCGGTACTGCTGCATGCGATGGTGATCGCCGGCATCGGCTTCACCGTCAGCGATCCGGCCGCACTGGTGCCGACCCTGGATGTGATCTTCAGCCAGACCAGCACCCCGCTCACCCCCAAGCAGGCCGACTTCCTGGCCCAGGCCAACCAGGTCGGCGGCGGCGAGCACGAGGCGGCGCAACGCCCGCGCGAACCGCAGGCCGGCTTCGTACCGCGCAGCCGCGAGGGTGTTGCCCCGCTGCCGCAACAGGCCAGCAGCGCCGCGGCCCAGCCGCCGCCCCAGGCCCGGGTGGTCAGCAGCCGCAACAGCGAACAGCAACAGGCCCTGGCCCAGCCGCGCACACCGCCGGAACAGCCGCAGCCGGATGCCCCGCTCAATGCGCGCGAACAGCGCGACGCCGAAATGGCGCGTCTGGCCGCTGAGGTCCACCTGCGCTCGGAGCAGTACGCCAAGCGCCCGACGCGCAAGTTTGTCTCCGCCTCGACCCGCGAATACGCCTACGCCAACTATCTGCGCGCCTGGGTGGACCGCGCCGAACGGGTCGGAAACCTGAATTATCCCGACCAGGCCCGCCAGCAACGCCTCGGCGGCCAGGTGGTAATCACTGTGGGCGTGCGCCGCGACGGCTCGCTGGAAAGTGCCCGCGTGCTGCGCAGCTCGGGCACGCCACTGCTCGATGACGCGGCCCTGCGCATCGTCCAGCTGGCCCAGCCCTACCCGCCCCTGCCCGATGCCCGCGACGGGGTGGATATCCTGCAGGTGACCCGCACCTGGAGCTTCCTGCCCGGCGGCACCCTGCGCGACGTGGACCGCTGAAGACGCGGCCCACGCAGCATGCGGCTCAGCCGAGCAGGGCAGCCTGGTAGAGCTGGTCGGACAGCGCGTTGATGGTATCGGCCATGGCGATCTTTTCGCGCCAGTGCTGCGGGATGCCCTGCACGCCGTAATAGGCACCGGCCAGCTGGCCACAGATGGCCGCCGTGGTGTCGGCGTCATCGCCCAGGTTGGCCGCCTTGAGCACGGCACTGGCGAAGTCCTCGGTGGTGGCAAAGCACCACAGCGCCGCGCGCAGCGAATCCACCACATAAGCGGTACCGGCAATCGTGGCCGGATCCCAGCCGGCGACATCGCCCTTGGCGATCTCCACGATGGCCGGCGCACTGATCCGGGCCCGGTGACCGACCAGGATGATGTGCTTGTCCTCACCGTTGAGGGCATGGCGCAGCTGGGTGGCAAACAGCCGGCTGGCGTCCAGCGCCTCCTCGGCCGCATGCGTGGTGCGGGTGGCCTCGGCGGCGAAATGGCTGGTTTCCGGCGCCTGCAGGGCCCAGGCCATGGCCACCGGAGCCAGCCGCATCAGGCCGCCGTTGCCCGCGCTGTGCGGGTCTGTCGAACCGGCCATCGGCTCGCCGCTGTGTTCGAAGCGCTCCAGCGCCGCACGCACGGTGTTGCCGATGTCAAAGCATTGCCCGGTGGCACTGAAGTAACCCTCGCGATACCAGCGCACATAGCGGCGCATCTGGTCATACGGATCAAACCCGCCGCGCTCGACCAGACTGGTGGCCAGGCACAGAGCCATGGCGGTGTCATCGGTCCATTGCCCGGGCTGCAGGTTGAACGGGCCACCACCGGTCATGTCGGTGATCGGGGCAAAGCTGCCCGGCGGCTGGAATTCCACGGTGGTGCCCAGCGCATCACCCACCGCCAGGCCCATCAGGCAGCCACGGAAACGGGCACGGGCAGAAGCACGGGCGGTCACTTCTTCGACTCCCGCAGCGCCTGCTGCTCGACCAGGGTCAGGGCCACGTTGTTGCGCAGGTAGGTCGGCTCGACCAATTCCGGGGCGATGGCTTCGCCACGCTGCCATGCCGCCACCGCCAGGGTGGCCAGGTCGGCCGCATGCGGCAGTGCGCAGGCATCCACACCGAGCAGCCCGTCCTGCAGGCGGCTGGCCAATACGCCATCCGCAGCGGCAAAACCGGTGCCCACGCCGAACCAGCCCTGCCCGTCCAGCACCACCGTTTCCGGTGCCTGCACCTGCTCGACGCCTTGCGCCAGCCACTGGCCATCGGCACGCACGAAACGCCCGGTGTAGACCTCGCCCATGCGCGCATCGATGGCCGCCAGCACCTTGTCCTGCCCGGCCGGGGCACGCTGGGCCAGCACCTGCAGGGTGGACAGGGCCAGCAACGGGCGGTCGATGGCCAGGGCAATGCCTTGGGCGATGGCAATGGCCAGACGCACCCCGCTGAACGCCCCCGGTCCACGGCTGATGGCCACCGCATCGAGCTGGTTGCGGCTGATGCCGGCCTCGGACAGCAACTGCCCGGCCCACGGCAGGGTCAACTCGGTATGCCGGCGCGGGGCGATTTCAAAGCGTTCAATCAGCGCGCCGTCCACATGGACGGCCACCGAACAGGCTTCGGTGGCGGTTTCGATGGCTAGCAGTTTCATCAATTCAACTCGTCAAACAGGTCATCAGTTTGCGCCGATCCGGCGGCCGGCGCATCCACGGCCGGCGCGTGGCCGAAAAAGGCCTGCACCTGGGCCAGCTCCCGGGTACAGCGCAGGGCCGGCAGCGAAGCGAAAAACACCTTGCCGTAGCTGCGGGTCTGCAGGCGGCGGTCGCACAGCACCAGCACGCCGCGATCGGTCTCGCTGCGCAGCAGACGGCCCACGCCCTGCTTCAGTGCAATCACCGCCTGCGGCAGCTGTTCGGCACGGAAGGCATTGCCGCCGGCACGCTCGATGGCCTCCAGGCGGGCGGCGAAGACCGGGTCGTCCGGGGCCGCAAAGGGCAGCTTGTCGATCACCACCACGCTGAGCGCATCGCCCACCACGTCCACCCCCTCGCGGAAGCTGGCCGTACCCAGCAGCACACCGTTGCCGGCCGCGCGGAACTGCTCCAGCAGCCGCGCGCGTGGCGCACTGCCCTGCACGAACAACGGCCACGGCGAGCCGGCCAGCGCCTGGGCGGCCTCGCGCAGGGCCCGGTGCGAGGCAAACAGCAAAAATGCCCGCCCGCCGGAGGCCTGCAGCACCGGCAGCACCGCCGCCAGCTGGGCCGCACCGAACTGGCTGGCGGCCGGATCGGGCAGGTCCGGCGGCAGGTAACACAGCGATTGCCCGGCCCAATCGAACGGGCTGGGCAGGCTCAAGGTGGCCGGATCATCCAGGCCCAGGCGGGCGGCGATATGCTCAAAACCCCCACCGACGGTGAGCGTGGCCGAGGTGAACACCCAGGCTGCCGCCGTGGCCTGGCGGTGCTGGCGCAACGGCCCGGACACATCCATCGGCGTGGTCTGGCAGCGGAAACCACGCGCGCTCAGCTCGTACCAGCGCACGCAGGCCGGCCCGGCCTCCGCCTCGGCGCCCGGCAGGTCGGCATCGTCGAACAGACCGGCCTCGGCCGGGGCATCCAGCCATTGCTGCAGGCCACGCAGGGCCAGCTGGGCGCGCGCATGGCAGGCCAACAGGCCGGCCGAGGCATCCTTGACCCCGGCCAGCGCCGCCAGCAGCAGGCCGATGGCCTGCTCCAGCAGCTCGAAGCCATCGGCCACCGCCGGTTGGATCATCGCCGCCCACTGGGTACCCCGCTGCGGCAGCTTGCCCATGGCCTGGCGCAACTGCTGCAGGGCCTGGGCCAGGGCAGCGGCCGGGGTGGCCACCACGCTGGCAGCCGCGGCCACCTGCCCCGCTTCGCGCTCGCAGTCCAGCGCCAGTTCCTGCAACGGACGCGAGCCAAAGCTCTGGCCGAAGAAATTGGCCGCCAGCTCCGGCAACTGGTGCGCCTCGTCGATGATGAAGGCCTGCGCGCCGGGCAGGATTTCGCCAAAGCCCTCCTGCTTGAGGGCCAGATCGGCCAGCAGCAGATGATGGTTGACCACCACCAGATCGGCCGCCTGGGCCCGCTGGCGCGCAGCGACCACGAAACAATCGCCCCAGAACGGGCAGTCATGGCCCAGGCAATTGTCCTGGGTGGAGGTGATCTGCGGCAGCAGCGGCGACTGCTCGCCCAGCCAGGCCAGGCCACTGATATCGCCGTCGCTGCTGCGCCCGGCCCAGGCCGCCACCCGCGCCAGCTCGGCCAGGTCGGCAGCGCCCTGCGGTGCGGTCAGCGCCTGCTCGGTGCGGTAACGGCACAGGTAATTGGCCCGCCCCTTGAGCAGGGCCGCACGCGGGCGCACACCCAGCGCCTGTTGCAGACGTGGCAGGTCGCGGTGGAACAGCTGGTCCTGCAAGGCGCGGGTGCCGGTGGAAATGATGCTGCGCTTGCCCGACAGCAACACCGGTACCAGGTAGGCAAAGGTCTTGCCGGTGCCGGTGCCGGCTTCGGCCAGCAGCACATCGACCTGTTCAATGGCCGTGGCAATGGCCCCAGCCAGCTGCTGCTGGGCCGGGCGCGGGGCAAAACCGTCGAGGATGTCGTCCAGCGCACCGCCCGGGGCCAGCGCCGCGGCGGTACGGGTTTCCAGCAATGACAAGAGCGGCGCCTCAGAAGCGCTGGATCGGCGGCACCGTGCAGCCTTCGATCTGGGCCTGGGCCGAGGCCGCGTTGGCCGCTTCATTGCGTGCCAGTTGCGACTGCCACACCGTGGCCCAGTGGCGCCGGCACAGCGGGCCGGTGCGCGAGCCCAGGGCCAGGGCCTGGCGGGCAAACTGTTCGGCAACGGCCGGCTCGGCCGCCAGCAGGGCAATCTCGGCCCGCTCCTGCAGGATCGCCGGGTCGTTGTCGACCAAGGCCAGGGCCTGCTCCAGCAGCTGCCGGGCCTGATCCAGGTTGCCCGCCGTGCGTGCGGCCAGGGCCTGCTCGCGCAGGTCCTGGACCTGTGCATCGCGCAGCGGCTGCACGTGCAGCTCGTCATCCTGGCTGCCCGCCACCGCCTCCACTTCGGCCATGCGCTGGGCCGGGCTCAAGGGGTCAACAAATACCGGCAACGGCGCCACCGGGGCACTGCCGCAACCGGCCAAGGCCAGGGCCAGCAGGCCCGGCCACACAATCGACTTGTTCATCACATTGTTGCTCACGGTTGTTCCTGCACGGCCGGCTCGGGCTCTGCCTCACGCGGCGGCAGGCCAAACCAGCTGCGCCAGCCACCGCCCTGCTCCTGGCCTTCAATCAGTTCCGGCTCCACCGGCGCGCAGGCCACGTAGGCCGGCGCGTAACCGGACACATAAGGCAGGCGCCGCGCACCGGCACAGCCTTCGTCGGTGGATTCGTTGCGCCCATCGGCCACCCAGGCCCACTCCAGGCCCTCGTTGGTGACCTCCAGCGCGCGGCTGGGAAGCTTCTTGAAGATGCCGGCCCAGACCCGCATCGCGCCGCTGGCGCCGTACAGGCCGGTCGGCTCGTTCTGGTCATTGCCCATCCACACCACGGCCAGGTGGTCGCCGGTGTAACCGGCATACCAGCTGTCGCGGCCATCGTTGGAGGTGCCGGTCTTGCCGGCGGCATCCAGCCGGCCCAAGCCCTCGCCGAGCAGGCCACGCGCGGTACCGGAGGTCACCACCTGCTGCAGGGCGACATTGACCAGGTTGGCCGCGACCCGGTCACCTGCCTGGGCCGGTTCGGGGGTGTTGTCGTAGCGCTTGAGCAGGGTGCCGTCGGCGGCAACCACACCACGCACGGCATGCAGCGGCTGGATCTGCCCACCCGAGGCCAGGAACTGGTAGAGCTGGGTCATCGCATACGGGCTCTGGTCGGTGGAGCCCAGGATCAGCGCCGGGTTGCCCTCGGCCTTGATCCCGGCCAGCACATTGAGCAGCTGGGCCAGCCGCTCCGGGCCGGCATCCATGCCGATGCGCACCGTGGCCTGGTTGTAGGAGTGGGCCAGCGCATCGATCATGCGCACATGGCCGTGGCTGCGGCCATCGGAATTGCCCGGCTTCCACTGCCGCCCGCGCGAAAGCTGCACGGTGACCGGGGAGTCATCCACATAGGTGCCCAGCGACCACTGTTGCGGCCGGGCCAGGCCCAACATGTAGACGAAGGGCTTGAGCAGCGAGCCGACCGGACGCTGCGCTTCCACCGCGCGGTTGAAGCCATGCTCGGCCGCATCACGCGAGCCAACCACCGCCAGCACGTCGCCGCTGTGCACATCGGTGAGCACCAGGCCGGCCTGCAGCTCCGGACGACGACGGTTTTCCAGGGTCTTGATGGTGTGCGCCACTGCGCCCTCGGCATAGGCCTGGGCCGACGGCGACATGCCGGTGAACACGCTCAGGCCGGCACCCTGCAGGTCACTTTCCGGGTAGTCATTACCCAGCTGGCGGCGCACCAGGTCGATATAGCCCGGGAAGCGGTTGGCCGCGGCCAGCCCCGGCTGTTCGGGCACGCCCAGCGGTGCTGCCGCGGCCCGGTCATGCTCGGCCTGGTCGATCAGGCCATTTTCCAGCAGCTTGCCGAGCACGAAGTTGCGCCGGTCCAGGGCACGCTCCGGCTGGCGTCGCGGATCGTAGTAGGACGGCCCCTTGACCAGGCCGATCAGCAGGGCCACCTGCTCGGTGGACAGCCCGTCCAGACGGCGGCCGAACCAGAATTCCGCGCCCGAGCCCATGCCATGGATGGCCTGGCTGCCACGCTGGCCCAGGTACACCTGGTTCATGTAGGCCTCCAGGATGGTGCGCTTGTCATAGCGCACCTCCATGATCAGGGCGTACAGGATTTCATTGAACTTGCGCCGCAGGGTGCGCTCCTTGCCGATCCCCAGCAGGCCGGAGCGGGCCAGCTGCTGGGTCAGGGTGGAGGCGCCCTGGCGGGTCTGGCCGCCCGAACGCACGGTCACCCACAGCGCGCGGATGATGCCGCTGACATCGATGCCGTGGTGGCGGCTGAAATCCCGGTCTTCCACCGCCTGCAGGCCGGTCACCAGCAGGTCGGGCACTTCTTCCATGCGCACCAGACGACGCTCTTCCTGCTTGGCGCCGTACAGGGTGGCAATACGGGCCGGGTCCAGGCGGGCCGCACGCAGGGCATCGCCGCCGGCCAGGGCCAGACGGTTGACCTGGCCACCGGACAGGCGCACTTCCACCCGCTGTGCCGGCACCCGGCCGTCCACGTCGATATAGCCGCGGCTGGAGATGACGAAGCGGTTGCCATCGCGCAGGTAGGTCGACGCGGCCTGGCCCTTGCCATCATCGATGTAGCCGGCCGCAGCCAGCTCCACGCGCAGGGTCGCCGCATCCATCGCCACGCCCGGGGCCAGCACCAGCGGCCGCGCATACACGCGGGTGGGCACCTGCCAGCGCAGCTGGCCGAAACGCTCGGTCACCTGGCTGTTGAGATGGACCACGTACGGGATCAAGAACCCCAGTGCCAGGGCCAGCAGGGCCAGCGCCGCGGTGATCAGGCGCCCGCGCAGGACCGGAGCGGGCGGCGACTTGCGTTTTGAGGTGCTTGGGTTACGTAGGGACACAGGGATGCGAGAATGGACTGTTCCGGGCGAGTCTAGCGCAGGCGGCGCGTCTGCCCAGCGTTTGTGTGAACCCGATGCCGCATCAGGAGTCCAAAGCTATGCCCTCAACCCTGGCCGACGCCCGTTACTGGCTGCAACGCCTGCTCGGCCTGGCCCACCGCAGCGCGGCCAGCCTGCGCACACGCGGCTGGCGCGCCACCTGGTCACGGGTCCTGGTGCATGCCCGGCCACCGGCCGCACAGAGCCGGCCGGCGCTGTATCTGCCCGCTGCCGTGCCGTTTGCACCCTTCACATTGCCAAACAGCAATGAACCACGGGTCAGCATCATCATTCCGGTCTACAACCAGGCCGCCCATACCCTGGCCTGCCTGCGCGCCATCGCCGCCCACCCACCGCAGGCCAGCATCGAGGTCATCGTCATCGACGATGGCAGCAGCGACCAGACCGTGCAGTGGCTGCCCCAGATCCACGGCCTGCGCTACGAGGTGCGCGGGTGCAACGGCGGCTTCATCCATGCCTGCAATGACGGCGTAGGCCGCAGCCGTGGCCAGTACGTGGTCCTGCTCAACAACGACACCATCCCGCAGCCCGGCTGGCTGGACCGGCTGCTGGAAACCATTGAGGGCGTCGCCAATGCCGGACTGGTCGGCAGCCAGCTGCTGTATCCGGACGGACGCCTGCAGGAATCCGGGGCGGTACTGTTCAGCGATGGCAGCGCCTGGAGCTACGGCCGCTTCGAATCAGCCACCGATCCGCGCTACAGCGCCCTGCGCGACAGTCATTACTGTTCGGGCGCTTCGGTCATGCTCAGCCGCCGACTGTGGGACGAACTGGGTGGTCTGGACACGCGCTACTGCCCCGCCTACTACGAGGATGCCGACCTGGCCATGCGTGTGCGCCAGCGCGGCCTGCGCGTGCTGGTGCAGCCGGCCAGCCAGGTCGTGCACGACGAAGGCACCAGCCACGGCACCGACGTGCGCAGCGGGCTGAAGGCACACCAACTGCGCAACCAGCACACCTTCGCCCGGCACTGGCAGGCGCAACTGGCCAGCCATCCGGCCCCGGGCAGCATTCCCGGCCCGGGATTGCTGCACCAGGGCCAGGCGCAGGTGCTGATCATCGATGAAACCCTGCCGCAGCCGGACCGTGATTCGGCCTCGCTGCGCCAGACCCACCTGCTGCAGCTGCTGTCCGGGCTGGGCGCCCATGTGGTCATGCTCTCCACCTCCGCTGCGGCCGGCGATGCCGGTGCGGCAGCCCTGCGCCGTGCCGGCGTGGAAACCTGGCCGGCGGCCAGCATCGGCAGCCTCGGGCGCTGGCTGGCCGAGCATGGCAAGCGTTTTGACAGCATCATGCTGGTCCGCCATCACCTGGCCCAGGCCAGCCTGCCCTTGGTACGCAAGTACGCACCGCAGGCGCGCATCCTGTTTGACACCGTCGACCTGCATTACCTGCGCGAGGCGCGCGGCGCGGAAGTGGCCAATGATCCGGCCCTGCGCAGCGAGGCCGCACGTACCCGCAAGCGCGAACTGGCGGTGATGGCCCAGGCCGACATCACCGTGCTGGTCAGCGCCGCCGAACAGGCCCAGCTGCGTACCGATGCGCCGCAGGTGCGCACCGCCCTGATTTCCAACCTGCACCAGCCGCAAACCCGGCCACCGGGCCGGGAACAGCGCAAGGACATCGTCTTCGTCGGCGGTTTCGGCCATCCGCCCAACACCGATGCGGTGTTGTGGCTGCTGCGCGAGATCTTCCCGCTGATCCAGCCACACCTGCCCCGGGTACAGCTGCACCTGATCGGACAGGATCCACCGGCGTCGGTGATGTCGCTGGCTGCCGGCATGCCACAGGTGACCGTGCATGGTTACGTGGCCGACATTGCCCCCTACATGGATGGCTGCCGGCTGGCCGTGGCACCACTGCGCTTCGGAGCCGGGGTCAAGGGCAAGGTCAACCTGAGCATGGCCCACGGGCAGCCGGTAGTGGCCACGTCCTGCGCGGCCGAGGGCATGCACCTGCAGCACGGCCATGACGTCCTGATCGCCGATGACGCGGCCGGCTTCGCAGCAGCGGTCATCGCGCTCTACAACGATCAGGTGCTGTGGCAGCAACTGGCACAAGGCGGGCTGGAAAACATCCGCCAGCATTTTTCGCTGGAAGCCGCCCGCCGCACCGTCGCCGAGGTATTCCTGCCCTGAGCGGCAACCGGGCAACCGGGTCGATCAACCGACCCGGCGCACCTCGTCCACTCCCGGCAGGGCATCGATCTTGCCCAGCAGGTTGGACAGCTGGTCGTAATCGGCAACCTTCAGGCGCAGGCGCAGCACGGCCCGGCCGGAGTCGCGCACGTTGTCCGAGTTGATGTCCAGCACATAGGCATCGGCCTGGGCGATCAGGTTGGTGATGTCCTTGAGCAGCCAGCGCCGGTCCACGGCCAGCACCTGGATGTCGGCCTCGTAGCCACCACCGGCCCGGCCCCATTCCACCGGCATCACCCGCTCCGGGTGCAGCGCCGACAGCCGGGCAAACGCACTGCAGTCACTGCGGTGCACGGTCACTCCGCGGCTCAGGGTCAGGTAGCCGGCAATCGGCTCGCCGGCTACCGGGCGGCAGCACCGGCCCAGCTGGACCAGCAGGTTGCCGACCCCATCGATGGTGAAACCACGGGTATCGGTACGCACCGGCTTGGCCGTGGGACGCGGCAGGGCCGGGCTGGGCTCGACCGGCTTTTCGGCCTCCAGCAGGGCCCGGCTGATCGCATTGGGGCCGATGTCACCCAGCGCCAGCGCGATCAGCAGCTCCTCGATGCTGTCGGCATGGAAGCGCGCCAGCACCTTGCCCAGGTCGGCCGAGAGCAGGCCCAGGCGGCGCAGTTCCTTGTCCAGCAGCTCGCGCCCGGCCTCGATGTTGCGCGCCCGGTCCAGCTTGTGGAACCAGCCACGCACCTTCTCGCGCGAGCGGTTGCTGGCCAGGTAACCGGCACTGGGCATGAGCCAGTCACGCCGCGGGTCCGGCTCCTTGCCGGTCATGATCTCGACCCGGTCGCCACTGCGCAGGTGGTAGGTCAGCGGCACGATGCGGCCGTTGACCTTGGCCCCGCGGCAACGGTGCCCGACCATGGTGTGCACGTGGTAGGCAAAATCCAGCGGGGTCGCGCCGGCCGGCAGGTCCATCACCTCGCCCTTGGGGCTCAGGGCATAGACCCGGTCTTCCAGCAGTTCGGCATCCAGGGCGCCGGCCAGCTCCTCGCCACTGCCCTCGCCGGCCTGCTCCAGCAGCTGGCGCATCCAGGTGATCTTGCGCTCGAAAGCACTCTCCGCGCCCTTGCCGCCCTCCTTGTACTTCCAGTGCGCGGCCACGCCCAGCTCGGCCTGCGCATGCATCTGGTGGGTGCGGATCTGCACCTCAATGGTGCGCCCTTCCGGGCCGATCACCGCCGTGTGCAGGGAGCGGTAGTCATTGGCCTTGGGCCGGGCGATGTAGTCATCGAACTCACTGGGCACCGGCACCCACAACGCATGCACCACGCCCAGCACGGCGTAGCAGCTGGCCACGTCATCGACCATCACCCGCACCGCACGCAGGTCGTAGAGCTGGTCAAAGGACAGGCGCTTTTTCTGCATCTTCCGCCAGATGCTGTAGATGTGCTTGGGCCGCCCGGTGACCTCGCCCTTGATCCCGTGCTCGGCCAGGCCGGCACTGAGCTGGGCCTTGACGTTTTCCACGTAGTGCTCGCGGGCCAGACGGGTCTGATCGACCTCCCGGGCGATATGCCGGTAGGTGTCAGGCTCCAGGAAACGGAAGGCCATGTCCTCCAGCTCCCACTTCAGCTGCCAGATGCCCAGGCGGTTGGCCAGCGGGCCATGGATGTCACGGGTCAGCTGGGCCAGGGCGCGCCGCTCATCCTCGCTGCGCCGTGGCGCGGCCTTGAGCAGGGCGAGCTGGCGCGCCAGCAGGATCGGCACCACCCGCAGGTCACGGATGATGGCCAGCAGCAGCCGACGCAAGCCTTCGCCGTTGCGCCCTGCCTCGCGCCCGGCATGCAGCGCCCAGACCTGGTCGGCGGCATCCTGGCTGTCGAGCAGGCCATCGACCACGGCCAGCAGCGCCGATGGCAACTCCAGCTGGGCGCGTCGCTCACGCAGCAGTGGCATGTCGGCCAGCAGCGCGGCCAGCACCACCGGCTCTTCGGCATTGAGCCGGGCCAGTGCGTCGCCCATGTCGGCCAGCGCAGTCCAATCCATGCGCATGCTGGAAACGGCCAGCTCCTGATGGCCAGCCCACACCCGCACCAACTGCGCGCGCAGCGGCGCGCCCAGCACATTGAATGCCGGGCGCAGCAACAGCGCCTCCAGCCCGTTCGGCAAAATCTCGTTCACAACCCTGCACCTGCCATGGATGCCCCTACACTAGGGGCAACTGCCACCGGGAACAATCTCCAATGAAGGCTGTATCACGCCTGTTCTGCATTTGTCTGCTGGCCTCCGCGCTGGCACCGGCTACTGCCCTGGCCCAACGTGTGATCAACACCGATCTGCAACAACAGATGAGTGCCGAGCAGTTCCGGGCAGCCGGCCTGGACAAGCTCAGCCCGGCCGAACTGGCCAGCCTCAATGCCTGGCTGCAGGGCACGGTGGAACAGGCCGCCGCCCAGGTCCGCGAACAGGCTCTGGAAGACGGCCGCCAGGAAGTGATCGTCAAGCATCGTGGCTTCCTGGATTTCGGCAGCAACGAGCCGATCAGTGCCACCCTGCCGGGCAGCTTCAACGGCTTCGGCAAGGGCCGTCAGTACACCCTGGACAATGGCCAGGTCTGGGAGCAGACCGACACAGCCACCCTCAGTGGTGCCCGTGGCGAGAACAAGAGCGTGCGTATCACCCCGGGGCTGATGGGCGTCTGGTACCTGCAGGTGGATGGCCACAACACCCGTGCAAAGGTGCGCCGGATCAAATAATCCGGCATCGCCATGCCGGTGCGATTGCCTGATCGCGCCGGCCATGGCAGTGTGCGCCTACTTCCACGAGCCGCTCGCCCATGATCCGTTCCGCTGTCTTGCTTTTGCTTTGCCTGCCGGGCATCGCCGCCGCCCAGGTCTACAAATGCAGCGGGAAATCCGGCGAGACCGTGTACTCCCAGCATCCCTGCACCGCCAGCGCCCAACCCCATGTGCTGCGCAACGGCCAGCTGGCCGGCAGCAACCTGCGTGTTGACCGCCAGTGCCTGGACCAGGCCCGCGCCGGCATCTATGCCGCCTCCAACGACCGTGTCGCAGCGCTGCAGCAACAGATCAAGCTGCTGCAGGAGTCGGGCAACAATACGCCGCGCATCACCCAGCTGCGCCAGGCCATCACTGCCGAAAACCGCAACGCCAACCGTCAGGCCAGCGAGGCGCGCGCCGACTGCATGCGCGAGCAGGAACAAGAGCAGGCGCCGGTCATCGAAAACAGCCAGTCCGACACCTGATCAATCCACACTGCAGCGCACTCAGCGCTGCAGTGCAGCCACCCGCTGCGCCAGCTTCTTGGCCGATACCGTGCCGCGCACGCCCAGCTCCTGGGCAAAGGTCTGGATGCGCAGCTCTTCCAGATCCCAGCGCAGCGCCTGCCATTGGGCGTCGCCGGCCCGCCCGGCCAGTCGTGCCGCGTGCAGGGCGTCGGCAAACGGGGTCAACTCCAGCATCCGCGCCTGGTCCTTGGCCGGATCGCGCTTGGCCCGCTCGGCACGTACCAGCATGCCCTTGAGGTAACGCGGGAACTGGGCCAGGGCATCGGCCGGGGTCTCACGCAGGAAGCCGGGATGGATCAGCCCGGCCAGCTGCCCGCGCAGGTCATCCAGGTTGCCCTTGGCCCAGCCCATCAGCGGGGACTCCAGCTGCGGCTTGATCTGCCCGGCCAGGCCGAGGATGGTCTCGGCCAGCTGCAGGCGGCTCATCGCCTCGCCGAACAGGGTCTTGCCGGCCTGGGCCAGACGCAACTGGAAGCTGTCCGCATCGCGGATGGCCTCCAGCCCCTCGGCCAGCACCGCGTTGAGCGCGGCATCGACCAGGTCGCCGCGCAGGCGCTCCTGGGTTTCAATGGCCGCATACAGCAGGCCGGTCTTGGGCGACACCGGCAATTGCTTGCGTGCCTGCTTGATCTTGTCGGCCAGGCCGATCTCCAGCAGGCGGCGCACCCCGCGCGGGTGCTCCAGAGCCGCCTCGCTGCGGTCGGCAAAGATGCGCAGGGCGGCACTGTCGCCCGTATCGACCAAGGCCGGAAACGCCGGCACGCCGGCTTCGCCAGGCACCTGCACAGGAATCGGGGTTGCGGGAAACACGGTCAATCCTTCTGCTGCCAGGGCGCGCCCTGCGCGCACCGCAAATGCCTGCCCGGCACGCTCGCCGAAGCGCGCACGCAGGGCCTCCAGGTCACGCCCCTGGGCCAATACCCTGCCCTGCTCATCGCGCAGACGATGGTTCATCTGCAGGTGCTGCTCGATGCTGTCCGCCTCGAAGTCGGTGGCCGCCACGCTGGCCCCGGTGGCCTTGGACAAAAAGCGCGCCAGTTCGCCGCTGATGGCATCGGCACTGGGTTGCGGCCAGGCTTCGAAGAAGGCGCGGGCAAAGTCCGGCGCCGGTACATAGTTGCGGCGCATGGCTTTGGGCAGCGAACGGATCAAGGCCGCCGCCTTCTCGGCCACAAAGCCCGGGGCCAGCCAGGTCAGGCGCGCGGCATCCAGCGCTCCGAGCAGGTGCAAGGGCACTTCCAGGGTGACGCCGTCATCCTCGCTGCCCGGCTCGAAGCGGTAATGCAGCGGCAGGCGCGCATCGCCCAGGGCCAGATACTTGGGATACAGATCGGCCTGGCTGCCCTCGCCGGGCAACAGATCGGCTTGCGACCAGTACAGGCCACGGCGCTTGTCCGCATCCAGGCCCTTCCACCAGCTGTCCAGCTGGGCCGCCGAATGGATCTGCCCCGCGACCCGGTCCAGATACCAGCGCGCCTGCCATTGCTCATCGGCAACGATACCGGCACGGCGCAGCTTGGCTTCTTCCTCACGGGCCTTTTCCAGGGTTTTCAGGTTGTCGGCCACAAAGCCGGCGCGGCTGCTGATCTCGCCCGGCACCAGCGCCTGGCGCACGAAGATGTCGTGCGCGCCGGGCGGATCGATCGGGCCGTAATTGACCGGCTTCTTCGGTGCCAATACCAGGCCGAACAGGCTGATCTGTTCGCTGGCCACCACCTGCCCGCGCGCACGCGCCCAGTGCGGGTCGAAGTGCTTGCGTGCCAGCAGGTGCGGGATTTCCTCGATCACCCAGTCCGGCTCGATGGCCGCATTGCTCAGGCCCCAGACCTTCTGCGTATCCAGCAGGGTGGCGGTGAGCACCCACGGCGGCGGCCGCTTGGCCAAGGCCGAGCCGGGGAACAGGGTGAAGCGGCGCTGGCGCGGGGCCTGGTAATCGCCCTTTTCGGTGCGATGACCGACCTGGGTCGGCAAACCGGCAATCAAGGCGCGATGCAGGGCTTGATAGGCGGCGGCAATGACCTTGTCGGGCACCGCATCGCGGGCCGCTGCCTGTGCCGGTGCCGCCGTGGTTTTCAGCGGCGCGGCAGCCGTTGCAGCGGCCGGCGCCGCCTTGCCCTCGCGGGCCAGACGATTGGCCCGGTGCTGCTCGCCACGCCGCGCCTTGATCGCCACCTGGCCATCGTTGCCGGCCGCCGGCAGTTTGGCCGGAGCCGCCAGCAGGGCAACCTGCGCCGCCTGGCCGGCATCGGCCTCCCAGCCCAGCTCGGCGCACAGCAGGCGCAGCTGGCGGTGCAGCTCGCGCCACTCGCGCATGCGCAGGAAGGCCAGGAAATTGCGCCCGCACCAGTCGCGCAGCTTGCCCTGGGTCAGCTCCTCGTGGGCCTGGCGGTAGCCATCCCACAGGCGCAGGATGCCGACAAATTCCGAACGCCCGTCGGCAAACTGGGCATGGGCGTTGTCGGCGGCCTCGCGCGCCTCGGGCGGGCGCTCGCGTGGGTCCTGGATACCCAGGAAGGCGGCGATGGTGATCATCGGCGCCAGGCAATCGTGCTGGTGTGCGGCCACCAGCATGCGGGCCAGCTTGACGTCCACCGGCAGGCGCGCCATCTGCTTGCCGATCGCGGTCATGCGGCGCTGCTCATCCACCGCGCCCAGCTCGACCAGTTGCTGCCAGCCATCGGCAATGGCGCGCTCGTCCGGCGCTTCCAGGAACGGGAAATCCTCGATCTTGCCCAGCCCCAGCTGGAGCATGCGCAGGATCACCCCGGCCAGCGAGGAGCGACGGATTTCCGGATCGGTGAATTCCGGCCGGGCCTGGAAATCAGCCTCGGCGTACAGACGCACGCACACGCCCTCGGCCACACGCCCACAACGGCCCTTGCGCTGGTTGGCGCTGGCCTGGGAGATGTCCTCGATATGCAGACGGTCCAGCTTCTGCCGCGGGCTGTAGCGTTTGATGCGCGCCTGGCCCGGGTCGATCACGTAGCGGATGCGCGGCACGGTGAGCGAGGTTTCGGCCACATTGGTGGCCAGCACGATGCGCCGCCCGCCCTGCGGGTTGAACACCCGGTCCTGGTCGGCCACCGACAGGCGGGCATAGAGCGGCAGCACTTCGGTGCTGCGGTATTTGCGCTTTTCCAGCAGCTGGTGGGTCTCGCGGATCTCGCGCTCGCCGGGCAGGAAGATCAGGATGTCGCCACGCCCATCCTGGCCGGTGATCTCGTCCACCGCAGCCACGATGCCCTCGCCCACGGTGCGCTCGCCGGCATGTTCGCCCTCGCCTTCCAGCGGGCGGTAACGCACGTCCACCGGGAAGGTACGCCCTTCCACGCTGACTACCGGGGCATCATCGAAGTGCGCGGCGAAACGGCCGGTGTCGATGGTGGCCGAAGTCACGATCAACTTCAGGTCCGGGCGCTTTTTCAGCAGGGTCTTCAGATACCCCAGCAGGAAGTCGATGTTCAGGCTGCGCTCGTGCGCCTCGTCCACGATGATGGTGTCGTAGCGGCTGAGCCAACGGTCACTGGCAATCTCGGCCAGCAGGATGCCGTCGGTCATGAACTTGATGCGCGAGGCGTCACTGACCTTGTCGGTGAAGCGCACCTGGTAGCCGACCACACTGCCCAGCTCGGTATTCAGTTCCTGGGCCACGCGGGTGGCCACGGCACGCGCGGCAATCCGCCGCGGCTGGGTACAGCCGATCATCCCGGCACTGCCGCGGCCGGCGGCCAGGCACAGCTTGGGCAGCTGGGTGGTCTTGCCCGAGCCGGTCTCACCGGCAATCACCACCACCTGGTGGTTGCGGATCAGCTCGATGATGCGCTCGCCTTCGCGGGCGATCGGCAAGGCGGTATCCAGGCTGATCGCCGGCGCACTGGCCTGTCGCTGCGCACAATGGGCCATCGAGGCCGTCAGTGCCTTCTCGAAGGCCTGCTCCAGTTCGGGCTTGCCCGGTTGGGCATTCCAGCGCGACCATAGACCGAGCAAACGCCCCCGATCCCGGCTCATCGCCGAATCGATGGCAGCCCGCCGTGCACGCAGACGCGCGCTCCCTTCCTTTTCAATAGCACTCATCAATGGACAGCCATCAAAGCTTTCATGACGCAACCGCGTCTGGATTGTCTATTGTGACCGCAACCACGTGAGCAGTGAGGAACCCATGGCAAAGAACAAAGCAGACAAGGCCGAAAAGCCGGTCAAGACGCCAGCAGCAGCCAAGCCCGGCAAGCCGGCCAAGGCTGCAAAGCCCGCTCCTGCGCCGGCCACCACCACGGCGGCCAGCAGCGCACCGTCAATCAACATCGGCATCAGCACGGCCGAACGCGAGAAGATCGCCGATGGCCTGTCCCACTTTCTGGCCGATGCCTACACCCTGTACCTGAAGACCCACAACTACCACTGGAACGTCACCGGTTCGATGTTCAATTCGCTGCATGCGATGTTCATGGACCAGTACACCGAGCAGTGGACCGCGCTGGATGAAATCGCCGAGCGCATCCGCGCCCTGGGCTTCAAGGCACCGGGCAGCTACCGCCAGTTCGTCGCCCTGGCCTCGATCGAGGAAACCGTGCTGGAAGACAGCAGCGACTGGCGCGCCATGGTGACTGACCTGGTTGCCGGCCACGAAGCGGTGTGCCGCACCGCCCGCCGCGTGCTGGACATCGCCGCTGATGCCGACGATGCCCCGTCCGAAGACCTGCTGACCCAGCGCCTGCAGATCCACGAAAAGTACGCCTGGATGCTGCGCTCGCTGCTGCAGTAAGCCAGCACCGTCACGCCATCCCCCACATGCCCGGCTTGCCGGGCATGTCTTTTTGTCGCAGTACGGCCCGCATTTGCAGCGATGGGCGCATTCACCCGGCCCGCAGGCGGTATCCTGTGCCCATGCACGATCCATGTTTGGGCGCCCTGCGCGACGTATTCGGCCACCCTGATTTCCGTGGCCGCCAGGGCGAGATTGTCCGCCACCTGACGGCCGGCAACGATGCCCTGGTCCTGATGCCCACCGGGGGCGGCAAATCGCTGTGCTACCAGATCCCGGCACTGGTGCGCGAAGGCACCGGCATCATCATTTCGCCCCTGATTGCCCTGATGCAGGACCAGGTCGAGGCACTGCGCCTGCTTGGCCTGCGCGCGGAGTACCTCAACTCCACCCTGGAGGCGGACCAGGCCCAGCGCATCGAACGCGCCCTGCTGGCCGGCGAGCTGGACATGCTCTACATCGCACCGGAACGTTTGCTCGGCGCGCGCACCCTGTCCCTGCTGGACCGCGCCCCGATCTCGCTGTTCGCCATCGACGAGGCCCACTGCGTATCGCAGTGGGGGCATGACTTCCGGCCCGAATACCGGCAGCTCACCGTCCTGCACGAACGCTGGCCGCAGGTGCCTCGCATCGCCCTGACCGCCACGGCCGATCCGCCGACCCAACGCGAGATCGCCGAACGCCTGCAGCTGGAACAGGCACGCTGGTTCGCTTCCTCCTTCGACCGGCCCAACATCCGCTACACGGTGGTGCAGAAGGACAACGCCAAAAGCCAGCTGCTGGAATTTCTGCGCGGCCACCGCGACCAGGCCGGCATCGTCTACTGCCTGTCCCGGCGCAAGGTCGAGGAAACCGCACAGTTCCTCAGCGACAAGGGCTTCCAGGCCCTGCCCTACCACGCCGGCATGCCGGCCGAGGTGCGCGCGGCCAACCAGCGCCGCTTCCTGCACGAAGACGGCATCGTGATGTGCGCCACCATCGCCTTCGGCATGGGCATCGACAAGCCGGACGTGCGTTTTGTCGCCCATACCGACCTGCCCAAGTCGATGGAGGGCTACTACCAGGAGACCGGACGTGCCGGACGCGATGGAGAACCCTCCGAGGCCTGGCTGTGTTATGGCCTGGGTGATGTGATCCTGCTCAAGCAGATGATCGAACAGGGCGAGGCGTCCGAGCAGCGCAAGCAGCTGGAACGGGCCAAGCTGGACCACCTGCTGGGTTACTGCGAATCCATGCAGTGCCGGCGCCAGGTATTGCTTGCCGGTTTCGGCGAAACCTATCCGCAGCCTTGCGGCAACTGCGACAACTGCGCCAATCCGCCGGCCAGCTGGGATGCCACCACCGCCGCACAAAAGGCCCTGTCCTGCGTCTACCGCGCCGGCCAGCGTTATGGCGCCACCCACCTGATCGACATCCTGCGCGGCAAGCAGACCGACAAGGTCAGCGCTGCTGCCCACCAACAGCTGACCACCTTCGGCATCGGCAGTGATCTGGACGAACGCGCCTGGCGCAGCGTGTTCCGTCAGCTGGTCGCCGGCGGCCTGCTGGC
Source organism: Stenotrophomonas ginsengisoli (assembly GCF_001431485.1). GTDB lineage: Bacteria > Pseudomonadota > Gammaproteobacteria > Xanthomonadales > Xanthomonadaceae > Stenotrophomonas > Stenotrophomonas ginsengisoli. The sequence continues at coordinate 60,882 of NZ_LDJM01000004.1, read as the reverse complement.
CGTGGATGCCGCCAACCATGGCGCCCTGCGCCTGACCGAGGCCAGCCGCGAGGTCCTGACCGGCAAGCGTGCTATCCAGATGCGCCGCGACAGTGCCGCGCGCATGCCACGCAGCCGTGACGAGCAACGCACCGGGCTTGCCGTGTTGCCCGCCGACCTGCACCTGTTCAACGCCCTGCGCGGACTGCGCCGCGAACTGGCCCAGGAACAGGGCGTGCCGGCCTATGTGATCCTGCACGACTCCACCCTGCGCATGATCGCCGAGCAGCGCCCGACCAGTGTTGCGGCGCTGGGCCGGGTCGGCGGCATCGGTGGCAGCAAACTGGCCCGTTATGGCCAACGCATTGTCGAGCTGGTCAGCGAGCAGGGCTGACCCAACCGTTGCCACTCAGCCGATGAATTCATTCAACCAGGCGCGACCAAAGCGCAGGTCACGATCCACGGTGGGCACCGAAACATCCAGCAGCACAGCAATTTCCTGCCGGCTCATGCCGGCAAAATAGGTCAGCTCCAGCACACTGGCCATACGCCGGTCCAGTTCACCCAGCCGGTCCAGACCCTGCTGCAGGGTCATCAGCTCGGCCAGGCTGTCGCCCTGCGGTGTGGGGTCGGTCAACAGGGACAGGGTCACCCGCTGATCATGCCCGCCACCACGCTTCTGGCTGGACTGCGCGCGCAGGTGATCAATCAGCACCGAGCGCATCTTGAGCATCGCCACCGCCACGAAGTGGCTGCGGTCCTTGTAATCAGGGCTGCTGGAAATGATGCGCAGCAAGGACTCATTGACCAGCGCCACCGGCTGCATCGTGCCCTGCCCCTGGCCGGCATAGCGCTGCCGCGCCAGGGCCAGCAGCTCGGCATACATCGCCTCCAGGGCACGATCGCGGGCCAGCAGATCGCCTTGTTGCCAGGCATGCAGGAGCTGGGTGACCTGCGGGTTTATCCGCCGGGTTACCGAACTGAGCTCGTCTTCCATTGCCCTTCCTGCCAGATCAGGCCGATGCCTGCCGGCGGGAAGGCTAGCGCATCTGCGGCCGTATTCCTACGCCCTGCTCCATGCCTGAGGCCGGCTCGGGCTACAGCAGGAACAGCAGGAACAGCAGTGCCGCAAACACGAAAAAGGCTGCCTTGCGGCAGCCTGATTCATGCGTGGTGGGCCGTGATGGATTCGAACCATCGACCAAAAGATTAAAAGTCTTCTGCTCTACCGACTGAGCTAACGGCCCGTTACGCGGCTCGGCTGCAAAAGCCGAGCGCGAATTATACATCAACAACTTGCGCTTGCGAAGCCCTCACACATACGCCGTAGGATCGGCCACACCGGCATCGGCAAAACCGTCCGCACGCAGCTTGCAGGCATCGCAGTGCCCGCAGGCCCTGCCGTCGGCATCGGCACGGTAGCAGGACACGGTCAGGGCGAAATCCACCCCCAGGCGGGCGCCTTCCGCGGCAATCTGCGCCTTGCTCAAGAATTGCAGCGGCGCATGCACCCGGATGCCTGCCCCTTCAACCCCGGCCTTGGTGGCCAGGTTGGCCAGCGCCTGGAAGGCGGCGACAAACTCAGGGCGGCAATCCGGGTAACCGGAGTAATCCACCGCATTGACGCCGCAGAAGATATCCGCCGCACCGAGCACTTCGGCCCAGCCCAGGGCCAGTGACAGCATGATGGTGTTGCGTGCCGGCACATAGGTCACCGGGATGCCCTGCCCGCCGGCCTCGGGCACGTCGATATCGGCGGTCAGGGCCGAGCCGCCGATACTGCGCAGGTCCACATCCACGACCTTGTGTTCGGCCACCCCGAGAGCGGCGGCCACACGTACAGCGGCATCCAGTTCGGAGGTGTGGCGCTGGCCATAACGCACACTCAGGGCATGCACGGCAAAGCCCTGCTCACGGGCGATGGCAACAACGGCGGCCGAATCCATGCCGCCGGAAAGAAGCACGACTGCTTTTTTCATCTGTGTTTTCCGGTTGTTGGTTGCGGCCAGCACGCTGTCCCGCGCCGGCAGTGGTCCGGCTCAGCGGCCGGGTTCGTCATTCCACAGCAGCTTGTGCAGCTGCATCTGGAAACGTACGGGAAGCCTGTCGGCGATGATCCAGTCGGCCAGCTCACGCGGCGACACCTGGTCCTTGCTCGGCGAGAACAACACCATGGTGCGCTGGTGCAGCTGCCGGGCCAGCACCATGTCACGCGCCCACTCATAATCGCTGCGCGAGCAGATCACGAACTTGAGCTGGTCATGCGCGGTCAGCAGGTCGATGTTTTCGGCGCGGTTGCGCCCGGCCTCACCCGAATCCGGGGTCTTGACGTCCACCACCCGGCTGATCCGGCCATCCACCCCGGCGATGTCCAGTGCACCGGAGGTTTCCAGCGATACCGACAGGCCGGCATCACACAGCTTGGCCAACAGGGTCAGGCAACGCTTCTGCGCCAGCGGCTCGCCACCGGTAACGCAGACATGGCGCACGCCATGGCCCAGCACCTCGGCCACGATGTCATCAATTTCGCGCCACTGCCCCCCATGGAAAGCATAGGCCGTATCGCAATACTGGCAGCGCAGCGGGCAACCGGTGAGACGTACGAACACGGTGGGCCAGCCGATGGTGTCGGCCTCGCCCTGCAGGGAAAGGAAAATCTCGGTGATCTTCAATCGCGACAGTGGCGACTGCTCGATCTGGCTGGGCTGGGCAAAGGCTTGTGCCGGTTGCATCGCGATAATCCTGATAAACGAGAAGGCCGGCGCTACGGCCGGCCCTGGGCAACGGGGCAAACAGCTGGCACGTCAGCGCAGGCTGTGCTGGCCCAGTTGCAATGAGCGCAGGCGATCACGCGCGATGCCCGCCGCGTCACTGCCCGGATAACGCTGCCCCACCTGCTGCAAGGTCTGCTGGGCAGCCTCGACATCGCCGGCGGCATTCTGCGACAGGCCCACCTTGAGCAGCGCGCCTGCGGCCTTGTCATGGGTCGGATACTGGGCGAGCAACTGTTCAAACTGCGTACGTGCCTGGCCGTACTGGCCAGCCGCATAGTGGCTTTCGCCCAGCCAGTACAGCGCGTTGGGCGCATACACCCCGGCCGGGTAAAGCTCGAGGAAACTCAAAAAATACTGGGTGGCATCGGCATAGCGGCCGGCCTTGAGCGCATCGAAGGCCACGTTGTAGGTGGTGCGCTCATCATGGGTGGCAGCCATCGCACCGGCATCACCACGCACGGTGGGAGCACGTTCGGCGACGGCGGCGGGTGCAGGTACAGGCGCAGCGGCCGGAGCCGCTGCTGTCGGGGCCACAGGAGCGGCAGTGGCGCCGCCCTCGAGGCGCTCCAGGCGGCCATCCAGGTCCAGGAACTGGGCCCGGTTGAGCTGCTTGAGCTGTTCGTTCTCGTGCTGCAACTGCTCGATGGTGCCCTGCATCTCGGTCAACTGCGAACGCAACTGCTGCAGTTGGTTGAGCATGTCGGTATTGGCCTGGGTATTGAGCAGCTGCTGCTCAAGGCTGGCCACACGATCGCCCAGCGAGGCCCGTTGGGCCTGCGCCGGTGCAGCGGCCACGAAGGCCGCTGCAAGCATCAGCGAAATGATCCGCTGCTTCATCGCTTACTTGGCGGTGTAAACGATTTCAACGCGACGGTTCTGGGCCCAGCAGGCTTCACCGGAATCGGTGCAGACCGGACGCTCTTCACCGTAGGACACCACGGTCAGCTGGGCAGCCGAACCACCGGCAGCCTGCAGAGCCGAATTCACGGCATTGCCACGGCGCTCGCCCAGGCCCTGGTTGTAAGCGCGCGAACCGCGCTCGTCAGCATGACCCTGCAGGGTGATGCGCGAGGACGGACGGTCACGCAGGTACTTGGCGTGGCAGGACATGATGGCCTGGAATTCCGGCTTCAGGGCGTCCTGATCCAGATCGAAGTAGACAACGCGCTGACGCAGGCAAGCGTCGGTGTCCAGATCGTTCGGACCGTAACCGGTGGCAACCGGAGCCGGGGTCGTAACGATGTCGCTCGGAGTCGGGGCCGGAGCCGGGGCTTCTTCCTTGACCTTCTTCGAGCAGCCAGCCAGAACGGCAACGGACATCAGCGAAACAAGCAGAACACGGGTGGACTTGTTCATGGTTTACCTCAGGCTCCTAGCCAGTGAGATGGGTGAATGGAACGCGAATATTAACACTTATTTAGCGCTGGTTCCGGTAGGGAGACCATGCCGGCTCACGCACATCACCGTCGGCAAGGACCAACCGCTGCCGGACGCGCCCGTCGGCAGAAACGGCATACAGCACGCCACGGCGCCCCTCACGGGCGGCGTACAGCAGCATGCTGGCATTGGGGGCAAAACTGGGTGATTCATCCAGCGAACCGGGCGACAGGGTGCTCCAGCGCGGGCTGCCCAGGCTGCGGTCCATCACCGCGATGCGGTAGGTATTGCCGCTGCCCTGGGCCACGGCGATCTTCTTGTCATCAAACGAGATCGAGGCGGTGGCGTTGTAATTGCCCTGGTGGGTGACACGGGTCGCACCACCGCCACTGACCGGCACCTGGTAGATCTGCGGGCGGCCGCCACGGTCGGAGGTGAAGTAGATGGTGCTGCCATCGGCACTGAAACGCGGCTCGGTGTCGATGGAGAAGTGGTTGGTCAGCTGGGTCAGGCCCTTGCTGGCCAGATCCATCACATAGATTTCCGGGTTGCCCGAGCGCGACAGCGACACCGCCAGCTTGCTGCCATCCGGCGAGAAGGCCGGCGAGGCATTGACGCCGCGGAAGCTGGTGACCAGCTCACGCGCGCCGGTGCTGATGTTCTGCACGTAGATGGCCGAGTTGCCACGCTCGAAGCTGACATAGGCCAGCTTCTGCCCGTCCGGGCTCCAGGCCGGCGACAGCAGCGGCTCGGCCGAACGCACGATGGTCTGCGGGTTGTAGCCATCCGAATCGGCCACCATCAGCGCATAGCGCATGGCATTGCCGCTGCCGGTGGCGGTGACGTAGGCGATGCGGGTCCAGAAGGCACCACGCACGCCGGTGATCTTCTCGTAGATGGCATCGGCCATCTGGTGGGCGACATCGCGCATGGCATTGCTGCGTGCGGTCATCGCCAGGCCCAGCAGGCGCTCGGCACGGGCCACGTCATACAGTTCGTACTCGACCCGGTAGGCACCGGCACCAGCATCCAGGACCCGGCCGATCACCAGGTAATCCTGCTTCAGCGCACGCCAGGTGGCGTAGTTGACCTCGCTGCCACGCACCGGACGCTCGACAACCTGGGCTTCGGGCAGGGTACGGAACTGGCCGGAACGGTCCAGGTCGGCACGCACCACCGCAGCCACATCGGTGGACGGCGGATTGCCCCCTTCATACGGCATCGGCACCACGGTGATCGGCAAGGCCGAGGCGTTGCCACCGACGATATCGATCTCCAGGCCACGCTGCTGTGCCATCACGGCAAACGGCAGCAGCAAGAGGGTTACAACAGCAAGCCAGCGGGGCATTTTCATTTTCGGCACTCGATCCGCTCTTGGGGAGCCAGAAGGCATAACAGGGGACGTATTAACAACCGGGCAATCATGAACCAAGCGGGGTGAAAATTGCAGCACTGATCACGCTTTGCACCGCATTACCGGTCACGCGCCTCGAAATTGAAGTTCAAGGTGCGTTGGAACACCGACTCAAAACCACGGTAAGGCAGCGGTTGTGCGCGCAGGATCGCCGCTTCCACCGAACGCCGGCCAGCCTCGTCGTACGGGCAGCCCGTACTGAAACTGACCTCCTGCACCTCGCCACCGGGCAGCTGGCGAATGGTCAGGCGGCAGCGCTGGCCAACCGGAATCGAATCCGGGCGCACCCACTGGTTGAGCACCGCCTGCTGCAGGGCTGCGGCGTACTTGGCGGTGAGGTCCTCGCTGGTGCCACCGGCACCGGCACGCGGGGTGCTCGGTGCATTGCTGGCGGCATTGCTGGAGGCACTCTGCGCACGCGCTTCGGCCAGCTGCTTGAGGCGGGCCTCGGCGGCCTGTGCCTCACGCTGGGCCTGCTCGCGCTGGCGCCGGATCTGGGCCAGACGCTGCTGCCGTTCTGCCGCCTCGGCGGCCTGCCTGCGCTCGTCGGCCAGCTTCTTCTCGCGCTCCTCGGCCTGCTGTGCGGCCAGGCGACGGCGCTGCTCGGCCTCCTCCACACGCTTGCGCTCGGTCAGGTCGATCTGTTCCTGGCGGCGCTTGGCTTCCTGCTCCTGGCGCGCCTTCTGCTCGGCAATGGCCAGCGCACTGACGCGCTCCTGGTCCACCGTATCGGGCTGGGCGATACGTTCCTGGGCGTTGTGCTGCACCGGGGTGGGCGCATCCATCGGCCGCGGCTCGGGCACCGGCTGCGGCGGCGGCACGGTGTCTTCCGGTGCGGGTTCGGGCGCTGGTGCCGGTTCGGCCACCGGCTCGGCCACCGGGGTGGGCAGGTCTTCCAGCTTCTCCGAGGCAGCCAAGGCACGCCGGGCCGCACTGGCCTCGCTGGAAGACACTTCCAGGCTGGCCTGCAGCGGATCACCGGCGGCCGGTTCGACGCTGCGCTGCGGTGACCACCACCAGGCCAGCACGAAGATCAGCAGCAACAGCAGATGGACACCGACCGCCAGCGCCAGGTCACGACCCAGCGACGGCTGCTGCGGGGCGGGCAACGGAGGCAGGTCAGCGTGCATTGCCGCCCGATTCGGTTACCAGGCCCACCTTTTCGACCTTGGCACGCTTGAGCGCATCCATGGCCACGATGACCTTCTCATAGGGAACCTGGCGATCGGCACCGACCACCACACGCAGATCCTTGTCCTGGGCGACCATCGCCGCCAGGCGTGCCTCCAGTTCGGCCGGCTCCATTGCCTGCGGCTTGTCCTTGGGCAGCTGCAGGGCCAGCTGGCCATCGCTGCGCACGGTGACGATCAACGGGTCGCTCTTGGTTTCCAGCGCGCGGGCACTGGACTGCGGCAACTCCACATCGGCGGTGACCGACAGGTTGAGCAGCGGCGTGGTGACCATGAAGATGATCAGCAACACCAGCATCACGTCGATGTACGGCACGACGTTGATGTCGCTTTTGAGCTTGCGGCGCTTGCGCCGATTGAAGACCGATACGGTCATGGGCTGTGCTCCGGCGCTGGATCAATCTTCGCTGGCAGACTGGCGCTGCAGGATCGAGCTGAACTCTTCGGCGAAGGTTTCATAACGCACCGACAGCCGCTCCAGACGCGTGGTGAAGCGGTTGTAGGCCCACGACGCCGGAATGGCCACGAACAGGCCGATGGCGGTGGCGAACAAGGCTTCGGAGATACCCGGGGCAACGGCGGCGATACCGGCCGATTCACCGCTGTTGACCATGTCATGCATGGTCACCATGATGCCGAACACGGTACCGACCAGGCCCACGTACGGAGCGGTGGAACCGATGTTGGCCAGGGTTTCCAGGTTGCGCTCCAGCACATCCACCTCGCGGGTGTAGCTGGTGCGCATGGCACGCTGCGCCCCTTCCAGCTGCGCACGCGGGTCCAAGCGGCCACGGCCGCGCAGACGGGTGTATTCGCGGTAACCGGCCTCGAAGATGGCCTCCAGGCCTTCCACCGCACGGTTGCGGTCGCTGGCCGCGCTGTACAGCTTGCCCAGGTCGGCACCGGACCAGAAACGGTTCTCGAACTCGTCGGCGGCCTGGTTGGCCAGTTTCAGGGCCCGCTGCTTGCGGAAGATGATCACCCAGCTGGTCAGCGAACCCACCAGCAGCAACAGCACGATCAGCTGTACCGGCAGGCTGGCCTTGGCCATCAGCGAGAGGTAGTTGATGCCTTGATGACCGCCTGCCGCAGCGGTGTCAGTGGCCACGCTGACCACCTCCTCGGGCAGTGCTTGCACCACGGTGGCCGGCAGTGCCAGAAGCGTTGCGATCATCCCTTGTTCCTCAGTGATTCGTGTTGGACTTGTAGCGGTTCAAATACGGACAACATGTGTGCATCGATCGGCTGGGGGCGGAAATCTTCCGCACCCACGGCCGCCAGTCGGACCGTGGCACTGGCCAGCAGCTGCCCGTCCCGGCGCACCTGCTGGGCCATCACCAGGCTGGCACGCCGGCACTGGGTGAGCTCCACGCTCACTGTCAGTGCATCGTCCAGACGGGCCGGCTTGTGGAAGTCCAGGCTCATCGCACGTACGACGAACACCTGGCCACCACCGGTACGCATGGCCTCCTGGCCCCAGCCCAGTGCGCGCATCCACTCCGTGCGCGCGCGCTCCATGAAGGCCACGTAGCGCGCGTGGTAGACCACGCCACCGGCATCGGTATCTTCCCAGTAAACCCGGGTCGGCCAGATGAATGGTTGTTCAATCGACATCGATAGCCTCTGCGCCAGCGGCAAACAGGTCGGCCGGCGGGTTTTTCGGTTTCAGGCCCAGGTGACGCCAGGCTTTCTGGGTCGCCATCCTGCCACGTGCGGTACGTACCAGAAAACCCTGCTGGATCAGAAAAGGTTCGACCACGTCCTCCAGCGTGCCGCGCTCTTCGGAAAGCGCTGCGGCCATCGACTCGATACCCACCGGGCCACCGTCGAAGTAGTCGATCATCGTGTGCAGCACGCGCCGGTCCAGCTCGTCAAAGCCCTGCGGGTCGACCTTGAGCATGGACATCGCGGCCTGCGCCACGGCGCCATCAATGGCGCCATCAGCCTTGACCTGGGCGTAGTCACGCACACGGCGCAGCAGACGGTTGGCAATACGCGGCGTGCCACGCGAACGGCGGGCGATCTCGGCCGCGCCATCGGCATCACAGCTGATGCCCAGGATCTGCGCCGAGCGGCTGACGATGCGGGTCAGCTCGTCGGCCGAATAGAACTCCAGACGCTGCACGATGCCGAAGCGGTCACGCAGCGGCGCGGTCAACAGGCCGGCACGGGTGGTGGCACCGATCAGGGTGAACGGCGGCAGGTCGATCTTGATCGAACGCGCGGCCGGGCCCTCGCCGATCATGATGTCGATCTGGAAGTCTTCCATCGCCGGATACAGCACTTCCTCCACCACCGGGGACATGCGGTGGATCTCGTCGATGAACAGCACATCGTGCGGCTGCAGGTTGGTCAGCAGCGCGGCCAGGTCACCGGCCTTCTCGATCACCGGGCCGGAGGTCATGCGCAAGGCCACACCCAGCTCGTTGGCGACCACCTGGCTCAGGGTGGTCTTGCCCAGCCCTGGCGGGCCGAAGATCAGCACATGGTCCAGCGCATCACCACGGTGCTTGGCCGCCTGGATGTAGATTTCCATCTGCTCGCGTACCGGCTGCTGGCCAAGGTACTCGTGCAGACGTTTGGGGCGGATGCTGGCGTCGGCGGCCTCGTCTTCGCGGGTCGCGCCGGCACCGATGATGCGGTGATCTGTCATGTGCGCATTATGCGCCCAGACCATCGCATCCGGTGCGACAACTCAGATTTCAACCTGCGCTCCCAGCTCGACCAGACGGTTGCCCGGAATGCGGAAGAAACCCGACGCCGGCGCCGCATTGCGGTGCATGAAGGCAAACAGCTTGTCGCGCCAGACCGGCATGCCTTTCTTGGCACTGGCCACAATGGTCTCGCGGCTGGCGAAGTAGGTGGTGTCCATGGCATCGAACTGGATCTGCCCGGCCTGGCAGAAGCCGGCCAGGGTGGCCGGCACGTCCGGGGTCTCCATGAAGCCAAAACGCAGGGTCATGGCATGGAAGCCGTCTTCCAGGGTGGTCACGCTGACCCGCCGCTTGGCGCTGGCATAGGGCACCTGCAGCACCTGCACGGTCAGGAACACATTGCGCTCGTGCAGCACCTTGTTGTGCTTGAGGTTGTGCAGCATGGCCTGTGGCGTGGTGCCCAGGTCGGTGGTCAGGAAGATCGCCGTACCCGGCACCCGCACCGGCGGGGAGATCATCAGCGCCGGGATGAAGGTGGCCACCGGCAGGCCGTCACGCGCCACTTCTTCGGCCAGCAGTTCGCGGCCACGACGCCAGGTGCGCATCAGGGTGAACAGCACGATCCCCAGAACCACCGGGAACCAGGCCCCCTGAGCCAGCTTGGCGCCATTGGCGATCACGAAGGCCAGGTCGATCAGGAAGAAGGGCACGCACAGCGGCAGGATCCACTTGCGCGAGGATGGCCACAGCGTGCGCGCCACCAGGGCCAGCAGCAGGGTATCGATGAGCATGGTGGCCGACACCGAAATGCCGTAGGCCACGGCCAGGTTGGAGGAGGAACGGAAGGCCAGCACCAGGCCGATCACCATCACGGCCAGGCCCCAGTTGATGCCCGGGATGTAGATCTGGCCGATGGTGTCGCGCGAGGTGTGCTTGATCCGCATGCGCGGGATGTAGCCCAGCTGCATGGCCTGGCGCGAGACCGAGAAGGCGCCGGTGATCACCGACTGGCTGGCAATCACCGCGGCCAGCGTGGCCAGCACGATCATCGGGTACAGGGCCCAGCCCGGCACCGACTGATAGAACGGATTGGCCACCGCTTCGGGATGGGCCAGCACCAGCGCGCCCTGCCCCAGGTAGTTGAGCACCAGGCAGGGCAGCACGAAGAAATACCAGGCATGGCGGATCGGCGGTGCGCCGAAGTGCCCCATGTCCGCATACAGTGCCTCGCCACCGGTCACCGCCAGCACCACCGCGCCGAGGATGAAGACCCCGTGCCAGCTGTGTTCGGCGAAGAAATTGGCCGCCCACCACGGATTGAAGGCCTTGAGCACTTCCGGCTCGGCGACCAGGTTCCAGACCCCGATCGCGGCCAGCGACAGGAACCACAGGGTGGTGATCGGGCCAAAAATACGCCCCACCTTCTCGGTGCCGAAGCGCTGGGCGGCAAACACGCCGAGCAGGACCACGATGGTGATCGGCACCACGAACGGCTTCAGGCCGGGCGCGGCCACTTCCAGGCCTTCCACCGCACCGAGTACCGAGATGGCCGGGGTGATCACCCCGTCTCCGAAAAACAACGAGGCGCCGAAGATGCCCAGGATGCCCACCACATAGGCGCTGCGCGAGCCATTGCGCAAGGTGCGCTGGGCCAGTGCCATCAGGGCCATGATGCCGCCCTCGCCCTCGTTGTCGGCGCGCATGATGATGGTCACGTACTTCAGCGTGACCACGATCATCAGCGCCCAGAAGGCCAGCGACAGCACGCCCAGGACGGTGTCGTGGTTGCTGTCCAGGCCGTAGTGGCCGGAGAAGGCCTCCTTGAGCGTGTACAGCGGGCTGGTGCCGATATCGCCAAAAACCACGCCGATGGCGGCAATGATCAGCGGCAATCCGGCCTTGCCGGCGGCATGGGGATCGTGATGGGTCGGGGTCGACATGGTGCCGAGCCTATGCAGGTAGGAGTGAAAACGACGGCAGGGCGCTCAGCGCAATGCCGACTGCAGTGCCTTGCGGATGACCACGGCGACATCATCGCCCTCGCCTGCCGCGTCCTTGGCCATCTTTGCTGCTTCGGCCGGCTTGTAGCCCAGCTGCTGCAGGGCCACGGTAGCTTCGGCCACCGGATCCTGGCCCGGCGCGGCGGCCAGTTGCGGCCCGGCCGCACCACCGGCACCGACAAAATTGCCGGCCTTGTCGCGCAGCTCCAGCACCATGCGCTCGGCGGTCTTCTTGCCGATGCCGGGAATCTTGGTCAGGGCGGTCACATCACCGTGGGCAATCAGCTGGCCGAAGGCTTCCACGCTGACACCGGACAGCACCGCCAGGGCGATCCTGGCGCCGATGCCGGAGACCTTCTGCACATCACGGAACAGGCGGCGCTCGTTCTCGCGCAGGAAGCCATACAGATTGACCGCATCTTCCTTCTGCGCGTAATGGGTGAACAAGGTCACCTCGCGGCCCACCTCGGGCAGGTCGTAGAAGGTGCTCATCGGCGCTTCCAGCTCATAGCCCACGCCCCCCACTTCCACCATCAACCAGGGCGGCGCCTTGTACACGACCACCCCACGCAGACGTCCGATCATTGCCTTTCTCCTTACTTGCGCCAGGCCTGGCGCGTGTTCACGCCCAGCCGCTGCGCGGTGGCGCGGACATGGGCATGGGTGATGGCCACGGCCAGCGCGTCAGCCGCGTCGGCCTGGATCTTGCCGTTCAGGCCGAGCATCAGGCCGACCATGTGCTGGACCTGGGTCTTTTCCGCGCCACCCCGCCCGACCACCGCCAGCTTGATCTCGGTGGGGGCATACTCGGCCACCGGCAGGTCATGCAGGACCAGGGTGGTGATGGCCGCGCCACGGGCCTGGCCCAGTTTGAGGGCCGAATCGGCGTTCTTGCCCATGAACACCTTCTCGATGGCCACTTCGTCCGGGCGATATTGCGCGACCAGGTCGCGCAGGCCCAGGGCGAGGGTTCTCAGGCGTTGCGGGAAATCGTCTGCGCCCAGCAGCACCAACGGGCCATGCCAGACCGGGGTGACCCGTCCGTCGGCTGCCACGTCGATGATGCCCACGCCGGTACGCTGCGAGCCGGGGTCAATGCCGATGATGCGGGTCATGTGCATGGGACGCGGGCCGGTGTTGCCACCGGCCCGGCATCATCGGTCAGCCGTACAGGCTCGGATCGAGCTCGGCGTTGGAATAAACGTTCTGCACGTCATCCAGGTCCTCGAGCATGTCCAGCATCTTCTTGACCTGGGCGCCGGCATCGCCGTCGACCTTGATGTCATTTTCGGCGCGGAAGGTCACTTCGGCGTGGTCGGCAACAAAACCGGCGGCGGCCAGTGCGTCCTTGACCTCGTTGAAGGCTTCCGGCGCGGTGATCACATCGATCGAGCCGTCATCGGGGTAGACAACGATATCATCGGCGCCGGCCTCGATGGCCGCCTCGGTGATCGCGTCCTCATCGGCGCCCGGGGCAAAGCTGATCACGCCCAGCTTCTTGAACATGAAGGCCACCGAGCCTTCGGTGCCCATGTTGCCGCCGCACTTGTTGAAGGCATGACGCACGTCGGCCACGGTACGCACGCGGTTGTCGGTCAGACAGTCCACGATCACCGCCACGCCACCCGGGGCGTAGCCCTCGTAGCGGACGTTCTCGTATTCCACGCCTTCCAACTCGCCGGTGGCCTTCTTGATCGCACGCTCGATCACATCCTTGGACATGTTGGCCGACAGGCCCTTGTCCATGGCGGTACGCAGGGCTGGGTTGTTGTTGGGGTCGCCTCCGCCACCCCGAGCAGCCACGCTGATCTCACGGATGATTTTGGTGAAAATCTTGCCACGCTTCGCGTCAGACGCGTTCTTGCGGGCTTCGATGGAGGGACCACGACCCATGGGAGTTTCCGTACGTTTTGACAGGAACAGGAACGCAGATTCTACCTGATCGCCACCGATCCGAACGGGCACCGACGCAAGCCGGCAGATCAGGTACCGGCAAAACCGCCCTGGCGCAGGAAATGCACGATCTGACGGGCGGTCTGCTCCTTGAACGGCAAGCCGGTATGGCTGGCCGCCACCTCGCAGTGATCGGCCAGGCCCGGCCAGCGGGTTTCGGCCAGGCCGACGGTGCCATCCGAATCCGGGCCCTGGGCGCGCAACACCCGCCCCACCCCGTGCGGACTGGTGCCAGCGATCTGGCCAATCCGCACCGCCGCCTCCCATGCCGGCTGCCCGGCAGCCAGCAATGCCCCGCTGCGGCCGAGCATGGCTCCCAGCCGCAACTGCTGCAGCTGGCGCGCGGTCTGGCTGCCGCACAAGGGCGAACCGACACAGACCAATGCCCGTACGGACAGATCGGCATGTTCACGCAGGGCCTGCAAGGCCACCAGACCGCCCAGACTGTAGCCAACCAGCGCAGTGGCCCGGGTCTGCTCGATACACCGGACCAGCGCCGGCACAGCCTGCCGCGGACCACCGAAAATGCTGTCATAGGCAAACGGTTGCGCATCGATGCCGGCACGACGCAGACGCCAGACCAGCGGCAGCATCCAGCTGCCGGGGTTCCAGATGCCATGCAGGACCAGGACGGGTTCGTTCATGCCGGCCAGCCTAGCAGGCCGGCATATCCCGCAAGATCAATTACAGCGGAAGATCTCGATATTGGCGAATCGCCCGTTGGTGCTGCCCCAGTTGGTGATCTGGCCACTGCAATCCATCCAGCCCTGGCCAATCACATTGCCCGCTGCATCAACATAGTCCCAGCTACCGCTCTCGCGGCCCGGAGCCGGCAATCTCGCCACAGCAACTGCCACCATCACCACGCCCAGCATCACTACCACCAGCTGCCCCATGCGACGGGTAAAACGTGCGTTGTTCATGCTCGTGTATCCGGATCGTTGCCGATTGCAACCTCAGAAGCCTCGGATGTCCACGCGCGCGTTTCTGTGCCGGCGGTCGCAAGCCGGTCAAACCACACCTGACAGTGATGCAATCCGCGACCAACCGCCCATCCCTTGTGCGATGGGCGGCACACTCACCGGCGACGCAGGATATATTCCAGATCGCGCACCTGGCCCACCGGAAACTCATACTGCCCCACCCGCGCGAAGCCGTAACGCGCATAGAAACGCTGGGCGCCGAGGTTCTCCGACCATACCCCCAGCCACAGCCGCTTAAAGCGCGGCGTCATCCAGGCCATGGCGGCATCCATCAGCTGCCGGCCCCAGCCGCCATTGTGGTGGGCGGCCAGCACATACAGCCGCTTGAGCTCGCCATCGGCGGGGCCAACTTCCGGATGCGGCAGGCCACACGGGCCGGCAAACACGAAGCCGGCCGGCTGCCCGTCCAGCTCCAGCAGCCAGGCCGCGTAATCGCCGCTTTCCAGCTGCTGGCGCTGCAGGTCTTCCGGGTACGCGATGGCCAGGTAGGCGGCCAGATCGGCCGCTGGATACAGGTGGCCGAAGGTCTCCACAAAGGTGGCAGCCGACAGGGCGCACAGCAGGGCGGCATCGTCAGGGTTGGCTTGGCGGATGGGCATGGGTGGGAGGTGAGAAGCGAGGAAAGAGTGAGGAGGAAAGAGGAGCCAAGAGCGCGGGACAGATGCCGGCAGGCACCGGATGCAACAAGGGCGGGACCGTTGCCGGCACCCGCCCCTGCCCTGTCGGCGTTGACGGCCGGGTTGCCCCGGCCGCTGGCGCGACTTACTTCTGCGGCTCACGCACCTTGACGTGCACTTCGGCCAGCTGCACATCGGCAATCGGCGAGGGGGCATCGGTCATCAGGCACTGTGCGCCGGTGGTCTTCGGGAACGGGATCACGTCACGGATGGACTCGGTACCGGCCATCAGCGCGGCGATGCGGTCGATGCCGAAGGCGATGCCACCGTGCGGCGGTGCGCCGTAGTTCAGCGCGTCGAGCAGGAAGCCGAACTTGGCTCGGGCCTCTTCGGCGCCGATGCCCAGCAGCTCGAACACGGCGCTCTGCATGTCCGGACGGTGGATACGGATCGAACCACCACCGATCTCGTTGCCGTTGAGGACCATGTCATAGCCGCGCGAGACGGCGGTGCGGGCATGGGCGCGCAGGTCCTCGATCGAATCCACCGCCGGGGCGGTGAAGGGGTGATGCAGGGCAACGTAACGCTGCTCTTCCTCGTCCCATTCGAACATCGGGAAATCGGTGACCCACAACGGGGCCCAGCCGTCAGCGACCAGACCGAAGTCCTTGCCGGCCTTCAGACGCAGGGCGCCCATGAAGTCGGAGACCTTGGTGTAGGCACCGGCACCGAAGAACACGATGTCGCCATTGCCGGCGCCCACGGCCTGGACCAGGGCAGCAAAGGCCGCTTCGTCAAAGAACTTGGCGATCGGCGAGGAGACCGCACCGGCCGCGTCGATCTTGATGTAGGCCAGGCCCTTGGCACCGTACTTGGCGGCGTGGGCGGCGTATTCGTCGATCTGCTTGCGGCTCAGGCTGGCACCACCCGGGATGCGCAGGGCAGCCACGCGGCCGAATTCGTCATTGGCGGCGGTGGAGAACACGGCAAAGCCGCAGTCCTTGACCAGTTCGGCCACGTCCACCAGTTCCAGGTCGATGCGCAGGTCCGGCTTGTCCGAACCGTAGCGGCGCATGGCCTCGGCCCAGGTCATGCGCGGGAACTGGGCATCCAGCTCCACATCCACAACTTCCTTGAAGATCGAACGGATCATCTCCTCAACGAAGTCCTGGATGTCGCGCTCGCGCACGAAGGCGAACTCCATGTCCAGCTGGGTGAATTCCAGCTGGCGGTCGGCACGCAGGGCTTCGTCGCGGAAGCAGCGGGCGATCTGGTAGTAACGGTCAAAGCCGGCCACCATCAGGATCTGCTTGAACAGCTGCGGGCTCTGCGGCAGGGCATAGAACTCGCCCGGGTGCATGCGTGCCGGCACCAGGAAGTCACGCGCGCCTTCCGGGGTGGCCTTGGTCAGGATCGGGGTTTCGATGTCCTGGAAGCCACGGCCATCCAGGTGGCGGCGCAGGGCCTGCACCAGCTTGATGCGGGTGCGCTGCATGCGCTGCATTTCCGGGCGGCGCAGGTCCAGGTAGCGGTACTTCAGGCGGGTTTCCTCGCCCGGGTTCTCGTGGGCGTGGAACGGCAGCGGCGCGGCCTTGTTGAGGATGGTGATGCGGGTGGCGATCACTTCGACCTTGCCGGTGGCGATCTTGTCATTGACCGCATGACGGGCACGCACCACACCTTCGACCTGGATCACGTCCTCGTAGCCCAGCGACGCTGCCACCTCGAACACGGCAGCAGCCGCCGCATCACCCGGGGCCGGCTCGATGGTCACCTGGACGATGCCTTCGTGGTCGCGCAGGTCGATGAAGCAGACGCCACCCAGGTTGCGGGCGACGTCGGTCCAGCCGGCAAGGGTGACGGTTTGGCCGATCAGGGTCTCGTTGACCAGGCCACAGAAATGGGTACGCATGAATGACTCCACTGGGGGCCGGCCAAGGAGCGGGCCGGAAACATCCTATTTTGAGCCTGCACCGCAGGCGGAGCAAATACCGCGCTGCCGGCACCGGCCACAGCCCCGTCTGCCAGCATCCGCCAGCACCGGTAGCGGCAGGTGCCGCGCACAATTGCGCGGCCACCACAACGCATCGGCCACACTCGGCAAGGTCGTCACCGCCGATGCCGCGGGGGCAACCCACCAGCAATGCGTGAATCCAGTCATTCGCGCTTAAGTCACGCTTTGCCTATAGTCCACCCGTAGAAACTGAATAGGTGACCGCCATGTTCCGACTGCTGACCGCCCTGCCCCTGTCCGCCCTGCCGGCCCTGCTCATGCTCGGCGCCCCGGCACAGGCCCAACCGGCCGCGGCCGGCTGGCAGGAACAGACCATCCGCTGCGAAAGCACCGACAACCGCCAGCGCCAGTGCCAGACCGGCTGGCGCGACGCCCAGCTGGTGCGCCAGCTCTCGCGCACCACCTGTGTGGAAGGGCAGAACTGGGGCAGCCGCAATGGCAGCATCTGGGTCAGCAATGGCTGCCGCGCCGAATTCGCCGCCGCCGGCCGTGGCCAGGGCAACCGCCCCGGCCAGGGCAACAACTGGCAGAACCAGGCCGATGTGGTGCGCTGCGAAAGCAAGGACAACCGCCGCAACTACTGCCAGACCGGTTGGCGCAACGTCACCCTGACCCGCCAGCTCTCGCGCAGCCAGTGCATCGAGGGCCAGAGCTGGGGCAGCCGCAACGGTGCGATCTGGGTGGACAAGGGCTGCCGGGCCGAATTCACTGCCGGCCGTGGCGGCAACCGCCCGGGCAATGGCTGGAACAACAGCAACAACTACAGCGTGACCTGCTCCAGTGACGACAACCGCACCCGCACCTGCGACTGGGAACGTCGCGCCGGGCGCCCGGTACTGGTGGAACAGCTCTCGCGTACCCGCTGCGTGGAAAACCGCAACTGGGGCTACAACGGCAATGCGGTCTGGGTCAGCCAGGGCTGCCGCGCCCGCTTTGCCAGCCGCTGAAACAACCCCGCCGCACACATGACAAGGGCGCCATCTGGCGCCCTTGTCGTTCTGGCCGGCAGTTGCCCCGGCAGAGGACTTCAGTCCTGCGCGCCCCAGGGTGCCGGCGGCAGCGCCACCGGCTGGCTCAGGTCGAACTCGACCTGGAACAGACGGCCGCTGGGACGTGACAGTTCATAGAGGAAGCGCTTGCCCGGCTCGATCTCCATCGCCCAGCTATTGCTGGTGGACTGCTGCAGGCCTTCGCGCTCGAACAGCTCGATGCTGTAGGCATCCACCGGAAACTCCTGGCGAATGGCCGTACCGGCAGCCACGCTGTCGCCGCCATACATGGTCTGCACATCCTCGCTGCCATCGGAATGGCGGTGGTCGTGCTTCAAGCGCAGGCCGCCATCGGTACGGGTGATCACCCAGGTCCGGGAGTGGTCATCACCGACGTGGAACGGCACGCGCAGCTCCTCGGCCGGCTTGTCACAGCCGCGCACATGCATGATCAGCGCCTTGCCTTCGAAGGCATCGGGCTGGCCGGTGGCCGGTTCGTTGGCCACGATGCGGCCGGCAAAGGCCTTGCCACACTCCGAGGCCAGTGCGGCCAGGAAGGCATCAGCCGGGGCGGCAGCCCGGGACGCAGCGCCGGCAGCAGCCGGGGCAGCAGTGCCTGTGGCCGGGGCAGACGTATTGTCGGCACAGGCCGCCAGCGAGAGGGCCAATGCAGCACTGGCCAGGGTCAGCAGGTTTTTGTTCATGCTTGAACTGTGCCTTGTGCAAGGCACTCATTCAAGCAAGGCGCCTGCACAGCCTGACGAACCGTTGCCGGCCAGATGTCTGGCCTGCTGCAGTATTCGGCTCGCCGCATGGTGTTGCTGCAGGTGGGGCATCGCCTCCCGGGCCAACGACCGGGCAAGGGCACACTGACCGGAACGCGCATGAATCAAGGCCAATGCCACCTGCTGTTCTGCGGCCTGCACCGAATCGGCGCCATTCTGTGCCGTGTACAAATCCAACAGCTTGGTTTGCGTGCCCACCGCTGCCGACCAATCGCCCATCAACTGCTGTTGTCTTGCCACCGTCTCCAGATAACGCCGTTCCACCCGTAGATCATCAACCGGGAGCTGCCCAGCGACCTGTCCGATGTAGGCCGTTGCTGCCGACATGTTTCCTGTGGCCAGGGCATGCTGCGCCTGCGCCAGTGCTGTAAGCAGGCGCTGCGGGTGATCAGCAGGCACACGCTGACGCCAGCCGGAAGCGGCATTTTCCAACAGTGATGCCGCCTCTTGCCGATCCCCGCGGGCAAGCAGAAGCCGCGCCAGGTTGGTCTCCACCTGCCATACCTGTGGGACCTGGGGACCCAGTAGCGCACGACGCAACTGCAACGACTGTCGATACAGGGAGATGGCCTGGTTCCAATCACCCTGCGCCTGTTGCAGTGTCGCCATGTTGTTGAGCGTGCGCGCAACATCCATGCTTTGCCCGTCCCCCATGCGGGTGTAATGGGCCAGGACCCGGGCATAACGCTCGGCTGCCGGGCCATAACGCCCACTGTCCTGCAGGATGCCGGCCAACTCATTGTCCAGCTCGGCACGTCGGTCACTGTGTGGCCCGTACAGCGGCTCAAGCAACACATCCAGCTCTTGAGCAATGGCCAATGCATCGTCATAGCGCCCTTGCGCTGCCATTGCCCTCAACAACAGGTACTGCCCGCCCCACCACTCCGAAGTCTGCTTGCCCAGAGGCAGGCGCAACGCCCCAGCCTGCTGCAGCAGCGATGCCGCGCGGGCGTAATCACCTCGCTCCAGCTCCATCAATGCCGTGTTCTGCAGGATCATCGCAATGCTCAGCACGCCGCTGCCATTGCGCTGATGCAAGGCCATGGCAGTAGCGAATGCCTGCGAAGAGGCATCAAACCGGCGTTGCGCAGACAAAGCCAGACCCAGCGAGTTGTAACTGCGGGCCCTGAGCAGAAGCTGCTCGCTGCCCAACAGCGCCAGTGCCTGCCGGGCCAGCCCTTCTGCCCGTTCTCCCTGTTGCTTGTTGGCCAGCAGGGTGGCGTACTCGTTGAGTACCGGAACCAGGGCCTCGGTGTTGCGCCCATCATCGTGCTCGAGCAGGACCGGCACTGCCTGCTCATAGAGCTCAGCTGCCTGGCTGCCCAGGCCGATATTCTGGTAGGCCTGTGCCAGAGTGGCCTGCAGGCGCGCCTTTACTGCCACGTCTGTCCATGTCTGCTGTTGCATACGCTGGGCACTGGCATCGAGGACCTGTCTGGCGGTGATCTGCCCGTAACTGGGCAGGCTGCCCTTGCGCGGGTTGGCCGCATCAAACGCATCGACCAGGAAGCGGGACACCTCTTCAGCGATACGCGCCTGCTGCTGCGCCCGCTGCCGCTGCTGCTCCAGCTGCCAGACAAAGCCGGCCACCAGGGCCACCAGGCCGAGCAGCAGCAGCCACCACTTCCAGTTGCGCTGCAACCAGCGCTGGCCGCGATAGAACATGCCGCCGCCACGGGCACTGACCGGGCGGCGCTGCCGCCATGCCTCCAGGTCACGTCCCAGTGCGGCTACCGAGGGATAGCGCTGATCCGGCTCCAGGGCACAGGCACGGGCCACGATGGCATCCAGGTCGCCGCGCAGCTGCGCGCGCCAGCGGCAGCTGGCCGCCGCCTGCTGGCTGGGTGCCGGTACATCGCTCGCCCAACTGTCCAGCCCTCGCCCGCTGGCCACACCGCTCAACAATTCTCCCAGCAGCACCCCCAGCGAGAACACATCGCTGCGCGTGTCGGCCAGGTGTTGTCCCTGCAGCAATTCCGGTGCGGCATAGGCCGGGGTGCAGCAGGCCATACGCTCAGCACTGCCGGCACCTTCCAGCAAATGGGCCACGCCGAAATCCAGCAATACCGGCTGTCCGTCCTCCCGGATCAGGATGTTGGCCGGCTTGATATCGCAATGCAGGACCAGGCGGGCGTGCGCTTCCTGTACGGCCTGGCAGATCACCAACATCAGCTGCAGACGCTGATCCAGGCCCAATCGACGATCCTCGCACCATTGGTCAAGCGGCTGGCCCTGGATGTATTCCATCACCAGATACGGTTGCCCGGCCGGGGTGGTGCCACCGTCATACAGGCGGGCAATCTGCGGATGCTGCAACGAGGCCAGGATGCGCCGTTCCGCCACCAGTCCAGCCGCCGCCCGCTCATCGCACATGCCCGGCAGCAGCTTGATCGCCACCTGCTGTTGGTACATGCCATCGGCACGCTGCGCCAGGAACACCATGCCCATGCCGCCGCGGGCAAGGCACTGCTGCAACTGCCAGGGGCCGATCCGGTCGCCCGGGCCCAGCTCGGCCTGGTCCACCTGGCTGATCAGACGCCCGATCTGCTCGCGCACCGCGCCCAGCTCCAGGGTCTGCGCCTGCAACAGGCGCAGGGTCTGGGCGATCACCTGGGCATCGTTGCTCAGGTGGTTCAGGCGCGCCTCCCAGTGCTCGGCAGGCAGGTCACACACGAGGTCAAACAGCTGCCTGACCTGTTGCCAGTTGTCCTGCTCCACCTGCCCTCCCCCTGTGGGCATCGCCCTTGATATGTCCATCCGGGCCCGGACCGGCATGCCTGCGCATGCCGGCCTGGACTGCCGCGTGCAGCCTCAGCCGTCAATCATCGCCAGCCAGTCGGCCTCGGCCTGTTCCAGCTTCTGGGCCATGTTCTCGCGCTGCTGGCTCAGGCTGGCCAGCTTGGCCGCATCGGCAAACACGGCCGGGTCGGCCATGGATGCGTCCAGCTCGGCCAGCTGGGTTTCCAGTTCGGCCACCTTCTTTTCCGCTGCCGCCAGCTTGACCGGGTTGGCCGGCTTGCGGCTGCCGCTCTTGAGCACCGGCGGCGGCGGGGCTGGCGCCGGAGACGGGGCCTTGGCCCGGTTGGCATCGGCTTCGGCCTTGGCATCACGCTCGGCCTTGGCCCGCGAACCCTGGGCCGAAGCACGGGTACGCAACCAGGCCGCGTATTCGTCCAGGTCACCGGCAAACGGCTCGACCACGCCATCGGCCACACGCCAGAAGGTGTCACAGACCAGACCGATCAGATGGCGGTCATGGGACACCATCACGATCGCACCTTCAAAGATGCTCAGCGCTTCGGCCAGGGCCTCGCGCATTTCCAGGTCCAGGTGGTTGGTCGGTTCGTCCAGCAGCAGCACGTTGGGCTTCTGCCAGGCAATCAGGGCCAGGGCCAGGCGCGCGCGCTCGCCACCGGAAAAACCATCCACCGGCTCGAAGGCACGGTCGCCGGCGAAGTTCCACTTGCCCAGGAAATCGCGGAAGTTCTGGTTCACCCCGTCCGGATCGATGTCACGGAAATGGTCCATCGGAGTGGCGCCCTCGCGCAACGACTCCACCGTGTGCTGGGCAAAGTAGCCGATGCGCAGGTCCGGGTGGGCACTGCGCTCACCGGTGAGCGGGGCCAGCTCGCCGACGATGGTCTTGACCAGGGTGGTCTTGCCGGCGCCGTTGGGCCCGAGCAGGCCGACGCGCTGGCCGGCCTCCAGGCCGAAGCCCACTTCCTTCAGGATCACCGCATCGGCGCCGTAACCGGCATCGACATGGTTCAGGCGGATCAGCGAGAACGGCAGTTTGGCCGGCTCGGAGAACTCGATGCGGAACTCGCGCTCGGCGCGCACTGCTTCGGTGCCGGTCATCTTGGCCAGGCGCTTGATCCGGCTCTGGGCCTGGGTGGCCTTGGAGGCCTGGGCCTTGAAGCGGTCGATGAAGCTCTGCAGGTGGGCGCGCTCGGCCTGTTCCTTCTCGTGGGCAATCTGCTGCTGGCGCAGGTGCTCGGAACGCTGACGTTCGAAATCGGTATAGCCACCCGGATACAGCTTGGCGGTGCCGCCGTGCAGGTGCAGGGTGTGGGTGGCCACCACGTCCAGAAATTCACGGTCATGGGAGATCAGCAGCAGGGTGCCCGGGTACTTGAGCAGCCACTGCTCCAGCCAGTACACCGCGTCCAGATCCAGGTGGTTGGTCGGTTCGTCCAGCAGCAACAGGTCCGAGGGCATCATCAGCGCGCGGGCCAGGTTCAGGCGCGCGCGCCAGCCACCGGAGAACGCCGCCACCGGGCGGTCATGGGTGTCGGCCGGAAAACCCAGGCCGTGCAGCAACTTGCCGGCACGTGCCTCGGCGTCATAGGCGCCCAGTTCGGCCATCTTCTGGTGGGCATTGGCCACGGCCTCCCAGTCTTCGCGGGCGTTGGCCTCGGCCTCTTCCTTCAACACGGCCGCCACCACGTCATCGCCGCCGAGGACAAAGTCAATGGCGCGGTCCGGCAGGGCCGGGGTTTCCTGGGCCACATCGGCAATGCGGATCTTGCCGGGCAGCGAGACATCGCCCTTGTCCGCCTCCAGCTCGCCGCGCACGGCGGCAAACAGGCTGGACTTGCCGGCGCCGTTGCGGCCGACCACGCCGACGCGGTAGCCGGCATGCAGTGAGAGGTCCACATTGGACAGCAACAGCCGCTCACCGCGGCGAAGGGCGAAATTACGCAGGGAAATCATGGGAGGGTGGTTTCCAAAGAACGAAACGGAATGAGCAGATGAGCCGCATTCCTGCGACGTGATTCTACCGTTAACCAATACTGGACGCCGCGCCCCGGCTGCTGGCCGGATTGGTTGCCGGCGGCAGCATTTTTGACATCCGCCGGTTTTTCCCTGATTGCTGTAGTGCGCGCGGCCGTCCGGCGGTGCTTCTGGCCGTGGTCCGGCTGTTGCGTGTCCTCCCCGAAAACGGAGCCGTATCTGCATGAACCGCAAGACCCATACGCTTTGCGCCGCCATCGCACTGGCCCTGGCCGGTCCGGCCATCACCGCCCAGGCCCAGGACACCCCGGCCGCTGGGGCCAGCGCGCGCACCCTGGACACCCTGATCGTCACCGGCACCCGGGTTGCCGAACGCACCGTGGCACAGTCGCAGTCGCCCATCGACATCATCACCCCGGAGGCGCTCACCGCCACCGGCACCGGCGAGCTGGCCACCGCCCTGGCCCGCGCCCTGCCCTCGCTGAACTTTCCGCGCCCGGCCCTGACCGATGGCACCAGCGGCATCCGCCCGGCCCAGCTGCGCGGCCTGTCACCGGACCAGGTGCTGATCCTGGTCAACGGCAAGCGCCGCCACAGCTCGGCCCAGCTCAATGTCAACGGCAGCATCGGCCGCGGCTCCTCGGCCACCGACCTCAATGCCATCCCGATTGCCGCCATCGAGCGGGTGGAAGTGCTGCGTGACGGCGCGTCGGCCCAGTACGGCTCGGACGCCATCGCCGGGGTGGTCAACATCGTGCTCAAGGGGGCCGCCAGCGGCGGCAGCCTGGCCGTGGATGCGGGCCAGTATTCGGCCGGCGACGGCAACAAGTACCAGCTCTCCGGCGATGCCGGGGTGGGCTTTGCCGACGGCCGTGGCGCCGTGCATGTGGCCGCGCAGATCACCGACCAGGACTACAGCAACCGCGCCGGCCCCTACCAGGGCAGTGCCCCCAATACCGGCAACTATCCGGACATCGGCCAGAAGACCTTCATCATCGGCGACCCGCAGGTGCAGGCCAACGCCGTCTCGGCCAACGGCCGCTTCAACATCACCGATAGCGTCAGCGCGTATGCCACGGCCATGGCCAGCAACCGCGACATCACCTCCTTCGCCTTCTACCGCTCGCGCAACCACAACCCGCTGACCGCGCTGTTCTACCCGGACGGTTTCGTGCCGCAGATCCAGCAGGATTCGCGCGACCGTTCGCTGCTGGCCGGGCTCAAGGGCAGCACCGCCGGCGGCCTGGCCTGGGATGTCAGCTACAACTACGGCTACAACAAGATCGATTTCCACACCGACAACAGCGTCAACTATTCACTCGGGGCGGCCAGCCCGACCCGCTTCCACGACGGGGCGCTGGAATACACCCAGAACGTGCTCAATGCCGATTTCACCCAGTCCCTGGAACTGGGCCTGGCCTACCCGGCTGCGCTGTCCTTCGGCGCTGAATACCGCCAGGAGAAGTGGAACCAGTCGCCCGGCGCGCTGGATTCCTACATCGGTGGTGGTGCCCAGGGCTTTGGTGGTTTCACCGCCGAAAATGCCGTGCATGCCGACCGCGACAGCTACGCCCTGTATGCCGGGCTGGAAGCGGACCTGAGCGAGAAGTTCTCCGCCGGCCTGACCGCCCGCTACGAGGATTATTCGGACTTCGGCGATGCGGTCTCCGGCAAGCTGTCGGCCCGCTATGCCTTCACCGATGCGGTGGCCCTGCGTGCCACCGCCTCCACCGGCTTCCGTGCTCCCTCGCTGTCCCAGCAGAACTATCAGGTGATCACCAGCTCGGTGGACAGCAGCGGCGTGTTCACCCAGCGCGGCACCTTCCCGGCCACCAGCGCCGCGGCGTTGGCACTGGGTGCCGAGCCGCTCAAGCAGGAGGAATCCACCTCCTACAGCCTGGGCCTGGTGCTGCAGCCGACCCAGAACCTGTACCTGACCGTGGATGCCTACCAGATCGAGATCGATGACCGCATCGTGCTGTCCTCGCCGCTGAATATCGACCCGAGCGCCAGCGCCAATGCCGGCGTGCCGGCGCGCCTGGCCGCCGCGCGTGCCGCCCAGGACCTGCTGGCCGGACTGGGCATCAACGGGGTGACCTCGTTCAACTACTTCACCAATGCCATCGACACCCGCACCCGCGGCGTGGACGTGGTGGCCAGCTATACCCAGCCGCTGGCCGCCAGCGCTCTGGAGCTGACTGCCAGCTATGGCTACAGCAAGACCGAGATCACCCACATCGCCGCCGATCCGGCCGCCTGGTCGGCCTTCAGCGCGCTGTCGCCCTCGCGCATCGCCCGCGACGAAATCGGCCGCATCGAGGAGGGCTACCCGCACAACAAGGCCATCCTCAACGGCACCTGGAAAGGGCAGAAGTGGGACCTGGGCCTGACCGCGACCCGCTACGGCAGCTTCACCAACCGCCCCAGCAGCGGCGCGGCCAACGACCAGAACTTCGATGCGAACTGGGTGCTGGACGTCTCGGCCAGCTACCGCCCCAGCCAGCAGTGGAAGCTCACCGTCGGTGCCGACAACGTGCTGGACCAGTACCCGGACCGCAGCCTGTTCGCCAACTCCACCTTCGGTATGTTCCCGTACAGCAATTACTCGCCATACGGCTTCAACGGTGCCTATGTCTACGGGCGTATCGCCTACACCTGGTAAGCGCTGCCGCAATGGATCACCACGGCTCCGCCCTGCGGGGCCGTGGTGTCCTGGCCGCTGCCGGCAACGCGTGCAAACGCCGGGCAGTACGCCGCCCGTGCTGGCCAAAAATCGCCACAGCCACCTGCTGCAGGCCGCCAAAAACCGGTAAAAATCAGCCAAATCAGCCAATTGACTGACAGTTTTTATCCTGCCATACACCTGCGGCAGGCTAGAATCAGCTTCCCCTGCACAACTTCTGGATGCCGATGCCGCACAACACCGACCTGATCAACATCGTCGCTGTGGGGCTCGGGCTGGCCTTCGTACTGGGCGCCATCGCCAACCGCCTGCGCCTGTCGCCGCTGGTCGGCTACCTGGTGGCAGGCATCTTCGTCGGCCCCTTCACCCCCGGCTTTGTCGCCGACCAGGAGCTGGCCAACCAGCTGGCCGAAATCGGTGTGATGCTGTTGATGTTCGGCGTAGGCCTGCACTTCTCGCTGAAGGACCTGATGGCGGTCAAGACCATCGCCATCCCCGGCGCGATTGCCCAGATCACCGCCGCCACCCTGCTGGGCTGGGGCGTATCGCAGTTGATGGGCTGGTCCCACCTGCACGGGCTGATCTTCGGCTTCTCCCTGGCCACCGCCTCCACCGTGGTGCTGCTGCGGGCGATGGAAGAACGCCGCCTGCTGGAAACCACCCGCGGCAAGATCGCGGTGGGCTGGCTGATCGTGGAAGACCTGGCCTGCGTCATCGCCCTGGTGATGATGCCGGTGATCGCCGAGGTGTTCGGCCCGGAAGCGGCCGGCCAGAGCCACAGCGTGGGCAGTGTGCTCACCTCCATCGGCATCACCTTCCTCAAGCTGGGCGCGTTTGTCGTCCTGATGCTGGTGGTCGGGCGCCGGGTGATTCCGTGGATCCTGGAAAAGATCGCCGGCACCGGCTCGCGCGAGCTGTTCACCCTGTCGGTGCTGGCCATTGCCCTGGGCGTGGCCTTCGGCGCGGCCGCGCTGTTCGGCGTGTCCTTCGCCCTGGGCGCGTTCTTTGCCGGGATGATGCTCAACGAGTCCGAGCTCAGCCACAAGGCCGCCAATGACTCGCTGCCGCTGCGTGACGCCTTCGCGGTGCTGTTCTTCGTCTCGGTGGGCATGCTGTTCAACCCGATGATCCTGGTCGAACACCCGTGGCAGGTGCTGGCCACCGCGGCAATCATCATGTTCGGCAAATCGGCCGCGGCGTTCTTCATCGTGCGCGCCTTCGGCCATTCCAAGGCCACCGCGCTGACCATCTCCGCCTCGCTGGCGCAGATCGGCGAGTTCGCCTTCATCATCGCCGGCCTCGGCGTGGCCTTGAAGATCCTGCCCCCCGAGGGCCAGGCCCTGGTCCTGGCCGGTGCGTTGATCTCCATCCTGCTCAACCCGTTCGTGTTCGGCCAGCTGGACCGCTGGCAGAAGCGCCATCCCGAATCCAACCCGCACAAGCAGCCGCTGGACACCCCGGCCGGCCCCTCGCGCGAGCTGGAAAACCACGCCATCGTGATCGGCTATGGCCGCGTCGGCAGCGAACTGGCCCAGGTGCTGCAGGGGCGCAACGTGCCGGTGCTGGTGATCGATGACAACGAACACCATGTGGCCCGGGCCCATGCCAACGGCATCCCGGCCATCCGTGGCAGCGCCGCCGCCGATGCGGTGCTGGCCGAAGCCCATCCGGACAAGGCCGCCATCGCCATCCTGGCCATCCCGCAGCCGCTGGAAGCCGGTGAATCGCTGGCCAAGCTGCGTGCGCTCAACCCGCAGCTGACCCTGCTGGCCCGCGCCCACAGCGATGCCGAGGTCAAGCACCTGCTGGCCCACGGCGCCGATGGCGCGATCATGGCCGAGCGCGAGCTGGCCTGGTCGCTGGCCGAAATGGTGATGGCCACCCCGGCCTTCCGCAGCACGCCGCTGCCGCCGGCCCAGCCGCTGCAGCAGGCGCCGGCACCGGGCAGCGCGGCCTGAGCCGCGACACCCGCACCCGGCTCAACCGGCCTGCGTCGCAGGCCCCTGCCCGCCCGTGCCTCCATCGGCGGGGCCTCGCCGCCCAGCGCGCTACGCAGCAGGGCAATGGCCTGGCTGACCTTGGCCGGCTGCCGCTGCCGGTGCGGGGTCACCGCCCAGGCTTGCAAGGCCGGCAGCTGCCAGCCCGGCAGCAGATGCACCAGCTGCCCGGCCGCTACCGCTGCCGCCGCCTCGCTGGCCATCAGTACCGCCACCCCCAGCCCCTGCAGACACAGCTGCTGCAACGCCGGCTGGCTGTTGCTCAGGATGCGCGGGTGGGCCGGCACGGCCTGCCCGATGGGCTGATCGCGCTGCTGGAACTGCCACTGCGTCATCGCCTCACGGCCCAGCCATTGGGCCTGCGGTATCTGCGCCGGTTCGTGCAATAGGCCATGCCGCTGCAGCCACGCTGGCGCGGCGCACAGCCAGCGCTCCATCGCGCCGATCGGCTCGGCCATCCAGTCACTGTCGGGCAGTTGGCCAAAGCGCACGGCCAGGTCGATCCGTGCCTGCACCAGGTCCGTCCAGCCATCATCAAACTGCAGCTGCAGGCGCAATTGCGGGTTGTCCAACAACCACGGACCCAGGGCCACGCCAATGGTCGCCGCCATGCCCAGCGGCGCACTCAACCGCAGCTGGCCCGATGGCTGCCCGCGCGAGGCAGACAGCTGCGCGGCAGCCTCATCGGCGGCATCGAGCAGGCGCAGGCAGGCGGCGTAATAGCGGCTGCCCACATCGGTCAGGGCCAGGGCGCGGGTGCTCCGGTGCAGCAGCGGCATGCCGGCATCACGCTCCAGCGCGCGCAGCTGCTGGCTCACCGCCGAGGTGCTGATGCCCAGCGCACGGCCGGCGGCACTGAGCGAGCCGTGCCGTACCACTTGGGCAAACACGGCCATGCGCTTGAAGTTGTCCACGCCACCTCCGCCATCGATTGTGAAGCACAGCTTCAAGCCACTGGCAGTTTTTTGCCACTGCCGCGCCCACGCCTGGACGCGCAGACTGGCCACCTTCGATCACACCTTGGAGCAGCTGATGAAAATCGCCCTGATTGGCGCCACCGGCTTTGTCGGCAGCGCTGTACTGCAAGAACTGCTGGCCCGTGGCCACCAGGTCACCGCCCCGGTCCGGCACCCGGAAAAACTGCCCAGCCACGCCGGCCTGCATGCCATCCAGGCCGATGTGCACGACAGCACCCGGCTGCAGGCCGCCCTGGCCGGCAATGAGGCGGTAATCAGCGCCTTCAATGCCGGCTGGGACAACCCGGACATCTACCGTGACTTCATGGCCGGCACCCGCGCCATCGTTGCGGCGACCAAGGCCGCCGGAGTCAAGCGTTACCTGGTGATCGGCGGCGCCGGCAGCCTGTACCTGCCCGATGGCAGCCAGCTGGTGGACGCGCCGGACTTCCCGGCGGCCATCTTTGACGGCGCCAACGCCGCCCGCGATGCCCTGAACGAGCTGAAGAACGAAACCGCGCTGGAATGGACCCAACTCAGCCCACCGCCGGTCTTCCATCCCGGCGGCCCCAGCCAGCGCACCGGCCACTACCGCACCGGCAGCGATCAACCGCTGTCCACTGACGATGGCCCGGGCACCATCAGCGCGGCCGATCTGGCCATCGCCGTGGTCGACGAGCTGGAAAAGCCGCAGCACATCGGCCGGCGTTTCACCATCGCCTGGTAAGCGGTGATCGGCAAGGGCCACTTCGGTGGCCGTTGCCCTATGCACTCAGCCGATGGCCGCGGCCAGCGCCTGCTCCAGGTCGGCCAGCAGGTCATCGATATGCTCGATGCCCACGCACAGGCGCACGGCGTCCTCGCTGACCCCGGCGCTTTTGAGCTCTTCCGGCGACAACTGGCGGTGGGTGGTGGAGGCCGGATGGGTGGCCAGCGACTTGGCATCACCGATATTGACCAGGCGGGTGAACAACCCCAGTGCATCGAGGAAGCGTGCGCCCGCTTCCCGGCCACCGGGCAGGCCGAAGGTCAGCAGGCCCGAGGCACCGCCATCGCGCAGGTAACGCTTGGCCAGGGCGTGGTCCGGATGGTCTTCCAGGCTGGCGTAATTGACCCATGCCACGCCGTGGTGCTGCTGCAGGTAGCGGGCCACGGCCAGGGTGTTGGCATTGATGCGCTCCATGCGCAGGGCCAGCGTTTCGATGCCCTGCAGGATCAGGAAGGCGTTGAACGGGGAGATCGCCGCGCCGGTGTTGCGCAGCGGCACCACCCGCGCCCGGCCGATGAAGGCTGCCGGCCCCAACGCGTCGGTATAGACCACGCCGTGGTAACTCGGGTCCGGGGTGTTCAAGCGCGGGAAGCGGGCGGCATGCTCGGCCCAGGGAAACTTCCCGGAGTCCACAATCGCCCCCCCTAAGCTGGTGCCATGCCCGCCCAGATACTTGGTCAGCGAATGCACCACGATGTCGGCGCCGTGTTCGAAGGGGCGCAGCAGGTAGGGGCTGGCCACCGTGTTGTCCACGATCAGCGGCACACCGGCATCATGGGCGATGGCGGCAATGGCCGCGATATCGGTGACATTGCCGCGCGGGTTGCCGATCGACTCGACAAAGATCGCCTTGGTCCTGCCATCAATCAAGGCGGCGAAATCGGCCGGGTCATCACTGGCGGCAAAGCGGGCGGTGATGCCCCACTGCGGCAGCGTGTGCGCCAGCAGGTTGTAGGTACCGCCGTACAGCGCACTGGCGGCGACGATGTTGTCACCGGCCTCGGCAATGGTCTGGATCGCATAGGTGATCGCCGCCTGGCCCGAGGCCAGTGCCAATGCGCCAATGCCGCCTTCCAGCGCCGCCACGCGCTGCTCCAGCACATCAGTGGTGGGGTTCATGATCCGGGTGTAGATGTTGCCCGGCACCTTCAGGTCGAACAGGTCGGCCCCGTGCTGGGTGTCGTCAAAGGCATAGGCCACGGTCTGGTAGATGGGCACCGCCACCGCGCGGGTACTCGGATCGGGGCGGTAACCACCGTGTACGGCGATCGTTTCGGGCTTCCAGGCTGAATCAGTCATCGCTCTATCCGGATTGAAGGATGTATAGACAATAGCCGATGATACCCACACGTGCAGCACTGGTTGCAGATGCGACCGATGACGCTTTGGCATGAGTCCCCGATGCAGGGGCATCAGATCGGGACATCGCTTGCTGGCAGCGCCGCAAGGCGCGATGCCTGGAGCATGCCCGATTACCCCAGACATCCATCGCGGCTCGGGCCCGTCCATACAGGGTGCTGTGTTCTGGCTGGCAACACAGGCATACCTCGCAGGCAGTGCCCTGCCCCGGACAATGTGTGCCGTGACGCCGTACCGTCCCGGTCGCAACCGGGATGGTTACCCTGCACACATCGACAAGGACCTGGATGCCCATGCGTACACACCGGATGCCCTGCCTGGCCATGGCCCTGCTGCTGGCGCTTGCCGGCTGCCGTCATAGCGGCGGCACGCAGGCAGCAGATACCGCGGCCAGCACCGCCAACGCGACGACCGCAGCAACCGCCAAGGAAGAAGCTGCCCGCATGACCGTGCAGCAACAACACGACGAGGAGATAAAACGCTGGGACGCCTGGGCCATCCGCGAAGGCCACAGCCCCGAGCGTGCCTGGCAGGGCGTATTGCACCTGCTACGCACGGTGCCGCGCTTTGCCGACATCACCCCGGAAATCGCCGGACAGGCGCTGGGGATGCCCGGGCAAAGCCTGCCCCCGCCCCTGCGCGGCTACAGCGCGCGCATTCACCCAGACTGGGCACTGGGCTGGATTCTGGATGAGCGCACACTCGTGCCGATGCTGGAGGTATCAGTGGGCCACCGTCCGGTACCCGGTTCTACCTACATGGACCCGGCCCCGGTCTGTGATGGCCCGACCGACTGGGCGGCCTTGCGCCCCGAGCTGGAAGCGATGGGGTTCACCCTGTGGGCACAATGGAGCGCTTTGGATTATTCCAGCGCAAATGATCACTATGCGCTGTCCATCGATCTGCTGCCCAGCACCCAGTTGAATGGGCGGCTATGCATCAAAGGCATCACCATCCAGCCGATGCCACAGCAGGTGCGACCATGAGCGTGCTCAGCCCCAAGGCCGAGAGCCTGCTCACCACCCTGGCCAGCCAGCCCGGTGTGACCCCGCAGCATATGGACGGCCTGCGCGATGCCATCACCCGCTCACCGGCCTTGGTTGATCTGTGCAATGACACCCTGGCATGCGCAGCGCCGGTGATGTGACCGACTTCCGGGCTTGCCTGCAACGGCACCGTTACCCTGCACACATCGACAAGGACCTTGATGCCCATGCGCACACACCGGATGGCCTGCCTGGCCATGGCCCTGCTGCTGACGCTTGCCGGCTGCCGCCATGGCGGCGGCACGCACGCAACAGATACCCCGGCCGGCACCGCCAACGCGACGACCGCAGCAACCGCCAAGGAAGGAACTGCCCGCATGACCACGCAACAACAACACGACGACTACGTGAAACGCTGGGACGCCTGGCCCATCCGCGAAGGCCACAGCCCCGAGCGTGCCTGGCAGGGCGTGTTGCACCTGCTACGCACAGTGCCACGCTTTGCCGACATCACCCCGGAGATCGCCAGCCAGGCACTGGGGATGCCCAGTGACGGACTGCCCGCGCCGCACCGTGGATACAGCGCCAGGATTCACGACGACTGGGCATTGGGCTGGTCATTTGACGATGGATTGAGCGTTCCGGAAATCAGTGTCGATGTAAGCCATCGTCCGCAAATGCATTCACGCACCTATTTCGACCCGGCCCCGGTATGCGATGGCCCGACCGACTGGGCGATCTTGCGCCCCGAGCTGGAAGCGATGGGCTTTGTGAACTGGTACAGAACCGGCCCACTGCACCATATCGCTGAGACAGAGCACTTCGCATTGACCGTCGCTCTACTCCCCAGCACCCAGTTGAATGGGCGGCTATGCATCAAAGGCATCACCCTCCAGCCGATGCCGCAGAAGGTGCGGCCGTGAGCGTGCTCAACCCCAAGGCCGAAAGCCTGCTCACTACCCTGGCCAGCCAGCCCGGTGTAACGCAGCAGCACATGGCCGGCCTGCGCGATGCCATCACCAGCTCACCCGCGTTGGTAGAGCGGTTCAATGACAGCCTGTCCTGCACAACGCCGGTGATGTGACCGGCTTCCGGGCTTGCCTGTAACGGCTCAGCTACCCTGCACGCATCCACACGGACCTTGATGCCCATGCGCACACCCCTGATGGCTTGCCTGGCCGCAGCCCTGCTGCTGGCGCTTGCCGGCTGCCGTCATAGCGGCAGCACGCACGCAGCAGATAACCCGGCCAGCAGCGCCAACTCGACAGCCACGACAGCCGCCAAGGAGGGAACGCCTGCCATGACCACCACCCAACAAGCCGAAGAACGGATGCGCCACTGGGAGACCTGGCCCATCCGGGAGGGCCACAGCCCCGAGCGTGCGTGGCAGGGCGTGCTGCACCTGCTACGCACGGTGCCACGCTTTGCCGACATTACCCCGGAAATTGCCGGACAGGCGCTGGGGATGCCCAGTGACGGACTGCCCGCGCCGCACCGTGGATACAGCGCCAGGATTCACGACGACTGGGCATTGGGCTGGTCATTTGACGATGGATTGAGCGTTCCAGAAATCAGCGTTGATGTAAGCCATCGTCCGCAAATGCATTCACGCACCTATTTCGACCCGGCCCCGGTCTGCGATGGCCCCACCGACTGGGCCGTCTTACGCCCCGAGCTGGAAGCGATGGGGTTCACGCTGTGGGCACAATGGAGCGCTTTGGATTATTCCAGCGCAAATGATCACTATGCGCTGTCCATCGATCTGCTGCCCAGCACCCAGTTGAATGGGCGGCTGTGCATCAAAGGCATCACCCTCCAGCCGATGCCGCAGCAGGTGCGACCATGAGCGTGCTCAGCCCCAAGGCCGAGAGCCTGCTCACTACCCTGGCCAGCCAGCCCGGCGTAACGCAGCAGCATATGGCCGGCCTGCGCGATGCCATCACCAGCTCACCAGCCTGGGTTGACCTGTCCCATGACAGCGTGGCCAGCACAGCGCCGGTGATGTGATCGGCTCACGAGCTTGCCTGTAACTGCACTATTACCCTGCACACATCGACAAGGACCTGGATGCCCATGCGTACACACCAGACGCCCTGCCTGGCCATGGCCCTGCTGCTGGCGCTTGCCGGCTGCCGTCATAGCGGCGGCACGCACGCAGCAGATACCCCGGCAAGCACCGCCAACGCGACAGCCACAGCAATCACAGCAATCACAGCAACCGCCAAGGAAGGAACTGCCCGCATGACCGTGCAGCAACAACACGATGAGGAAATAAAACGCTGGGAGGCCTGGCCCATCCGCGAGGGCCACAGCCCCGAGCGTGCGTGGCAGGGCGTGTTGCACATCCTGCGCACGGTGCCGCGCTTTGCCGACATCACCCCGGAAATCGCCGGACCGGCGCTGGGAATGCCCGGTCAAAGCCTGCCCCCACCCCTGCGCGGCTACAGCGCACGCATCCACCCGGACTGGGCGCTCTACTGGGCACTGGATGAACGCACTTCATTGCCGATGGTGGACGTGTCTGTGGGGCACCGCCCACAAATGGGTGCGCCCTATGTTGACCCGGCCCCGGTCTGCGATGGCCCGACCGACTGGCCCGCCTTGCGTGAGGCGTTGGAGGAAATGGGGTTTACGACCTGGGGATACATGACTGACCTGAACCCCTATACCTATAACGATCATTACGCCTTGAGCATCGCTCTGTTGCCAAGCAGCGAATTGAAAAAGTTGTGCATCAGGAGAATCAAAATCACCCCGATGCCACAAAAGGTGCGCCCATGAGTACGCTCAGCCCCAAGGCCGAAAGCCTGCTCAGCGACCTGGCCAACCAGCCCGGTGTAACGCAGCAGCATATGGACGGCCTGCGCGATGCCATCACCAGTTCACCGGCTTTGGTGGAATTATTCAATGACACCCTGGCCTGCACAGCGCCGGGGATGTGACCCGGTTCCGGGCTTGCCTGTAACGGCTCCGCTACCCTGCACGCATCGACAAGGACCTTGATGCCCATGCGCACACCCCTGATGCCCTGCCTGGCCGCAGCCCTGCTGCTGGGCCTTGCCGGCTGCCGTCATAGCGGCGGCACGCACGCAGCAGATACCCCAGCCAATGCCGTCAGCACGGCAACCACAGCAACCGCCAAGGAAGGAACTGCCCGTATGACCCTGCAGCAACAACACGATGAGGAAATAAAACGCTGGGAGGCCTGGCCCATCCGCGAGGGCCACAGCCCCGAGCGCGCCTGGCAGGGGGTGTTGCACCTGCTACGCACCGTGCCGCGCTTTGCCGACATCACCCCGGAAATCGCCGGGCCGGCGCTGGGGATGCCCGGGCAAAGCCTGCCCCCGCCCCTGCGCGGCTACAGCGCGCGTATCCATCCGGACTGGGCACTGGGCTGGGTTCTGGATGAACGCACAGTCGTGCCGATGCTGGAGGTATCAGTAGGCCACCGTCCGGTACCCGGTTCTACCTACATGGACCCGGCCCCGGTATGCGATGGCCCGACCGACTGGGCGATCTTGCGCCCCGAGCTGGAAGCGATGGGCTTTGTGAACTGGTACAGAACCGGCCCACTACACTATATCGCTGAGACAGAGCACTTCGCATTGACCGTCGCTCTTCTCCCCAGCACCCAGTTGAATGGGCGGCTATGCATCAAAGGCATCACCCTCCAGCCGATGCCGCAGAAGGTGCGGCCATGAGCGTGCTCAGCCCCAAGGCCGAGAGCCTGCTCACTACCCTGGCCAGCCAGCCCGGTGTAACGCAGCAGCATATGGACGGCCTGCGCGATGCCATCACCCGTTCACCGGCCTTGGTGGAGCGACAGCCTGTCCTGCACAACGCCGGTGATGTGACCGGCTTCCGGGCTTGCCTGCAACGGCACCGTTACCCTGCACACATCGACAAGGACCTGGATGCCCATGCGTACACACCGGATGCCCTGCCTGGCCATGGCAATGCTGCTGACGCTTGCCGGCTGCCGTCATGGCGGCGACACGCACGCAGCAGATACCCCGGCCAGCACCGCCAACTCGACAGCCACAGTAAGCACAGCCACAGCCACAGCAACCGCAGCAACCGCAGCAACCGCAGCAACCGCAGCAACCGCCAAGGAAGGAACTGCCCGTATGACCACGCAGCAACAACACGACGACTACGTAAAACGCTGGGAGACCTGGCCCATCCGGGAGGGCCACAGCCCCGAGCGTGCCTGGCAGGGCGTGTTGCACCTGCTACGCACGGTGCCACGCTTTGCCGACATCACACCGGAAATTGCCGGAAAGGCACTGGGGATGCCCAGTGATGGAATGCCCCCACCACGCCATGGTTATAGCGCACGCATCCACGCGAACTGGGCAATGGTCTGGTTTTTGAACGACACTTCCGTCGTGCCGGAGATACGTGTTTTTGTAGAGCACCGCCCATTGGCTGATTCGGCGTATATGGACCCGGCCCCGATCTGCGATGGCCCGACCGACTGGGCGGCCTTGCGCCCCGAGCTGGAAGCGATGGGCTTTGTGAATTGGTACAGAACCGGCCCACTGCACCATATCGCTGAGACAGAGCACTTCGCATTGACCGTCGCTCTTCTCCCCAGCACCCAGTTGAATGGGCGGCTGTGCATCAAAGGCATCACCCTCCAGCCGATGCCTCAGCAGGTGCGGCCATGAGCGTGCTCAGCCCCGAAGCCGAGAGCCTGCTCACTACCCTGACCAGCCAGCCCGGCGTAACGCAGCAGCATATGGACGGCCTGCGCGATGCCATCACCAGCTCACCGGCCTTGGTTGACCTGTTCAATGACACCCTGGCCAACAGCAGTGACAGCAAGCCTGAATTGACAACTCTGGGACTGCTAGCACCCGGCAGTAATCGGGGAGCGGAATATGACCCGTCCTCCGGCAGCCTGAACTTGGAACTGGACTCATTGTTGCGCGCCAGTAGTAATCGAACCGATTCGGGGAAACTGACCTTCCTGTTCGCCCACGAACTGGAACACGCGCGCAATGCAAGCCAGATGGCCGACGTCTGGATGGACTACCACCGCGATGCCAGGAAGGTGGCCGATGCCGGCGGTGAGCCGCCACGAGACTACAGCGCCCCGCTCGAAACATATTTGAACCAGACCCGTTGGGACGAAGCCAGCGCACAGGTACGTGGCTTGAACATCCTGGCTGACCGCTTGCTGGCGGAGGGCAGGAGTGTAGACCCAACAGAGTTGCACGCACTGGGCGGCAGTCGAATGCTGGACTACTTCGATTACGATCAAAGTACCAAGACCGCTACATGGAAACCCGGTTACTCCCCCAACCCAGACAACACCCTGACCCTGGATGCCGGCAACCAGGCGGCCATAGACCAGCATTACTACAACAAGCCGCCGCAGATACTCCGGATGGGGACAACCGGGCACTCGGATTACCCGAATTACTATGCGGCGACCGCCCTGCAGGTGATCGCCAATGCCGAACAGGCCGCCCACCGTGTCTGGGACAGCAACACCGCCTTACCCATCAGCCTGGACATGGGCAGACTGGGGCTACGCCCGGAGTTGCTGAACTGCAATGGCATCAACCTGGGCGGCAGCGGCCGGACCCTGGCGATCCAGGACACCGGCGCCCCGAACCTCCCGTTCTATGCCCTGCCCCACCATGTGCCGGCCCCGAATGTGCCACACGGGCTGCATGGGCCCGCCGCACCGGGCAGTGTGGTGTTGCCGCCGCCGATGGCACCGATGACCAGCCCTCCGACGCTGGCCCCGGCCAGCGCCGGGCCAGCCACCAGCCAGCTGCGGCAACCGGACACGCTGGCCGAGCTGCCCATGGCCGCCGCTCCCCCCAGCCATCACGAGCGCGCCGACCCGCTGCTGGAACAGATCCAGGGCAAGGTGGCGCAACTGGATGCCGCGCAGGGCAAGCCCTGGGACCAGCACAGCGCCAACCTGAGTGCCAGCCTGTATGCCAGCGCGCGCGAACACGGCTTTGAACGGGTGGACCATGTGCTGCTCAGCCAGGCCACGGCCACCCAACCGGCCGGGGCGCATGTCTTCCTGGTGCAGGGCTCACCGGACGACCCCGCCCATCGGCGTGCCCACCTGCCTACCGCCGAGGCGGTGGCCGCACCGGAAAGCCAGTCGCTGCAGCGGGCGCAGGCGCTGGAAACAACGCCGCAGGCCGATCATCCGCTGCAGGCACAACAGCAGGAGCACAGCCAGCAAGCGGCGATGCGGCTTCACTAAGGCGCAGCTGGCAGGCTATCCGTCACAGCCTGTCGCGTACCGGCAAGGCATCGCGGCCGGGACCGCTCCTACGAAAGCAAGTCCCACGACACCACCCCGGCCGCCCGCAAGCCCCGGCCAGATGGCAACTCAAAAAACAGGCCCCGGGGATACCGGGGCCTGTGGGTATTGCGGTATTGCGGTATTGCGGTATTGAGGCGGGTGTTTACGCCTTGCTGAAGACCAGCTCGCCGCCCTGGGCATCGACAACGATGGTGTCGCCGCTGGCGTACTGCCCGGAGAGGATATTCTGCGCCAGCGGGTTTCCCAGCTGGGCCTGGATCGCACGCTTAAGCGGGCGGGCGCCGTAGACCGGGTCAAAGCCCACATTGCCCAGCACATCAAAGGCGGCATCGCTTACCTGCAGGGTCAGGCCACGCTCGGCCAGGCGCTTGTTCAAACCGCTCATCTGGATGGCGGCAATCGAACGGATCTGCGTCTTGTCCAGCGGGTGGAACACCACCAGGTCATCCAGGCGGTTGATGAACTCCGGGCGGAAGTGCGCCTGCACCACGCCCATCACCGCCGCCTTCATCTGGGTGTAGGCCTCGGCCGTGCCCTCGCCGGCCAGCTCCTGGATCTGGGCACTGCCCAGGTTGGAGGTCATCACGATGACGGTATTGCGGAAGTCCACCGTGCGTCCCTGGCCATCGGTGAGGCGGCCGTCGTCGAGCACCTGCAGCAGGATGTTGAACACGTCCGGGTGCGCCTTCTCCACTTCATCCAGCAGGATCAGCGAGTACGGGCGACGGCGCACGGCCTCGGTCAGGTAACCGCCTTCCTCGTAACCGACATAACCCGGGGGCGCACCGATCAGGCGGCTGACCGCATGCTTTTCCATGAACTCGCTCATGTCGATGCGCACCATGGCATCGGACGAGTCGAACAGGAAATCGGCCAGTGCCTTGCACAGCTCGGTCTTGCCCACGCCGGTGGGCCCCAGGAACAGGAACGAGCCGGACGGACGGTTGGGGTCACTGAGGCCGGCACGCGAACGGCGCACCGCGTCGGAGACGACCTTGATCGCCTCTTCCTGGCCGACCACGCGCTTGTGCAGCTCGTCTTCCATGCGCAGCAGCTTTTCGCGCTCGCCTTCGAGCATGCGGCTGACCGGAATGCCGGTCCAACGGCCCACCACTTCGGCAATTTCCTCGGCGGTGACCTTTTCCTTGAGCAGCTTGAACTCACCCTGCTCGGCCGCATTGGCCGCGGCCAGCTGCTTTTCCAGCTGCGGGATGCGGCCGTACTGGATCTCGCTCATCCTGGCGTAGTCCTGGGCACGCTGGGCCGCTTCCAGCTCCAGCTTGGCCGCCTCGATCTGCTCCTTGACCTTGGTGGCGCCCTGCAGCGAGGCCTTTTCGGCCTTCCACACTTCATCCAGGTCGTTGAACTCGCGCTCCAGCGCGCCGATGTCGGCCTCCATCTCGGCCAGGCGCTTGCGCGAGGCCTCGTCCTTCTCCTTCTTCAGCATCTCGCGCTGGATCTTGAGCTGGATCAGGCGGCGCTCGATGCGGTCCAGCTCCTCCGGCTTGGAGTCGATCTCCATGCGGATGCGGCTGGCCGCTTCGTCCATCAGGTCGATCGCCTTGTCCGGCAGCTGGCGGTCGGTGATGTAGCGGTTGGACAGGGTGGCCGCGGCAATGATCGCCGGGTCGGTGATCTCCACCCCGTGGTGCACGGCGTACTTCTCTTTGAGCCCGCGCAGGATGGCAATGGTGTCCTCCACCGTCGGCTCGCCCACCAGCACCTTCTGGAAGCGGCGTTCCAGTGCGGCATCCTTCTCGATGTACTGGCGGTACTCGTCCAGGGTGGTGGCGCCGATGCAGTGCAGCTCGCCACGGGCCAGGGCCGGCTTGAGCATGTTGCCGGCATCCATGGCGCCATCGGCCTTGCCGGCGCCGACCATGGTGTGCAGCTCGTCGATGAACAGGATCACCTGGCCTTCGCTCTTGGCCAGGTCATTGAGCACGGCCTTGAGGCGCTCCTCGAACTCGCCACGGAACTTGGCCCCGGCAATCAGCGCGCCCATGTCCAGGCTCAGCACCCGCTTGCCACGCAGGCCCTCGGGCACTTCACCGTTGATGATGCGCTGGGCCAGGCCTTCGACGATGGCGGTCTTGCCCACGCCGGGTTCGCCGATCAGCACCGGGTTGTTCTTGGTCCGGCGCTGCAGCACCTGGATGGCGCGACGGATTTCCTCGTCGCGGCCGATCACCGGATCCAGCTTGCCGCTCTCGGCGCGCTCGGTCAGGTCGATGGTGTACTTGGCCAGCGCCTGGCGCTGGTCTTCGGCATTTTCGCTGGTCACGTTTTCCCCTCCACGGATGGCCTCGATGGCCGCGGCCACCTTCTTCTTGTCAGCACCGGCCTGGCGCAGGACCATGCCCAGCGCGCCGGCCTCGTCCACTGCCGCCTGCACGAACCACTCGCTGGCAATGAAGGCATCACCGGCCTGCTGGGCGGCCTTGTCGGCCTGGTTGAGCAGGCGCGCCAAGTCATTGCCGATGGACACATTGCCGGCCTGGCCGGTCACCGTGGGCAGCTTGGCCAGCAACTCGCCGATGCGCTCGCGCAACAGCGGCACATTGACCCCGGCCTGGGCCAGCAACGGGCGCGTGCTGCCCCCCTGCTGCTCGAGCAGGGCCTGCATCAAGTGCACCGGTTCGATGATGGTGTGGTCACGGCCCACGGCCAGCGACTGGGCATCCTGCAGGGCCTGGCTGAAACGCGTGGTGAGCTTGTCCATCCGCATGGGGGCGTCCTCTCAAGGTGGCAAAAGGTCGATCGACCGATGCACCTGATGTGCGGATCGTGGCGGCACAGTTCAAGCACCTGAACCACAGCCGGAGCGTGGGTTGAGCGCGCATTAATTTTTAGTTGCGCCGCACATGAGAATCATTATCATTGGCATCGGTTACCTGCTTCCGCACGCCAGTTACGCCCATCCCACCGGCCGGCCTCTCTCCCCGCCCGGCGGCCTGAACGCACAGCCAGCGCCTGCATGACCGCGCATCTTTCGATGCGCCCCTCCTGCCTTGCACCACGGCCCCTTGTGCCGGCGCCCAACGCGCCGCCTGGCCATGCCGTGTGCGCTGTCCTTAGAGAAAACACGTGAGCCGTCACCTGCCTGCCCAGCATCCGCTCTGCCTTGCCCTGCTCGGCGCCCTGCTGGCCCCGCTCAGCGCCGCCGCCCAGTCCCACGGCAGTGACCTGGTCCTGCCCACCCTGGAAGTGGAGGACGAGGCGGCCAGCAGCCCGTACGCCGGCAAGCAGACCCTGGATGCCAGCTACATTGCCAACCAGCCAGCCGGCAATGGCGATATCGGCAGCCTGCTCAAGATCAACCCGGCCGTGCAGTACGACAACGGCCAGCTCTCCAGCTTCACCCCCGGCGAGATCAGCCCCGCCGAGGTCAGCATCAACGGTGCGGCGTTCTACCAGAACAACTTCAGCATCGATGGCATGGGCATGAACAACAGCATCGACCCGGCCGGTGATGCCTCGCCCTACCGCCTGTACGGCGGCCCGGGCAGCAGCCAGGCCTTTGCCCTGGATGCGCGCCTGCTCGGTGAGCTGACCGTGCTGGACAGCAACGTCTCCGCGGCCTGGGGTGGTTTCACCGGCGGTGTGGTCGATGCGGTCACGCGCAAGCCGAGCCGGCAGACGCGCAGTGAAATCTCCACCCAGATGAGCCGCTCGTCGTGGACGCATTACCACGTCAATGCAGCGCAACGCGAAAGCTATGCCAATGCGTCCTCCTGGGGCGATGGCCAGCCGGAGTTCGAGAAGACCACCTGGCGTGCCACCAGCGAAGGCTGGCTGAGCGATGACGTCGGCGTGCTGGCCAGCTTCAGCCGCAAGCGCTCGACCATTCCGTCCATGTTCTATTCCTCCCACCTGGTGGAGCAGTACGGCAAGGACAAGCGCACCCAGCAACGGGCCATCGACAACGCCTTCATCAAGGCTGTGTGGGAAGCCAGCGAGCGCATCGAGCTGCAGGCCAGCCTGATGTACGCGCCGCAGGAAGACACCTATTTCCGCTCCAACATCGTCGATTCGCAGATTGATATCCGCAACGGCGGCCTGCAGGCCAACCTGCGGCTGGACTGGCGTACCGACTGGGGCCAGGTGGACCAGCAACTGGGCCTGACCCGCAACGAGCAGAGCCGCCACGGCCACAGCGATGACTACTACGCCTGGACCCGCTCCGACTCCAAGGACTGGGGCACCGGCAACAACAGCCTGCAGGGCGAGTACGGCCAGGTCGAACAGGAACAACGCAGCGCCCAGTACAAGCTGGATGTGCGCTGGGACCCGATCGCCACCGGCAGCGTGCTGCACCGCCTCAGCGCCGGCGCCCAGCTGGGCCGCGATGCCTACGACTATGCCCGCCTGAGCGAGAGCAGCATCTACGTGGTGCCCAAGCGCACCAGCACCTGCAGCAACAGTGCCGGCATCACCGACACCACCACCTGCGCCATGGGCACCACCCACAGCACGGTGGCCACCAACAACGGCTGGGCCGGGCAGTTCTTCAGCAACCGCACCCGCTATGCGGTGGGCGGGTTCGGCTTCAGCACCCTGTCTGGCGCGCTGTATGTGGAAGACGACATGCGCATCGGCAATGTGTCCGTGCGCCCGGGCCTGCGCGTGGAACGTGATGACTACATGGCACAGACCACCCTGGCCCCGCGTCTGGCCGCCTCGTGGGATATCGACGCTGATGGCAGCCGCCTGCTCCAGGCCGGCGTGAACCGCTACTACGGCCGCTCCATCGCCCGCTGGCGCCTGCAGGAAAACATCAACCGCCTGCGCTACAACGGCGAGCGCCGCAACTCCCTGGACGATGCCTGGACTGTCGGCACCCAGGCCCCGGCCGACAACGTCTTCAACCAGCTCGACGTCGCCTATGACGATGAGCTGATGCTTGGTTTCAGCCAGCGCTTCGAGGCGGCCACCCTGGGCCTGAAGTTCATCAACCGTCTTGGCCGCGACCAGGTCATCCAGGCCTCGGGCCTGGCCATCGGCGAACCCTCGACCGATACCCGCGACCTGTCCGCCGGCTATACCACCTGGACCAATGACGGGCGCAGCCACAACCAGATCTGGAGCCTGACCGCCGATGGTCGCCAGCCGCTGCGCTGGGCCGGCAGCACCACCGTCTGGCAGGCCGCACTGGACTGGACCGACCAGAAGTACGCCTCGCCCAGCTACCAGGATGACGCTGCCGGCAACCTGTACTACGACACCGACTATGTGCAGTACCTGGGCCAGCTGCTGCACCGCAGCCAGCTGCCGGCCAACAACTACACCCGGCCGTGGACCGCGCGCCTGACCACCACCACCGCCATCGAGCGCTGGGACCTGGCCATCACCCACTTCCTGCGTTACCGCGCCGGTTACCGCGACATCGGCAAGACCGGTGAAAGCGTGGAGGTCAACGGCGTGATTGCCGATGTCTACGACCGCCGCGATTTCTGCGCCAGCCTCAACTGGGATGTGCGCATCAGCTGGGAAAAGGCCCTGGCCGGCCAGCAGGCCGCGTTCGTGAACCTGGACATCTTCAACCTGCTGGACCGGGTCAATGTCACCAGCCTGGGTGCCCAGGACATCCCGCAGTACGAAACCGGCCGCTCGTTCTGGGTGGAGCTGGGTTACAGGTTCTAAGCTGTCATGGCGCCGGCACCGCCGGCGCCCTCTCATTGGTAACGGTATGTCAGCCCCCGCCCCCACGTCAGCGTCGTTCAACGCCCGCCAGCGTCTGCGGCGCTATCTGTATGCCTGCCTGGGCCTGATGACCCTGGCAGGCATCGTGCTTTGCGTCGCCCCGGGCAAGGCTGATGACCACTCCGGTGCTGCACTGGAAAACTGCCAGCGGCAGCTGGCCGATGGCAGCCAGGACATCAGCTGCCTGCGGGCGCTGTACCGGCAGACGCCGGCGCACTGGCCGGCCGCGTACTGGTCCGAGGGCGTGGCGCGGCGCGAACTGGGGCCACTGTTGCCACCACCGGAGCCGGCCGACAACCCCGGCACAGCGCAGAAGGTGGCCCTGGGCCAGCGTCTGTTCGAGGACCCGAAGCTGTCGGCCTCCGGACAGATTGCCTGCGCCAACTGCCATGACCGCCAGCTCGGCTGGGGCGATGGCAAGCGCGTCTCCTTCGGCCATGACCGCCAGCCCGGCCGGCGCAATGCCATGGACGTGTCCATGGCCCCCTACAGCGCACACCAGTTCTGGGACGGCCGTGGCGGCAGCCTGGAAAACCAGGCACAGTTCCCGATCCATGACCCGGTTGAAATG
The DNA here is from genome assembly GCF_001431485.1 of Stenotrophomonas ginsengisoli. Taxonomy (GTDB): domain Bacteria; phylum Pseudomonadota; class Gammaproteobacteria; order Xanthomonadales; family Xanthomonadaceae; genus Stenotrophomonas; species Stenotrophomonas ginsengisoli. The sequence goes on along the minus strand of NZ_LDJM01000004.1, from coordinate 16,097 downwards.
GCCAATACCATCGCCCGCATGGAGCGCTACCTGCGCCGCGATGCCGGTTACCGCGAGCAGTTTGACGCGGCCTTCGGGCCGGGCCGCATCGCCATGGACAAGGTGGCCAAGTCCATCGCCGCCTTCCAGCGCACCCTGTACCCGCGCAACCGCGGCTTTGACCGTTACCTGGCCGGCCGCGACAACGCCCTGAGCGACAACCAGCTGCTCGGCCTGCACCTGTTCCGCACCAAGGCGCGCTGCATCAACTGCCACAACGGCCCGACCATGAGCGACGATGCCTTCCACAACCTGGGCATCCACTTCTTCGGCCGCGAGCTGGAAGACCTGGGCCGCTATGGAGTGACCGGCAACCCGGCCGACAGCGGCGCCTTCCGCACTCCCTCGCTGCGCAATGTGCCGCGCAACGGCCCGTACATGCACAACGGCCTGTTCCCCAACCTGGAGGGCATCGTCAACATGTACAACGCCGGCGCCTTCCGCCCGCGCCCGGTCGGTGAACAGGCCAATGACCCCAGCTTCCCCACCACCGACCCGCTGCTGCAGCCACTGGGCCTGAGCGCCGCCGAACGCCAGGCACTGTTGGATTTCCTCAGCACCCTGTGAGCTGGATTGCCCACAACAACCACAGCGGTGGCGCTGCCGCGCATGATGGACGGCGGCGGCATGCCCAAGCTGCCATTCTGAACACAGTGCGCTGCGCTGTATCTGCAGCAGGCAGCTGGAGAAAAGCACCTCGTTGAGGTGCTTTTCATGGCTGAATTTTCATTGGCATTTGAACAATTGACAGCACCTTGCGCGCATCAGGTACCAGCCGGCGCATTGCCTAGATGTTGCGCAGCCACGTAAAGGGCGTGGCGCTGCCATCGGCATGCAGCCAGTCAAAACGATCCCCGTCATGGATGTGCCAGCGGATCTGCGTGGGTGCCAGCACATTCCCAACGTCCTGGTGCAGCGACCACTCCAGCATGGCGTGGTAAATGCCGTCCGCATCGGTCTGCGCATCGTTCACCGTGCAACACCCAATACCGCATTGCAGCAGGGGCTGGTCGTCATATTCCAGAATTTCGATCTGGTGCAGATAGCTGGGCAGGTGCGCTGTATCAATGGCTTGGTAGACGGCCATGCACAAAGGCTCCGGCCACAGGCAGCGCTGCGCGATCACCTCTTCGGCCACCAGTGTGTACGTAGTGCACTGGCCCTGTGCATCGTAGAGGTCAAAGCGTTGACCGTTGCGTGCATGCAGCCACAGGCGTTCGCAGCGCAAAGTGCCGCTGCCGTCGTCCCAGTCGATATCCCATTGCCAGCATTCCAACCCTTGGAACGGTGTGTGCAGGGTCTGGCGCACGGTACCCGTGGCGCCGTCGGTGCTCAAACAGGGCCGCCCGGAGCGTTGGAATAACGACAGCACGGCGTGCTGGATGGCGCCACTTGGGCCAGGGGCTGCATCACAGGCATATTCGCCTGCAGGGAGTGCGCCCGGCCACGCAGGCACGGGAGGTTTGGGAAGGCTGGGGTCGTCCAGCAGCAGGCGCAGTGCCTGGAAATGTTCCGCGTTGATCACCATGCACGCGATTCTCGCACAGCCTCTCCAAGCGACTCTCGCGGCTGGAGCCGCTCCTGCCAGTAGATGCAGGGACCAAGCGCCCCTGCAGGAGCTGCCCGGGCAGCGACGGCTTTCCCGACGAGGCACTCCGCCTCGCGGCTGGAGCCGCACCTACCGGTAGGTGCACAGGCCAAGCGTCCCTGTAGAAGCTGCCCCGGCAGCGACGATTTGCCCGCCCCCCCCTGATCGGGACGGCAGTGTCGGCAGCAAAACGGATCAGCTGCGCAGGGTGAAGGCCACCGGCAGGTCCACCTGGAGCGGACTGGGCAGGTGCGCCGGCGGGGCCGGCAGGCGACGGGCGCGGCTGAAGGTGGCCAGGGCTTCGGCATCCAGATCCGGGTTGCCGCAGGAATGACGCACCCGGGTGGCCAGCACCTGGCCATCGGCGGCGATGGTGGCATGCACCATCACCACTCCTTCCACGCGCTGGGCGCGGGCGGCAGCCGGATAGGTACGGAAGCGGGCCAGCTGGCGCATCACTGCCTGGCTCCAGTCGGCCACGCCCTGGCTGTCCTGGGCCGGGGCACTGCTGTGTGAGGCGCTGCCGTGGCCGTGTGCCGCCAGGCCAGGCCCGGCAGTGCCATGGCTGGCTGCCGTGGCATCGGCCGCTGTGGCCGGCGCCGCGGCAGTGGCCGCCACACTCTGCACCGCAGGGCCGGCCGGGGGCGCAGATGCCGGCCCGGTCGCAGCAGGCAGGCTTGCCACGGCCAGCGGCGCAGGCACCGGGCTGACCGGCAAGGGCCTGGCCGTTGCCGTGGTGCTCGCTGTCGATGTCGATGTCGAGGCCGGCGCCTGTGGCGGGGACAGCGATGCCGGGCTGGCCGCTGCCGCGCCCTGCTCGCGCAGGATGCTGGATGCAGTGACGAAGCGCAGCTGGACGCGCTCGGGGGCAGATTCGCTGTTGCCAGCCAGCGGCTGGCTGGGCGCGGCCTGCAACAGGGCTGCAATCAGCAGACCGTGCGCGGCCAGGCTGGCCAGGGCCAGCGGCCAATGACGCCCCCGCCCCGGGCCTGCCGGCGCGGACGGGCGCGGGCCGAAATGCAGGCCCGCCCACGCCGGGCCTGCCTGCGGGGTGCTGCCAATGCCGTGCTTGCCTGCTGCGATACCCACGCGGGTGCCCATGACGCTCTAACGAGAATCATTATCATATAGGAAAGCGCCGTGCCGCAGCTGACGCCCAGCTTGCTGAAATTTCCGGTATCGCCTGCCGGGTTGCCTCAGCCGGGCAGCAACCAGCCGCGGTAATGCACGATCAGGCCGACCAGCGGCAGGCTGGCACGCACATCGAAGGTGTAGCGGCCCTGCCCGTCCACCGCCTCGGTGCACTGCACGCCGGCAAACCAGGCGGCCGGCAGCGGCACAATGCCCAGTACCCGCACCGCCCGCGTGTTCCAGGTCAAGGCGCCATCCTGGACGCCCAGCTGGAAATCGAACTGCACCAGCCCCAGGCGCTCGCGCAACCGGCCCTGCCAGGGCCACATCCGCGAGCGCATCGGCACCCCGCCGAAGTTGCGCGTCCAAGTTTCCTGCCCGGCACTGCGCTGCAGGGTCACCGTGGTGGCCAACGCCTGCCCGCCCGGCGGCAGGCGTGCCGCCCAGGCGCAGAGCCGGGCCACGGGATGCTGGCCGCGCTGGATGACGCACTGCCCCTGCCAGTGGCCCGGCCCGTCGAGCTGGTGCAACTGCGCCACGCGGGGCGACAGATGCGCAAACTGCGTACCGAGCAACTGGGCAAACACGCTGGGCTGGGTCATCGCTCAATCCTGCCCATGGCCATGGGCCGTGTCCACGCCCGGCCACAAGCAGGACAACAGGCCCAGCACCACGGCCAGCACGGCATAGGCCGCGGCCAGCTGCCAGGTGATGGCCGCGCGCAGGCCGTCGATGCTCCACGGCAGGTAGACCCCGCCACGCGGGTCGGTGGAATGCATCACCCCGAACGCGGTGAACAGCGCGCCGAGCAGCAGAACGGCCATGGCCACGCCGGCACGACGCTCGATCAGGGCGATCAGGCTGGCGGCCCAGATGATGGCGGTGATGATGAAGCCGTTGCCCAGCACCTGCAGGGCAGCCACATCACTCAAACCGTGGCTGTCCACCGCCGCATACAGGGCCGCGGCAGCGTCCGGGGCGACCCAGCTACCGAACTTGATGTTGATCAGGTAGGCCACCGCCGGCAGGAAGGCCAGGGCCACGGCGATGGCGTGCTGGCGACGGGTGGACTGGAAGGCCTGCACGGTGATGTCCAGGCCGACGAACACGATGATCGGGGCCAGCACCGCAACCGGGAGCCACTGCACCAGCCCGGCGACCACGCCGAGCATGCCGCCGATGCCGACAAACAAGCCGGTGAGCAGGGTGTAGCCGGTCCGTGCGCCCAGGCGCTTGTAGGCCGGCTGGCCGATGTACGGGGTGGTCTGTGCCACACCACCGCACACGCCGGCCACCAGGGTGGAGACCGCCTCGACCAGCAGCACATCGCGGGTGCGGTAGTCATCGCCGGCAGCGCGTGCGCTCTCGGCCACATTGATCCCGCCCACCACCATCAGCAGGCCGAACGGCAGCAGCAGCGACAGGTACGGAACGGTCAGCGGCAGGCCATCGATAAAGCCCAGACGGGGCAGCGGCAGCGCCGGGGCCAGGCTCACGCCTGCCGGCAGGGCAAACCCGGGCAGCAGGCCGGCACTGCCCAGGCCGTAATACAGGGCCACGCCGATCAGCAGCGCAAACAGCACCCCGGGCAGCCGCAACGGCACCCGGCCACCAGCCACCAGCACATACAGCAGCACGCCCAGGGTCACCAGGCCCACCAGCGGCTGGCGCAGGCTTTCGATCAGCGGCAAAAAGCCCAGCAGCATCAACGCCGCACCACCGATGGAGCCGAGCAGGGCCGCACGCGGCACATGCCGGGTCACCGCATCACCGGCAAAGGACAGCACGGTCTTGAGCAGGCCCATCACCACCAGCGAGGCCATGCCCAGCTGCCAGGTGGCCATCGCCGCGGCCGTTTCGTCCATGCCGGCGGCCTTGAAGCCGGCAAACGCCGGGCCCAGCACCAGCAGGGCCATGCCGATGGAGGTCGGCGCGTCCAGGCCCAGCGGCATCGCGGTGACATCGGCGCGGCCGCTGCGCGCGGCCAGGCGTCGTGCCATCACCGTGTACATCACGTTGCCCACCAGCACGCCCAGCGCGGTACCGGGGAACATGCGGGTGAACACCACCTCGGCCGGGAAACCGAAGATGCCGATCAAGGCCATCGCGATGAAGCCCAGGATGGACAGGTTGTCCACCACCAGGCCAAAGAAACCATTGATGTCGCCGGCGACAAACCAGCGCGGCGGAGTGGAGGTGGCAGCAGCCTGCATGGGGTGGGTCACAAGTGGGGGCAAGCGATGGTAGGCCGATTGCCGCGCCAGACCAACCGCCGTCAGTAACCCCTGCGCGCAGCCGGAACCAACCCGGGCTCAGTCGTCGTGACCGTCCACGCACAGCCGGCCACGCCCGCGGTGCTTGGCCCGGTACAACGCCGCATCGGCCCGGGCCAGCCATTGCTCGATGGGCTGGTCTGGATCGGAAGCGGCCAGGCCGAAGCTGGCGTCCACATGGATCGACTGGCCGTCATACAGCACCGGCATCTGCCGCAGGGCATCGGCCAGGCGCGCGATCGTGTGGCGGCCCTGGGCCAGATCGGCATCCACCAGCACCAGCAGCAGTTCCTCGCCACCGTAACGGGCGGCGATATCAATGGCGCGCAACTGGCTGCGCAGCAACTGGCCGACCTCACGCAGCACCGCATCGCCGCCGAGGTGGCCGTAACGGTCATTGATGCGCTTGAAGTGGTCCAGGTCCATCAGCACCACACAGTCACTGCCGCGCATGCGCTGGCGCCAGGTGTGCAGCTCGGCCAGGCGCTCGAAACCACGGCGTCGGTTGTCCAGCCCGGTCAGGGCATCCTCACCAACCAACTGTGCCAGGCGTGCATTGGCCTGGCGCAGCTCGGCGGTGCTGTCCAGCACCCGCTGCTGCAGGCGACGCTCACGCCGGCGCGCGGTCCGCAACCGCCACTGCACCGCGCCGGCCACCGCCAGCAGGAACAGCAACAGCGCCAGCAACTGCACCCACCACTGCTGGTACCAGGCCGGCGGCACCTCCAGCTGCAGGCGGGTGATCCATTCCTTGCCCGGGTACTCATCGGAGGTGGTACGCAGCAGCAGGGTGTATTGCCCCACCGGCAGGCGGCTGTACAGCACCAGGGGCACCTGGTTGTGGCCACTGGCGCTGATCCAGCGGCTGTCCAGGCCTTCCAGGCGGTAGCTGTACTGGCGTCGTTGCGGGGCCAGGTAATCCATCGCCGAAAAACTCAGGGCCACACGCTCCACATCGCGCGCCAGCTGCAGGCGCTGGCCGTCACCGGGCAGTTGCGAGGGCGGCAGCGGGTGGCCATCAAGATGCATGGAGACAACATGTGGCTGCAGGTCGGGCAAGGCCGGTTCCGGCAACTGCAACAAGCCGGGCTGGAGCATGATCACCCCGCTGCCGGCGGCCATGAACAGGCTGCCATCGGCACTGCGCACCATCTTGTCAGCCCGCAGTCGGGTGCGTGGATGCAGGCCATGACGGGCACCGAACTGGCGCCAGTGTCCCTGCAGGTCACGGTGGTACAGGTCGCCATCGCGGATGCCGGCCCACAAGCCACCTGCGGGATCCTCGCCCAGGTTGGCAATGCCACGGCCCGGGCCCGGCATGGCCGGCAGCAGCAGTTGCAGCCGGGCGTCTGCCGGCAGGCCACTGGAGACACCTTCCAGGGTGCCGGCATGGATCTGCTCGCGCCCGGCCAGAAGGGCGACGATGTAGCGGTTGGCCGGCAGGTCGCCACGCGCACTGCCCACCGGCACATGGCGGGCCTGCCAGGTGTCCAGATCCAGCCGGTGCAGACCCTCGCCGGTACCCACCCACAGGGCGTCAGCGTGCACGGCCAGGTTGAGCACCCGGTTGCTGCGCAGGCCGTGGTGATGATCAAGCATGCGCCGCAGCACCCTGCCCTGCAGGTCCAGTTCGATGATGCCCTCCCGCCCACCGACCCAGACCCGTTGCCCCTGCGCGGCCAGGGCCAGGTAGCGCTGCACCGGCACCTGGGCCAAGGCGCTGCCACCGCGTACGCGCAGGCTGTCCGGGTCGATCACCGCCACCCCGTTGCTGGCTACCCAGATCTGCCCGGTACTGTCTTCGGCGATGGCCACCACATCGGTGCCGTCCAGTGGTGACGGCAAGCGGATCACATGGCGTTGCCCACTGTGCGGATCGAGTACCTGCACAACACCATCAAAGTTGCCGATCCACAGCCGGCCCCGGCGGTCGATATGCAGCGTGCGGGCCATGTCCGGCTGCTGGTGGGCATGCTCGCCAGGCAGGCTGGCATCGAGTTCGACGATCCCGGCAGGCTCTGGGTCCAGATGGAACACGCCACGGTCACTGGCCACCCAGATGCGGCCATCGCGGGCGCGGATCATCTGGCTGGGATGGAAATTGCGCCCGCCCAGAAATTGGCTCAGGTTCACCGCCAGTGGCCGCGTGCGCATCTGTTCGATGGCCATCAGGCCACGGCCATCCACTGCCACCCACATCTGCCCGGCGATCGGCACAAAGGCGCGGATAGTGTTGCCGGCATGCAGGCCTTCGCGCCCATCCAGGCCCTGCGCGGCCTGGGCGTACCGGCCCTGGATTCGCACCACCCCGTGCTGGATGAAGCCCACCCACAGACCGCCCTGTGCATCACCGGCCAGTTGCCAGATCAGCTCGCTGTCCAGCCGCTGCTGCAGGCCGGGATGATCCACCTGTACCGGCTGGAACTGCCGCTGCCCCGGCCCACGCTGGTACAGCCCGGGCGCAGCAGCTACCCACAGGGTGCCATCAGCCGTCTGCTCGACATCAAAAATGCGCTCGCCGTCCACCGGCCGCGGCAGGTCCAGATCCACTGGCTGCAACAGGTTGCTGCCGGCATCCCAGTAGAACAACCCCTGTTCGGCGGCCACCCAGGCGCCGCCATCACGTGCCGGCTCGATCGCATTGATCCGGTTCAAACGCCGGCCGTCCCCCAGGGTCACCGGCACAAAGCGGTCATCGGCCAGCTGCCAGCGCAGCACCCCTTCACGGTCACCACCGATCAATACATCGCCATTGTCCAGCGGGTGGAACACACGGGTGAAACCGGTGGCCATTGCCGGCACCTGGGCCGGCTCATAACGCTGGACCAGATCCCCGTCCAGACGGATGGCCCCGTCATTGGTGCCGATCCAGATCCGGCCACGGCTGTCCTGGGCAACGCTGTAGGCATTGCGCACGGCCGGGCCATTGTCCCCGGTAAGCACGGTATGCCCGCGCAGGGCGGCAAAAGCCTGCCATCCCGGTGCGCTGCCGGCCAGGGCCAGCGGCGCGCACCACAGCAGCATCAACGCGGCCAGCACCACGCTCACTGCGCGGCAACTGCCGGCGGCCACACGGCCGTGCATCATCCTGCGCACGCAGTCATTGCCCCCTGTCCAACATCACCGATCCAGATGCCTCATTTTCCAGCTTGCCCGCGATGTGGGGCCATGACAAGGATCAATCCGGCAGCCGTTCCACGCAGACACGGTTGCGGCCTTCGCGCTTGGCCCGGTACAGGGCCATGTCGGCGCGCTCGATCCATTGCTCGGCACTGTGCTGTGTCTGCAGCTGGGCCACGCCAAAGCTGGCCGTCACTCTCAGCTGCACCGACTCGCTGACCACCGTCATGTCGGCAATGGCCAGACGCAGCCGTTCGGCCACTTCCAGCGCAGTGTCCTGATCGGTATCGGGCAGCAGCAACAGCAACTCTTCGCCGCCATAACGCGCGGCCATGTCATGGGCCCGCAACGAGGTCTGCAGCAGGCCGGCCACCTGGCGCAGCACGGCATCGCCGGCCAGATGGCCATGGCTGTCATTGATGTGCTTGAAGTGGTCCAGGTCCAGCAGCACCAGGCTGGCCGGATGCGGCTGGCGCTGGGCCTGGCTGATCAATTCGTTCATCCGCTGCAGCAGGCGGCGCCGGTTGTACAGGCCGGTCAGCGCATCCTCGCCGGCCAGCGCGGACAGCTGGCGGTTGGCCTGCTGCAGCTCGCAGGTGCGCAGGTAGACCAGCTGCTCCAGTTGACGCTGACGCCGGCGCACGATGCGGTCGCGCAGCCAGACCAGCAGCGACAGCAGCAACACCGCGCCGGCCAGGGCCAGCGCCCATACCCAACCACGCTGGTACCACTGTGGCAGCACCTGCAGCGGGTAATGGCTGATCCACTGCACGCCGGGCTGTTCGTCACTTTCCACCCGCAACGCCAGCCGGTAATCGCCCGGAGGCAACTTGCCGTACAGGGCCATCGGTGCCGCCCCCGGCGCCAGTTCCACCCAGTCCGGGTCCTGCCCTTCCAGCATGAAGGCGTAGCGGCGCCGCTCCATCGACAGCATCTGCAGGGCGGAGAACTCGATCATCAAACGCTGTTGTTCCGGCCTGAGCTGCAGGGCCTGACCGGGGGCCGGCAACGCGCCTTCGGCCCAGCGCTGGCCATCGATCTGCAGCCCGGTGATCACCGGTTGCAAAGGCGGAATCGCCGCGGGCCGGGCCGGCAGCCGCGCCGGGTCCACCGCCAGCACCCCGGTGCCGGTACCGAACAGCACGCTGCCATCCTCCAGAGTCTGGGCCACGCCGCGGTGGAAACCGCGGTTCTCATGCACCCCGTCATGGGCGCCATACAGGCGCACCTGGCCATCGCGGCCGACCGTGCCGATGGTGGTTGGCCGCGCACTGAACCACAGCCGGCCATCGCCGGCCAGCTGCAGGGCCATCACTTCCAGCCCCAGCACAGGCTCCACCGCACGCGCCCGCAAGCTGTCGCCATCCACCTGGAACACCCCGCCGGCGGTGGCCACCCACAGGGTCGGGCCATCCACGGTCAGGGCGTTGATCAGACCGGTACGTTCGGCCTGCGCCGGGTCGGCTGCAGGCAGCAGCGTCACCGGTTCGGCCTGCCAGCGCGCCAGGTCGATCCGGTACAGGCCCTGCGGAGTGCCGGCCCAGAGCCAGCCGCCCTGCAATGCCAGGGCCACGATGTGGGTGGTGCCCAGGCCGGTGCCCCGGGTGGAGAGCATCTGCCGGCGGATGCGTCCGTCCAGGTCCACTTCGACCAGGCCATCGTGATAGCCCAGCCAGACCCGTTGCGGCCCCACCACCATGTGGTTGACCTGGCTGCGGGCCTGGCCGCCGATCTGCCCGGCCGGGCGTACCTTAAGGCTGTGCGGGTCCACCCACACCACCCCGCTGCCGGCCACCCACAGCTTGCCCTGGGCATCGGTGCCCAGCGCATTGACCGCACTGGCACTGTGCGGTGCCGGCAGGTAGAGCAGGTCGCGCTTGCCGCTGGCCAGGTTCCAGCGCAGCAGCTCACCGGCCTCGCGGCCCAGCCACAACTGCTGGCGCGCATGGTCAAGCCACAGGGCCCGGGTCGCATTCAAGCGTTGGTGCGGATCCATCCCCGGCGGGGTGACATCCAGCACATGGATGCCCTGCGGGTCCGGATCGAAATGGAAGATGCCGCGGTCACTGGCGGCCCAGATCCGGCCATCGGCGGCCTGGGCAAGGCCGCGCACATGGAAATTGCGCTGGCCCTCGAAGGCGCTGAGGCTGACCGGCACCGTGCGCGCCTGCTGGCAGCTGCCGCGGCAGGCCAGCAGGCCGCTGCCATCGGTACCCAGCCACATCTGGCCATCGGCCCAGAGCAGGCTGCGGATGGTACGTCCTTGATGCAGCCCGTTGATGCCATCCAGTCCGGCCGGGGCAAAGGCCCGCCCGGCATCGAACACCACCACGCCGGAACGTACCAGCCCGGCCCAGACCCGGCCGCGCCCATCCTGGCGCAGCGTCCAGACCGTTTCACCCGCCAGACGCCGGTCCAGCGCGGCCTGCCCGCTGCGCACCGGCACAAACGCCTGCGCATCGGCAGCACGCCGGTACAGGCCGTTGTGCGCGGCCACCCAGAGGCTGCCGTCATCGGCCTGCAATGCCGACATCACCCGCGCCGACAGCGTTGGCAGTTGCTGCAGCGCCGGCACCGCCTGCAGTGTGCGTGCCTGGCCACCGGCCCAATGGAACAGGCCCTGCTCGGCCGATACCCAGACCCCGCCATCGCGTGCGGCAGTGAGGTCATTGATGCGGGTAAGCGCCGGGCCGTCGGTCACCTCCAGCGGCAGCAGCCGGCCGCTGTCCAGCTCCCACAGCAGCACGCCTTCACGGTTGCCCCCGATGAGCATGTCGCCGTTGTCCAAGGCCAGCAGGGCGCGGATGTGGCCTTCAGGCAACAGGGGATTCTGGCCCGGGCCGAAGCTGTGTACCTGTGCCCCGTCCACCCGCAGCAGATGGCGGAAGCCACCCACCCACAGGCGCTCGCGCCGGTCCAGGGCCAGGGCGGTGGTGGAGCGCATCGCGTACTGGCCGCCATCGGTCAGCACCGAAACCGCACTGACCGCCTGGTAAGGCTGCAGCGCCGGGCTGGCGGTCGCGGCCAGTGGCAGACCCAGCCAGCACAGCAGCAGCCACAGCAGGCAGGCAGGCCAAAGCCGGCCACGGTTGCCCGTCACCGGCAGATGTGATGGCCCCTCAACGCCAGCCGGCATTTCAGTCGGCCATCCAGACCAGGGTCGCGATACGCCCGCTGCGGCGGTCACGGCGGTGCGAGAAGAAATGCTGCGGCTCGCTGATGGTGCAATGCTGGCCGCCATGGATCGCTGCGGGGATCAGCCCCGCACGCTGCAGGCGCTGGCGCGCCAATGCGTACAGGTCCACCCGCCAGTGCCCGGGACGGGTCGCCACGAATGCCGAGGCGGCTGCCGCATCAGCGGCAACGAAGGCCTGGTAGACGTCCTCACCGATCTCGTAGGCCTGCGGCCCCGCCGCCGGCCCCAGCCAGGCACGCAGCTGTGCAGGCGGGGTGCGCATGGCGGCCACCGTGGCTTCGAGCATGCCGTCGGCCAGCCCGCGCCAGCCGGCATGGGCCGCCGCGATCTCGCTGCCGTCATCTGCCGCCAGCACCACCGGCAGGCAATCGGCGGTGAGGATGGCCAGCACCACGCCGGGCACGTCGGTCACCGCCGCATCGGCCACCGGCTCCTCGGCCGCTGCCAGCGGTTGCCCGGCAGTGGTGGCCCGGAACACGCCGGTGCCGTGTACCTGGCGCAGCCAGTGTGGCCAGGAGGGCAAGCCGGCCAGACGCACCAGCTCGCCCCGGTTGATCTCCACGGCCGCCGGGTCATCGCCCTCGGCGCTGCTGCGGTTGCCCAGGTTGAAATGGTCAAACGGCGCCTGCGACACCCCCGCGCCATGGCGCAGGGTGGTCAGCGCATGCACACCCGGCAGTGCCGGCCAGTCGGCCGGCAGCCAGGGCATCAAGTCCTGGGCAGGGTTGCTCATGGGGCTCAGTAGCGCTCGCGCTCTTCGGCCTTCCTGGTATCCACGCGCAGGGCGGCAATCAGCGCCTGCATGTCCGCCGGCAACGGTGCGGTGCAACGCACCGGCTCGCCGCTGACCGGGTGGGTGAACTCCAGCACCTCGGCATGCAGGGCCTGGCGCTTGAAGCCGCGCAGCGCCGCCACCAGCTCGTCGGTGGCCTGACGCGGCAGCTTCAGCGAACCACCGTAGAGCTGGTCACCGATGATCGGCTGCTTGAGGTGGGCCATGTGCACACGGATCTGGTGGGTACGCCCGGTTTCCAGACGGCACTCCAGCACGGTGTGGGCACGGAAACGCTCGCGCAGGCGGTAATGGGTGATCGCTTCCTTGCCGTCCTCGCGCACACCCATCTTCAGGCGGTCACGCGGGTGGCGGTCGATCGGGAAATCAGCGGTGCCACCGGCCACCAGCGAACCGGCCACCACGGCCACGTACTGGCGGTGCACATCACGGGCGGAGAGCTGCTCGACCAGGGCGGTCTGCGCCTCGACGGTGCGGGCGATCACCATCACCCCGGAGGTGTCCTTGTCCAGACGGTGGACGATACCGGCGCGCACCAGCTGGGCCGCTTCCGGGTAACGGAACATCAGGGCATTGACCAGTGTGCCGCTGTGGTTGCCCGCACCCGGGTGCACCACCAGGCCGACCGGCTTGTTGATCACCAGCAGGTGCTCATCCTCGTAGAGCACGTCCAGCGCGATGTCTTCCGGCTCGGCCAGGGTCTGGGTTTCCAGCTCCACTTCCAGGCTCAGCTGCTGGCCGCCGAACACCGTGTCGCGCGGGCGCACCTGCGCCCCGTCCAGCAGCAACTTGCCCGACTTGATCCATTCGCTGAGCCGCGAGCGGGAAAAACCGGGGAACAGTTCGGCAGCAACCACATCAAGGCGGAAGCCGGTGGAGGCATCGGGCACAACGGCCTGACGCACGGATTGGTCGGGGGTCTGGGACATGGGTAACGGCTCAATGAAAGGCGCTGGCAGCAAAATCGGCCGCCGGGAGGTACATAGGCTATCATCGACCTTCCGTATTCCCTTGCGTCCAGCCTGAACCATGATCCGACGCTCCAGCCCGATGTCCTCATCCGCCCGTCTGGCGGGACTGATCCTGCTTGGCACCCTGGCCGTTACCGGTTGCTCGCGAGGCACCAAGGATGACGCCCCGGAAGGCACGCCGGTACAGACCCTGTACCAAGACAGCCTGAAACTGCTGGAAGCCGGCAACTGGTCCGGCGCCGAGGCTGGCTACCGCCGCCTGCTGGCCCAGTACCCCTACGGCCCGTACACCGAGCAGGCGCTGATCGAAACCGCCTACGCCCAGTACAAGGCCGGCAAGCACGATGATGCGGTGTCCTCGATCGACCGCTTCATCCGCACCTACCCGACCCACCGCAACATTGCCTACCTGTACTACCTGCGCGGGCTGGCCAACTCCAACCGCGACACGGTGTTCCTGCGCCGCGTCTGGTCGCTGGACTCCAGCCGCCGCGACCTGTCCGCGCCGCGCCAGGCCTTTGCCGATTTCGGCATCGTGGTGGACCGCTACCCCAACAGCCGCTACGCCGCCGACGCGCGCAAGCGCATGGGCGAGCTGCGTGACACCTTCGCCATGGGCGAACTGAACAGCGGCCTGTACTACCTGCGCCGCGGCGCCTGGACCTCGGCTGCCGGCCGCGCCAACTTCGTGCTGGAAACCTACCCGGACACCACCTACCAGGCCGACGCCGTGGCCCTGCTCGGTGCCGCCTACGAAGGCCTGGGCAACCAGGAACTGGCCGCCAGTGCCCGCAACCGCCTGGCCAGCCTGGATGCGCAGCATCCCTATCTGTCCGGCGACTGGCCCAAGTACAGCTGGATGATCCGCAAGCTGAACCCGTTTGCCGGTGAAAAGTCGCCGCTGACCGGCGAGCGCAACGCCACCATGAACCGCAAGTAATCCTTGCCGGTTGGATGCAGAAAGGGCCCGCAAGGGCCCTTTTTGTTGCGTTGGCTGCCTGCCACCGGCCGCAGCCGGCGGCAGACCCGGCGCCTCAGCCGCGATAGCCGTTGCTGATCGGATAGCGCCGCTCACGGCCAAAGGCGCGCCGGCTGACCTTGGGCCCGGGCGCAGCCTGCTGGCGCTTCCATTCGGAAGTGCGCACCAGGCGCAGCACCCGGTCCACCATCGCCTCGGCATAACCGGCGGCGATGATTTCCTCGCGGCTCTGCTCGTTGTCGATGTGGCGGTAGAGGATGCCGTCCAACACGTCATAGGCCGGCAGCGAATCCTGGTCGGTCTGGTTCTCGCGCAGCTCGGCCGAGGGCGGGCGGGCGATCACCGCCGGCGGAATCACCGGCGCCCCACCCACCGTGTTGCGCCACTTGGCCAGGCCGAACACCTCGGTCTTGTACAGGTCCTTCAACGGCGCGTAGCCACCGCACATGTCGCCATAAATGGTGGCGTAGCCCACCGCGTACTCGCTCTTGTTGCCGGTGGTCAGCAACAGGCCGCCGAACTTGTTGGACAGCGCCATCATCAACACACCGCGCGCGCGCGACTGCAGGTTCTCTTCGGTGACATCACTGGCAGTGCCCTGGAACATCGGGCCCAGGGCGCTCATCAACCCCTCGAACACCGGCTCGATGGACACCGTCTCCAGCTTCACCCCCATCGCCTGGCACTGCTGTGCGGCCAGGTCATTGGACAGGTCGGCGGTGTAGCGTGAAGGCAGGCGCACCGCGGTGACGTTGTCCGCGCCCAGCGCATCCACCGCCATGGCCAGCACCAGGGCCGAATCAATACCGCCGGACAACCCCAGCCAGACCTTGGAAAAACCGTTCTTGGCGCAGTAATCGGTGATCCCGCGGGTCACCGCGCGCCAGGCCAGCGCGTCCATGCTTTCATCGCCATCGTCCATCCAGTGGCAGGCGGTGAAGCGGGTCGTGGCCGGGTCGTAGTCCACCACCAGCCACTGCTCGGTGAAGGCGGCGGCGGCCGGATGCACGGTGCCATCGCCATCGGCCGCCAGCGAGGCGCCATCAAACACCACGCTGTCCTGGCCGCCGACACAGTTGAGGTAGACGATGCCCACCCCGCTGTCGCGTGAGCGCTCGGCCAGCAGGGCATCGCGCTGGGCATGCTTGCCGCGTTCGAACGGGCTGGCATTGGGGGCCACGATCAAACGCGCCCCGGCAGCCATGGTGTCGGCCAGCGGTTCGGCGTACCACAGGTCCTCGCAGATCAGCAGGCCCACCGGCACGCCCTTGAGCTCGAACACGCAGCTGCCGCCATCCGGGTCCACGGTGAAGTAACGGCGCTCGTCAAACACCGCGTAATTGGGCAGCTCGCGCTTGCGGTAGGTGTGCTCGACCTTGCCATCGCGCAGCACACTGGCCGCGTTGTAGACCACGCTGCCATGGCTCTGCGGCCAGCCGACGATGGCGGTGATGCCGCTGACACTGGCGGCAATCTGCGCCATCGCCGCTTCGCAATCGGCCAAAAAGCGCGGCCGCAGCAGCAGGTCCTCGGGCGGGTAGCCACACAGCGCCAGCTCCGGGAACAGCACCAGGTCGGCATCGAACTCCTCGCGCGCGGTGGCAATCATCTCGATGATGCGCGTGGTGTTGCCGGCGATGTCCCCGACCGGGAAATCGAACTGGGCCAGGGCAATGCGCAGGGAATCGGACATGGCGGAAGATCCACACTCAAGACAGGCCCCCATCATACGTCGCCAACCCCACCGGCAACCCATCTGCCCGGCATTGCCGCACGCCATAGCGGCCCGGCCCGCCCCTGCAACAGCCCGGGGCACCTGACGGCCGGGACCCACCTTGTGGGAGCGCACCCGGGCGCGACGCGGCAGGTTGGCAGCAGCACTGCATGCACAGGGATCGCGGCCGGGGCCGCTCCTGCAACAGCCCGGGCCACCTGATGGCCGGGGCCCACCTTGTGGGAGTCAACTGTCTTGATCAGGCGGTCATAGGCACGACTTTCCAGGGAGCG
>NZ_LDJM01000039.1 GCF_001431485.1 Stenotrophomonas ginsengisoli | reverse complement strand
TGCTGCGGAAGCTCCGGTTGCTCCGGTTGCTGCGGAAGCTCCGGCTGCTCCGGCTGCTCCGGTTGCTGCGGAAGCTCCGGCTGCTCCGGAAGCTCCGGTGGCTCCGACTGCTCCGGAAGCACCGGCTGAAGCACCGGCCGACGATGCCGCCTTGACCCCGGTCAAGCCGGCGCAGATCGATGCAACCACGGCCAACGACATCACGGCAGCGACCACTGCCGAGGTTGTGGACGAGGAAAGCAGCCAGGACAAGGCCGACGACAACAAGTCCGTCTGATCCCGGCGAGCATCACAGCAACAAGGGCGGCCCCGGGCCGCCCTTGTTGTTTGCGTCATCGCGCCGCGCGTTCCCACATCTGCCCGCGACACCGGCGTTGGCTACAATGAAAAAGCGGCCCGCAGGCCGCCTGTCACTTGCCAAGCTGATCAGCCTGCCGCACTCATTCCAGCGAATGGGTGGCATCGGCCATGCCGTACTGGCTGGCCAGACGCGCCAGGGCAATGGTGTCATGCACCTTGAGCTTGTCGAACAAACGCGCCTTGTGGGTATTGATGGTCTTGGCACTCAGGCTCAAACGACGCGCGATTTCTTCCTGGCGCATGCCCTGCACCAGCAGCATGGCCACTTCCAGCTCGCGCGGCGACAGCAGGTCAAACGGGGACTTGCCACCGTCCAGATGGGCCAGGGCCATGTGCTGGGCCACACTGGAACACAGATAGCGGCGGCCGAGCGCAACCTCGCGCACTGCGCGCAACAGCTCGCCGGCATCGCCCCCCTTGCCCACATACCCCGAAGCCCCGGCTTCGAGCAGGCGCTTGGGCATCGGCCCGTCCTCCAGCACCGAGACGATGATCACCCGCGTGTCCGGCTGACCCTTGACGATGCGTTCGGTCACTTCCAGGCCACTGACCCCGGGCAGGTGCAGGTCACACAACACCACATCCGGCTGCAGCTTGCGCACTTCAGGCAAGGCGATCTCGCCGCTGTCGGCCTCGCCTATGACTTCGATATCGGTTTGACTGCTGAGGATCATCCGCATACCGGCACGGACGAGGGCGTGGTCATCGAGCAGGTAGACCCTGATCGTCATGTGGCACCTCCAAGGTAGCGCACCGCCTGGTTGGCGATGCCAGTGATGGCTTCGTACGGCCCTTCTGCACAGGCCTGACCAAAGCCGTCAGTCAACGCTAAGCGCGCAGCGCTGTCGACATGGTCAGCATGATGCGCGAGTAAGCCTAGGAAATATCTGTTCTGCGGCACAGTTCACCCCACCGTTGACGCGACATATACGCAGAAACGGCAAAAACCCAGGCCGAGGCCAGAAGCCAGCCGCCAACAATGTCGCTGGGCCAGTGCACGCCCAGATAAGGACGGCTGATACCGACCAGCAGCGCAAAGCCCGAGGCCAGCAGCAGCACCGGGTAGCGCCAGCGCCCCGGCCAGGCCAGGACAATCAGCACCAGCATCAGGGTCCAGGAGCCCATCGCATGGCCACTGGGAAAACTCCAGCTGGTTTCATCCACCGGATGCGGCCACAGCTGCGGGCGTTCCCGGCTGAAAAGCGCCTTGACCGCGCGGTTCAACAGGCCCGAACCCGCGGTGGCCAACAGCACGAAGGCACTGCAACGCCAGCGGCGCGCGGCTGCCAGCACCAGTACCAGCAGCACATCCACGGGGATGACCCCCCACTGGTGACCAATCGCGGTGACCAGCAGGAAGAAACGATCCAGCCCGGCACTGCCCAGATCATGCAAGGCCCACATGATCCGCGCATCCAGGCCCTGCCAGCAACCGGCCTGGATCAGGGCTGCATGCGCGGTGAAACCCGACAGCGCAAGCGCTGCCATCCACCACAGCCGGAGCGGCTGCAGCGGCCGGCGCAGCTCAGTCGGCCGCCGGGGCGTAACGTCGGTCGACATAGGCATCGATCAGCGCCACGAATTCGTTGGCAATGTTGTCACCACGCAGGGTGACCGCCTTCTCGCCATCAATGAACACCGGCGCCGCAGGGGCCTCGCCATTGCCCGGCAGGGAAATGCCGATGTTGGCATGGCGCGATTCACCCGGACCATTGACCACACAGCCCATGACCGCCAGGGTCATGTTCTCCGCCCCTGGACGGCTGATGCGCCAGACCGGCATCTGCTCTCGCACATGGGCCTGCACCACCTTGGCCAACTCCTGGAAGAACTCGGAGGTGGTACGGCCACAACCCGGGCAGGCAGTAACCATCGGCGTGAAGGCTCGCTGGCCGGTGGTCTGCAGCAGCTCCTGGGCCACCACCACTTCCTGGGTCCGCGAGGTGCCCGGCTCGGGGGTGAGCGAGATACGGATGGTGTCACCGATGCCTTCCTGCATCAGCACCGCCAGCGCTGCGGCAGAAGCCACGATGCCCTTGGAACCGATACCGGCCTCGGTCAGGCCCAGATGCAGGGCGAAATCCGAGCGCATGGCCAGGTCGCGGTACACCGCGATCAATTCCTGCACACCGGACACCTTGGCCGAGAGCACGATGCGCTCACGGGCCAGGCCCAGCTCGACGGCGGTGTTGGCCGAATCCAGGGCCGAACGGATCAGCGCCTCGCGCAGCACGCGGGCTGCCGGCAACGGATTGGCCAGCTTGCTGTTTTCATCCATCAGGCGTGCGGCCAGGGACTGATCCAGCGAGCCCCAGTTGGCGCCGATGCGCACCGGTTTGTCGTACTTGATCGCAAATTCGATCAGCTGCGCAAACTGGGTGTCCTTCTTCTTGCCGAAGCCCACATTGCCCGGGTTGATCCGGTATTTGGCCAGCGCTTCGGCACAGGCCGGCTCGGCGGCCAGCAACTGGTGGCCGTTGTAATGGAAGTCACCGATCAACGGCACGTTGATGCCCATCATCGCCAGCTTGTCGACAATGCGCGGAATGGCGGCCGCCGATTCGGCATTGTTGACCGTCAGGCGCACCATTTCCGAGCCGGCGCGCCACAATTCGGCGACCTGCTTGACGCTGGCATCGACATCGGCGGTATCGGTATTGGTCATCGACTGCACCACCACCGGGTTGCCTCCGCCAACCATGACGCCACCGATATTGACGGCATGGGTGATACGGCGCGGCCAGGCAGTGGCGTCGGCGGGCGGGGTCGGGCGGGTAACGGCATCGTACATGGCCCTATTCTAGCGCGCTGCAGCCATACTGGCGGCATCACCGCCGCGCGCCTTCAACACCGATGCAGCCCGCTTCCCCTGCCCCCTTCCTGCGCACCCTGTGCAGCCTGCGCTGGCTGGCCACCGCCGGGCAGGCTGTGGCCATCCTGTTTGCCAGCAAGGTCCTGCACATGCAGCTGCCCTTGTTGGCACTGTGGGCTGGCGTGTGTGCCCTGGCCGCGTTCAATGCCGTGGTGCAATGGCACCTGCCCCGGCGCTCCAGCGAACCGACACCGGCCACCGCATTCGGCCACATCCTGGTGGACATCACCGTATTGACCTGGATGGTCGGCTTCAGCGGCGGCATCGCCAACCCGTTCGGCTCGCTGTTCCTGATCCTGATCGCCCTGGCCGCACTGGCACTGCCACGCGCCTGGAGCTTTGCCGTGGCCGCCGCCGCCGTGCTCGGTTTTGCCACCAGCGCGGTGGCCGGCATCGAGCTGCCCGCCGCCAGCCTGCCACCGGCCCAGTTGCAGCGCTGGGGCAGTGCCATCAACTTCCTGCTCTCCAGCGTGGTGGTCCTGCTGTTTGCCACCCGTCTGGCCAGCTCGCTGCGCACGCGCGAAGCCGAACTGGCAGCATTGCGCGAACGCTTCACCCGCAACGAAGGCATCGTCGCCCTGGCCACCCATGCCGCCTCGGTCGCCCATGAACTCAATACCCCGCTGGCCACCCTGACCCTGCTGGTCGATGACCTGGCCGAAGAGCATCACGAACCGTCACTGCACGAAGACCTGCACACCGCCCGGATGCTGCTGGAACAGTGCCGGCAACGGGTACGCCAGCTGGCCGCACCGGCTGAGCAGCAACATGCGCCGGCCAGCGTCACCCTGGGCAGCGTCATCGAGCAATGGCAGCTGGTCAAACCCACGGCACGGCTGCATTGCAATGCCGATGCCCCGCTGCAGCAGCGGGTGGAGCCGGCCATCGCCCACCTGCTGCTGGTGCTGCTCAACAATGCCGCCGAAGCCAGCGGCTTGAATGGCAGCGCGCGCATCGACCTGCAACTGCACATCGACCGGCAACAGCTGCAGGGCCGGGTACGCGACCATGGCCGCGGCTTTGACCCGGCCCAGGCCGCCCTGCCCGGCAAGCTGTTCAACAGCGGCAAGTCCTATGGCCTGGGCGTGGGCCTGGCGCTGTCGCATGCGACCATAGAGCGACTGGGTGGAAAACTGTGGATGCAACCGGCCGACGGCCAGGGCACCAGTGTCGGTTTTTCGCTCCCCGTGGATCCACAGGAAGCACCATGACTGAACACGGCCTGCTGGTCGACGATGACCCGCTGTACCTGCGCACCCTGCAGCGCAGCCTGGCCCGTCGCGGCATCGATACACAGGCGGCAACCAGCGCCGAACAGGCCCTGGAGCTGGCCCGGCAACAGCCGCCCTCCTTTGTCCTGCTCGACCTGAAACTGGGCAACGATTCCGGGCTGAACCTGATCCAACCCTTGCGCAGCCTGCGCCAGGACATGCGCATCCTGCTCATCACCGGCTACGCCTCCATTGCCACGGCCGTGGAGGCGATCAAACTCGGCGCCGATGACTACCTGCCCAAACCGGCAACCCTGCCGGCCATCCTGCGCGCCCTGGGGATCGAGTCGGAGGCCGATGCACCCGGCAATGCCGTGCTCGAGCCACCGGAAACCATGACCCCGATCAGCCGTCTGGAGTGGGAGCACATCCAGCAGGCCCTGCTGGAAACCGGCGGCAACATTTCCGCCGCCGCACGCCTGCTGGGCATGCACCGGCGCTCACTGCAGCGCAAGCTGAGCAAGCGCCCGAGCCCGGAACCGCCGCCCGGGCGCAGCTGAGCAACACCGCTCAGCGATGCAGCTGGGCCAGCAGCTCGCGGGTTACCGGGTCTTCCACGACCACGGCCGGGTCACGCACCGCCGGCAGCAAGGCACTGGCCACCTGCTTGCCCAGCTCGACCCCGAACTGGTCGAACGCGTTGATGCCCCAGGCCAACGACTGCACGTAGACCGAATGCTCGTAGAAAGCGATCAATGCCCCCAGCGCCTGCGGCGTCAGCGCATCCAGCAGCACGGTGGTGGTGGGTCGGCCACCGGGGTAATTGCGCGGCAGATCGTCACTGGGACGGCCGTTGGACAACGATTCGGTCTGCGCCAGCAGGTTGGCCAGCAGCGCCTGGTGTGAAGCGGTGTGCGGGTCATCGCCGGCGATGCAACCGATGAATTCACCGCAGATCACCTGGGTGCCCTGGTGCAGGGCCTGGAAGAAACTGTGCTGGACATCGGTACCAGCCCCGCCCCACCACACCGGCACGGTGTCGCCCCAGACCGGCTGCCCGTCAACGCCGACCTGCTTGCCCAGGCTTTCCATCACCAACTGCTGCAGGTAGGCCGGCAACAGGGCCAGGCGGGCGTCGTAACACATCACCGCATGGCTGGCATGGCCACAGGCATTGCGGTTCCAGATCTCGGTCAAGCCATGCAGCATGGGCAGGTTGTGCTCCAGCGGGGCCTGCAGCACATGCGCGTCCATCAACGCAGCACCGTCATGCAGCTGTTGCCAGGCCTCCATGCCCAGGGCCAGGGCAATCGGCAGCCCGACCGCTGACCACAGCGAATAGCGGCCGCCGACCCAGTCCCACATCGGCAATACCCGCTCAGGGGCAATACCGAACTGCTGCTGCGGGCGCTGCACATCGGCACTGACCGCATACAGACGCGCGCCCTCACCCAGCCAGCGCTGCAGGATCGCACCGTTGAACAGGGTTTCCTGGGTGCTGAAGCTCTTGGAAATCAGGATCCCGGCCGTACGCGCCGGGTCCAGCCCGGCCAGCACCCGTTCGATGGCCATGCCATCGATGTTGGAGACGAAATGGACGCGGAAACGCGCACCCTGCAGCGGCCGCAGTGCATCACACACCAGGCGCGGCCCCAGGTCAGAGCCACCGATACCGATGCTGACCACGTCAGTGACACTGGAAGCTTCCAGCTCGGCAACGATTGCCGCCAACTGCTGCTCGGCGGCCAGCACCTGCGCGCGGGCCGAAGCCGCCACCTCGCCCTGCCCCAGATCACAGCGCAAGGCCGTGTGCAGGGCTGGACGGGCTTCGGTCTGATTGACTTTGTCCCCATCGAACAACTGGCGAAACGCCAGTGGCAGACCGAGACTGTGACCATAGGCCAGAAGCGCAGACAAAGCTGCCTGATCGTAGCTTTGCCGCGCAAAGTTGGCATACAGCGGGCCGACGCGCAGCGCCAGCTGCTGCGCCCGCCCTGCCTCCAGGCAATTCAATGCCTGGATGCTGCTGCCGGTCAGACGACGTGCATGTGCACCCAGTGCATCCCTGTAACTGGCCTGTGCCATTGCAACTCCTGGAATCGTCGTGACTTACGGCTTCTGCACCGGGATACCGGTGTTGGTGTGGGTGATGCTGTTGTCACCGTCCACGTAGACCAGGGTCGGGTGGAAGGCATCGGCCTCGGCCTCGCTCATGCTGGCGAAGGCGGCGATGATGATGATGTCGCCCACCTGCACGTGGCGGGCGGCGCCACCATTGAGCGAGACGATGCCGCTGCCGGCTTCGGCACGGATGGCATAGGTGGAAAAACGCGCGCCGTTGGTCACGTCCCAGATGTGCACCTGCTCGAACTCACGGATGCCCGTGGCCTGCAGCAGGTTGTCATCAATGGCGATGGAGCCTTCGTAGTTCAGCTCCGAGTGGGTCACAGTGGCGCGGTGGATCTTGGTCTTGAGCAAGGACAGTTGCATGGCATCTGCCGCACACGGCGGCCTTCATTGGTTAAGAGGGAAAGTCTAGCAGGGCCGGCCGGCACTCTTGCCATGCCGGCCTTGCTTCATTCAGAACTCGAGGTTGTCGATCAGGCGGGTGCTGCCGATGCGGGCGGCCAGCAGGGCCACCCGTTCACCGGCCTGGCCGTCAACCGGCTCGGCCAGATCACGCTGGCGTACCACGGCATAGTCGACCACGAACCCCGCCTCGCCCAGCGCGGCAGCAGCCGACTGCTCGACCAGCTGGCGCGGCAGGCCGGCCGCACAGGCCGCACGCATTTCACGCAGGACCCGGTGCAGCTGGGGGGCTGCCGCGCGCTCGGCCTCGCCCAGGTACTGGTTGCGTGAGCTGCGCGCCAGGCCATCGTCCTCACGCACGATTTCCGCGCCAATCACTTCCAGCGGGAACTGCAGCTCGGCCACCAACTGGCGGATCACCGCCAGCTGCTGGTAGTCCTTCTTGCCGAAAAGCGCCACATCCGGGGTGACCTGGTTGAACAGGCGGCTGACCACTGTGCACACACCGTCAAAATGCCCGGGACGGCTGGCCCCTTCCAGCACCGCGGTGACCGTGCCCGGCACCGAGATGCGGGTGGTCATGTCCACGCCCAGCGGGTACATCTGCTCCACGCTGGGCATCCATGCCAGATCACAGCCGGCCGCAGCCAGACCTTCCACATCGGCCTGCGGGGTGCGCGGGTAGCGGTCAAAGTCCTCGTTCGGGCCGAACTGGGTCGGGTTGACGAAGACGCTGGCCACCACCTTGTCGGCATGGCGGCGGGCCTGCCGCACCAGGGTGAAATGCCCTTCGTGCAGGTTGCCCATGGTCGGCACCAGCGCAACGCGCTTGCCTTCCTTCTTCCAGCTGCGCACCAGCGCACGCAGACGTTTGATTTCGGTAACGGTTTCAATCATGACGCGTAAGCATGTTCTACATCGGGAAAGGAGCCGTCGCGCACGGCAGCCACATAGGACTGCACCGCCGCGGCGACCGAGCCACCTTCGGCAAGGAAATCCTTCACAAACTTCGGGCGGCGGTGACCGCTGTCCAGGCCCAGCATGTCGTGCAGGACCAGCACCTGGCCATCACACTGGGCACCGGCACCGATACCAATGGTCGGAATCGGCGACTGCGCGGTGACCTGTGCGGCCAGCGGCGCCGGCAGGCATTCCAGCACCAGCAGGCTGGCACCGGCCTGCGCCACCTGACGGGCCTGTTCCAGCACCAGCTGGCCCGCCTCGCCACGGCCCTGGACGCGGAAGCCGCCCAGGGTCAGCACCGACTGCGGGGTCAGCCCCAGGTGCGAACACACCGGGATGTCGCGCTCGGCCAGGTAACGGATGATGTCCAGCTTGAAGCCGGCACCTTCCAGCTTGACCATCTGTGCACCGGCCTTGAGCAGCTGCAGCGACGCCTCCAGCGCCCGCTCCGGGGTGGCATCGGCGCCGAACGGCAGGTCGGCCACCAGCAGCGCACGCTGCAGCACCCGGGAAACGCAGGCGGTGTGGTAGACCATGTCGGCCACGCTGACCGGCAGGGTCGAATCATGCCCCTGGACCACCATGCCCAGCGAATCGCCGACCAGGATCAGGTCCACGCCGTTGGCATCCAGGGTGCGGGCAAAGCCGGCGTCGT
Organism: Stenotrophomonas ginsengisoli; assembly: GCF_001431485.1. GTDB lineage: Bacteria > Pseudomonadota > Gammaproteobacteria > Xanthomonadales > Xanthomonadaceae > Stenotrophomonas > Stenotrophomonas ginsengisoli. Next base: position 9,109 of record NZ_LDJM01000039.1, on the reverse strand, counting down.
AACAGGTCAACATGGCCAGCTTGCGCCCCTCGGCGCGGGCCTGGGCCAGACCGGGAACGGTCAACGGCTTGCTATCTGCGTATGTGCTCATGTGGGGAAAAGCAGTGGCAACAAAGCCGCATTATCCCCCTATCGGCTGCACTTCGCTCGTATCCAGTGCGGCCAGGGCATCAGCAACGGTGGTGTGGCCGGGAATCTGCCGCTGCGCACCGAGCGCAGCCAGCGGCACCAGCACGAAGGCACGCTGGGTCATCCACGGGTGCGGCACCTGCAGGCGAGCGTGGTCAATTACCTGCTGCCCGTACAGCAGGATGTCCAGATCCAGGGTGCGCGGGCCCCAGTGGCCGCCTGGCAAACGCTGGCGGCCATGGGCCAGCTCCAGTGCCTGCAGGCGGTCAAGCAGGACCAGCGGCGCCAACGTGCTGGAAAAACAGGCGCAGGCATTGATGAAATCCGGCTGATCCTCACGCCCCCAGGCCCGGCTGCGGTACAGCGCCGAGGCCTGCAGGTCGTGAATGTCCGGATCGGCAGCCAGCGTGGCCAAAGCCTGACGCAGCGTTGCCTGTGCATCACCCAGGTTGGCCCCCAGGCCGATGCACACCTGCGTCACTGCGCTCACTCCGCCGCGGCCGACTCGGCCGTACTGCCAGATCCGTTGCGACGACGGCGACGACGACGCGGACGGCGCTCGCCGCCGGCCTCCTCACCGTCCTCGTGCTCGACCGCATCCAGGAAACTCGGCTCGACCGGGCCGGCCTGCTCACGCGTCTGCTGCCAGAACGCCACCTCGGCGGTATGTTCACCGGATGCAGCCTGACGCAGCAGCAGGAAATCAAAGGCCGCGCGGAAACGCGGATGGGCCAGGGTACGTTGCACCCGACGCTTCTGGCGGCTGCCAAAACGCATCTGCATCAGCCAGATCTCCTGCATCGGCAGGGAGAAACGGCGCGGCAGGGCAATCTGCTCCAGCTGGCGCGCGGTGGCCACGTCAGCGGCCAGGCGCATCGCCTCATCGGCAGCCATGCCCTGCTTCTGCAGGCGGGCGATCGCGCGGCAATAGGCCGGCCACAACAGCAGGGCAAACAGGAAGGCCGGGCTGACCGGCTCATCGGCGGCAACGCGGGCATCGGTGTTGGCCAGGCCTTCCACGATCACCCGACGCAAGGCACCACTGCGGTTGGCCTTCAGTGCGGCGGCACTTTCCGGGAACAGCTGGGCGAACAGGCCGTAGCGCTCCATGCCTTCGAAACTGGCCACGCCATGCCCGGACAGGAACAGCTTGAGCATTTCCTCGAACAGGCGCGCCGGCGCGGCATCGGCCAGCAGATAAGCCAATTGCGGGATCGGCCCGGCCGTGCCCGGCTCGATGGTGAAGCCCAGCTTGGCCGCCAGACGCACCGCGCGCAGCATGCGCACCGGATCTTCGCGATAACGCTGCTCCGGCTCGCCGATCAGGCGCATGATCCCGGCCTGCACGTCTTCAAAGCCACCGGTGTAGTCACGCACCGAGAAATCCTCGATCGCGTAATACAAGGCGTTGCAGGTGAAGTCGCGGCGTACCGCGTCGTCTTCGATGCTGCCGTAGACGTTGTCGCGCACCAGCATGCCGTTTTCGACCTCGCGGTCGCCGGTGCCGTCATCGCTGTTGGCGCGGAAGGTGGCCACTTCGATGATCTCGCGGCCAAACACCACATGCGCCAGGCGGAAGCGGCGGCCGATCAGGCGGCAGTTGCGGAACAGGCCCTTGACCTGTTCGGGCGTGGCATCGGTTGCCACGTCGAAATCTTTGGGGTTGCCGGCCACCAGCAGGTCGCGCACCGCGCCCCCTACCAGATAGGCACCAAACCCGGCCTCACGCAGGCGATAGAGCACGCGCAACGCATTGGGACTGATGTCCTTGCGCGAGATCGTGTGCTGATCGCGCGGGATGACACGCAGTGTGAATGAAGAGGTAACTTGCGGGTTGATGACGGCGGTTCCGATGTGAAAACAAGGATTGCCCTGCGGGCAGGACCTGCCTATACTAGCGCCCATCGCACGACGCGACCAACAATGCTCCCTTCGTCTAGTGGTTAGGACGTGGCCCTCTCAAGGCTAAAACAGGGGTTCGAGTCCCCTAGGGAGCACCAGCGTCGGTGTAAAGAAAGCCCCGCCCTGCGGGGTTTTTCTGTTTGAGCATACCCTTGCCACCGGCGGCGGCAGCACTACAATCGCCGCGTTGACCCGCAGGACCCCCAAGCCATGCCTTTTGTCGTTACCGAAAACTGCATCAAGTGCAAACACACCGATTGCGTTGAAGTCTGCCCGGTGGACTGCTTCCATGAAGGCCCGAACTTTCTGGTGATCGACCCGGACGAGTGCATCGACTGCACCCTGTGCGAGCCGGAATGCCCGGTTGGCGCGATCTTCCCGGAAGACGACGTGCCCGCCGGCCAGGAGGGTTTTGTCGCCCTGAACGCCGAACTGTCGCGCAGCTGGCCGGTACTGACCGTACGCAAGGATCCGCCGGAAGATGCCGGGCAGTGGGACGGGGTTGCCGACAAGCTGCAATACCTGGAACGCTGATGCAAAAAAGGGCGCCGCTGGCGCCCTTTTTCATGCCACCGCCTGGCCGGCTCAGTTGGCCAGTGCGGCCTGCAGACGGGCCACCAGGGCCTTGGCCCCTTCACCGTTGGCCGGCAGGCCACGCGGATCCACCGCCGAGACATACACCCCGGCCTCCACGGCCACCAGGCGCACCAGGAAATTTTCACCCTGGTAGGCCACGTCGTAGGAACCCAGCAGCTGGGCCCGGCTGGCAATCTGCAGGCCGTCAATGCCTTCCAGCACCTGGCCGACCCGGGCGTACAGCGCATCGCGCTCACCCGGCACGGTGAAGCCATTGGCCGCCACATTGGCTGCCGGGGCTGCCACCACGGCCGGAGCGGTAACGCTGCCACCGGCCGGAGCAGTTGCCGCTTCGACCATGGCCGGCGGAATCTCCAGCGGACGCTGGTCTGCCGGCAGGGCAAAATCACCCTTTGCGCCCTTGCCGAAGCAGCCGCTGGCCATCACCACCACACCCGCCAAGACCACTGCCTGCACGGCGCGGCCACCACCCATCCACTGACGCATCGATTCGTTCTCCAGCTAACAGCCGACAATGCGGCCGGATCATGCCTGTGCACCCACCGTGATCGGCGAGGCTCCGGCGCAAAGCATGCCTGATCCACGCCGCGCCCGATAGTCGCCACCGGCAGCGCACCCCCAGCAGGGCAGGAAAAGGCTGCCCGCACCATCCCGACCCAGCCCGCACATTACTTGCGGGCACAAAGCGGCGACAATATGCTCCCCTGTGGCGGACACCGTCCACGACGGCGTCCTGATCCCCCTGCATGCCGGAACCGCCTTGACTGACACCGATCCCCGACCCTCACCGGCCGAAAACCACCTGCTGATCACTGCCTACTCCACCCACCCGGAGTCGCCCCTGCTCAGTGTCACCCGCCGCATCTCCGACAGCGGCTGCAACCTGGTCGACACCCGCCTGGCCACGGTCGGCCGTGATGTCTCGCTGACCGCACTGGCCACCGGCTCCTGGGATGCGGTGGCCAAGCTGGAAGCCATGCTCGGCCGCCTGGAGCGAGAGGAAGCCGGCATGCGCGTGAGCTTCTACCGCACCCAGGCCAAACCGCAGCAATCCAACCTGCTGCCGTACATCGTGGAGGTCATTGCCGCCGACAAGCCCGGCATCCTCTATCAGCTGGCCGACTTCTTCAGCCGCCAGAGCATCACCATCGAAAGCCTGCAGAGCACCCGCTACCAGGCCATGCAGACCGGCGCGGAAATGTTCAGTGCGCAGATCACCATCGGCGTGCCGGCCGATTCGCACATCGCCTCCCTGCGCGATGACTTCCTGGAGTTCTGTGACCATCTGAACCTGGATGCGATCATGGATCCGATGAAGTTCTGACAGCTGCGGCGCCGACAAGGCGCCGCACTTGCATTGACCCTTCAACAACGAGGACACCATGGACAACGGCCACACCCTGGATGCCGCCACCCTGGACCTGCCACTGGCCCTGTCCGGTGGCCAGCACACCACCCTGCGCCAGCAACTCGGCCACTGGCTGGTGCTGTACTTCTATCCCAAGGACAGCACCCCGGGCTGCACCACCGAAGGGCTGGACTTCAACGCCCTGCTGCCCGGGTTCCAGGCCGCCGGTGCGACCGTGATGGGCGTCTCGCGCGATTCACTGCGTGCCCACGACAACTTCTGCGCCAAGCAGGGCTTCAACTTTCCGCTGATCAGCGATGCCGACGAGGCACTGTGCACCGCCTTTGACGTGATCAAGCTGAAGAACATGTACGGCAAGCAGGTCCGCGGCATCGAGCGCAGCACCTTCCTGATCAACCCGGATGGACAACTCACCGCCAGCTGGCGCAAGGTCAAGGTCGCAGGCCATGCCCAGGCGGTACTGGACAGCCTGCTTGCCGCACGCGCGTAATCAACCGCAACGACCCTGACTCGGCAATCCCCATCGACAGGAGCTCACGATGACCTCTGGCAAGCGCATCTACGTACTGGACACCAACGTACTGATGCACGACCCCACCGCGCTGTTCAAGTTCGAAGAGCACGACATCTACCTGCCGATGCAGGTGATCGAGGAGCTGGACAACGGCAAGAAGGGCACCAGCGAGGCCAGCCGCAACGCGCGCCAGGTCAGCCGCTTCCTCAACGAACTGGTCGAGGTGTCCGGGCTGTCGGACCTGTCCGGCGGGATTGCCCTGCAGGCACCGGGCGGCATCGCCCTGCGCGGGCGCGAAAGTGCCGGCCGCCTGTATTTCCAGACCGGTGATTTTGATGCCGGCAAGCGCTTTGCCGCCCACGTGCCGGACAACGCCATCCTCGGCGCCATCCTGGCCCTGCAGGAAACCTCCGGCGACACCCCGGTGGTGTTCATCTCCAAGGACATCAACCTGCGCATCAAGGCGGCCATCGCCGGCATCGTCTCGGAGGACTACGAGAACGACCGCGCCCTGGATGACTTCAGCCTGCTGTACACCGGCGCCACCGAGCTGGACGAGGACTTCTGGTCGCGCCACAGCGCCGACCTGCGCAGCTGGTCCGACCACGGCCGCACCCGTTACGAGATCACCGCCCTGCCCGAGGAGGAGTGGTACCCCAACCAGTTCATCCACCTGGCCGGCGATGAGCAGGCCGAACTGCGGGTGGAGCAGCTTGGCGCCGATGGCCGGGTGCAGCTGGCCCTGCTGGATGACTACCGCCATGACGGCCATGCGGTCTGGGGCATTGCCGCGCGCAACCGCGAGCAGAACTTCGCCCTCAACGCACTGATGGACCCGGACATCGATTTTGTCACCCTGCTCGGCACTGCCGGCACCGGCAAGACCCTGCTGGCCCTGGCCGCCGGCCTGGCCCAGACCATGGACAGCCAGCGTTACCGCGAGATCATCATGACCCGCGCCACGGTCAGCGTCGGCGAGGACATCGGTTTTCTGCCCGGCACCGAAGAAGAAAAGATGACGCCCTGGATGGGCGCACTGACCGACAACCTGGAAGTGCTCACCCGCAACCAGAGCGGTGGCAGCTGGGGCCGCGCGGCCACCAACGACCTGCTCGCCAGCCGGATCAAGATCCGCTCGCTCAATTTCATGCGCGGTCGCACCTTCCTGTCGCGCTACGTGATCCTGGACGAGGCGCAGAACCTCACCCCCAAGCAGATGAAGACCCTGATCACCCGTGCCGGCCCCGGCACCAAGATCGTCTGCCTGGGCAATGTCGAACAGATCGACACCCCTTACCTGACCGAAACCACCTCGGGCCTGACCTATGCGGTGGATCGCTTCAAGCAATGGCCGCACAGCGCCCACATCACCCTGCGCCGGGGCGAGCGCTCGCGCCTGGCCGATTTTGCCTCGGAGGTCCTGTAATGCCCCCGCTCTGCCTGCGTCTGCCACTGCTGGCCACGGCCACCACCCTGGCCCTGGCGGCCTGTACCACCACCGGCACCCCGCAACAGGTTCCCACCGCCGTGCGCAGTGGCCAGAGCTGGGTGGTCACCCGCCCGCTGGTGGCCGCCGAACTGGCCCGCGCCTGCCCGGGTGGGCTGGACGTGGAGATCAGCGACTTCTGGGCCCCCTCGCGCAGCGATGTGGACCAGCTCGAAGCACGATTGCCACAACTGCAGGCGCGCGTCAGCGATGCCGTCAGCGGCGACCGCCAGTACGTGGGCATCGTCGACGGCGAGCAGCGGCTGATCTACATCCGCGGCTTCCCGGCCACCGACAATGCCGGCCATGACCCGACCCGTGCGGTGGTGGTGCCCTGCGATATCGGCTGGCACGCCCTGTATGACCCGCGCAGCGGCCAGTTCACCCAGGCTGGCCAGCCGCAACCGTAACCCGATGCCTGCAAACCTGCCGCGCTGGGTCTGGCTGGGTGCCATCTGCCTGTCGGCGGTGGCCGGCATGGTCAATGTGGTCGGTTTCCTGGGCTTCGAGCACCAAGGCCTGGGGCACCTCACCGGTGCCACCAGCCAGCTCGGCATCGCCCTGACCCAGGGCGACTGGCGCAGCATCGGCCACTTGTGGGGCCTGCTGCTGGCCTTCTGTGCCGGCGCCACCTGCAGCGGGTTGATCATCCAGAACCAGCAACTGCGCCTGGGCCGCCGCTACGGGGTGATGCTGCTGCTCGAATGCGCCCTGTTGCTGCTGGCCATCCCGCTGTTCGCCCGCCACCACATCGCGGGCGCCTGGATCGCGGCAGCCGCCTGCGGCATCCAGAATGCGCTGGCCACCACGTTTTCCGGGGCCATCATCCGCACCACCCACCTGACCGGCATGTTCACCGACTTAGGCATCGGCCTGGGCCATCTGATCCGCGGTCTGCCCCTGGCCCTGCACCGCCTGAGCCTGAGCGCCCTGATCATCACCGGCTTCCTGGCCGGCTCGATGGCCGGAGCCGGGCTGTTTGTCCGCCATGGCTACCAGGCCCTGTATGCCCCGGCCCTGCTGACCGGCATCGCCGGGGCCAGTTACATGCTCTACGCGCAACTGCGCCGGCGCTAGCCTGACGGCAAAAACCCGGCACAATCGGGGCCATGAACATGTCCACTGCCCACTGCGCCCTGACCATTGCCGGCTCCGATTCCGGCGGCGGGGCCGGCATCCAGGCCGACCTGAAAGCCTTCGCCGCACATCGCGTGCACGGGCTGTCGGCCATCACCGCCCTGACCGCACAGAACACACGCACGGTCAGCGCCGTGCATGTCACCCCGCTGCCGATGCTGCGGGCCCAGATCGACGCCTGCTTTGATGACTACAACATCACCGCCGTCAAGCTCGGCATGCTGGCCAATGCCCAGGTCATCCACGCCGTGGCCGACGCCCTGCTGGTGCACCGCCCGGCGGTCATCGTGCTGGACCCGGTCATGTTCGCCCTCAGCGGGGCTCGCCTGCTTGAAGCCGACGCCGTGGATGCCCTGCGCCAACGCCTGATCCCACTGGCCACCCTGATCACCCCCAACATCCCGGAAGCGGAAAGCCTGCTCGGCCGCACGATCAGCACCGAGGCCGACGCCGACAGCGCCGTACAGGCCCTGCTGGCCCTGGGTGCCGGCGCGGTCCTGCTCAAGGGCGGCCACCTGCACGAAGGCAATGACGTGGTGGACCGCTACAGCGACGGTGACAACCACGCCCGCTTCACCCACCCCCGGCTGCCGTTGCAGGCACATGGCACCGGCTGCAGCCTCGCCTCGGCCATTGCCGCCCTGCTGTGCCGCCAGCAGCCCTTGAGCACGGCCTGCGAGAGTGCCATCGGCTACGTGGCGCGCGGCCTGCAATGGGGCTACCAGCCCGGCAAGGGCGCGGTTCGCGTCCTGGACCATATCGGTGCGGCACGATGAGTGAGCCCCATACGCTCGACATCACCAGCACTGACGGCCATCAATTCCAGTTGCTGCATGTCGCCCCTGCACAACCGGCTGTTGCGCAGCTGCTGTGGCTGCCGGCACTGGGCGTGGCTGCCCGCCACTACCTGCCATTGGCCCATGCACTGGCCAAGCACGGCTGCGCGGTGAGCCTGCACGAATGGCGCGGCCATGGCAGCAGCAGCCTGCGCGCCCAGCGCCAGCACAACTGGGGCTTCTCCCAGCTCCTGCACGCTGACCTGCCGGCAGCCGTGAACGGCCTGCACGCAGCCGGCATCCACATCGACACCCTCGGTGGACACAGCCTGGGCGGCCAGCTCAGCTGCTGCCTGGCCCCGAGCCTGCCGCTGCTCAAGCGCCTGTGGCTGGTTGCTTCCGGCTCTCCGCACTGGCGCAGCTTCGCGCCGCCACAGCGCTACAGCCTGCCGCTGGCCTATACCGCACTGCCCGCGATTGCCTGGCTGCGTGGCCACCTGCCGGGCAAGCAGCTGGGCTTCGGCGGCCGCGAGGCGCGCGGGCTGATTGCCGACTGGGCCCGGGTCGGGCGTTATGGCCATTACCGTCTGCCAGCCGGGGTGGAGCAACAAATGGCCGGTCTGCAGCTGGCCTGCCACGGCATCACCCTGGCAGAAGACTGGCTGGCCCCGGACAGTTCACTGGATGCCCTGCTGGCCAAATTGCCGGCATGCGACCACCAGCGCAGCACGCTCGATGCCCCCGCATTGGGCGTGAAAGCCGATCATTTTGCATGGATGCGCCAGCCCACTGCGGTCGCCGATACCCTGCTCAGGATATTTCCCTGAAATTTTCACAAAACCGTTGACGTACCCCAACAGTCGGCGCATAATTTCGCTCCTGACATCGAGGCGCCCGTAGCTCAGCTGGATAGAGTACCTGGCTACGAACCAGGCGGTCGGGAGTTCGAATCTCTCCGGGCGCACCACCTTGTCAGAACTGTGCCACAAGCACTGATTGCAAAACTTGTGTTGTCCATGCGCCCGTAGCTCAGCTGGATAGAGTACCTGGCTACGAACCAGGCGGTCGGGAGTTCGAATCTCTCCGGGCGCACCAACTCAAACAACCCTCACGGGTTACCATGCGCCCGTAGCTCAGCTGCAGTGGTTCCATGGCTACGAACAGGGCGTGCGGGAGTTGGCGTCCGGCAGGGCGCACCA
>NZ_LDJM01000038.1 GCF_001431485.1 Stenotrophomonas ginsengisoli | reverse complement strand
GCCGGGCTGTGCCTGCTGGCGGTGCTGCAGCATTCGCGCACCCTGGCGGTGCTGGGCATCCTGGCCGGCTTCATGGCGCCGGTCTGGCTGTCCAGTGGCAGCGGCAACCATGTCGCACTCTTCAGTTACTACGCCTTGTTGAACCTGGCGGTGCTGGCCATCGCGTGGTGGCGGCCGTGGCGGATCCTCAACCTGCTCGGCTTTGCCTTCACCTTCGGTATCGGCACCTGCTGGGGCGTGCTGGACTACCGGCCGGAGCATTACGCCAGTACCCAGCCGTTCGTGCTGCTGTTCTTTGCGTTCTACCTGCTGATCCCGCTGTTGTACGCGCGGCGCCAGCCGGCCCAGGCCGGTGACCGCATTGACGGCACCCTGGTGTTCGGTACCCCGTTGGTCGCCTTCGGCCTGCAGGCGGCACTGCTGACCCAGGCCATGCCGCTGGCGCTGTGCGCGGTGGGCGTGGCCGCGATCTATGCGCTGTTGGCCTGGGTGTTCATCGGCCGCAGCCACTACCGCGCCCTGGCCCAGTGCTGGGCCGTGCTGGCGGTGGGGTTTGCCACCCTGGCCGTGCCGTTGGCCTTGTCGGCCTCGGCCACCGCCAGCGTGTTTGCCCTGGAGGGCGCCGCCTTGGTCTGGCTGGGCTTGCGCCAACAACGCCGATTGCCGCAACTGTCCGGCGGCCTGTTGCAGCTGGCTGCCGGTTTTGCCTGGCTGCTGGCGGCCAGTGATGGAAGTCACGCACGCATCGCGGTGCTCAACCCGGTGTGCATCGGCGCCCTGCTGCTGGCGCTGGCCGGCGCGGCGAGCTACCTGTGCTGCCTGCGTGCGCGGCACCCACTGGCGCGCCCGTATTACGTGTGGGCACTGGGCTGGTTGACGCTGGCGGTGGGGTGGGAAATCGTCCATTTCATCGCTGCGGACAACCGCGCCGATGCCTTGCTGGTGCAGGCCGTACTCACCGCCTGGCTGACGGCCGAGGCGTGGCGCCGTTGGCCGCAGCCGGAGCTGCGCATCACCGCACTGGCGGCCTTGCTGTTGCTGCTGCCATTGATGTTGCTGCAGGCCGATGCCCATCAGCAGCCGTTCGCCGGCTGGGGCGGCCTGGCCTGGGCGGTGGTGTTGGTGGCCGGCCTGCGCAGCCTGCACTGCCTGCGTCACGGCAGCGGCCTGATTTCGCTGCTGGCCCAGCTCGCATGGTGGCTGCTGTGGGCCACCGCCGTGAGCCTGTGCCTGTGGGTGGTGGTCGGCGCTACTGCGCTGGGTGCAAGCTGGCGCGCGCTGGCGGCGATCCTTCCCTGGCTGCTGCTGGCCGGCTTGCTGCAGTGGCGCTGGCGCTGGATGGTGGAGCCGTTGCAACAGGCCCATGCCAACGGACGCAGCGGGCTGCAGGCAGTGGTGGCCGTGATCCTTGGCTGCTGGTGGGTGTCTGTGCTGTTTGCTGCCGGTGATGCCCGCCCGCTCCCGTGGCTGCCCTTGCTCAACCCGCTGGAACTGGGCCTGGGCGCGGCGCTGGTGTTGTCGTGGCTGTGGTTGCGCGAACACCACCGCCAGTCGCTGCCGGAGCGTGTGCAGACGGTGCTGGGGGCAGTGGCGGCGTTGCTGCTGCTGAGCATGGCGGCCCTGCGCGCAGTCCACCATCTGGGCGGGGTGGCCTGGTCCTTTGTGGCCACTTCAGTGCCCGGGCAGACCAGCCTGACCCTGTTGTGGAGCGTGCTGGGCATGGCCGGCTGGATCGCTGGTTCGCGCCGCGGCAACCGCAACCTGTGGCTGGGCGGTGCCTTGTTGATGGCGGTGGTGCTGATCAAGCTGCTGCTGGTGGACCGCAACCATCTGGGCAACCTGCTCGGCATTGCCTCGTTCATTGGCTATGGCCTGCTGGCTACGGTGGTGGGCTACTTTGCCCCGGTGCCACCACGCCAGACCGGATCGGCTGGAGGAGAAGAACAATGAAAGTCCTGATGAGCGCACTGTTGTTGATGCCCGTCCTGGCCCTGGGCCAGGACCTGCGCAACGATATGGACCGGCAGTGGCCGCTGCAGCTGGAGCAACCGGCGCAGGCCATCCAGCAGCTGACGCTGACCCCGGCGGTCTATGCCGGCATTGCCCGCCTCGATGCCAGTGACCTGTTGCTGCTCGATGCGGCCGGGGCCCAGGTGCCGGCCAACCTGCTGGCTGCCGCGGCGCCGCCGGTGGCAGCGCAGTGGCGCAGCCTGCCGTGGTTTGTCCTGCCTGGCAGCCCGGCCGGTCAGGCCGATGACCTGAGCGTGCTGGTGCAGCGCGATGCCCAGGGCCGGGTGACCGGGGTGCACAACCGCATCCAGGCACCAGCGGCGTCGGCCACGCCGACGCGCTGGCTGGTGGATGCCAGCGCCCTGGCCGACGGTGCACGCCAGATCCGCCTGGACTGGGATCGTTCCAGCACGGCGCTGCAACTGGCCGTGCAGGTGGAGGGCAGTGATGACCTGCGCCAATGGCGCATGCTGCAGCCGCGTGCCGAGTTGGTGGCGGTGGAGCAGGGGGACAGGCAGCTGGCGCAGATGCAGTTGACCCTGGCCGGTGGTGCCCGTTACCTGCGCCTGCAACCGCTGGACGGCGGCCAGTTGAGCGCGTTGACCGCCATCCAGGCGCGGTTGCCCGATGCCGCCAGCGTGCCTGCCGACCTGCAGTGGCGCGAACTGGCAGCGCAGTCGCACACGCCCGATGGCTGGCTGTTCGAGCTGGACGGGCGTTATCCGGTCAGTGCCGTGCGGGTGGTGGTGGAGGGCAACAGCGCCGTGCGCTGGCGCCTGGCCAGCCGCGAGGATGAGCGCCAGGCCTGGCAGCTGCGGGCCGGGCCTTGGCTGTCTTACCAGCTGGACAGCACCGACAGTGTGGCCGAGCCATTGCTGCAGGCCGGCGTGCGTGACCGCCAGTGGCGCTTGCAGGCCGAGTCCGGGGCGGTTGTCGCCGCGCCGCGGCTGATGCTGGGCTACCGCCCCGAGCAGCTGTTGTGGCTGCTGCAGGGGCCGGCACCGTACAGCCTGGCGGCCGGCAGCAGCCGGGTGCAGCGGGCTGCCGCCCCGGTCACCGACACCCTGCAGGTCATGCGTCAGCGCCACGGCAGCCACTGGCAGCCGGGCCTTGCCCGCCTGGGCGATGAGCAGGTGCTGGCCGGTCAGGCGGCGCTGCGCCCGCAACGTGACCGTTCCACCGTGGTGCTGTGGGCGGTATTGCTCGGCGGTTCGCTGCTGGTGGGCGCAATGGGCCTGAGCCTGCTGCGCCGGCACCGCGATAGCGACGCATCCTGACCGCCGCTGCGGTTGGCACATGGGGTGGTCGCGCCATCCCATGTGCAGTGCAGCGGCGTAGCGGCTCAGCTGGCCGGTGGGTACTCCGCCTCGCTGCTGCCCGGGTACAGGGCAAACCGCTCCTTGCCCAGCGGGTGCACCGGGCCGGGTTCGGGCCACGGCCAGCCGCCGAACTGGGTACGGCCAAAGTCGACCCGGGCCTGCCACAGTTCCTGTTCGGTATTCATCACGAACGGGCCCATCGCTGACACCGGCGCACGGATCGGCACGCCCTGCATCAGCATCACCCGGGCCTCGTCGGCACCGTCGTTGTGCAGTTCGACCGTACTGGAGGCGTCCACTTCGTACAGTTCCTGGCCCTGCGAGGGCTCGCCGTCCACACGGATCTGCGTGCCGTAGTGGAAGTACAGGGTGCGCAGGCTGCGCACATCGCGCGCGGCCGGCAGGGTGATGCTGGCGCCGGGTTCCAGGACCACCAGCCAGATCGCCACGTCGGTATCGGGCCGGGCGGCCCAGGAGGACGGTGGTGGCGTGGGCGGCACCAGTTCCGGGCCCTGTTCCACCGGCAGGTAGGCACCGGCAATGATGCTCACCGTGGCAGTGGCGCCTTGCGCGTTCTTGTACCGGTAATGGGGGACGGTCGGTGCCCACAGCATCTTGAACGCGGCCGGCACCATCTTGTCTTCCGGCGGCAGGTTGAGCCAGATCTGGTACAGGTCCAGCGGGTTGTCGGCATCGGCATTGGCCAGCGGGAACATCTCCGCATGCATCACCCCGCCGCCGGCGGTCAGCCACTGCACATCACCCTGGCCATAGCGGGCGGTGGCGCCGAGCGAGTCGGAATGGTCCACCAGCCCGCTGCGGGCCACGGTCACCGTCTCGAAGCCGCGATGCGGATGGGCCGGAAAGCCCGGGATCGGCTGGCTGTGGTAGGTGCTGAAGCCATCGCGGCGGGAGAAGTCGCTGTTGGGGTCGCGGCCGGCCAGGGCGGCGGGCGGCAGGCCCTGGGCGCCATCGCTGGCCGGGTAGGCATCCAGGTGGTAGGCACAGAACAGGAAGGGGTCAGCCGCCGGCCACGGCGAGGTCAGGGGTTTGCGGGCGCGGATCAGCAGGCTCATGGTTTCTCCGCCGGGGGCTGTGGGTGGTGCGGGATGTGGGACGGCAGTGAGCATGCCAGCGGCACCGTAAAGGTTTTGCTGCCGGCGCCCGGCGCCGATCAGCTGCCGGGGCGGAAGTCCTGGCACAGCAGGCCGTACAGGGCGCTGTCACACAGCTCGCCATTGAGCTGCCAACGCTGGCGCAGCAAGCCCTCGCGCTGGAAACCGAATCTTTCCACCAGCCGGCAGGAAGGCAGGTTGCGCGGGTCGATGTCGGCTTCCAGCCGGCGCAGGCCGCGCTCATTGAACAGGTGCTCGATGACCGGTTGCAGCGCCTCGCTGGCCAGGCCGCGGCCCTGCCAATCGCGATGCAGGCTGTAGCCGATCTCGGCCCGGCCCTGCTCGCTGTTCCAGGCAAACACGGCAATGGTGCCGATCAGCAGGTCACTGTCGGCATCGGCAATGGCCCAGACCAGGATGTCCTGCTCGCGGCGCTGGCGGGCGATGTCATCCACCTTGGCCTGGGCCTGGGCCAGCTGGGTCCAGGCCGGGTAGCTCCAGTAGCGCATCACTTGCGCATCGGAATGGATGGCATACAGGGCCAGCGCATCGTCGCCCCTGACCTCGCGCAGGTGCAGGCGGGGGGTATGCAGCTCGGGTTGGGGCAGGCGTACGGACATGGCGATGCTCCTCAAGGTTTGCCCGCAGCGGTGGCGCGGGCGAAAATGGCGCTTTCCCACCTTCGTGAAGTAGATCCTGCCATGTCCATCATCCGCATGACTGACCTCGACCTTTCCGGCAAGCGTGTGTTGATCCGCCAGGATCTGAACGTGCCGATCAACGAGGCCGGGCAGATCACTTCCGAGCAGCGCATCAGCGCCTCGCTGCCGACCATCAAGCTGGCCCTGGAAAAGGGCGCGGCGGTGATGGTGACCTCGCACCTGGGCCGTCCCAAGGAAGGGGTGTGGAGCCAGGCCGATTCGCTGGCCCCGGTGGCCAAGCGCCTGAGCGAGCTGCTGGGCGTGGACGTGCCGTTGCTGCGTGACTGGGTCGATGGCGTCGAGGTGGCCGCCGGCCAGGTCGTGCTGCTGGAAAACTGCCGCATGAATGTCGGCGAGAAGGCCGACGACGAGGCGCTGTCCAAGAAGTACGCCGCCCTGTGCGATGTGTTCGTGATGGATGCCTTCGGCACCGCCCACCGCGCCCAGGCCTCCACCCATGGCGTGATCCGCTTTGCCCCGGTTGCTGCCGGCGGGCCGCTGCTGATGGCCGAGCTGGACGCCCTGGACAAGGCCCTGGCCGACCCGGCCCGCCCGCTGTTGGCCATCGTGGCCGGCTCCAAGGTCTCGACCAAGCTGGAGCTGCTGTCCTCGCTGGTGGGCAAGGTGGACCAGCTGATCGTCGGCGGTGGCATCGCCAACACCTTCATTGCCGCTGCCGGCCACAGCGTGGGCAAGTCGCTGGTGGAGATGGACCTGCTGGACACTGCGCGCCAGATCGTCGCCGATGCCCAGGCCCGTGGCGCCGCCATCCCGCTGCCGACTGACGTGGTCGTCGCCCCGGCCTTCGCCGCCGATGCCCCGGCCACGGTCAAGGCGGTGGACCAGGTTGGTGCCGAGGACATGATCCTGGACATCGGCCCGGACACCGCCGCCGCCTATGCCGCGCTGATCGCCAAGGCCGGCACCGTGGTCTGGAATGGCCCGGTGGGCGTGTTCGAATTTGACGCCTTCGGTCATGGCACCGAGGCCCTGGCCCGCGCCATCGCGGCATCCAGTGCGTTCTCCATTGCCGGCGGTGGCGACACCCTGGCCGCGGTGGACAAATACGACATCGCCAATGAGGTCAGCTACATCTCCACCGGTGGTGGCGCCTTCCTCGAGTTCCTGGAAGGCAAGACCCTGCCGGCGGTGGCCGCACTGGCCGCCCGCGCCGGCTGAGTACATACCCGTCCACCATGGACGGGGCATGCCGCACAACGGGCAGGCCGCAGGGTCTGCCCGTTTTTGTTGTCTGCATGCGCCATGCGCAGGGTGTGATTGCCGTGCTTGTGTCGCCGTCAACGCTGGGTCAGGCTTCATGGCCGGATCAGGAGCAGGCCTGATCATCCGGCGACTACTTGGCCAGGAGGGCAGTGCCGATGCGGTTGCAGGCAGTAGGGATGGCGGTGGTATGTGTGGTGCTGGTGGGCTGTACCGGCAAGGCCGTGCGCACCGGGGTGGCACACGAAATGATCCTGCCCGAGGGCGCGGAGCGTACCGAGGTGGAGGACAAGCAACGGTTCGTGATGGCGCTGCCTTACCGGCAGCCACTTCCCGCGTATCCGGCCGGGGGCACGGCGTTGGCGGCGCAACTGCCGGTCTGTGTGGAGTTTGTGGTCGGCGAAGACGGTGCGGTGCACTCACCGCGCTTGCTTGAAGGTGTGCCCGATTGCGTGGCCGCCAGCCAGTCCGGCATCACCCCGTTTGTCGATGCCGCGTTGGCCGCGGTGGCACAGTGGCAATTCTTCGGCGCCGGCATGTGCACCTGGCAGCAGGAAGAAGCCGAGTGCAGCGATGGCCGCGCGCAAGTGGCGCCGCTGGCGATCCGTCTGTCCTACCGTTTCCGCTTCCATGCCGGGCGTGCGGTGGCAATGGAGCGCCGGTGAGGAAGCACGGGCGGGCCCGGCACGGCGGTGATACCGGCATGTTTTCCTGCGACTGAGCGCAAGCCGGGCACGTTGTTGTTTTCAGTGCGCGTGCTAGCGTGAGGGTCTGTTCCTTGGCCTTGAGTCGTACGCGATGACCAGCACTGCCCGCCGCACCCGCATCCTTGCCACCCTCGGCCCGGCCACCGATGCCCCGGGCGTGATCGAGGCGCTGATTGCCGCCGGGGTCAATGCGGTGCGTTTGAACTTCAGCCATGGCGACCCGTCCGAGCAGGCGGCCCGCGCCGCAGTGGTGCGCGCGGCGGCGGCCAAGCTGGGGGCCGATGTCGGCATCCTGGCCGATCTACCGGGGCCGAAGATCCGCATCGAACGCTTTGCCGGTGGCAAGGTCAACCTGGTCCTGGGCCAGCGTTTTGACCTGGTCGCGCAGCCCGACCTCGGCCCGGGCGATGCCCAGCAGGTGGCGGTGAGCTATCTGGGCCTGCCCGGCGATGTGGCGGCCGGCGATGTGCTGCTGCTCGATGACGGCCTGGTGCAGCTGCAGGTGGAGGACGTGCAGGGCGCACGCATCATCACCCGGGTCCTCAACGACGGCGTGCTGTCCGACCGCAAGGGCCTGAACAAGCAGGGCGGTGGCCTGTCGCTGGGGGCGCTGACCGCCCGCGATGCCGAGCTGATCGCCTATGTGGCCGACCTGGGCGTGGACTTCATCGCGGTGTCCTTCTGCCGCAATGCCCAGGACATGCACGATGCGCGCGCGCTGGCCCAGGCGGCCGGCAGCAACGCTGCGCTGGTGTCCAAGATCGAGCGCACCGAGGCGGTGGAGAACCTGGAGGAGATCATTGCCGCCTCCGACGTGGTGATGGTGGCCCGTGGCGATCTGGGGGTGGAAATCGGCGATGCCCAGCTGCCCGGCCTGCAGAAGAAGATCATCAAGGCCACCCTGGCCCAGAACAAGGTGGTGATCACCGCCACCCAGATGTTGCAGTCCATGGTCGATTCGCCGCTGCCCACCCGCGCCGAGGTGCTGGACGTGGCCAACGCCGTGCTCGACGGCACCGATGCGGTGATGCTCTCCGGCGAGACCGCCGCCGGCGCCTGGCCGGTGAAATCGGTCGAGGCGATGGCCCGCATCTGCGGCGGGGCGGAAAGCCAGTTCGAGATGGATACCGATTTCGAGCAGGCCCAGCGCGGCCTGGGCCGGGCCGACCAGGCCATCGCCATGGCCACCATGTTTCTGGCCGAGCACATCGATGTGCGCGCGATCGTGGCGATGACCGAATCCGGCGGCACCGCCCGTTACCTGTCGCGCTTCCACGGCAAGGCGCCCATTTATGCAGTCACCGCCACGGCCGCCTCGCGCCGGCGCATGGCCCTGATGCGCAACGTGTTCCCGGTGGATCTGGATACCAGCGGGCTGAGCCCGCGGCAGTCGGCGCGGGCGGCCATTGCCCACCTGGCCAGGCTGCAGCGGCTGGCCGCCGGGGACCGGGTGGTGTTCACCAGCGGCGAAAACATGGCCGTGCATGGCTCCACCAATACCCTGCGCCTGCTGCAGGTCGGCGATGACGGCCAGGCGGTGGGGCTGGAGAACCTGCACAGCGCCGAATGATGGTGCCAGGGCGGAAGGGAAAAGGCGGACGGGGGCGGCTATAATCGCCGCTTCCTTCGCACCGCCTTCCGAGAAACTCCATGAGCATCGAACAGCTGGCCGAAACCGCACAGGCAATGGTCGCCCCGGGTAAGGGCATCATCGCCATCGACGAATCCTCCGCCACCATTGCCAAGCGCTTTGCCGCCGTCGGCATTGAAAACACCGAGGAAAACCGCCGCGCCTACCGCGAGCTGCTGTTGACCACCCCGAAGCTCAACGAGTACGTCTCCGGCGCCATCCTGTTTGACGAGACCATCCGTCAGTCGACCAAGGACGGCGTGCCGTTCGCCAAGTTCATGGCCGACAACGGCATGATCCCGGGCATCAAGGTCGACAAGGGCGCCCACCCGCTGGCCGGCTGCCCGGGCGAGCTGGTCACCGAAGGCCTGGACGGCCTGCGCGAGCGCCTGAAGGAGTACTACAAGCTGGGTGCCCGTTTTGCCAAGTGGCGCGCCGTGATCAACATCGGTGAGTCCATGCCGTCGGGCACCTGCATCGATGCCAACGCCCACGCCCTGGCCCGTTACGCTGCCCTGTGCCAGGAATGTGGCCTGGTGCCGATGGTCGAGCCGGAAGTGATCATGGACGGCGACCACGACATCGAGACCTCCTACGAAGTCACCGAAGCCACCCTGCGCTCGCTGTTTGATGCCCTGTACGCACAGAACGTGGTGCTGGAAGGCACCATCCTGAAGGCCTCGATGGTCATCCCGGGCAAGGACTGCGAAGAGCAGGTCGACGTGGAAGAAGTGGCCGAAGCCACCGTGATGTGCCTGAAGTCCACCGTGCCGGCGATCCTGCCGGGCATCGTGTTCCTGTCCGGCGGCCAGACCGACGAGCAGTCCACCGCCCACCTCAACGCCATGAACCAGCTGGACAAGCTGCCGTGGCCGCTGAGCTTCTCCTACGGCCGCGCCATGCAGCAGGCCGCACTGAAGCTGTGGGCCCAGGACATGACGGGCAACTACGCCGCTGCGCAGAAGACCGTGTACGAGCGCGCCAAGGCCAACGGCCTGGCCGCCCAGGGCAAGTGGGAAGGCTGATCGCTGATCACCACACCCTGTAATGCAGCAACGCCGGCGCAAGCCGGCGTTGTTGTTTTTACCCTGCCTGCAACGGCTGGAACTGGATCGTGGGCGGTATGCTGCCGGCCACAGGCGGGGGCGGGGTGAGTTCGCGCATGGCCTGTTGCAGCGCCTGCACGGTGCTGGCGTTGTAGCCACCGAGGATGATGCGGATCGGCAGGCGGTGGCTGCGCTGCCAGCTCACGCATTCGGTCACCGCGATGCGTGCGGCCTGGTGCACCGGGTAGCCGTAGGCGCCGCAGCTGATGGCCGGGAAGGCGATCGATTCCAGCTCCAGCTGCTCGGCCAGCTGCAGGCTTTTCCAGTAGCAGTTGGCCAGCAGGGCGGCTTCGTCACGGTTGCCGCCGAGCCAGCGCGGGCCCACGGTGTGGATGATGTGGCGGGCGCTGAGTTGGTGGCCGGCGGTCAGGCGCACTTCGCCGGTGGGGCAACGCACACCACGGCGTACTTCGGCCAGGGCAGTACATTCGGCCAGCAGGCCGGGGCCGGCAGCACGGTGGATGGCGCCGTCCACCCCACCGCCGCCAAGCAGGCTGGCATTGGCCGCGTTGACGATGGCGTCGACGTCCAGGGTGGTGATGTCGCCTTGCCAGATCTCGATGTTCATAGGGGTCATTTAAGGCTGCTGCCGATGAGTTCCGTGTGATCGCGCGCAGGGCGCAGGGCAGTCTGGGTGATGCTTTTCTCAATAGCTGCGACAAATGCAAAAGACCGCCTTTCGGCGGTCTTTTGTGGTCAATTGTTTCTATTTTCGCTGATTGTTACGGCAGGCCGGCCAGCCAGTCGTCGTCCGAACCGTCGTTGATGTCGGCAAACAGCGGGGTGGAGAAGTAGCGTTCTCCGGTGTCCGGCAGCATGGCCAGCAGGACCGAGCCCTGCGGAGCGTCCTTGGCCACTTCCAGCGCGGTGGCGATGGTGGCGCCGGCACTGATGCCGACGAAGATGCCTTCCTCGGCGGCCAGCCGGCGCGAGGTGCTGATCGCGGCATCGTCGCTGATGCTGCGCAGCTCGTGATAGACCTGCCGGTCGATCACCTCGGGCACGAAGTCCGGGGTCCAGCCCTGGATCTTGTGCGGGCTGAATTCCTTGCCGGCGAGCAGGGCAGCACCGGCCGGCTCGGTGGCGATGATGCGGGTTTCCGGGCGGGCCGCGCGCAGGATCTGGCCGACCCCGGTCAGGGTGCCGCCGGTGCCCCAGCCGGAGACGAAGTAATCCAGCGGCTTGCCGGCGAAGTCGCTGAGGATTTCCGCAGCGGTGGTCTGGCGGTGGAAGGCCGGATTGGCCGGGTTGGCAAACTGGCTGGCCAGAAACCAGCCGTGTTCCTCGGCCAGCTCGCGCGCCTTGCGCACCATGCCGGTGCCGCGTTCGGCGGCCGGGGTCAGGATCACCTTGGCGCCATAGGCGCGCATCAGCTTGCGCCGTTCCACCGAGAAGGTTTCCACCATGGTGGCCACGAACTTGTAGCCACGCGCGGCGCAGACCATGGCCAGGGCCACGCCGGTATTGCCGCTGGTGGCCTCCACGATGGTGTCGCCGGGCTTGATCAGGCCGCGCTTTTCCGCGTCCAGAATGATCGCCAGGGCCAGGCGGTCCTTGACCGAGCCGGCCGGGTTGAAGGACTCGACCTTGGCATACAGGCTGACATGGGCCGGGGCGATGCGGTTGAGCTTGACCACCGGGGTCTTGCCGATGGTGTCCAGGATGGAGTCGTAGATGGCCATGGGGTCTCCGTGAAGCTGCGCGCCGGGTGCGCCAGTGTGCGCATGGACCGGGGGCGGGCAGGTGAGCGTTGTGGTCACGCTACGCCCGGGCTTATGGCCGGGGGAAATGGCCTTATGCCAATCTTTTATTCCATCCGGTTATAAGGATGTCACGGCATCTGGTCTACAGTCGGTTTCCCCCCTCGTTGCCATGCCGTTTCGTCATGACTCTGACCCAGCTGCGTTATCTGGTCGCCATCGCCGATGCCGAACTCAACATCACCCTGGCCGCCAGCCGGGTGCATGCCACCCAGCCCGGGTTGTCCAAACAGCTCAAGCAGCTGGAGGACGAGCTGGGGTTTTTGCTGTTCGTACGCCGTGGCCGCAGCCTGGATGCGGTGACCCCGGCTGGTGAGCAGGTGATTGCCCGGGCCCGTCTGGTCCTGGCCGAGGCCAACAACATCCGCACCTATGCCGCCAACCAGCGGCGTGAAAGCCAGGGCCAGCTGGTGCTGACCACCACCCATACCCAGGCCCGCTTCGTGCTGCCGCCGGCGGTGGCCCAGGTCAAGAGCCGCTACCCGCAGGTCAGCGTGCACCTGCAGCAGGCGGCCGAAGCCGATGCCTTGAGCCTGTTCAGCCAGGGCGATGCCGATATCGCCGTGGTCAGCACCACCGGCGAGCCGCCAGCGGCCGGGTTGGCGGTGCCGCTGTACCGCTGGCGGCGGCTGGTGCTGGTGCCGCGCGGGCATGCGCTGGACCGCCCGGGCAGTGCGCCGAGCCTGGCCGAGCTGGCCGGTTTTCCACTGATTTCCTACGAATCCTCGACCCGCCCGGGCTCCTCGCTGCAGCGTGCCTTCGCCGCCGCCGGGCTGGAGCCGGACCTGGCCCTGACCGCGCTGGATGCCGACCTGATCAAGACCTATGTGCGCGCCGGGCTGGGAGTGGGCCTGCTGGCGGAGATGGCGGTCTCGGCCAGCGACCAGGACCTGCGTGCCTGGGGCGCGCCGCCGCAGGTGGCCGACTGCGTGGCCTGGGCGGTACTGCCGCGTGACCGGGTCCTGCGTGACTACGCCCTGGACCTGGTCCATGCCCTGGCCCCGCAGATCGACGTGCGCGACCTGCGCCGGGTGCTGGAAGGCAACCAGGAACCGGCCTGGCCGACCCCGCCGGAATGGACCACCCTGAGCCAGCCGATCACGCTTTGAGACGAGAAACTAGGAACGAGTGGAGAGGAAAGAGCAACGAGTGGAGAGAAACGAGCAACGAGTGGGGAGAAACGAGCAACGAGTGGAGAGAAACGAGCAACGAGTGGGGAGAAACGAGCAACGAGTGGGGAGAAACGAGCAACGAGTGGGGAGAAACGAGCAACGAGTGGGGAGGAAAGAGCAACGAGTGGAGAGGAAAGAGCAACGAGTGGTGGTGGGTGGCCGCTTCACTCGTTCCTCGTTGCTACGCACTCTTTCCTCGCTCCTCGCTCCTCGCTCCTCGTTGCTGCTCACTCATTCCTTC
>NZ_LDJM01000037.1 GCF_001431485.1 Stenotrophomonas ginsengisoli | reverse complement strand
TCGGATTCGTATTCGACGTGGGCGGTCGAAATGGTGATACCGCGAGCCTTTTCTTCCGGAGCCGCGTCGATCGAGGAGTAGTCCTTGAACTCGCCGCCGAAGCGCTCGGCGCCGATCTTGGTCAGCGCAGCAGTCAGGGTGGTCTTGCCGTGATCGACGTGACCGATGGTGCCGACGTTCACGTGCGGCTTGGTGCGTTCAAACTTGCCCTTGGCCATGTTTGTATACCTTCAAGTAAGCGAAAGAAAAAAGTTGGGATAAAGGAGCTGAGCTTACGCTCAGCCCTTCTTGATCACGGTGTCGGCGATGTTGTTCGGAGCCGGCTCGTAGTGGTCGAACTCCATGGTGAAGGTCGCACGACCCTGGGTCTGCGAACGCAGAGCGGTGGCGTAACCGAACATTTCGCCCAGCGGAATCATCGCATTGATGATGCTGGCCGAGCCGTCACCGGTGGTGCCCGAACCCTGCAGAACGCCGCGACGACGGCTCACGTCGCCCATGACATCACCCTGGTATTCCTCCGGAGTGACGATTTCGACCTTCATGATCGGCTCCAGCAGAACCGGCTTGGCCTTGGCAAAGCCCTGCTTGAAGGCCATCGAGGAGGCCAGCTTGAACGCCATTTCCGAGGAGTCGACGTCGTGGTAAGAACCGAACACCAGCTTGACCTTGACGTCCACCACCGGGAAGCCAGCCAGCGGGCCGGAGGTGATGGTTTCGCGCAGGCCCTTTTCAACCGACGGAATGAATTCCTTCGGAATGACACCACCGGTGATTTCGTTCAGGAACAGGAAATCGTCCTTGATCAGCGGAGCGATCTTCGGATCGGCACGGTCTGCGTCGGTGATCGGGGACATTTCGATCACGACGTGACCGTACTGACCCTTACCACCGGACTGCTTGGCGTGCTTGTAATCCGACTTGACGTCTGCCATCTGGATGGTTTCGCGGTAAGCCACCTGCGGCTTGCCAACGTTGGCTTCCACGTTGAACTCGCGCTTCAGGCGGTCAACGATGATGTCCAGGTGCAGTTCGCCCATGCCCGAGATGATGGTCTGGCCAGACTCTTCGTCGGTCTTGACGCGGAACGACGGATCTTCCTGAGCCAGACGGCCCAGTGCCAGACCCATTTTTTCCTGGTCGGACTTGGTCTTCGGCTCGACAGCCATCGAGATCACCGGCTCCGGGAAGGTCATGCGCTCGAGCACGATCGGAGCATCGATGGCACACAGGGTGTCACCGGTGGTGGTGTCCTTCAGGCCCACAGCCGCGGCGATGTCACCAGCCAACACTTCCTTGATTTCTTCGCGGTTGTTGGAGTGCATCTGCAGCACGCGGCCGATACGTTCCTTCTTGTTCTTGACCGAGTTCAGCACCTGGTCGCCAGCGTTCAGGACGCCGGAGTAGACGCGGAAGAAGGTCAGCGAACCGACGAACGGGTCGGTGATGATCTTGAAGGCCAGCGACGAGAACGGAGCCTTGTCGTCGGACTTGCGGGTCAGCTCCTTGGTTTCGTCATCGACGTCCACGCCCTTCATGTCCGGCACATCGACCGGCGACGGCAGCAGCTGGATCACGCCGTCCAGCATCGCCTGCACGCCCTTGTTCTTGAAGGCCGAGCCACAGAACATCGGGACAATTTCGGTCGCCAGGGTACGGGTACGCAGGGCGCTGATGATTTCGGCCTCGGCCAGCTCTTCGCCGCCCAGGTACTTTTCCATCAGCTCTTCGGACGCTTCGGCAGCAGTCTCGATCATGAAGGTGCGGGCTTCTTCAGCCTGCTCCACCAACTCGGCCGGCATGTCGACGTACTTGAAGGTCATGCCCTGGGTAGCGTCATCCCATTCGATGGCCTTCATCTTCAGCAGGTCAACCACACCCTTGAAGTTGTCTTCGGCACCGATCGGAATCTGCATCGGAACCGGCACGGCGCCGAGCTTGGCCTTCAGCTGGTCACGGACCTTGAAGAAGTTGGCACCGGTACGGTCCATCTTGTTGACGAACGCGATGCGCGGGACCTGGTACTTGTTGGCCTGGCGCCACACGGTTTCCGACTGCGGCTGCACGCCACCGACGGCGCACAGCACGAACACGGCACCGTCGAGCACGCGCAACGAGCGCTCCACTTCGATGGTGAAGTCAACGTGCCCGGGGGTGTCGATGACGTTGAAGCGGTGCTCCGGCAGGGACTTGTCCATGCCCTTCCAGAACGCGGTGGTCGCAGCGGACTGGATCGTGATGCCACGCTCCTGCTCCTGCTCCATCCAGTCCATGGTGGCGGCGCCGTCATGCACTTCACCCAGCTTGTGGCTCTTGCCGGTGTAGAACAGGATGCGCTCGGACGTGGTGGTCTTGCCGGCATCGATGTGGGCCATGATGCCGAAGTTACGGTAACGCTCGATAGGAGTGGTACGGGCCACGGGAGCCTCTCAGATTTACAGGATTTCGGATGGCCGAACGCCGCCTTGCGGCGGCCTTCGGATTAACGGGCGCGCTGGACGCGCCTCACACTGGGACACCCCGAAGGGTGACGGCCCCGCCACAGCGGGGCCGCAACAATCACCAGCGGTAGTGTGCGAAGGCCTTGTTCGCTTCCGCCATGCGGTGCGTTTCTTCGCGCTTCTTGATGGCGCCGCCACGGTTTTCCGAGGCATCCAGCAGTTCAGCAGCCAGCTTCTTCGGCATGGTGGTTTCACCACGCTTGCGGGCCGAGTCGATCAGCCAACGCATGGACAGGGCCATCTTGCGCGAGGCGCGCACTTCGACCGGCACCTGGTAGGTGGCACCGCCGACGCGACGCGACTTGACTTCGACGTTCGGAGCCACGTTGTCCAGAGCCTTCTGCACCAGCTCGATGGCGTTCGGGTTCTTTTCGCCGATGACATCCATGGCGCCGTACACGATCTTCTCGGCGACGGACTTCTTGCCGCTCAGCATGACCATGTTGATGAAACGGGCGATGGTTTCGCTCTTGTGCTTCGGATCCGGCAGGACCGAACGCTGCGGGGTATTACCTTTACGGGACATGATCTATTCCTTAGGCCTTCGGACGCTTTGCGCCGTACTTGGAACGAGCCTGGCGACGCTTGGCGACGCCGGCGGCATCGAGCGAACCGCGCACGGTGTGGTAACGCACACCCGGCAGATCCTTGACTCGGCCGCCACGGATCAGGACCACGGAGTGCTCCTGCAGATTGTGGCCTTCACCGCCGATGTAGCTGATGACCTCTTCCTGGTTGGTCAGGCGAACCTTGGCGACCTTACGCAGTGCCGAGTTCGGCTTCTTCGGGGTGGTGGTGTAAACGCGCGTGCAAACGCCACGGCGCTGCGGGCAGTTGTCCAGTGCCGGGGAGGCACTCTTGTAAGTGGTCGCCTGCCGCGGCTTGCGGACCAGCTGGTTAATCGTCGCCATCAGTGGTTTCTTCTGATTGAGGCCACAAGGGCCTGTGCGTTAAGAATGAAGGCAGGTCGATTTTTGACCCACCAAGACGGAAAATTGTACCGGGTCTGGCAAAGCCACGTCAACCGACGTCTTGTCGCCGTGCCCTGCCCCGCTTGCCACTCCTGGCCAGGACAGGCCATCGGCCCATCCTGGTCAGCAACAGCGGACCGGCCCCGCAAAGGGCCGGCCAGTCTTACTCTTCGCCTGCCGGGGCCTGATCGGCCTCGACCTGGACCGGCTCCACCGCGGCAACCACTTCTTCGGCTGCCGGCTGAACGCCAGACAGGGTCTGGATTTCCGACTCGGTCAGACCGCCGGCCTTGCGGCGGGCGCTGTGGTAGGCCAGACCGGTACCGGCCGGGATCAGACGACCGACGATCACGTTTTCCTTCAGGCCACGCAGGTTGTCCGAGGTGCCGCGAACGGCCGCTTCGGTCAGCACGCGGGTGGTTTCCTGGAACGAGGCTGCCGAGATGAACGACTCGGTGGCCAGCGATGCCTTGGTGATGCCCAGCAGGACCGGATCGAACTGCACCGGCAGCTCGCCACGGGCGATCAGCTTGGCATTGGTCTCGACCACGCGCTGACGCTCGGTCTGCTCACCGGCCAGGAAGTTGCTGTTGCCGGCGTCGGTGATTTCCACCTTGCGCAGCATCTGGCGCGAGATCACTTCAATGTGCTTGTCGTTGATCTTCACGCCCTGCAGGCGGTACACGTCCTGGATTTCCTTGACCAGGTAACGGGCCAGCTCTTCCACACCCTTCAGGCGCAGGATGTCCTGCGGGCTCGGCTCGCCGTCCACGATGGTTTCGCCGCGACCCACGTGTTCACCTTCGAACACGATGACCTGACGGTACTTCGGAATCAGCTCTTCGTGCTCGCCACCGTCAGCATCCTTGATGATCAGGCGCTGCTTGCCCTTGGTGTCCTTGCCGAAGCTGATCACACCCGAACGCTCGGCCAGGATGGCCGGGTCCTTCGGACGACGGGCTTCGAACAAGTCGGCCACGCGCGGCAGACCACCGGTGATGTCGCGGGTCTTGGAGGCTTCCTGCGGGATCTTGGCAACCACGTCGCCCACGCCCACCGGGGCACCGTCCTGCAGGTTGACCACCGAACGCGGCGGCAGCAGGTACTGGGCCGGCATGTCGGTGCCCGGAATGGTCAGGTCATTGCCCTTGCCATCGACGATGCGCACCAGCGGACGCAGATCCTTGCCCTGCGAGCCACGACGCTTGGGATCGGTGATTTCACGCGATGCCAGACCGGTCAGTTCATCGGTCTTCTCGATCACGGTGATGCCGTCAACGAAGTCGATGAAGCGCACAAAACCGGCCACTTCCGACACGATCGGGTGGTTGTGCGGATCCCAGTTGACCACGGTCTGGCCAGCCTTGACCTCGGCACCGTCCTTGGCATTGATGGTGGCACCGTAGGGCAGCTTGTAGCGCTCGCGCTCACGACCGTGCGGGTCGAGCACCGAGATTTCGCCCGAACGCGACACCGCCACCAGGTTGCCGCTGGCCTGTTCAACGAACTTGAGGTTGTTGAACTTGACCGAGCCGGTGGTCTTGATGGTGATGTTGTCCACCGCAGCGGCACGCGATGCGGCACCACCGATGTGGAAGGTGCGCATGGTCAGCTGGGTACCCGGCTCACCGATGGACTGGGCGGCGATGACGCCGACCGCTTCGCCGATGTTGACGATGTGACCGCGGGCCAGGTCGCGACCATAGCAGTGCGAGCACACGCCGAAGGCCGACTCACAGGTGATGGTCGAACGGACCTTGATGGTCTGCACGCCGGCGTCTTCCAGGGTCTGCACCCAGGCTTCATCGAGCAGGGTGTTGCGGGTGACGATCGGATCTTCGTCGTTGCCCGGCAGGAACACATCCTCGGCCACGACACGACCCAGCACGCGGTCCTTCAACGGCTCGACCACGTCGCCGCCTTCCACGATCGGGGTCATGATCAGA
This sequence comes from Stenotrophomonas ginsengisoli, assembly GCF_001431485.1. GTDB lineage: Bacteria > Pseudomonadota > Gammaproteobacteria > Xanthomonadales > Xanthomonadaceae > Stenotrophomonas > Stenotrophomonas ginsengisoli. The sequence continues at coordinate 11,348 of NZ_LDJM01000037.1, read as the reverse complement.
CCTTCGACGGTGCCGCAGTCCACTTCGGTGATCACCACGTCCTGGGCCACGTCGACCAGACGACGGGTCAGGTAACCGGAGTTGGCGGTCTTCAGCGCGGTATCGGCCAGACCCTTACGGGCACCGTGGGTGGAGTTGAAGTACTCCTGCACGTTCAGGCCTTCGCGGAAGTTCGCCTTGATCGGGGTTTCGATGATCGAGCCGTCCGGGCGAGCCATCAGGCCACGCATACCGGCCAGCTGACGGATCTGGGCCTGGCTACCACGTGCACCGGAGTCGGCCATGATGTACAGCGAGTTCATCGACTTCTGGTCGACCAGCTTGCCTTCGGCGTCCTCGACCTTCTCGGTACCGATGGTTTCCATCATCGCCTTGGCAATGCGCTCGTTGGTGCGCGACCAGATGTCCACGACCTTGTTGTAGCGCTCGCCAGCGGTGACCAGACCGGACTGGTACTGCTCCTGGATCTCGACCACTTCCTGCTCGGCTTCGCCCAGGATGCCCTTCTTCTCATCCGGGATCAGCATGTCGTCGATACCGATGGAGACGCCGGCGCGGGTTGCGTAGGCGTAACCGGTGTACATCAGCTTGTCGGCGAACACCACGGTGTCCTTCAAGCCCAGACGACGGTAGGACTGGTTGATCAGGCGCGAGATGTTCTTCTTGCTCATCTCGGTGTTGCACAGCTCGAAAGGCAGGCCTTCGGGCATGATTTCGCTCAGCAGCGCACGACCGACGGTGGTGTCGACAATGGAGGTCTGCTTGGTCTTGTTGCCATCTTCGTCACGCACGGTCTCGGTGATGCGCACCTTGACCTTGGCATGCAGCTCGACCACGCGGTTGTCGTAGGCGCGCTTCACTTCGTTGGTGTTGGCAAACACCATGCCTTCGCCCTTCTTGTTGATCAGGGCACGGCTGAGATAGTACAGGCCCAACACCACGTCCTGCGACGGCACGATGATCGGCTCGCCGTTGGCCGGCGACAGGATGTTGTTGGTGGACATCATCAGCGCACGCGCTTCCAGCTGGGCTTCCAGCGAGAGCGGCACGTGGACGGCCATCTGGTCACCGTCGAAGTCGGCGTTGAATGCAGTACACACCAGCGGATGCAGCTGGATGGCCTTGCCTTCGATCAACAGCGGCTCGAACGCCTGGATGCCCAGACGGTGCAGGGTCGGCGCACGGTTCAGCAGCACCGGATGCTCGCGGATGACTTCTTCCAGGATGTCCCAGACTTCGCCTTCTTCGCGCTCGACCAGCTTCTTGGCGGCCTTGATGGTGGTGGCCAGGCCACGGCGCTGCAGCTTGGCGAAGACGAACGGCTTGAACAGCTCCAGCGCCATCTTCTTCGGCAGGCCGCACTGGTGCAGCTTCAGGTACGGACCGACGGTGATCACCGAACGACCCGAGTAGTCGACGCGCTTGCCCAGCAGGTTCTGACGGAAGCGACCCTGCTTGCCCTTGATCATGTCGGCCAGCGACTTGAGCGGGCGCTTGTTGGTGCCGGTGATGGCACGGCCGCGACGGCCGTTGTCCAGCAGGGCGTCAACCGATTCCTGCAGCATGCGCTTTTCGTTGCGCACGATGATGTCCGGAGCGTTGAGCTCCAGCAGGCGGCGCAGACGGTTGTTGCGGTTGATGACGCGGCGGTACAGGTCGTTCAGGTCGGAGGTCGCAAAGCGGCCACCGTCCAGCGGCACCAGCGGACGCAGGTCCGGCGGCAGCACCGGCAGCACGGTCATCACCATCCACTCCGGACGGTTGCCCGATTCCAGGAAGGCTTCGACCAGCTTGATGCGCTTGGTCAGACGCTTCAGCTTGGTTTCCGAACCGGTGGAAGCGATCTCTTCCTTCAGGCGGATCATTTCCGACTGCAGGTCGATGGTGCGCAGCAGGTCGAACACGGCCTCGGCGCCCATGGCGGCGTCGAAGTCATCACCGTGCTCCTGACGGGCCTGGATGTACTGCTCTTCGGTCAGCAGCTGACGACGGTCCAGGGTGGTCAGACCCGGCTCGGTCACCACGTAGGCTTCGAAGTACAGCACGCGCTCGATGTCGCGCAGGGTCATGTCCAGCATCAGGCCGATGCGGCTGGGCAGCGACTTCAGGAACCAGATGTGGGCGACCGGCGATGCCAGGTCGATATGGCCCATGCGCTCGCGGCGCACCTTGGCCAGGGTCACTTCGGTGCCGCACTTTTCGCACACGACACCGCGGTGCTTCATGCGCTTGTACTTGCCGCACAGGCACTCGTAGTCCTTCACCGGGCCAAAGATGGCGGCGCAGAACAGACCGTCACGCTCCGGCTTGAAGGTGCGGTAGTTGATGGTTTCCGGCTTCTTCACTTCGCCGTAGGACCAGGAGCGGATCAGTTCCGGCGAAGCCAGGCCAATCTTGATCGCGTCAAAGTCCAGCGTCTGGCGCTGCTGGTTGAAGAGGTTGAGCAGGTCTTTCATTGGTTTTCTCCAGAAGGAGGAATTCGTATCGATGGGGCTTGGGGGTCACTTTTGGTGGCGCGGGGAGGATCACTCCCCGCGCCCACCTGCTCAGTGCTCTTCCAGCTCGATGTTGATACCCAGCGAGCGGATTTCCTTGACCAGCACGTTGAACGATTCCGGCATGCCGGCAACCATTTCGTGCTCACCGTCGACGATGTTCTTGTACATCTGGTTACGGCCCTGCACGTCATCGGACTTCACCGTCAGCATTTCCTGCAGGGTGTAGGCCGCGCCGTAGGCTTCCAGTGCCCAGACTTCCATTTCACCGAAGCGCTGGCCGCCGAACTGCGCCTTGCCACCCAGCGGCTGCTGGGTCACCAGGGAGTACGGACCGGTCGAACGGGCGTGCATCTTGTCGTCGACCAGGTGGTGCAGCTTCAGGTAGTGCATGTAACCGACGGTGGTCTTGCGGTCGAATGCCTCACCGGTGCGGCCGTCATACAGCTGCATCTGGGTCTTGGAAGCATTGAAGCCGAGCAGACCGGTTTCCGGATCTTCATCCGGATACGCCAGTTCCAGCATCTGACGGATTTCGTCCTCGTAGGCACCGTCGAACACCGGGGTGGCCATCGGCACGCCGTCGGTCAGGTTCTTGGCCAGGTTCAGCAGCTCCTCGTCGGAGAACTGATCCAGGTCCACACGGTTGCCGGCGTTGGCCGCATCGTGGTTGTAGACCTTGCCCAGGAACTCACGCAGTTCAAGCACAGCGCGCTTTTCGTCCATCATCTTCTGGATGCGCTTGCCCAGGCCCTTTGCGGCCCAGCCAAGGTGCACTTCCAGAATCTGGCCGATGTTCATACGCGACGGCACGCCCAGCGGGTTCAAGCAGATGTCCACGGTGTTGCCGTCGGCCATGTACGGCATGTCCTCGACCGGCACCACGTTGGAGACCACACCCTTGTTGCCGTGGCGGCCTGCCATCTTGTCGCCCGGCTGGATGCGGCGCTTCACGGCCAGGAACACCTTGACCATCTTCAGCACGCCCGGAGCCAGATCATCGCCCTGGGTGATCTTGGAACGCTTGTCCGCAAAGCGGGCTTCGAATTCCTTCTCGTGCATCTGGATCTGCATCTGGGCGCGTTCGATCGCTTCGGCAGCGTCGTCGTCCTTCATGCGCAGCATGAACCAGTCAGCCTTCTTCAGGCCGTCCAGGTAGGCGTCGGTGATGCTGTCGCCCTTCTTCAGGCCCGGGCCACCGTTGGCAACGCGGCCAACGATCACGCCGCGCAGACGGGCGTAGATGGCGCCTTCCAGGATGCGGAACTGGTCGTCGAAGTCCTTCTTGACGCGCTTGATTTCAGATTCTTCGATCTGACGGGCGCGCTTGTCCTTCTCGATACCGTCGCGGGTGAAGACCTGCACGTCGATGACGGTGCCGTCCATGCCCGGCGGCACGCGCAGCGAGCTGTCCTTCACGTCCGAAGCCTTCTCGCCGAAGATCGCGCGCAGCAGCTTCTCTTCCGGGGTCAGCTGGCTTTCGCCCTTCGGGGTGACCTTGCCGACCATGATGTCACCGGCGCGCACTTCGGCACCGATGTAGACCACGCCGGATTCGTCCAGACGGTTCAGGGCCTGCTCGGACACGTTCGGGATGTCGGCAGAGATTTCTTCCGGCCCCAGCTTGGTGTCACGCGCAACGCAGGTCAGCTCTTCGATGTGGATCGTGGTGTAACGATCCTGTTCGACCACACGCTCGGACAGCAGGATGGAGTCTTCGAAGTTGTAGCCGTTCCACGGCATGAACGCGATCAGCATGTTCTGGCCCAGGGCCAGTTCGCCGATGTCGGTGGACGGACCGTCAGCCAGCACGTCGCCGCGGGCGATGACGTTGCCCACGTTCACCAGCGGACGCTGGTTGATGCAGGTGTTCTGGTTGGAACGGGTGTACTTGATCAGCGGGTAGATATCCACGCCGGCATCGGTATCGCCAACGATCTCTTCCTCGTTGACCTTGACCACGATACGGGCGGCATCGATCTGCTCGATCACACCACCACGGCGGGCGTTGACGGTCACACCGGAGTCACGGGCCACGGCACGTTCGATACCGGTACCCACCAGCGGCTTCTGCGCACGCAGGGTCGGCACGGCCTGACGCTGCATGTTGGCGCCCATCAATGCGCGGTTGGCGTCATCGTGTTCCAGGAACGGAACCAGTGCCGCTGCAACCGATACGGTCTGCATCGGCGAGACGTCCATGAAGTGCACTTCATGCGGCGGCTTGAGCAGCGACTCACCCTGGTAACGGCACGGCACGAAGGTTTCGGTCAGCATGCTGTTGTTGTCCAGCAGCGCGTTGGCCTGTGCGATGACGTACTCGTTTTCCTCAATGGCCGACAGGTACTCGACCTCGTCGCTCACCTTGCCGTCCACGACCTTGCGGTACGGCGTTTCCAGGAAGCCATACTGGTTGGTGCGGGCAAACACGGCCAGCGAGTTGATCAGGCCGATGTTCGGGCCTTCCGGGGTTTCGATGGTGCAGACGCGGCCGTAATGGGTCGGGTGCACGTCGCGCACTTCGAAGCCGGCGCGCTCACGGGTCAGACCGCCCGGGCCCAGGGCCGAGACGCGACGCTTGTGGGTGACTTCCGACAGCGGGTTGTTCTGGTCCATGAACTGGGACAGCTGCGAGGAACCGAAGAATTCCTTGATTGCAGCAGCCACCGGCTTGGCGTTGATCAGTTCCTGCGGGGTCAGGCCTTCGGATTCTGCCATCGACAGGCGTTCCTTGACCGCACGCTCCACGCGCACCAGGCCGACGCGGAACACGTTCTCGGCCATTTCGCCGACCGAACGCACGCGGCGGTTGCCCAGGTGGTCGATATCGTCAACCACACCACGGCCGTTGCGGATCTCGGTCAGGACCTTGATCACGTCCAGGATGTCCGAGGTCTCGCCATGGGTGGCGACCAGGCGCTTGGATTCCTCGTCATTGCGCTCGCCGTAGTACTTCTTGTCGTACAGCACGGCTTCGCCGGTGACTTCCTTGCGGCCGACACGGCGGTTGAACTTCATGCGGCCGACCGTGGACAGGTCGTAGCGCTCGAAGGTGAAGAACAGGTTGTGGAACAGGTTCTGCGCGGCATCCTTGGTCGGCGGCTCGCCCGGACGCATCATGCGGTAGATTTCCACCAAGGCTTCCAGCTGGGTCTTGGTGTTGTCGATGCGCAGGGTGTTGGACAGGTACGGGCCACGGTCCAGATCGTTCACCCACAGGGTGCCGACCGAATCCACGCCGGCCTTGCGGAAGGCCTGCAGCTGGTCGTCGGTGATCTCGTCATTGGCCTGGGCCAGCAGCTCGCCGGTGTTGGCATCGATCACGTCGTGGGACAGGATGCGGCCGACCAGATATTCGTCCGGCACGGCCAGGGCAGCGATGCCCGACTGTTCCAGCTGACGGATGTGGCGGGCGGTGATGCGCTTGCCTGCCTCGACGATGACCTTGTCACCATCGGCCAGGTCGAAGTTCAGGGTTTCGCCACGCAGACGTTCCGGCACCAGCTCCAGCTGCACGCCTTCGCTCGGATCGATGTGGAAGGTGTTGACGTCGAAGAACTCGGCCAGCATCTCTTCGTTGCTGTAGCCCAGGGCGCGCAGCAGGATGGACACCGGCAGCTTGCGGCGACGGTCGATACGGGTGTACAGGGCATCCTTCGGGTCGAACTCGAAGTCCAGCCAGGAACCGCGGTAAGGAATGATGCGGGCGCTGTACAGCAGCTTGCCCGAGCTGTGGGTCTTGCCGCGGTCGTGGTCGAAGAACACGCCCGGGCTGCGGTGCAGCTGGGACACGATGACGCGCTCGGTGCCGTTCACAATGAACGTACCGTTGTCGGTCATCAGCGGGATTTCGCCCAGATAGACTTCCTGTTCCTTGACGTACTTGATCGCCTTGGTCGAGGACTCCTTGTCGTAGATGACCAGGCGCACGGTGACGCGCAGCGGCGCGCCGTAGCTCATGCCGCGCTGACGGCACTCGCGCTCGTCAAACACCGGGTCGCCGAGCTTGTAGCCGACGTACTCCAGGGCGGCGTTGCCGCTGTAGCTGGAAATCGGGAACACCGACTTCAGGGCAGCGTGCAGGCCGATGTCGCGACGCTTGGTCGGCTCCAGGTCTTCCTGCAGGAATTCACGGTACGAATCGACCTGGATGGCCAGCAGGAACGGCACTTCCAGAATCGAACGCTGCTTACCGAAATCCTTGCGGATACGCTTTTTTTCGGTGAACGAATATGACGTCATTGGGTCTCACCTTGAATGAGCGGGTCGTGCGTCCACGGCCCGTAAGGGAACTTGCTAGAAATTGTCAGTTCCAAGCCGCTGGTATTGCCGGCACCAGCACGCCTTCTGTAGCTGCTTGCAACTGCCAACTCGTCTGCTTCACTGCCCTGCCCGGCGCCGAAGGCTGCCGATCATCAGGTCCAGGACTGCAGCCCGCGTTGGGCTTTTTCATGCCACGGCAGCGTACTGCCGCTTGAAACGACCAAAGGCCGGGGGCTTACGCCCCCAGCCTTGGCTGCATCGCTGCGATAAATCGATAGCGACGCAATGGAGTGCTTACTTGACTTCGACAGTCGCGCCAGCAGCTTCCAGGTCCTTCTTCATCTTCTCGGCTTCGTCCTTCGAAGCGCCTTCCTTCAGGACGCCACCGGCTTCTGCCAGGTCCTTGGCTTCCTTCAGGCCCAGGCCGGTGATGGCGCGGACAGCCTTGATGACTTCAACCTTCTTCTCGCCAGCGGTCTTCAGGGTGACGGTGAATTCGGTCTGCTCTTCAACAGCAGCAGCCGGGCCGGCAGCGGCAACGGCAACCGGAGCGGCGGCGGAAACGCCGAACTTCTCTTCGATGGCCTTGACCAGCTCCATCACTTCCATCAGGGACTTCTCGGCGATGGCTTCGACGATCTGCTCGTTGGTAAGGGACATTTTAAATACCTTTGAATTGAATTCTGGATTTCAGGTTCCGGTGGGGAACCCAGACGTGGACGTCGAAACTTAAGCGGTTTCGGCTTCGGCAGCCGGCTCGGCAGCTGCTTCGCCACCGCCCTGCTTCTCGCCAACAGCCTTGACGGCGCGTGCGAACATGGTGACCGGCTCGGCCAGGACGCGGGCCAGCATGGCCAGGGCCTGATCGCGAGTCGGCAGCGATGCCAACACTTCAACGTGGCTGGCCGGGAACAGTTCCCCGCCGATTGCCACGACCTTCGCCTTCAGCTTGTCGTTGCCCTTGGCAGCTTCCTTGATCAGGCGACCGGCAGCGCCGGGCTCCTCCATCGAGAACGCGTACAGCAGCGGACCAGTCATCTGGTCCTGTGCCACGGCGAACTCGGTGCCTTCAACAGCGCGTGCAGCCAGGGTGTTCTTGACAACCTTCAAGAAAACACCGGTTTCACGAGCCTGCTTGCGCATCGCGGTCATCTGAGCGACCGTGGTGCCAGCGTATTCGGCGGCGATCAAGGAGTGAGCCTTGGCGGCGACGTCTGCCAGTTCGGCGACTACTTCTTGCTTCTGGGACAGATTGAGAGCCATTGCACTCCTCCTAGTGAAACTCCGCTTACGGCTCCTGCCGTGTGCGGTCCAAGACAGCATCCATCCTGGACGCCGGGAACATCAAACGATGTTCCGTTGGTGGTCGTTCCGGACCTGGAGTGGTGCAGCTGACCCGGGCAAGCCCAGATCGGCAAAACCAGAAAAACTCCAGAAGGGCGACACCATCTACGCAGGGTGACCAGGTGGTCGATTAAGCCATGCCGGCGGACCGGCACCGCGCCTGCGGTCTTTGACGGCTACCGGCATCACCGCGAGCGGGTCAGCCAGTTGCCTTCAAAAGGGGCCGCGGCGGCGCAGGACGCCGCCACGGCCATCAAGCAATTACTTCAGGTTCAGGGTCGACTGGTCGACGGTGATGCCGCCGCCCATGGTCGAGCTGACCGACACCTTCTGCAGGTAGGTACCCTTGGAGGTAGCCGGCTTGGCCTTGATCAGGTCCAGCAGCAGAGCGGTCAGGTTCGACTTCAGGTCTTCGCCGGTGAAGTCGATCTTGCCGATGGTGCTGTGGATGATGCCGGCCTTGTCGGTGCGGTAACGCACCTGGCCACCCTTGGCGTTCTTGACAGCTTCAGCCGGGTTCGGCGAAACGGTACCGACCTTCGGGTTCGGCATCAGGCCGCGCGGGCCCAGCACGGTGCCCAGCTTACCGACAACGCGCATGGCGTCCGGGGTAGCAATGACCACGTCGTAGTTCAGATCGCCGGCCTGCATCTTCTCGGCCAGGTCTTCCATGCCCACGGCATCGGCGCCAGCGGCCAGGGCTTCATCAGCCTTGGCACCGGCCGGTGCGAACACAGCGACGCGGACGGTCTTGCCGGTACCGGCCGGCAGCACGGTGGAACCGCGAACCTGCTGGTCGGACTTGCGAGCGTCAACGCCCAGGCGCACGGCCACGTCGATGGACTCGACGAACTTGGCGCGGGCGGTGTTCTTCAGGATTTCGATCGCCTCGTCAAAGCCGTAAGCCTTGCCCGGGACGATAGCGGCCTTGATGGCCTTCTCACGCTTGGTCTGTGCCATGTCGATTAACCCTCTACCACCAAGCCCATGGAACGGGCCGAGCCCGCGATCGTACGCACGCCGGCGTCCAGGTCAGCAGCGGTCAGATCCGGCTGCTTGGCCTTGACGATATCTTCCAGCTGTGCACGGGTCACCTTGCCCACCTTGTCGGTGTTCGGCTTCTTCGAGCCGGAGGTGATGCCTGCAGCCTTCTTGAGCAGCACGGTAGCCGGGGTGCTCTTGGTGATGAAGGTGAAGGTACGGTCGGAGTAGGCGGTGATGATCACCGGGGTCGGCAGACCCGGCTCCAGCTTGGAGGTTGCAGCATTGAATGCCTTGCAGAACTCCATGATGTTCAGACCGCGCTGACCCAGGGCCGGACCAACCGGCGGCGACGGGTTAGCCTGACCGGCCTTTACCTGCAGCTTGATGTAGCCAATTACTTTCTTAGCCATGATTATTCTCCGGGTGCTGACGCCTTACGACACAGGCTCCCCATCGGGCCGGGAATCACGCGCGTCCCGGCATCGCGTCTTGCATACAGGAAAGGCCGCCTTGCGGCGACCTCTCGGCTCAGCAAGCACCCCAAAATGGGGTAAGCCGCCAAGTATAACAACTTTTTCAGATCAATCCACAACAACAGCCGAACAATGGCTCAGGACTGCTTCTCGATCTGACCGAACTCCAGCTCGACCGGGGTCGAACGACCGAAGATCAGCACAGCCACGCGCAGACGGCTCTTTTCGTAATTGACCTCTTCCACCACGCCGTTGAAGTCGTTGAACGGGCCATCGATGACACGCACCATCTGACCCGGCTCGAACAGCACCTTCGGACGCGGCTTCTCCACACCTTCCTGGACACGATCCAAGATGGTGGCGGCCTCTTCGTCACGGATCGGCAGCGGACGATCGGCGGTGCCGCCGATGAAGCCCAGCACCCGCGGGGTCTCCTTGACCAGGTGCCAGCTTTCGTTGTCGATGCGCGGAATACCGGCTTCCTCGTGGGTCTCGATCTGGACCAGCACGTAACCCGGGAAGAACTTGCGCTCGGAACGACGCTTCTGGCCAGCACGCATTTCCACCACTTCTTCAGTGGGGACCAGCACTTCACCGAAACGCTCTTCCATCGCCTCACGCGCAATGCGGTCACGCAGTGCCTGGGCAACAGACTTTTCAAAACCCGAGTAGGCGTGAACGACGTACCAACGCTTCATTGTGTTTTCCTCAACGCCCCAAAATCCACTGGGTGAGCTTCTGGATGATGAAATCGAACCCGCCCAGCAGCAGACTCAGGACAATCACGACCACGACCACGACCCAGGTCATGCGGATCGCTTCCTGACGCGTCGGCCAAACGACCTTGCGCAGCTCGAAACGGGATTCGGAAAGGAATTCCTTGGTCGAACGACCCAGGGCGGTCAGCATGAAGACCGCGCCACCAGCCAGCAGGCCGATGATGACTGCCAGTCCACGGATCTGCGAGGACCACGCGCCCAGCTGGGCAGCATGTTCAGGAGCAGAAAACCAGAACCAGAAAAACAGGCCTGCGACCAGCAAAGCGCCGGCCGCTACGTATTTAGCGATATCGCCACCAGTGGCGGCATTGTCGTGCTCGATCTTGCTGTTCATCCGACTCTTGACTGTGTGGGTGGCGACGGAGCCACCGGATGTGAGTCGCAAGTGGCACGCCAGGAGGGACTCGAACCCCCAACCTGCGGTTTTGGAGACCGCTGCTCTGCCAATTGAGCTACTGGCGTATGCGCTTGATGCGTTTACAACCCCCGCCTGGGCGGGATGTGGGCCGGGACGGAGCCCGGCACCACCTCTTGCACATCAAGGGTGACAGCAGAACTGCCACCTTGATGTTTTTACCAAGTACTTACTTGGTGATCTGGGCAACCACGCCGGCGCCGACGGTACGACCGCCTTCGCGGATGGCGAAGCGCAGGCCTTCGTCCATTGCCACCGGGTTGATCAGGGTGACGGTCATCTTGACGTTGTCACCCGGCATCACCATTTCCACACCTTCCGGCAGCTCGATGGCGCCGGTGATGTCGGTGGTACGGAAGTAGAACTGCGGACGGTAGCCCTTGAAGAACGGGGTGTGACGGCCGCCCTCGTCCTTGGACAGAACGTAGACTTCGGACACGAACTCGGTGTGCGGCTTGATCGAACCCGGCTTGGCCAGAACCTGGCCGCGCTCGACGTCGTCACGCTTGGTGCCGCGCAGCAGCAGACCGGCGTTGTCGCCTGCCTGGCCCTGGTCCAGCAGCTTGCGGAACATCTCCACGCCGGTGACGGTGGT
>NZ_LDJM01000036.1 GCF_001431485.1 Stenotrophomonas ginsengisoli | reverse complement strand
GCAGCTGTGGCCAGACCCTGCCCTGCTGAGTTGCCTGGATCCTTGACCATGTCCCAGAACACCCCGTCGCTGCTTGACCTTGAACACGCCGGTGCCTTCATCGAGCGCCATATCGGCCCGGATGAACGCGAGATCGAGCAGATGCTCGCCGTCGTCGGCCACTCCTCGCTGGAAGCCCTGACCGACGCCATCGTGCCGGCCACCATCAAGGCCGCCGATGCCCTGGACCTGCCCGATGCGATGACCGAGGTCGACGCACTGGCCAGGATCCGCGCCGTGGCCAGCAAGAACCAGGTGCTGCGCAGCTTCATCGGCCAGGGCTACTACGGCACCCACACCCCCAACGTCATTGCCCGCAACATCCTGGAAAACCCGGCCTGGTACACCGCCTACACCCCCTACCAGGCGGAAATCTCCCAGGGCCGCATGGAAGCGCTGATCAACTTCCAGACCATGGTCGCCCAGCTGTGCGGCATGGAGATTGCCAATGCCTCGCTGCTGGACGAAGCCACCGCCGCGGCCGAAGCGATGACTCTGGCCAAGCGTTCGGCCAAGAGCAAGTCCAACGTGTTCTTCGTGCACGATGCGGTGCACCCGCAGACCCTGGAGCTGCTCAAGACCCGCGCCAAGCCGCTGGAGATCGAGCTGGTGCTGGGCACCCCGGCCCAGGCGCTGGAAACGGACAGCTTCGGCGTGCTGCTGCAGTACCCGGACACCTACGGCAAGGTCGAAGACCACGCCGCCCTGGTGGAAGCCGTGCACGCCCGTCAGGGCCTGGTGGCCGTGGCCACCGACCTGCTGGCCCTGACCTTGCTTCGCGCACCGGGTGAGTTCGGCGCCGACATCGCCATCGGCAACAGCCAGCGTTTCGGCGTGCCGTTCGGTTTCGGCGGCCCGCATGCCGGCTTCATGGCCTGCCGCGATGCCTACAAGCGCTCGATGCCGGGCCGCTTGATCGGCGTGTCGATCGACAGCCACGGCAACCCCGCCTACCGCCTGACCCTGCAGACCCGCGAGCAGCACATCCGCCGCGAGAAGGCCACCTCCAACATCTGCACCGCCCAGGTGCTGCTGGCGGTGATGGCCTCGATGTACGCCGTCTACCACGGCCCCACGGGGCTGAAGCGCATCGCCCTGCGCACCCACCGCTATGCCGCCATCCTCGCCGCTGCCCTGCGCAATGCCGGTGTGTCGGTGGGCAATGACTTCTTCGACACCCTGCACATCACCGGTGTCGATGCCGCTGCCATCCACGCCAAGTCGGTGGCTGCCGGCATCAACCTGCGCCATATCGATGGCAGCAGCTTGAGCATCAGCCTGGATGAAACCGCCACCCGCGCCGATGTGGTCACCCTGGCTGGCCTGTTCGGCGCGGCTTGCGACATCACCGCGCTCGATGCAGCCACCGCCAATGCCCTGCCGGCCGGCCTGCTGCGCACCAGCAGCTACCTGGACCACCCGGTGTTCAACACCTACCACTCCGAGCACGAGCTGCTGCGCTACCTGCGTTCGCTGGCCGACAAGGACCTGGCGATGGACCGCACGATGATCCCGCTGGGTTCGTGCACCATGAAGCTCAACGCCACCGCCGAGATGATTCCGATCACCTGGCCGGAGTTCAGCCGCATCCATCCGCTGGCCCCGGCCGAGCAGACCACCGGTTACCAGGAGCTGATCGACGGCCTGGAAGCCATGCTGGTCAAGTGCACCGGCTATGACGCGGTCAGCCTGCAACCCAACTCCGGCGCGCAGGGCGAATACGCCGGCCTGCTGGCCATCGCCGCCTACCACGCCAGCCGTGGCGAAGGGCACCGCAACATCTGCCTGATCCCCGAATCGGCCCACGGCACCAACCCGGCCTCGGCCCAGATGGCCGGCATGAAGGTGGTGGTGACCAAGTGCGATGCCAACGGCAACATCGACATCGCCGACATCCGCGCCCAGGCCGAAAAGCATTCGGCCAACCTGGCCGCGATCATGATGACCTACCCCTCCACCCACGGCGTGTTCGAAGAGGACGTGGTGGAGATCTGCCAGATCATCCACGCCCATGGCGGCCAGGTGTATACCGACGGCGCCAACATGAACGCCCTGGTCGGCCTGGCCGGCCCGGGTGCCTGGGGTTCGGACGTCTCCCACCTGAACCTGCACAAGACCTTCTGCATCCCGCACGGCGGTGGTGGCCCGGGCGTCGGCCCGTGTGCGGTGAAGTCGCACCTGGCCCCGTTCCTGCCGGGCAAGCTGGGTGACAACGGCCCGGTGGGCATGGTCAGCGCGGCCAACTTCGGCTCGGCCTCGATCCTGCCGATCAGCTGGATGTACATCACCATGATGGGCGGCAACGGCCTGCGCCGCGCCACCCAGGTGGCCCTGCTCAATGCCAACTACGTGGCCAAGCGTCTGGCTCCGTACTTCCCGACCCTGTACACCGGCCGCAACGGCCTGGTTGCCCACGAGTGCATCCTGGACCTGCGTCCGCTGGAAAAGCTCACCGGGATCGGTGCCGAGGACGTGGCCAAGCGCCTGATCGACTTCGGCTTCCACGCCCCGACCCTGAGCTTCCCGGTGGCCGGCACGCTGATGGTCGAGCCGACCGAATCCGAGCCCAAGGGCGAACTGGACCGTTTCTGCGATGCGATGATCCAGATCCACGCCGAGATCACCGACATCCAGGCCGGCAAGCTGGACGCAGTGGACAACCCGCTGAAGAACGCCCCGCACACCGCTGCCCATGTCTCCAGCAGCGAATGGCTGCATGACTACAGCCGCGAGCTGGCCGCCTTCCCGCTGGAAAGCCTGCGCCTGCAGAAGTACTGGCCGCCGGTGGCCCGCGTGGACAACGTGCACGGCGACAAGAACGTGTTCTGCGCCTGCATCCCGGTGGATGCCTACAAGGATGACGAACAGGGCTGATGCCCTGACCGCACCTGCTTGCTGACACGACAAAGCCCCGCATCAATGTGGGGCTTTGTTGTTTACGCATACAGGGGACGCCTGCCCTGATCGAGGCCACGCCGACACCCCGACCACGCTGCGGCCAGCATCACTGCTGGCCGGCCTTGCACGCGATTGCCGCCAACTGAAGTCAGGCCCGTTCCAACCCGGGGTGGAATACTGAGTGACCCGCCCATGGTTTACCACGATGACTGCTCACGCCCACACCACCTCCCAGTACCAGGTTGGCCAACGCTGGCGCTGCCAGGGGCGCACGCCTGATGAACGCCCCTTGCTGCAGATCAACGAGATCAGCACCCACCCGCTGGGCGGGCAGATCTTCCACATCAGCCTGTACGACATCAAGATCCGCAACCCGCGCACGCCCGGTGTGCTGCTCACCCACATGGCCTACCTGCCGGTGACCCTGCCCACCCTGCAGCACAGCGGCCTGCAGGCGGTGGACAGCCAGCCGGTCAACGACGCCTACCTGGAAGGCCGCCAGCAATGGCAGGCCGCCTTTGATGCCGGCAATGCCGGTGCCTACGGCAATACGGTTGCCGCCATCCTGACCCTGGTCGAGAAACAGCTGCACGGCATTGCCAACGTGCCGCCCAAGCACTGAAATACAGAATCAAACCCTGCATCGGCAAGACTCGATGCAGGGCTACAGCCACGCCTGCTGCAACGGCGGGCGTGGCAGCTGCGGCAACCCGATGTGCCGGGAATGCGCTGAAAAATGCGGAACGACTACCACCGACAAGTGGCATGGCGTGGCCCGCCCACGGCCGGCCAATTCTCACTGCGCGTATACAGCCCAGCGCCGGCAGGCCGGCATCACACCTGTGCAGACAGTAGATTGCGCTTGGCCCGCTGGGCATTGGTCTGCAGACGGTACTGCCGTGGGGCCATGCCGGTCTCGGCCTTGAACTTGCGGGTGAAGGCGCTCTGGTCGGAAAAACCGCAGGCCTGGCCGATGGTGGCCACGCTGTCCGGGCCATGCAGCAGGTGCATGGCCATCTGGATACGCAGGCGGGTCAGCACCTGCTGCGGGGTCATCTGGAACACCTTGCGGAAACTGCGCTCCAGCTTGGACAGCGAGAACCCGGTGATGTCCAGCAGGGTCTGCATGCGCACATTCTGGCCGTAATGGGTGTTGAGGTAATCCAGGGCCAGGCGCAGCGGCTCATATTCGCCTTCCAGCCCGCCACGCTGGCCCAGGTCGCGGGAGATGCCGATCAGCCCGACAATCTGCCCGTCCATCACGATCGGCCGCTTGCAACTCAGGCACCAGCCCGGTTGCCGATTGGCGAACAGGTGCAACTCCATCACGTTCTCGATGACCTCGCCGGCCAGCACGCGCGCGTCCTGCTCGACATAGGCCGCGCTCAAGCCGGCCGGGTAGACCTCGTCGGCACGCTTGCCGATCACCTCGCCACGCGAACGCACACCCAACCGGCGCAGCATGGTCTGGTTGACGTGGGTGTAGCGCCCGTCCACGTCCTTGGCGAAGAACAGCACGCTGGGAATGGCATCAAACAGGGCTTCGACTTCGGCAGGATCAATGCGCATGGGGACAGCCTGCAGCAAGGGTGGCGGAAACGACGGGCGATGCAATTGTAGTGAAATCAGCAAAAAGCGTGAGCACGGATACAGGTGTGGCGATGACTCCCAGCCGATCCACATCCGCACATGCGCTGCACCGCAAGTGCTGCAGACAAGACCATGCAGGCACAACGGCCGCCCATGATCGGGCCTGCAGGCGGGCACGTCTTGATTTCTTACATTTTCATTAAAGCCGAATTCAGCACAATGAATCCAGCCTGGCGCAATTGGGCCGATACACGGCAGGCCCAGGCCATCGCTGCGACCGCCCCCGCCTGCCGCTCATGCCCGCTGCAACACCCGCCAGGCCGGCCACAGGAACACCGCACGGGCGACCACGAACAGCAGCATCGCCGCCCACAGGCCGTGGTTGCCGGCATAGCGCTGACCCAGCCAGGCCACCGGCACGAACAGCAGCAGGGAACACAGCGCGGCACGGCGCATGGCCGCGGTGGCCATCGCCCCGATGCACAGGCCGTCCAGCTGGAAAGCCGCCACCGACAGCAGCACATACAGCGCCACCCACGGCAACTGTGCCTGGGCCTGCGCCAGCACCTCGGCCAGGGAGGTCAACAGGCCCAGCACCGGCGCACCACCCAGCCACAGCATGGCCGACAACAGCAGCGCCGACAGCAGGGCCAGCTCGCTGGTCAGGCGCACGATACGACGCAGGCCGGCGCGGTCATTGCCGCCCAGGGCAGCACCGACCCGGGCCTCGGCCACGTGCGCAAAGCCATCCAGGAAAAAAGCACTGAAGGCCACCAATTGCAGCAACAGGTGGTTGGCAGCCAGGGTCGCCGCGCCGAGCTGCCCACCCAGGCGCGCAAACCAGGCAAACCCGGCCAGCAGGCACAGGGTACGCACCAGCAGGTCGCCATTGGCCACCCACATCTGCCGCCAGGCCGCGCGGTCGGCAAACAGCTCGCGCCACACCGCGGCGGCCGATGACGCCGTACCGGCCAGGCCAAGGCGCGGGCAACGCCACACCAGCCACAGCGCGAACAGGCAACTGCCCCACTCGGCCAGCGCCGTCCCCAGGCCAATGCCGTACACGCCCATTCCCAAGCAGCCGGCCAGGGTGATGTCCAGCAGTGCATTGCTGCCGTTGAGCAGCACCTGCACCGCCAGCAGCGCCCGGCTGCGCCCCTGGCCGATCAAGGCACCGCACAGCGCGTACAAGGCCAACGCTGCCGGGGCACCCCAGATACGTGCCAGCACATAGTCCTGGCTGCCGGCCAGAACCTGCGGGCCGGCGCCCATCAGGACATGGAATGCGCGAGCAAGTGGCCATTGCAGCAGGCACAACAGCACGCCGATGCCCAGGCCCAGCAGCAACGGGCGCACGATCGCGGCAACCAGCTGGCGGCGGTCGCCGGCACCGCTGGCGCGGGCAACAAAACCGGTGGTGGCCATGCGCAGGAAGCCGAAACCCCAGTAGACGAAGTTGAAGAACAACGCCCCCAGGGCCAGCGCCGCCAGCTCATGGGTAGTGCCGTAATGGCCGATCACCGCACTGTCGACCATGCCCAGCAAAGGCACCGAGGCGCTTGCCAGAATGATCGGCCAGGCCTGCTGCAACACGCTGCGTCGGCTCAAGGCGGGTGTATTGGAAATCAAGGTCGGCATCGGCACAGGATGCCGCAACACGCTGCCGCCGGCGCCATGAACACCATCAACCGGCACACTGGGCAAGCTGCGGGCAGGCTGGGCTCAAGGCCGATCAAGCGCGCCGGCGTGGCATCAGGGTTGCGGCTGGCCAACCTCGTCTTTCACCGGGCCGTCTGCGGGCACGCCCTGTGCAGGCACGGGCAAGGCCGCACCTGGATGGCGCGCAGCCGGTACGGAAGCCGCCTTGCCCGGCGCAACCTGCACCGGGCGGGCCGGGCCTGCCGGCGCCACGGGGGTCTCGGAACGCAGCGAGGGCGCCTGCAGACGCGCGATGGTGGCGATGGGCACGGCTTCGGCGCGTTGCTGGTCCGGCCACCACAGGAACACGAAGGCACTGCTGGTGCCCAGCAGACGGGCCGGGCGCAGCGCCGTGGAAGCCTGGCCACTGAACTGGACCAGCACCGGGTTGCCGGCATCGTCCTGGCGGATGGCCTGGGCACGCGAGCTCACGTAGAGCGCCGAGCCGGCCACCATCGTCAGCCCGACAGCGGCCACCATCGCAGTCAGCGGACGCAGGCCGGTGGACTGCCAGCTGGTCAAGGCCGACGGGGTAAACAGCAGACGCCAGCCCCGGTGCCGCGCGCACAGCCCCCTCACCCGGGCCGGGTTGCGCAGGCGCAGGGTTTCCGGCCAGCTGACCAGCAGCACGATGGCCACCCCGACCAGCAGCACCAAGGCGTAGACCGGGTCACGCACCCCGGCCACCAGGAAATCACTGGCCTGCAGGTAATCGAGCACGGGCAGCCGGAAACCACGATAGAACCAGTAGCTGCACCACAGCCCGAGCATGGACAGCAACAGGTAGGCCGTGGTGAACAGCAGCGCCGGCTCGCGCCGCACCCGCTGCACGAACTGCAGCACCAGCGAATCGTCGCTGCCATCGGCCACCGGAATCAGTGACCAGTCCATCGGCGCGACGGCCGGCGCCGGCACCCGGCGCGCTTGTTGTGTGCGTTTTTTCTGCGTCATCCCCGGCTCCCCCTGGCTGCCGGCAAGCATCGCCCAATTGCCTGCGCACCGGAAGCGGCCAATTCACGCCGTGAGCGCAAGGCCGGGCCGGCGTGATGGCGGGCAGGCTCAGTCCTGTGCCACGGCCTGGTTGCGGCCGGCGTCCTTGGCCCGGTACAGCGCCTTGTCGGCCGCATGCAGCACGTCCTCGGGGCTGCCCCCGGCGGCCGGCCGGGCACAGGCCACGCCGACACTGATCGTGACCACGCTGGCAACCCGCGATGCACGGTGCGGCAACTGGCACTGCTGTACAGCGGCCACCGCGCGGCCGGCAAGCGCCAGGGCCGCGGCACCGTCGCTACCGGGCAGCAACAGGGCAAATTCCTCGCCGCCGTAGCGCGCCACCACACAGCCCGCGCCATCGACCTGGGCATCCAGCACCGCCGCCACCCGGGCCAGCGCGGCATCACCGGCCAGGTGGCCGTGGTTGTCGTTGTAGGCCTTGAAGTCATCCACATCGACCAGCAACACCGACAGCAGCCCGTCCTGGTCTGCCTGGTCCTGCCAGGCCTGCAGCAAGGCGCTGGTGAAGGCACGGCGGTTGGCAATGCCGGTCAGCGCATCCTGGCTGGCCAGACGCTCCAGCTGGGCATTGGCCAGGTGCAACGCCTCGGTGCGCCGGCCGACCTCTTCGGTGAGCAGACGCTCGCGCTGCTGGCCGCGACGCAGGCGCAGCCAGACGCCACCGGCGAGCAGGCCGACGCCGGCCAGCAGCATCAGCCCGCGCATCCACCAGGTCTGGTACCACTGCGGCAGCAGGCTGAAGGAAAGCCCTGCCCCCTGCTCGTTCCAGACCCCGTCATTGTTGCTGGCCAGCACCCGGAACACATACCTGCCCGGCGGCACATTGGTGTAGTACGCCTTGCGGTTGTTGCCGGCCTCGCGCCATTGACGATCAAAACCTTCCAGCCGGTAGCGGTACTTCACCGCGGCCGGGGCCACGTAGCTCATCGCCGCAAAATGGAACTCCAGCCGCTCCACTGCCGGGCCCAGCCTGTCCACCGCCTGCAGGGGCACTTCCTGGCCATCCACGATCATCCGCTCGATGGCCACCGGCGGAATCCGCGCATTGCCCTGGATATGCGCCGGATCCACCACCACCACGCCCTTGGCCGTACCGAACCACAGGCGTCCATCGTCACTGCGTGCGGCCGGCGTCTGCGAAGCGCCATTGCCCTGGGCACTGAGCATGCCGTCGACCAGACCGTACCAGTGCGGCGCCACCGAGCTGCCGCTGCCCGATGCCAATGCCAGCAGGCCGGCACGCGGGATGCGGCCGATGCCGCGGTTGGAACTGAACCACAAATTGCCCAGGCCATCATCGAACAGCGCAAACACCGCATCGCCGTAGAAACCGG
This sequence comes from Stenotrophomonas ginsengisoli, assembly GCF_001431485.1. Taxonomy (GTDB): domain Bacteria; phylum Pseudomonadota; class Gammaproteobacteria; order Xanthomonadales; family Xanthomonadaceae; genus Stenotrophomonas; species Stenotrophomonas ginsengisoli. The sequence continues at coordinate 70,508 of NZ_LDJM01000036.1, read as the reverse complement.
CGTTCTGGGTGAAATTGCTCACCTTGCCCTTGTGCACCCGTGTGATGCCCACGCTGGTGCCCAGCCACAGCTCGCCATCACGGCCGGGCAGGAAGGCGAACACGCTGGTACCGGGGAGGCCATCGGTCCCGCAGGTGTCCAGCACACCACGGTAGTAGCAGCGCAGGCCACTGCGCTGGCCAATCCACAACCGCCCCTCGCCATCCTCGTACAGGGCGCGGGTGTCATCGCCACGGGTGGCCTCCAGCACCTGCACCTGCTCGCCGTCGATGCGTGCCACGCCCTGCAGGGTGCCGGCCCACATGCCACCGGCGCGGGCCGGGGCAAAGGCGAACACGATGGTGCCGGGCATGCCATCGGCCAGGCCGAAGGTGCGGGCGCGGCCCTGCGCATCGAAACGGGTCACGCCTTCGGTGCCGGCGACCCACAACCGGCCCTGTGCATCGGACAGGATCGAGCGCACCAGCAGGCTGGGCAGCTGGCGGTTCATTGCCTCGTCCAGCACCATGCCCGGTGCCTGGTAACGGGCCAGGCCGCCCCCATCGGTGCCGACCCACAACGGGCCACCGGGCACCTGGTGCACCGCACGCACCGCGTTGGACGGGCCCGGCACCAGCAGGCTGATCAACTTGGACTGGCTCAACCGCTGCAAGCCCGAGGAGGTGGTGCCGATCCAGAAGTTGCCTTCGCGGTCTTCCAGCATGGCCCGCACGGTCTCACCGCCCATGCCCGGCAGCGTGTTGTCGCATTCCAGCGCCTTGCCGACCAGGCGGCACAGGCCCATGCCCAGCGGCGCGAACCACACCGTGCCGGCGCGATCGGCGTACAGGGTGTAGATGCGCTTGTCATCCAGCGCTGCCAGCGCCGGTAAACGCTGGAAACGGCCATTGGCAAAGTATGCAGGACCATTCTGGGTGCCGACCCAGACCACCCCGGACGGGGCGACCGACAGGCTGTACACCGCCTCGCTGGGCAGGCCGTGGTCCAGGCTGTACAGGCGCGCCTTGCCGCGTTGCCAGTGCACCACCCCGACCCCGTCGGCGGCGATCCACACCCCACCGGCAGGATCAGCGACCAGCGCACGGTAGAAACCGCGCGGTGGGAAACCATCGGCGTTGCCAAGCAGCTGCACATGGCCGTTGCGCATGCGCATCACGCCCAGGTTGGTGGTCAGCCACAGCGCCCCCTCGCTGTCGGTGACGATGCCGAACACACTGCCGGCATCACCGGGCAGCGCCACCGGGGTGAGCTGGCCGTCGCCGTAACGGTACAGGCCGCCATTGAGGGTACCCACCCACAGTCCGTGCTGGCCATCGGCCGCCACCGCGGTGATGGCCGAGCTCTTCAGCGCGGGCGCCACACGCTGGTCGACCGTGTCAAAGCCGTCCCCGCTGTGGCGCACCAGGCCGCCATAGGTGGCCAGCCAGACTGCTCCGTTGCCCTGCTCGGCAATGGACAACACAGTGCCCTGCGGCAACTGGTTTTCATACCAGACATGGGTGTACTGGCGGATCGGGCGGTCAGGCACCAACGCCCGTGCCGGCGCGATTCCCGCCAGCAGCCACACCACCATGCACGCCGACAGGGCAGCTCCCCGGCCACCCACGCCATCAAGCCTGAGCACAACGCATCCACATGAGGACAAATTACGTAAATATTAACAGCGTGTGATACACAGCACAGTTACAGCCATGGCCGACCACGCCACCGGCAAGGCCCGCACGTAATCGGCTTGTGTCCAACCATCGCCAGGGCCTGAGCGGCGAACCGCAAGCAGAGCCGGATTGCCGGCAAGCGTGCCGGCGTCCGGATTGCAGAAAAAAGGCGACCCGGTTTCCCGGGCCGCCTCCTTGCTTACTGCACCTGAGTACCGATTACTTCAGGCCGCGGTTGCGCAGCAGCGCATCGGCGCTGGGCATACGGCCGCGGAAGGCCTTGTAGCTCTCGGCCGGGTCGCGGGTGTTGCCGACCTCGTACACCTCACGGCGCAGCTTGGCCGCCAGCTCCGGGTCGAACACGTTGCCGGTTTCCTTGAACGCATCAAAGCCATCGGCATCCATCGCTTCGGCCCAGGTGTAGGCGTAGTAGCTGGCCGAGTAGCCGCCATCGAAGATGTGGCTGAAGTGCGGCAGGCGGTGGCGCATGCCGATCTGCTCGGGCACACCCAGCTCACGCAGCTGCTCGGTCTCCCACTTGCCGGCATCAAAGTCGGCCGGCAGTTCGGTCAGCTGGTGCAGGCGCATGTCCAGGATGGCCGAGGACAGCTGCTGGATGGTCGAAAAACCCTGGTTGAAGGTCTGCGCGTTGAGCAGCGACTCCAGCATGGCCTTGGGCATCGGCTCGCCGGCCGCGTTGCGGGCATGGGCCTGCAGGATGGTCGGCTCGGTGATCCAGTGTTCGTAGACCTGCGACGGGAACTCGACGAAGTCACGTGCCACTGCCGTGCCCGACAGGCTCGGGAAATACGCCTTGGACAGCATGCCGTGCAGGCCATGGCCGAATTCGTGGAACAGGGTCTGCGCCTCGTCCAGCGAGATCAGCGCACGCTCACCGGCAGCCGGCGGGGTGATGTTCTGGTTGTTGACCACGATCGGGGTCTCACCGAGCAGGCCGTTGGGCACGCGGATGCTGTTCATCCAGGCGCCGGGACGCTTGGTCGGACGGGCAAACCAGTCGGCGTAGAACAGGCCGACCTTGCGTCCGTCGGCCTCGCGGATCTCGAACACGCGCACGCCGTCAGCGTAGACCGGGATGTCGGTGCGCTCGTGCGCGGTCAGGCCGAACAGCTTCTGGGTGGTTTCGAACATCGCCTCGACGATGCCGTCCAGCGGCATGTACTGCTTGACCTGCGCCTCGTCCAGTGCGAAGCGCTGGCTGCGCACCTGCTCGGCGTAATAGCGCCAGTCCCACGGCTGCACGTCGGTGATGCCGTCCTTGGCCGCCAGGGCCTGGATGTCGGCCAGCTCTTCGTTGGCACGCACCAGGGCCGGGGTGTAGACGCCCATCAGCAGGTCCATCGCCGCTGCCGGGGTCTTGGCCATGGCATCGGAAAGGACGAAATCGGCGTGGGTGGCCGCGCCCATCAGCTTGGCGCGCTCGATGCGCAGCTCGACCAGGCGCTTGATTTCGGCGCTGGTGTTGTTGGCATTGGCGTTGTCGCCGCGGAAGCTGAAGGCGCGCCAGATCTTCTCGCGTGCGGCACGGTTGGGCGCAGCGGTCAAAAACGGTTCGGCGGCCGAACGGGTGGCCGGGAACAGGTACTGGCCGGCCTGGCCGGCAGCGGTCGCCGCGGCAGCCGCCGCGCTGGTCTGGTCGGCCGGCAGGCCTTCCACTTCGGCCGCGCTCAGGAACACGTCATTGGCCTTCTGGTCGGCCAGCAGCTTCTGGCCGAACTGCACGCCGAGGTTGGCCATTTCTTCGTTGATGGCGGCAACGCGGGTGCGGGCGTCGGCCGACAACGCGGCACCGGCGCGCACGAAACGCTTGTGGGTCTGTTCCAGCAGGCGGGCCTGCTCGGCATTCAAGCCCAGCTCGGCGCGCTTGCTGTACAGCGCATCCACGCGCTGGAACAGCGCCTGGTTGAGCATGGTTTCGTTGGACAGGCGGGCCAGCTTCGGAGCGATGGCCTTCTGCACGGCCTGGTTGGCGGCGGTGGCATCGGCCGAAGCCACGGTGAAGAAGGTGCTGGCAACGCGCGACAGCTCGCGGCCGGAACGCTCCATCGCCTCGATGGTGTTTTCAAAGGTGGGCGCGGCCGGATCATTGGCGATGCGCTGGTTCTGTTCGCGTGCAGCGCTGATGGCCAGGTCGAACGCCGGCTCGTAGTGCTCCGGCTTGATGCGGTCATACGGCGGCACGCCGTCGGGGGTGTTCCAGGCGCCAATCAGCGGATTGGCCGACTGCTCGGCACGCGCCGGGGTGGAACCGGCGACGCTGGACGGGCTGATGCCCATCAAGGAGGCCGCAATGGCGGTGGAAAGGACACACGTACGAAGGATCATCAGCAGCTTCCTGACACAGTTGACCGCCCAATGTATGTCAAGCGGCAATCTTTGCGCGTGCCAGAAGTCCCGGGCTCCCCCTGGTACCAGATCAAGACAGGCAGCCAGGTCATTTGAGCCATGACAAGCGCGCCGCAGGCCCGTGTATCGGGGACATCTGGCCACTGCCATGGCGCCCCGCACCAACGTCCACGCGATTGCTGCGCGCCACCCTGAGCGCACTGCACGCCCGCGCTCGTCATCGCCTTGCGCGCCCTGGGTACAGGCCGGAAAGACAAAACCCCGCCGAAGCGGGGTTTTGTCAGTACCGTGATTGGATCACGCTCGAGCGGCGATCAGCAGCCGATCATGCCCACGGATCGCGCAGGATCATGGTGTGGTCACGATCCGGGCCGGTGGAGACGATCGAGATCGGGCAACCGGCCAGCTCTTCCAGCGAACGCAGGTAGGCGCGTGCGGCCGGCGGCAGCTTGTCCCATTCGGTCACGCCGTGGGTGTTTTCGCTCCAGCCCGGGAACTCCAGGTAGACCGGGGTGATTTCTTCCCAGCCCTGGGCGTCCAGCGGCGCGTACTCGGTGCGCTTGCCACGGTATTCGTAGGCAATGCACACGTTGAGCTTTTCCATGCCGTCCAGCACGTCCAGCTTGGTGATGCACAGGCCGGAGATGCCGTTGATGGCCACGGCGCGCTTCAGGGCGACGATGTCCATCCAGCCGCAGCGACGCGGGCGGCCGGTGGAGGCACCGTACTCGGCACCGCGGTCACGGATGCCCTGGCCGACATCGTTGTCCAGCTCGGTCGGGAACGGGCCGCCGCCGACGCGGGTGGCGTAGGCCTTGGCGATACCCAGCACGTAATCAATGTCCTGCGCGCCGACGCCGGTGCCGGCCAGTGCGCCGCCCACGGTGGTGTTGGAGCTGGTCACGTACGGGTAGGTGCCGTGGTCGATGTCCAGCAGGGCGCCCTGCGCACCTTCAAACAGCACGCGCTTGCCCTGCTTGCGCAGGTCATGGCAGATGCCGGCAACGTCGGACTTCATCGGCTCGACGTACTCACCGAAAGCCAGCGCTTCCTGGTAGGTGGTCTCGAAGTCGACCGGGTCCACACCCAGGTACTGGGTCAGCACGAAGTTGTGGTAATCCAGCGCGGCCTTGAGCTTTTCGGCCAGCTGTTCCGGGTAGTGCAGGTCGGCGATGCGGATGCCGCGACGTGCCACCTTGTCTTCATAGGCCGGGCCGATGCCACGGCCGGTGGTGCCGATGGCCTTGCCGCCGGCGGCCTTTTCGCGGGCCTGGTCCAGGGCAATGTGGTAGGGCATGATCAGCGGCGCAGCCGGGGAAATCTTCAGGCGCGAGCGCACTTCCACGCCGGCGGCTTCCAGCTCTTCGATTTCCTTCTTCAGCGCGGCCGGGGAGATCACCACGCCGTTGCCGATCAGGCACAGCGCGTCATCGCGCAGGATGCCCGACGGGATCAGGTGCAGGACGGTCTTCTTGCCGTTGATGACCAGGGTGTGGCCGGCGTTGTGGCCGCCCTGGAAGCGGACAACCGCACCGATTTCCTCAGTGAGCAGATCGACGATCTTGCCCTTGCCTTCATCGCCCCACTGGGCACCAAGAACAACAACAGACTGACCCATGGCGGGCAACTCCTAGATTGTGTGCAGCCATCGGGGCTGCGAAAAGTGACCGCAGCTGCTGCCCTGCTGGTGGGTACGGCTGTCCATCGGGGACAGCCAGACCAGCACGGCCACAGACACGGAAAAAGCCGAACGGGGTCACCCGTCCGGCTTTTCTGGATTATCCGGGTTTTGCCTGCCCGCTGCCAGCCCCATCGACCCGGACCGGCACAGCGCCGATTCAGTCAACCCCCGGCCGGCACGCCGGCACCCTCAGTGCCGCAGCCACCACAGGGTTGCCAGGCCAGCGGCAATGGCCACCGCACCGAAGCGGCGCAGGGCCGCCGTCGGCAGGCCCAGCATCTGCACCACCATCTGCCGCCAGGCATTGGGCAGGGCGAACAGGATCAGGCCTTCAATCACCGCCACCAGGCACAGGGCGGCCCACAGGTCATTCATCGGTTCTGGCTCCAAAAACCAGGGCCGGCATCGCTGCCGGCCCCGGAATGCTACGGGTGATGGCGATCAGCGGTCGCTGCGCATGTACTGCAGGAACGGGTCGTTCTTGTCCAGCACGATCACGCCATTGCCGTCGGCCATCGAGGCGCGGTAGGCCTCCAGCGAACGGTAGAAGGCGTAGAAACCGGCATCGGCCGAACCGGCCTTGCCATAAGTGGCCGCCGCCTGGGCATCGCCCTCACCGCGCAGACGCTGCGCATCACGCTCGGCCTCGGCCAGCAGCACGGCGCTTTCGCGGTCGGCCTGGGCGCGGATGGCCAGCGACTGCTCCTCGCCTTCGGCGCGCAGCTTGGCGGCCTCCTGCTTGCGCTGGGCGCGCATGCGCTCGTACACGTCGGTGATCACCTGGCTGTCGGTGGGCAGGTCGATCTGCTTGATGCGCAGGTCCACCATCTGCATGCCCAGGGTCTTGACCGCCTCGTTGATGCCCTTGAGCTGGCCGGCGATCAGCTCGCTGCGGTCGCCGGAAACCAGCTGCTGCAAGGTGCGCGAGTTGATCTGGTTGCGCAGCGAGTCGGTGATGATTGGTGCCAGACGGGCATTGACCACCTTGTCATCGCCACCGGTGGCGCGGTAGTAGGCCTGGGTGTCGGAGATGTAACCGATGGCGAAGAAGTCAACGCTGACGTCCTTCTGCTCGGCGGTGAAGTAGCGTGCCGGCGGCATGCCCATCACCTGGAAGCGGCGGTCGAACACGCGCACGGTTTCCACCAGCGGCACCTTGAAGTGCAGGCCCGGCTTGACGTCCGCACGCACCACCTTGCCCAGGTTCAGGACAATGGCGGTCTGGTCCTCACGCACCACGTAGACCGAGCCGAGCAGGCCCAGCAGCACGGCAACGATGATGCCGACAATCAACGAACTCCTCATCGCACCACCTCCTCACGACCACCACGCACGGCACTGCGGCCGGCCTCGCGCATGCCGTCAGCCGGACTCTGCGTCATTGCCGGGGCCAGCACTTCGGGAGTGACCACCGGCGATGCCGGGGTACGCCCGGCATCGGCCGGCATCGGGACATAGATCAACTGCCGGCCGTCACCGCCGATCACCTTGCGGTTGCCGGCCAGCACCTGCTGCACGGTTTCCAGCCACAGGCGCTTGCGGGTCACTTCCGGGGCGTTGCGGTATTCGGCGGCCAGCAGGCTGAAGCGCTGCGCGTCACCGTCGGCCTTGGCAATCACCGATTCCTTGTAGCCTTCGGCCACGGTGCGGGTACGGGTGGCCTGGCCACGCGCCTCGGGCACCACCTTGGCCGCATAGGCCTGGGCTTCGTTGATCAGGCGTTCCTTGACCTGCTGGGCACCGTTGACCTCGTCAAAGGCCGGCTTGACCTCTTCCGGCGGTCGCGCGTCAGGCAGGGTCAGGCCGGTCACGCTCAGGCCGGTACGGAAACTGGCCAGCTGTTCCTGCAGGCGGTCACCGGCGGTGATGGCCAGCGGGCCACGGTTGTTGAGCACCGAGTTCAGGTCGGCACGGCCGACCTGCTCGCGCACGGCCGACTGGGCCACCTGCTCCAGCACCTGGTCGGCATCAATGGTGCCGAACAGATAGGCACGCGGGTCTTCCACGCGGTACTGCACGTTCATGGTCACCGAGACGATGTTCTCGTCACGGGTCAGCACCGGCACGGTCGCCGAGAAGGTCTTGATCTGGGTCGCATTGACCTTGACCACCGACTCGATCGGCCACGGCAGCTTGAAGTTCGGGCCCGGCTCGAGCACACGCGAGAACTGGCCAAAACGCAGGACCACGCCACGCTGCTGTTCGCCGATCAGCTGGAAGCTGGACAGCACTACGCCCAGGCCCACGGCCAGCAGGACCCAGCGGCCGATGCCACCATCGAACAGGTCGCGCAACGGCCCCGGCAGGCCACCGCCGAATCCACCGCCATTACCGCCACCACTGCCGCGGTTGTTGCCACGCGGCGGCCAGTTGCCATCACCACGCGGGTTGTCGTCGGGGCGCTTGCCGCCACCGCTGCCAGGTACGTTCCAGGCCATGCATGCTCCATCGGTCGTGGCTGCTGCCCGGGCCATTCCCGTGCCCGCAGCCGTCAATCGTCCCCCGATTCTACTGCATGCACGTCCCCATCCCGGCCCTGACCGGCTATCTTGGCCGCCTTGTTCACCCTGCAGGACCGCCCCCATGCCCTCCACGGCCGCTTTTACCGCCTTCCGCATCCACAACGACGACGCCGGCTACCGCAGCGGCCTGGAAACCATGAGCCTGGAGCAGCTGTCCCCGGGCGAGGTGGTGATCGCCGCCCAGTGGTCCTCGGTCAACTACAAGGACGCCCTGGCCGGCACCGGCAAGGGCAAGATCCTGCGCCAGTTCCCGCTGGTCGGCGGCATCGACGTGGCCGGCACCGTGATCGCCTCCAGCGACCCGGCCTTCAAGGAAGGCGATGCGGTGATTGCCACCGGCTGCGGCATGAGCGAGGTGCGTGACGGCGGCTACAGCCAGGTCGTGCGCCTGCAGTCCAAGTGGGCCATCCCGCTGCCGGCCGGCCTGAGCCTGCGCGAGGCGATGATCATCGGCACCGCCGGCTTCACCGCCGCCCTGGCCCTGTTCCGGATGACCGAAAACCGGCAGAGCCCGGCCCATGGCCCGCTGGCCGTGACCGGCGCCACCGGCGGGGTCGGCTCGCTGGCGGTGGACATCTTCAGCCAGGCCGGCTTTGAAGTGCACGCGATCAGCGGCAAGGCCGACCAGGCCGATTACCTCAAGAGCCTGGGCGCGACCGAAGTGCTCGGCCGCGACGCCCTGGCCACCAGCAAGCCACTGGAATCGGCCCGTTTCGGTGGCGGCCTGGACAATGTCGGCGGCCCCATGCTGACCAGCCTGCTGGCCCAGACCAAGCCTTACGGCAATGTCGCCAGCGCCGGCCTGGCCGGCTCGCCGGCGCTGGACATGACGGTGATGCCGTTCATTCTGCGCGGGGTCGGCCTGCTGGGCATCGCCAGTGCCGGCACCGCCCGCGACATCCGCGGCCGGGTCTGGGAAAAGCTGGCCGGCGAGTGGAAGCCGCGCCACCTGGAGCGCATCTGCACCCGCCAGATCGGCCTGGAGCAGCTGCCCGAGGTGTTTGCCAGCATGCTGGCCGGGGGCTCGTTCGGCCGCACCGTGGTCAAGATCGACTGATCGGCCAGCGTTGCGCGTCAAAAAAGCGCCTGCCACGTCGTAAATGTGCACCGGCATCTTCTTTTTGACGCCGGTGCCCTACTACACTTGGGCTCAGCAACGGGGAGACAACATGGCACGCGTTCTGATCGTGGACGATTCACCCACACAGCTGATGGGTATCCAGCGCATCGTCGAAAAACTGGGGCATGAAACCTTCACCGCCACCGATGGCGCCGCCGGCGTCGAGGCGGCCCTGGCCAACCTGCCGGACCTGGTCCTGATGGATGTGGTGATGCCCAACCTCAACGGCTTCCAGGCCACGCGCACGCTCAAGCGCGAGGCCAGCACCAGCCACATCCCGGTGATCCTGGTCACCACCAAGGACCAGGACACCGACCGCATGTGGGGCATGCGCCAGGGCGCCAAGGCCTACATCACCAAGCCGTTCTCCGAGAGCGAGCTGTCCGAGGTGATCGAACGCGTGTTCAGCGCGGCCTGATCCGGCCCACGCCGCCTCACCAGACAAACGACAGGGCGGCCAATGGCCGCCCTGTCGTCATTTGCGCCATTGCCAGTGCGTCTCAGACGCTCTGGCCGAAGGCCTTGGCCAGCTGCTCGTAAGCCTTGCGCTGGGCTTCGTCGGTCGGAGCCGGGGCATTGATCTCCAGCTCCACGATCTGGTCGCCGTTGGCCGCACCACCGGCCTGCGGCAGACCACGGCCACGCAGGCGCAGCTTGCGCCCGGCTTCCGAACCGGCCGGAATCTTCAGCTCCACCGTACCGCCCAGGGTGGGCACGCTCAGGCTGGCGCCCAGGGCGGCCTGCCACGGGGTCACGCTCAGGGTGTGCAGCACATTGCGCCCATCCACCTCGAACTGCGGGTGGTTGGCATAGTCCACTTCCAGCAGCAGGTTGCCGCCGCCCGTGCCCTGCCCGGCCAGACGGATCACCTGGCCCGGACGGATACCCTTGGGCACACGCACATCCAGCTGCTTGCCGTTGACCGTGATGCGGCGGCTCTCACCGGCATACACCGCTTCCAGTGGCACCGCAAAACGGGCGCGGGTGTCCTGGTTGGGCGCTGCGCCACCAAAGCCGGCACCGCCCTGGCGGCCTCCGGCACGCTGGCGGAAGATGCTTTCGAAAAAGTCGCTGAAACCGCCGCCGGCGCCACCACCGGCACCGCCGCTGAAGATGTCGCCGAAATCAAAGCCGCCAGCCCCGCCACCGTAGCCCGGCGGCACATTGACCTCGTCACCCGGGCGGTAGCCCTGGTTGCGCAGCTGGTCGTAGGCGGCCCGCTTTTCCGGATCGCGCAGCGCCTCGTAGGCCTCGTTGATGCCCTTGAACTTGTCTTCGGCACCGGCCTCCTTGGACACGTCCGGGTGGTACTTGCGTGCCAACCGACGGTAGGCGGTCTTGATTTCGGCATCGCCCGCGCCCGGCTCCACACCCAGCGTTGCGTAGTAATCCTTGAACTGCATTGTTCACCTCATGCAAATGGCCCGTCACCTTGCGGCGCCGGGCCTGTTGGATGGCATGGTAACAGCGGGCAGCGGCCCGCCGCAGCGTCCGGACTCAGTCCGCTGCGCGGCCCGCATCAACAGCGGCAGGGTCCGCCTGCGTGGTAGCCGCCACGACCGCAGGCACACTGCCTTCCAGCGGCAGCCCGGCGCCGATGCTGATCCGGCGGGGGCCGGCCTCGGCCTTCTTCGGCAGCCACACTTCCAGTACGCCATGCGACCCATGGGCACCCACCTGGCTGGCATCAACACTGTCAGGCAGCACAAAGCGTCGCTCAAAATTGCCAAAACCGCGTTCGCTGCGCGACAACCGCCCTTCACCGGAGACCAGCGGAGGCTGTCGCTCCCCCCTGAGCACCAGCTCGTTGCGCTCGATCAACAGGTCAATGCCGGCCGGATCCACCCCGGGCAGATCTGCCCGGATCAAGAAACGCGACGGTTCCTCGACGATGTCTACGGCCGGCACCCAGGCCGCACTGGCCGTGGAATGTCCCAGTGAATCCAGCATCTGGCGCAAGCCGTCGCTGCTCAGCGGATCGGTCTGGAACTGGCGGTAACGTACGATGCTCATGATGTTCCTCCGTGTCGTGGAAGACGCGGCCGCTGCCGCGCCGTTGCTGCCTACATGTGGCTGGCGGCCGACGCTTCAAGACCTCAGCGCAGCCACTTTCAGGCACACTCAACAAACATTCACCAAGGAGGCGACGCCATGACCGTCAAACCCGGCGACATCCTGCCCGACATTGCCCTGAAGACCCTCAACGAAGGCCTGCAGACCCACCATGCCAGCACCCTGTTTGCCGGGCAGAAGGTGGTCCTGTTCGGCGTGCCGGGAGCCTTCACCCCGACCTGCAGCGCGCGCCACCTGCCCGGGTTTGTCGAGCATCTGGAGCAGTTCACCGAGCGTGGCGTGCAGGTGTTCTGCATCGCGGTCAACGACCCGTTCGTGATGCAGGCCTGGGGCCGCGAGCAGAACGTACCGGCCAGCCTGCAGCTGGTCTCCGACGGCAATGCCGAACTGACCCGCCACTGGGGCCTGGAACTGGACGCCAGCGCCTCGGGCATGGGCACTCGCTGCAAACGCTTTGCCATGTACATGGAGAACCGCCAGATCAAGCAGGTCTTCATCGAAGAACCGGGCAAGTTCGAGGTTTCCTCGGCCGAAGCGATGCTGGCGGCGATCGACGCGGCCTGATGCACGCAGGGCTGCGCCACTGACAACACCCGGCCTGGCCGGGTGTTGTTGTATCCGGCGATGTTTGCCTTGCGCCTGCGCGTCAATGCGGTGGGTTATTCCAGCACCCGGTAATCGATGCGCTGCCAGTTGCCATCGGCAGCCAGTGCGGTGAGCGTATGCGCACCGGGGGAGCCGGGATCGAACACGAAGCTGCCGCCGGCCGGGGTGCGGGTCAGCCAACGGCCATCGCGCAACCAGTCCACCGGGCCGCTGCCGGCCAGGGCACGCAGGCGCAGGCCCGGACGATGCCGCGCGCCCGGGGCCGGAGCGATCACTGCGCCCTGGCGCAGGCCTTCGATCGACAGCAGGGCCGCCTGACGCAGGCCATCGTCCTGGCAATCCGGCGCCAGCGCCGGCAGCTGGCCAGCCTGGCGCTCGGCCTGGCCCAGCCATGGCTGCAGGCGTACCGGCCAGTGGTGCAGCTCACGCACGGCACTGTGTGGATGTTCGCCACGGCACTGCGCACTCAGGCGCTGGCCGCTGTCCAGATCCACCCGTACCTGGCTGCGCAACGGCCACTGCAGCGGCGCATCAAGCTCGGCCAGGGTCGGCGGCACCTGGCCATCAAGCACCCAGGCCTGACGCCGGCGCGCACATTGCCCGGCCGGGGTCTGTTCCAGGGCCATGCCGCCGGGCCAGCACACCAGCTGCTGGCTGACGCTGGCCGGCATCTGCAGCGCGCTGGCCGGGCCTTCCTGCGGCAGGCTGTCAAACACTTCCAGCAGCAACGGCAGCGCCGTCACCGCGCCGTACTGGCCCGGCAAGGGCGTGCCATCGGGACGGCCGACCCAGACCCCCACCGTATGCGAGGCGCTGCTGCCGATCGCCCAGGCATCACGGTAGCCATAGCTGGTGCCGGTCTTCCAGGCCACCGCCTGACGCCGGCTGATATCAAACGTGCCGGGACGCTCGCCCGGGCGTGGTTGCTCGAGCAGGATCTGGCGCACGATCCACGCCGCCCCGGGCGAAACCAGGCGGCGTTCCTGCAGCGGCGCATCTGGCTGGTAGCGCACCTTGCCGGCCATCCCGCCGCGGCTCAGGGCGGCATAGGTGCCGACCAGATCCTCCAGCCGCGCCCCGGTGCCGCCCAGGATCAGGGCCAGGTTGGGCCGGGCACCCCGGGCAAAGCGCAGCGGCAGGCCGGCATGCTGCAGACGGGCGGCGAAGCGGGCCGGGCCGATACGCTGCAGCAGGTCCACGCTGGGCACGTTGAGTGATTGCTGCAGGGCGTGATCCACCGCCACCGGGCCGCGGAAATCCTCATCGAAATTGCCGGGCCGGTAATCACCGAAAGACTGCGGCGCATCCACCAGCAGACTGCCGGCATGGATCAAGCCATCATCCAGGGCCATCGCATACAGCAGTGGCTTGAGGGTGGAACCGGGCGAGCGCCAGGCCCGCACCATGTCCACATGGCCGGCGCGGCGGCCATCACCGAAATCCAGCGAGCCGACATAGGCTCGTGCCTGCAGGCTGGCGTTGTCCACCACCAGCAGGGCGGCCGAACTGCGCTCGGGCAGGTGGGAGAAATACGCCTCCAGCCGCTGCTCCAGGGCGCGCTGCAGGTTGGCATCGATGCTGGTGTCGATGCGCTGCGCCTGCGGCCGGGCCTGGTGCAGGCGCTGGGCCAGCAGGGCCGCCTGCAGCGGTGGTTGCAGGCGCCGGGTGATCACCGCCTCCTGCCGGGCCTCGGCCACCTGCTGGGCTGACCACACCTGCCGGGCCTGCATCCGCGCCAGGACCTTGTCACGGGCGCGTTGAGCGGCCTGCGGATGGCGGTCCGGGCGCAGCCGGCTGGGCGCCTGCGGCAGCACCGCCAACAAGGCCGCTTCGGCATGCGAGAGCGCACTGGCCGGCTTGCCCAGATAGGCCCAGCTGGCCGCCTGCACCCCTTCGATGGTGCCGCCGAACGGGGCGCGCTCCAGGTACAGGGTGAGGATCTGGCGCTTGTCAAGGTGCGCTTCGAGCTGCAGCGCGCGCAGGATCTGGCGCGCCTTGCCGGCGATGGAGCGGGTGTCCGGCTCGAGCAGGCGGGCCACCTGCATGGTCAACGTGGAGCCACCGGAGACGATCCTGCCCTGCCCCAGCCACTGCTGCGCGGCCCGCAGCAAGGCCCAGGGATTGACCCCGGGATGATGCGCAAAGTGCCGGTCCTCGTAGGTCAGCAGGGCCTGCAGGTACAGCGGGGACACGCTGTCCGGGTCGGCCGGATAACGCCACACCCCCTGGTTATCGGCAAACGCGCGCAGCGGGGTACCGTCAGCGGCAACCACCAGGGTCGCGGTGTCGCGCTGCCCGGGCAAGGGCAGCGGAAACACCTGATCCAGCACCAACAGGCCCAGCAGCACGGCCACCGTGCCCCAGCGCAGCAGTGCCAGCAGCCGGCGCCACGACCGGCCGGCGCTGGCCGGGCCGGGATCGGAAACGGCCAGCATCAGGGCCCGACCACCTCGATACTGGCCGGTGCCGCCTTGCCCACCCCGCGCAACTGCGGCCGGTACATGTCTTCCACCAGCGGCGGCGGCACCTGGTACTGGCCCGGGCTGACCGCCCGCACCAGGTAGTAGACGCGGGCGGTACTGCCGGCCGACAGCCGCAATGCGGCCACATAGCGGTCATCGAGCAGGCCTTCGTAACGCACGCTGGCCTGCTCGCCACGCTCGGACACCGCGACCCCGTCGATGCGCACATCGGCCCACTGGCGCGGGTCGGACAGGTTGAAGTTTTCCAACTCCAGGCCGGCCGGCAGCAGGTCGGTGAGCAGGGCCTGGGGCATGGAGCGGTTGGCGGTGATGGACACCCGCGCCACCAGCAACTGCCCTTCGCGCAAGCGGCCACCGTCAAAGCGGGTGCCATCGGGATGGAAGTAATCGCGCAGCACCCGCACCTGGCGCTCGTCGAAGGCCGGAGCCTGGCGCGGGATGCCGGCCACCTCGTAGCTGGCATACACGGTGCCGCCCGCAGCGGCCTGCCACGAGGCCCCGCTGGCCAGTTGCGCGGCGTCGAGCTGACGCACGAACTGGCGCGCATCATTCACCGGCTCGGCCTTGCCGCCCAGCACGAACTGCCCCTGCAGACGCGCATTGCTGCCGGCCAGCAGGCGCTCGCCCAGCCGGGCCAGGGCAATCTGCTCCTGGGTGCTCAACCACAGACGGCCACCACCGGCCCGTGCCTGCAGCTCGCGTGACACCTCCAGCGCCGCTGCGCTGTTGCCGGCCAGGTCGTGCTCCAGGGCCAGGGCCAGCACCAGCGAACGGTCGCGCACCGCACTGCCGTAATCGTTCAATTCGGTCGGCCGCGCCGCCACCCGGTCCAACGCCTGGCGCATCGCTGCCTGGCCACGGTTGCGGTCCCCCTGCAGGGCCAGCGCCGCGCCCAGGTGGGCCGCCGGCAAGGGCCCGACGGCCTGCTTGAGCTCGTTGTCATACAGCGTGCGCAGGGTGCCCAGCGGGGCCTGGTTGACCCGGGCCAGCACATAGGCGGCATGGGCACGGTAGGCCAGGCGCAGGTGGTCACGCTGGCTCTGGCCATAGAACATCTGGCTGTTGGACAGCAGGTCCTCCTTCAGCCGCTCCAGTGCCTTGTCCAGCACATGGGCCGGCACCGCGAACCCGGCCTGGCGTGCACGCAGCAGGAACTCGGCCACATGCGGGGTCAGCAGGGCATCGCTGCCGTCACTGCCGCCCCACATCGAGAAGTGGCCATTGCCGCCCTGCAGGGCCGCCAACCGGGCAAAACTGCCTTCCAGGCGTGCCCGGCGCTCGTCCGCCTGCAACCCGGGCATGCCCATCGCGCCGGCCGTGGCCTGGTCCAGCAACAAGGCCGCCCAGCCGCGGCTGGTGGTCTGTTCGGCACAGCCATAGGGATAGTCCAGCAGGCCCTGCAGCGCACTGGCATAGGGAATGGGCGGCACCGGCGAGACCTGCATGCGCGCCAACAGCGAGCCGGGCAACAGGCCCGCTGCCATGTCCGGATCGAACCGCCCCTGGGCGCCTGCGGCCACGGCCTGGCTGGCGGTGAGCACCACCTGCGGCCACGGCGCACGCACCGGCAGCTCGTACTCACGGCTGCTCTCCACCCCGTTGCCCTGCACCCGCACGCGGACCTTGGCCACCTCATGCCCGGGCTGGGCCTGGAGCGCGAAGCGCAGGGTCTTCTTGGCCCCGTCAGCCAGCTCCAGGGTTTGATGGCCGCCTTCCACCTGCAGCGGCCCTTCAGCCTGGACCTGGACCTGGAAACGCCCAGGCTTGCCACTGAAGTTCTGTACATCCAGGGTCAGTGCACTGCGATCGCCCGGGGCCAGCACCCGCGGCATGCTGGCCTCGGCCACCACCGGCGCGCGCACCACCGTTTCAGCACTGGCCTGGCCGTAGTGGTCATCGCCATAGACCAGGGTGGACACCCGCAAGCTGCCGTTGAAATCCGGCACGTCCAGACGCACGCTCACCTGGCCACGCGCATCCAGCTGCACCGGCCCGGAGAACAGGTCCACCGTCTGTACCCGCGCGGTCGGCCGGCGGGCCTGGGGCAAGGCATCCAGGGCCATGTCACCGCCGAAACGCAGCTTGCCCATCACCCCTTCGAAACTTTCAATCACCCGCCCGTACAGGTCGATGGCATCGATGCCCAGGCGACGCTGGGCGAAGAAGTGCGCCGCCGCATCGGGCACCGGATAGCGGGTGATGTTGGTGATGCCCACATCCACCGCCGACACCGTGGCATGGGCGCGCTTGCCGGCCAGTGCCGGCACCTGCAGGTTGACCGTCATCGCACGCCCGGGCTGCATCTGCGCCGGGGCCTGCAGCTGCACCGGCACACTGCGCGCGCGCCGGTCCATCGGCACATGCACCACGCCCAGGGCCCGGGCCGGGGTGACCCGGCTGCTGGCACTGCCACCGCGCAGGACCAGGGCCGTCAGGTAGACATCATGGCGTTCCCAGTCGGCGGTGACCGGCACCTCGAAGCTGCCGTCGGGCTTGAGTTCGATCGGCTGCACATGCAGCAGGCGGTCGCTCTCCACCAGCAGCAGGCCATGCCCGCGCTGCGGCGCGGTGACCTGCACCTTGAGCGTGTCACCGGCACGGTAGGCGGTCTTGTCCAGGGCCAGCTTGACCTTGTCCGGGCGCGCATCCAGGCCGCGGTTGCCATCATTCCAGTTCCAGCCGGCGCGGAACGGCAGGCGGGTGACCAGACCGGTGGCCGGGTCACGCACCTCCAGCCGGTAATCGCCCCACTCCACCGCAAACTCCACATTCACCGGCTCGGCGCCCAGGTCCAGCTTGCGCGTCTGCACGGTCTGGTAGCGGCGGTTGAAGTCATAGCTCCAACGCCCGTCCTGCAGGGTCCAGTGGTAGTCACGCTGTTCGCGCACCAGGCTGACCTCGGCGCCGGCAACCGCTTGCGGGCGTCCCTGTGCATCCACGCGCAACAGGGCGAAGCCGGCCTTGGCATTGATGTCGGCACCGTCCTTGAGCTCGAACAGCGGGCGGATGCCGATCAGCTGCGGCGCCGGCCACAGCACCCGCGACAGACTGCGGTTGACTGCCCGCCCGCCAGTCTCGTGCACGCTGGCATTGAAGCTGGCCAGGATCGGCGTCTTCGCCGCCAGCGCCTCGGCCGGCAGGGCCAGGCGCTCCTGCCAGCGGCCGTCGGCCGGCAGGGTCACATCGATCAGGTCCTCGTTGCTGGCTGCCGGCAGGTTCACCGTGGCATCGCCGAAGACATAACCGGGCAGTTTGCCTTCCAGCGGCGTGCTGGCCACGCTCAGGGCAAGGCGCCCGGTGAACCGGTTGCCCCCGGCCGGGGCACCGTACAGGTAGGCGGCCTGGGCACTGAGCGGAAACACGTTCTCGCGCCCCAGGGTTGCCGCGCTACTGTCCAGCTCCAGCTTCATCCGCTCCGGCAGGAACTCCTCGATGCGCAGGCTCATCGCCTGGACCAGTTCGCGGCTGTCCGGCTCGGTGCGGAATTCCAGCTGCCAGCGCCCGGTCGGCACGTCGGCCGGCAGGGCCTGTTCGAACAGCACATAGCCCTGCGCATCGGGCTGCAGGCGGGCCTGGCGGAACAATTTGCCATCAGGCTGTTTCAGGCTGGCAAACAGCGCCTGGGCACCCTTGTCCGGGCCGGCCACCGGCTTGCCGTCCTGGTCACGCAGCAGTGCCGAGATGCGCAGCGTCTCGCCCGGGCGGTACAGGTCGCGCCCGGACCAGGCAAACACGTCAAACCAGGCATTGCGCCGCCCGGCCACACTGAACTCGCTCAGGTCCAGGGCCGGCTGGTTGAAGGCCAGCAGGCTCTGGTCCTTGCCCAGCCCGGCCAGCAGCACATGCGCCGCATCGAGCTGGTAATCGAGCAGGGCATTGCCGTGGCGGTCGGTCTGCGCACGCAGCAAGGGCTCGCCCTTGGCATCAAGGATGCGCAGCTGCACATCACCCAGCGGCTGGCCGGAGGCCAGCGAGGCGGCATGGACGAACAGGCGCTCGCCATAGGCGCGCACATGCAGGCCGATGTCGGTCACGCTGAAGAAGGCCGTTTCCCATTCCTGTTCGTAATTTCCGGTGCGCTTGAGCAGGGCGAAGTACAGGCCGGGCTCGCGCAGCTGGCTGATCTGGCCGATCGGCAGGTAGGACACCGCCCGCTCGTTGGGCTTGGTGTCCAGCGCGAACCGGGTCACATACACCGGGTCGGCCAGCTCGGCCAGCGGCTTTTTGCCGTTGTAACGCGAATCCAGCTCCCAGCTGCCACGCGCACCGGCGCGCTGGTACTGGCGCAGGAAGGCCGGCAGCGCCGACTCGCGCACACGCAGGAACTCCACGTCGATGTCGGCCACATTGACCGAGACCACCGGCAGGCCACGGCTGTCACGCGCCGGCAGCACACTGCCCTGGGAAGCGAAGGACGCGGCCGGTGGCAACTGGCCGCTGTGCACATCCACGCTGCGGGCCTGGCCCAAGGCCTGGCCATCCACATTCTGCAGGGCAGCATCGATGCTGACCTGGTATTGCGTATTGGCCTGCACGAAGGGATAGCGCAGGCGCAGGCCGTCATCGTCCAGGGCCCAGCTGCTGGGCTCGCCCTTGTGCCCGGCCACCTGCAGCAGCTTGTCGAACTCCTGGGTGGGCAGCAGGCGCTGGCTGAATTCCAGCACCAGGCTGACCCCGTCACTGTCGCTTTCCGGATAGGCCGAGACCAGCCCGAAGCCCTCCACGGCATCGCGCGTGGTGGCAATACGCTCACCACTGACCGCCGGCAATACCCCTCCCGGATCGCGTTTGCAGCCACTGGCCAGCACCAGCCCCAGCAGCAGCACCATCCCGGCCCAGCGCGCGCACATCGACATCCTGTTGATCATGGCGTTCTCCCAGCGTTGGGCCGAGTATAACCAGCCAACCCGGGGCCATCGGTGCACTGGCGCACAGCCTGGCCCAGCCACCGCGCCAGGCTAGCGCGACGTGCTCAGCGCCTCAGAAGCTGCCGGCCGGCACCCGCACCCAGCCTTCCATCAGGATGCGTGCCGAACGCGACATCACCGCCCGGGTCACACTCCACTGCCCGTCCACCTGCTGGGCCTGCGCGCCTACGCGCAGGGTGCCGGACGGATGGCCGAAGCGCACCGCATCACGCGCCCCGCCCCCGGCGGCCAGATTGACCAGGGTGCCGGGGATGGCCGCGGCGGTGGCAATGGCCACCGAGGCGGTGCCCATCATGGCGTGGTGCAGCTTGCCCATCGACATCGCACGCACGTTCAGGTCGATGTCGCCGGCCGCAATCGCCTTGCCGGCCGAGCTGAGGTAATCCGTGGCCGGGGCGACCCAGGCAATCTTCGGCGTGTGCTGGCGGGTAGCCGCTTCTTCGGGCGTCTTGATCAGGCCCATGGCCAAAGCGCCGGCCACGCGGATGCTTTCCAGTTTCGCCAGCAAGGCCTTGTCGGTATTGATGGCCGGCTGCAGCTCGGTGCCGGTGAAACCGATGTCGGCGGCATTGACGAACACGGTGGGGATGCCGGCAGTGATCATGCTGGCCGGCAGCGCGCCGATACCCGGCACCTCCAGCACATCGACCAGGTTGCCGCTCGGGAACAGCGCGCCGCCGCCCTCGCCTTCTCCCTCGTCGGACGGATCCAGGAACTCCAGCACGATCTCGGCGGCCGGGAAGGTCACCCCGTCCAGCTCGAAATCACCGCTTTCCACCACCGCGCCAGCGGCTACCGGCACATGGGCCAGGATGGTCTTGTTGATGTTGGCCTGCCAGATGCGCACGCTGCAGATACCGTTGGCATCAACGCGGCTGGCATCGACATACCCCGCATGGATGGCGAATGCGCCGGCCGCGGTGGACAGGTTGCCGCAGTTGCCCGACCAATCGACAAAGTTTTCTTCGATGGCCACCTGGCCATACAGGTAGTCCACGTCGTGATCCGGCCGGCTGCTGGGCGAGAGGATCACGCACTTGCTGGTGCTGGAGGTGGCCCCACCCATGCCGTCGGTCTGCTTGCCGTAAGGGTCGGGCGAGCCGATCACCCGCTGCAACAGCGCATCACGCGCCGGCCCCGGCACCCGGGCAGCGGCGGGCAGGTCTTCCAGACGGAAGAACACCCCCTTGGAGGTGCCACCACGCATATAGGTGGCCGGGATGCGGAGCTGGGGAGCATGGAGCGGGACAGGAGCAGTCATGGCGTAATCCGGGGCAGGTCAGCAGGAAATGACAGGAAGAACTAAGACAACAAGGCAAGGGTCAGCCTGAATCCGCAGGCTGGGCTGCACGCCCGCGCGGAAACACAATGATTTGCGCCGGTGGCAGCAAATGCTGCTGCAGCAACTCCAGCGGGCGGTGCCAGTCCATATAGCGGGTTGTACGTGGCAGCTTGGGGTGTTTGAAAAACCCCTGCCACTCCAGCGAAGCTGCTTCGGCCAGTGAACAGCCATCAAGCTCGAAACGCTGCCAGGCCAGCAGCTTGCGCTGGTTGATCGAAGCCAGCAGGCTGCGGTCGGCAGTGGCCCCGAAAACAAAGCCCGCCTGCAGCGCCGCCACCTCGGCATCGACCTTGTCGCTGTCGATGCCGTAGTACTCGCACAAGGAAGCAAATTGCACCGCGGCACGCTCATGCAGCACGCGCAGGCCGGCGGCATTGCCGTTGAGCATCAGCGTTGCGCCGGTGGCCGCGTTGAGCATCACCACATACGGTTTGCGGTTCCAGAAGTCGATGTCGGCATACCACTCGCCCAGCGGGTTGGCTTGCGCTTCCGGCACAGGCGGTTTGGCCGGCAGTTTCAGGCGCTTGAGCAGTTTTGCAGTACAGCGTAGGGCAACCATCGACCTTCCCTCAGTACAAATCAGAACAGGCCCATCTGCGTGAGCGGGGGGTCGCGCTCGGGCAGCAGGGGCCAGCGGCCGAGCACGTCATAGCGGTAAGCGTCGCCATGGCCGTGGCCGATGACCAGCAGCAGCTCATCGATGCTCCAGCGCACCGGCTCCGGCAGGCGCACGGTGGGCAGCAGCGCCGGAGCGTCATAGCTCAGGGTGACGTGCGGGGTCACCCCGGTGGCGATGGCCCCGAGCCCGGCCAGCTGCAACTGTTGCTGCACCGCGCCGAGCAGCGGTTTGAAGGCGGTGTCGCTGCCGGCACGCAGGGTCACATGGATACGCCCGGACAGGTTGGCAGCACTGTCAATGCGGGTGTAAGCCACGGTGGTGGCATGGGCCCGCACCGCCGCCCCCACCGCACGCAGCTGATCGATCTGCGCATCATTGGGGGCAAAGATGCGCTCGGACAGCGACTGGTGCCAGTTGTCCGGCGCAAACAGCGAGCGACCCAGTGCATCCAGGACACCGTACTCACGTGCGGCCGCCTCGATGGCCATGCGCACCGCAGGCGGCGGCATGGCAGCGAAGAACATGCGCGGCGTACTCATTGCCGGCCGACCATCGGATCAGACATTGCCGGCCAAAAAGTCCTGGGCGAAACGCTGCAGCACGCCACCGGCCTGGTAGACAGACACTTCCTCGTCCGAATCCAGACGGCACAACACCGGCACCACCAGCTGGCTGCCATCGCGGCGGTTGACCTGCAGCGACAGCTGCGCACCCGGCGCATACGCACCGACCACGTCATAGGTTTCGGTGCCGTCCAGGCCCAGCGTCAGGCGGTTGGTGCCGGGCAAAAACTCCAGCGGCAGCACGCCCATGCCGATCAGGTTGGTGCGGTGGATGCGCTCGAAGCCCTCGGCCACGATCACTTCCACACCGGCCAGGCGCACGCCCTTGGCGGCCCAGTCACGCGAGGAGCCCTGGCCGTAATCGGCACCGGCAATGATGATCAGCGGCTGGCCGCGCTCCATGTAGGTTTCAATGGCTTCCCACATGCGCATGACCTGGCCTTCCGGCTCGACCCGGGCCAGCGACCCCTGCTTGACCTGGCCATCGACCACGGCCATTTCATTGATCAGCTTGGGGTTGGCGAAGGTGGCGCGCTGGGCGGTGAGGTGGTCACCACGGTGGGTGGCGTAGGAGTTGAAGTCCTCTTCCGGCAGGCCCATGCGGGCCAGGTACTCGCCTGCCGCGCTGGAGGCGAGGATCGCGTTGGACGGGGACAGGTGGTCGGTGGTGATGTTGTCACCGAGCAGGGCCAGCGGACGCATCCCCTGCAGGGTGCGCGGCTTGGCCAGGGCGCCCTCCCAGTACGGCGGGCGGCGGATGTAGGTGGACTGCGCGCGCCAGTCATACAGCGGGCTGACCTTGGCCGCCTTGCCGGCACTGCGGGCGAACATCGGCTCGTACACGCTGCGGAACTGCTCCGGCTTGACCGCCTTGGCCGCCACCGCATCGATTTCGGCATCGGACGGCCAGATGTCGGCCAGACGCACTTCATTGCCGTCGGCATCGATGCCCAGCACGTCCTTTTCGATGTCAAAACGCACGGTGCCGGCAATGGCGTAGGCAATCACCAGCGGGGGGGAGGCCAGGAAGGCCTGCTTGGCATACGGGTGGATGCGGCCATCGAAGTTGCGGTTGCCGGAAAGCACGGCCGTGGTGTACAGGTCGCGGTCGATGATTTCCTGCTGGATCACCGGGTCCAGCGCACCGCTCATGCCGTTGCAGGTGGTGCAGGCGAAGGCCACGATGCCAAAGCCCAGCTGTTCCAGCTCGGCCTTCAGCCCGGCCTCTTCCAGGTACAGCTGCACCGCCTTGGAACCGGGCGCCAGCGAGGACTTCACCCACGGCTTGCGGCTCAGGCCACGCGCGTTGGCATTGCGTGCCAGCAGGCCGGCGGCAATCACGTTGCGCGGGTTGGAGGTATTGGTGCACGAGGTGATGGCGGCGATGATCACCGCGCCATCGGGCATCAGGCCATTGGCCTCATCAAGACGACCGGCTTCCAGCTTGGCCGCATCGGCAATGCCACGCTCGGCCAGTGCGGCCACCGGCAGGCGGCGATGCGGGTTGGACGGCCCGGCCAGGGTGCGCTCCACCGCCGACAGGTCAAAATGCAGGGTGCGCTCGTAGGTCGCGCCGGCCAGGTCATCGGCCCACAGCCCGGCGGCCTTGGCGTAGGTTTCCACCAGGGCAATCTGCTCGGCGCTGCGGCCGGTCAGGCGCAGGTAGTCCAGGGTGTTGTCATCGATGAAGAACAGCGCCGCGGTGGCGCCGTATTCCGGGGCCATGTTGGCGATGGTGGCGCGGTCACCGATGGTCAGCGCGGCGGCGCCGGGGCCACGGAATTCCAGATAGGCACCTACCACCTTTTCCTTGCGCAGGAACTCGGTCAGGGCCAGCACCACGTCGGTGGCGGTGATGCCCGGCTGCGGCTTGCCGGCCAACTCCACCCCGATCATTTCCGGGGTGCGCATCCAGCTGGCGCGGCCCAGCATCACGTTCTCCGCTTCCAGCCCGCCCACGCCCACCGCGATCACGCCCAGCGCGTCCACATGCGGGGTGTGCGAGTCGGTGCCCACGCAGGTGTCCGGGTAGGCCACGCCCTGCTCCACACCGATCACCGGGCTCATTTTCTCCAGGTTGATCTGGTGCATGATGCCGTTGCCCGGCGGAATCACATCCACGTTCTGAAAGGCCAGCTTGGTCCAGTCGATGAAGTGGAAACGGTCGGCGTTGCGGCGGTCTTCGATGGCCCGGTTCCTGGCAAAGGCCTGCGGGTCATAGCCACCGCATTCCACTGCCAGGGAGTGGTCCACGATCAGCTGCACCGGCACCACCGGGTTGACCTTGGCCGGGTCACCGCCGGCTTCGGCGATGGCATCGCGCAGGCCGGCCAGGTCGACCAGGGCGGTCTGGCCGAGGATGTCATGGCACACCACACGGGCCGGGAACCACGGGAAATCACGCTCGCGCTTGCGCGTGACCAGCTGCTCCAGGCAGGCGTCGATGATGGCCGGCTCGGCGCGGCGCACGATGTTCTCGGCATGCACGCGGGCGGTGTACGGCAGCTGCGCCCACGCACCGGGGGCCAGCGCCTCCACGGCAGCGCGCGCATCGAAGAAATCCAGGGAGGTGCCCGGCAGGGGCTTGCGGTGAGTGTTGTTCATGGGTGGCCAGTGGACGCGGCAGGCAGGAGTGGCGGCAACGCAGGCGCGTTGGCCAAGGACAGACCGCCTGCCGTCATCGGCAGGCGGTGGCAGGGATCAGCGCTGATCCAGCGGCACGAAGGCCTGGTCTTCCGGGCCAGTGTAATTGGCCGAGGGGCGGATGATTTTGCCGTCGATGCGCTGTTCGATCACATGCGCACTCCAGCCGGCGGTGCGGGCAATCACGAACAGCGGGGTGAACATGGCCGTCGGCACGCCCATCATGTGGTAGCTGACCGCGCTGAACCAGTCCAGGTTGGGGAACATCTTCTTGATGTCCCACATCACCGCTTCCAGACGCTCGGCAATGTCGTACATCTTGCGGTTGCCGGCCTCGTCGGACAGCTCGCGGGCCACGGTCTTGATCACTTCATTGCGCGGATCGGACACGGTGTAGACCGGGTGACCGAAACCGATCACCACTTCCTTGCGCTCGACCCGGGCCTTGATGTCGGCTTCGGCCTCGTCGGCGGTCTCGTAGCGCTTCTGCACTTCGAAGGCCACTTCGTTGGCGCCACCGTGCTTGGGCCCGCGCAGCGCGCCGATGCCACCGGCAATGCAGCTGTACATGTCCGAACCGGTACCGGCAATCACGCGGCTGGTGAAGGTGGAGGCGTTGAACTCGTGCTCGGCGTACAGGATCAGCGAGGTGTGCATCGCATCGACCCAGCTCTTGGGCGCCGGCGCGCCATGCAGCAGGTGCAGGAAGTGGCCGCCGATGGAGTCATCGTCGGTCTCCACGTCGATGACCTTGCCGTTGTGGCTGTAGTGGTACCAGTACAGCAGCATCGAGCCGAGGCTGGCCATCAGCTTGTCGGCGATGTCGCGGGCGCCGGCGTGGTTGTGGTCATCCTTTTCCGGCAGCACGCAGCCCAGCACCGAGACACCGGTACGCATCACGTCCATCGGGTGGGCCGAGGCCGGCAGTTCCTCCAGCGCGCCCTTGACCGCGGCCGGAATGCCACGCAGGGCCTTCAGCTTGGCCTTGTAGCCGGCCAGCTCGGCGCGGTTGGGCAGCTTGCCGTGGACCAGCAGGTGGGCGATTTCCTCGAACTCACTGGTGCGGGCCAGGTCCAGGATGTCGTAGCCACGGTAGTGCAGGTCATTGCCCGAACGGCCCACCGTGCACAGGGCGGTGTTGCCGGCGGCATGCCCGGACAGGGCGACGGACTTTTTCGGCTTGAAGGCCGGGGCAGCAGTGGTCTCGCTCATCGTTTCCCTCCAGAAAGTGGTGCGTAACTGGCCAACGGCACGCGGTACACGCTGGCAACACGGCCGACAGGCCATGTACCGATCATCACCGATGCAACGCCAATCCGTACAAAACATTGATTTATCTAGTCATTGGTTGCATAAACAGGCAAATCGCGTTTCACTTGTTGCACCACATTGAAACGGTGAAACATGAGCACAGCCACTGCCCTGCCGGTGATCTGGACGGCAAGCGTCTCGCGCCTGTCCGGGCTGCTGGCCGATGTCGCCCTGGAATACGCCGACCGCGCCCGCTTCCATGCCATTGACCTGGCCTTCGAGCAGGCCCACCGGGTCATCGACGAGCGCCTGCACCGCGAGCATTGCGACGTGGTGGTGGCCGGCGGGGCCAATGCAGCCTTCCTGCGTGGCCGCCTGCAGGTGCCGCTGGTCACCGTGCAGGCCTCTGGTTTCGACCTGATCGGCGCCCTCACCCGCGCCCGGCGCATCCACCCCGCCGTGGGCCTGGTCACCCATGCCGGCGACCTGCCAGATGTGGCTCCGTTTGCCCAGGCCTATGGGCTGGCGCTGGAACACCGCAGCTTCGATACCCGCGAGGAGGCGCGCGACTGCGTGGCCGACCTGAAGGCGCGCGGGGTCGGGGTGATCGTGGGCACCGGCATGGCCATCGACTTTGCCGAGGCCAATGCCCTGCCCGGGGTGCTGCTGTATTCGGCCGATGCGGTGCGCCGCAGCTTCGACCAGGCCCTGGCCCTGGCCCAGCCCGACCCTGACACCCTGCCCGGGCCGGTGCCCCGCCGTGGCGGGCGCAAACCCGCACGCCAGGCCCTGCTCGGCGACAGCCCGGCCATGCACGCGCTGCGCCAGCAGCTGGCCCTGGCCGCGCCGCAGGCGATGCCGGTGCTGATCTGCGGTGAAAGCGGTACCGGCAAGGGGCTGATCGCCCGCCAGCTGCATGCGGCCAGCGCCCGCAACGGCCGCCTGCACACCTTGAGTTGCAGTGGCCTGGATGGCGCCAGCCTGGAAGCCGAGCTGGGCCCGGGCGCTGCAGGCCAGCGCAACCCGCTGCTGGATGCAGCCTCGGCCGGCAGCCTGCTGCTGGACAACGTGGATGAGCTGCCCCTGCCGCTGCAGGGACGCCTGCTGCGCCTGCTCGATGCCACCGCCCACGCACGCAGCCACAGTGGCGGCCGCGATGTGCGCATCCTGGCCAGCTGCAGCACGCCGCTGGCCCGGTTGGTGGAACAGGGGCTGTTCCGCGCCGACCTCTACCACCGCCTGGCCGGCATGCCGCTGGCTGTGCCGGCGCTGCGCGAGCGTGGCCAGGATGCCGCCCTGCTGCTGGACCACTACCTGGCCGTGGGCGGCCCGGTGGTACCGCTGGCCGCACCCGCGCGCGACACTCTGCTGGCCCAGCCCTGGCCGGGCAATGTGCGCCAGCTGCGCAACCTGGCCGAGCGTATTGCCCTGTACTGGCGGCAGCGTCCGATCGGCGCGGTGGAGAACCACCATCTGCAGCTATGGCTGCCGGAGTTGTTCAACGCCATGCCGCCGGCGCCGCTCACGGCCGCCGCCACGCCGCCGGCCGGCCGGCCCGATGCGGCCAGCCTGCACCAGCAATGGCGGCGCATGGGCGGTGACCGCCAACGCCTGATGCAGCACTACCAGGTCTCGCGCACCACCCTGTGGCGCTGGCTGCGCAACGCCGGCCTGGACTGATCGCGCAGGTACAGCTGCACCTGGGCCACCTCGATCAGCGGGTGGTGCCAGGGATGATGCGGGGCGATGCCCTGCGCAACAATGCGCTCGAGCCGCGCCGCATCGCGCGGCAGATGAAAGCCCAGGCAGACACTGGGCACGCGCTGCACCTGCCCGGCCTGCCCATGCGCGGCATCGGTGCCGGGCAAGGGGCGGTACTGCTCGATGCCGGCGGCCTGCTCGAACAGGCCGCTGTCATAGCCACCGGCCGCCAGTGCATCCACCGCCAGGATGCCCGCGCGTACCGCATCCAACGCGGCCAGCGGCACCTGCATGCTGACCCGCCCCGTCGGCTGCAGGGTCATGCCGGTTACGGATACAGCAGGCGCTGCGACCACTGGCCGTCATCGCCACGCTCGATGCACACCCGCTCGTGCAGGCGGTAACCGGCGCCGTACCAGAATTCGAAGCTGCGCGGCACCACCCGCAAGCCGGTCCAGCCAGCCGGGCGCGGCACCGGGCCATCGGCAAAGCGGGCTTCCTCGCGGGCCAGACGCTGCTCGAAGGTGGCCACATCGGGCAGGGTCTGCGACTGCAGCGAGGCCCAGGCGCCGAGCTGGCTCATGCGCGGGCGGCTGGCGAAATAGGCATCGGCCTCGGCCGCCTCGACCTGTTCCACATCCCCCTCGATACGCACCTGGATGCCGGCCTGGCGCAGGTGGCGCCACAGGAACAGCAGGGCACAGGCCGGGTTGGCAGCCAGCTCGCGGCCCTTGCGCGACTCCAGGTGGGTGTAGAAGACAAAACCACGCGCATCAAAGGCCTTGAGCAGCACCGTGCGCGATGACGGCCGCCCGGCCGCATCCACGCTGGCAACCACCATCGCATTGGGGTCGGCCATGCCACTGTTGGCCGCTTCTTCCAGCAGGCCGGCAAAGGTGGCCAGGGCCGTGTTGTACAGCTCGCTCATCGCGCATCCATCAGTAGGACCAGGAAGACGCTATTGTCGCCACATGTCCGTGCCCGCGCCTACTGCCCTGCCTGCCGCCGCACAGCAACTGGCCGCCCGTCTGCTGGCCAGCCGGCCGCTGGCGCACGGGCAGATGCAGGTGATCGGCCTGGCCGCACCGCCTGGCAGCGGCAAGAGCACGCTGGCCGCGTGCATGGTGGCCCGGGCACGCCAGCAGGGCCTGCGCGCGGCCACCCTGTCACTGGATGATGTGTACCTGCCGCGCCGACAACGGCAACAGCTGGCCGCCCGCGTGCATCCGCTGCAGGCAACGCGCGGGCCGCCGGGCAGCCATGACCTGGCACTGGCCCTGTCGGTAATCACGACTCTGCGCAACGGCCAGGCCTGTGCCTTGCCGCGCTTTGACAAACTCGCCGACGAACGCCTGCCGGCCACGCAATGGCCGCAGGCCGGGGCCGGCCTGCAGCTGCTGGTACTGGAAGGCTGGATGCTGGGCGTCGGACCGCAGGACCCGGCCGCGCTGGCCATGCCGGTCAATGCGCTGGAGCGCGAACACGATGCCGATGGCCGCTGGCGGCAGTGGTGCAACCAGCGCCTGGCACAGGATTACCCGGCCCTGTGGCAGCAGATCGACTGGCTGTGTGCGCTGCAGCCACCGGACTGGGATTGCGTGCTGGGCTGGCGTATCGAACAGGAACAGCGGCTGGCCGCCAGTCAAGGCCGCAGCGGCATGGATGCGGCCGCCGTGGCGCGTTTCCTGCAGCATTTGGAGCGGGTCGGCCGGCATGCGCTGGCCACCTTGCCCGCGATCGCGGCGCTGTGCCTGCAGCTGGATGCACAGCGCCGCGTGGTGGAGGGCTGAGCGCCCCTTGCCGCAGGCTTATTCGACCAGGAAGGTCACACGCATGTTGACCCGCCACTCCACGATCTCGCCGTTGGCATCGGTCTGCACCTTGATCTCGTTGACCCAGGCGCCCTGGACACCCTTGACCGTGCTGGCCACCTTCTTCAGGCCGCTGCGCACCGCATCCTCGACGCTGGTCTTGGAAGAGGCACTGACTTCAATCACTTTGGCTACGGACATCGACACCACTCCTTTTGAGCATTGGCACATGCGCCAATGCCGATGGTCTGCGCCCTCGTGTTAAGCCGGTGCCTGCGAAATGCTAGGATCGATGGCGATGAACCCTTCCAGCAACCTTGTATTCATCGGCCCCACCGGTGCCGGAAAGACCAGCCTGGGACGCCGCGTCGCCGAGCGTTTCGGCCTGCGCTTCATCGACCTGGACGTGCTGATCAGCGAGCTGGCCGGCAGCAGCATTGCCGAACTGTTCGAGCACCTGGGCGAGGCCGGCTTCCGCGAGCATGAGTCGCGCGCCCTGGCCCAGGCCCTGGCCGATGACGGGGTGCTGGTGGCCACCGGTGCCGGCGCGGTGCTGGCCGAGTCCAACCGCGAGCTGATGACCCGGCGCGCCTTCGTGGTCCACCTGCATGTCAGCGTGCAGGCCCAGATCGAGCGTCTGGCCCGCGACCGCAGCCGCCCCTTGCTGCAGCGCACCGACCGCGATCAGGTGCTGGCCAGCATGGCCGCCCAGCGCGACCCGCTGTACCGGCAACTGGGCCAGCTGTGCCTGGACACCGACCGTTTCATTCCTGCCGAGGCCACCGCGCAGCTGGTGCTGCAGCTGGCCGCCCAGTGGCAGCAACTCACCCGCCCGAGCCCCGCATGACCGCCATTCGCCAGGTTGCCGTCCAAGGTGACACCCCCTACACCATCCATATCGGCCACGGCCTGCTCGATGACGGCGCCCTGATCGGCCGCCACATCCGCGGCCGCCACGTGCTGATCGTCTCCGATGACCAGGTGGCGCCGCTGTACCTTGACCGCGTGCGCGCGGCCCTGCTCGCCGCCCGCCCGGAGCTGCAGATCGGCGCCCATGTGATCCCGGCCGGCGAAGCCTCCAAGACCCTGGACAACTTCGGCCAGGTGATCCAGTCGCTGGCCGAGCTCGGTGCCACCCGTGATGCCTGCGTGCTGGCCCTCGGTGGCGGCGTGGTCGGTGACATGGCCGGCTTTGCCGCGGCCTGCTGGATGCGCGGCATCGACTGCGTCCAGCTGCCCACCAGCCTGCTGGCCATGGTGGACTCCTCGGTCGGCGGCAAGACCGCGGTAGACCTGCCGCAGGGCAAGAACCTGGTCGGCGCCTTCCATCCGCCGCGCGCGGTGATCGCCGACACCGCCACCCTGGCCACCCTGCCGCCGCGCGAGCTGCGCGCCGGCCTGGCCGAGGTGATCAAGTACGCCGCCATCCGCGACCTGCGCTTTGCCCAGTGGCTGGCCCAGGAACGCCATGCCCTGCTCGATGGCCAGGCCGACGTGCTGGCCCTGGCCATTGCCGCCAGCTGTGAGCACAAGGCCGAAATCGTGGCCCGCGACCCCACCGAGAAGGGCGAACGCGCCCTGCTCAACCTCGGCCACACCTTCGGCCACGCCATTGAAACCGCACAGGGCTACGGCGCGCCGGGCAGCGACAACCTGATCCATGGCGAGGCCGTGGCCGTGGGCATGGTGCTGGCCGCGCGCCTGTCGGCCGCGCTTGGCATGGCCACCGAGCGCGACGGCGATGCCCTGGCCGAGCTGCTGGGCGCCTTCGACCTGCCTACCCGCATCCCCGACGGGCTGGACCCGGCCGCCCTGCTGGCGCACATGCGCCTGGACAAGAAGAACAGCGCCGGGTCCCTGCGCCTGATCCTGTGGACCGCGTTTGGTGAAAGCCTGATCGTGCCGGATGTGGACGAAGCGGCGGTACTGGCGGTGCTGGCCGCTGGCTGAGCCCGGCCGCGGCGATAGCCTGCTGCTACAGGGGCGATAAGCCGGAGCGATACTGCCGCACGCTGGCGCTTTTTATGCCAGCTTGCCGCTACAATCGGCCCCATGCGCGTCTTCCTGCAACAGATTCCGGTTGGCCCCGAGCCGCCGAAATACATCCAACTCACCCTGCAGCCGGACCTGTTCGGCGGCTGGGTGCTGTTGCGCGAGACCGGTCATATCGGTGGCCGCAGCCAACTGCGCCGGGAACTGTTCCTGGACGAGGCGCAGGCCACCACCGCCTTTGAGAAAGCCCGCGACAACCAGCTCAAGCGCGGCTTCCAGGTGACCTTCGTCAGTGGCTCCGCGCCGCTGCAACGCACGCCCTAAGACCCACCCGGGGGCGCTTGCGCCACCCCAAGCGAGTACGCCGATGACCACCCCATTGAAGAATGACCGTTTCCTGCGCGCCCTGCGCCGCGAGCCGGTGGACTGCACCCCCGTCTGGTTGATGCGCCAGGCCGGCCGCTATCTGCCGGAGTACCGCGCCACCCGGGCCAAGGCCGGTTCGTTCCTGGCCATGGCCAAGAACCCGGAGATCGCCTGCGAGGTCACCCTGCAACCGCTGCGCCGCTTCGAGCTGGATGCGGCGATCCTGTTCTCCGACATCCTCACCGTGCCCGATGCGATGGGCCTGGGCCTGTACTTTGCCGAAGGCGAAGGCCCCAAGTTCGAGCGCCCGGTCTCCAGTGCGGCCGATGTTGCCCGCCTCGGTGTGCCGGACATGGAAACCGACCTGGGCTATGTGATGGACGCGGTGCGGGTGATCCGCCGCGAGCTCGATGGCAAGGTGCCGCTGATCGGTTTTTCCGGCAGCCCGTGGACCCTGGCCTGCTACATGGTGCAGGGCGGCGGCAGCAAGGATTTCGCCAAGATCAAGGCGATGGCGCTGAACGAGCCGGCTACCCTGCACAAGCTGCTGGAAGTGACCACCGATGCGGTGATCGCCTACCTGGCAGCACAGCGCCATGCCGGCGCCCAGGCCCTGCAGGTGTTCGACACCTGGGGCGGGGTGCTGTCGCCGGCGATGTACCGCGAGTTCTCGCTGCGCTACATGCAGCGCATTGCCGCCGAGCTGGACCGCGGCCAGGGGGCTGAGCGCACCCCGCTGATCCTGTTCGGCAAGGGCACCGGCCAGTACGTGGCCGAGCTGGCCGCCACCGGTACCGACGGTGTCGGCGTGGACTGGACCATTTCCCTGGACCAGGCCGCACGCGCGGCCGGTGGCCGGGTTGCCCTGCAGGGCAATCTGGACCCGACCACCCTGTACGGCAGCCCGGAAGCGATCGAACGCGAAGTGGCCCGCACCCTGGACAGCTACCGCGACGGCAACGGCGGTTCGCGCGAAGGCCACATCTTCAACCTCGGCCACGGCATGTCCCCGGACATGAACCCCGAACATGTCGGTGTGCTGGTGGACGCGGTGCACCGCCACAGCGCGCGCTGAGCAGCAAAACCCTCAGCAGCAACAACCGACAGGCCGGGCCATGCGCCCGGCCTGTTTCATTGTGTGCCGGCCGGGCCTGACTGGGCCGCGGCCATGGCCGCATTGATCGCCGCATCGAGCATCTGCCCGGTCACCGGCTTGCGCAGGAAACCGTTGAAACCATTGGCCATGGCCTGTTCGGCGGCCTCCGCATCGGCGCGTGCGGTCACGGCCAGCAACGGCAGCTGATGGCCCATTGCCCGCAACTGGCTGGCCAGCTGCAGGCCATCGATGCCCGGCAGGTCCAGGTCCAGCAGGGCGATGTCAAAGTCCTGCGCACTGAGTTCGGACAAGGCCGCCAGGCCATGACCCACATGCTGCACGCGGTGGCCACGCACCTGCAGCAAGCCCCGAATGACCTCGGCAATGGTCAGGTCGTCCTCCACCAGCAGCACCGACAATCCCTGCTGCTGCTTCGGCGCCGGCACCACTGCCTGGCCGGCGGGCATCTTCAGCTGCCAGGGCAGCGGCAGCTGTACGGCGAAGCGGGCACCGCGTCCGGGCTGGCTGTCCACGGTGATCGCCCCGCCCATGGCCATCGCCAGCTCGTTGCTGATCGACAGGCCCAGGCCGCTACCACCATAACGTTCGGTGGTACGCGCCCCTTCGGCCTGTTCAAAGCGCTTGAACAGGCGCTGCTTCTGTGCATCGGCAATGCCCGGCCCGGTATCGATCACCTCCAGCATCAGGCCCGGCGAATCGGGCTGGACCCGCACATGCAGGGTGACCTGGCCACTGGCGGTGAACTTGATCGCATTGCCCAGCAGGTTGAGCATGATCTGACGCAGGCGCAGCGCATCGCCAAAGACATGGGTATGGGCGGCAAACTCCAGCCGGGTGACAAACTGCAGCTGCTTGGCCTGGGCCAGCGGCTGCATCAGCACCACCACCTGCTCGACCTGGGCGGCCAGGTCCACCCAGCCCTGCTGCAGCTCCAGCTTGCCCGCCTCGATCCGGGCCAGGTCCAGGGCATCGTTGACCAGGCGCAGCAGGTGCTCGCCGGCCAACTGGATGGAATGGGCATAGCCGCGCTGGTGCTGCGGCAGGTCCGAGGCCAGCAGCAGTTCGCTCATGCCCAGCACCCCGGTCAACGGGGTACGCACCTCGTGGCCCAGGTTGGCCAGAAAGCGGGTCTTGGCCAACGAGGCCTGCTCGGCCAGTTCACGGGTGCGCTGGGCCATGGCCAGCTCATTGATACGCTGCAGACGACGGCGGTACAGGCGCAAGCCACCCCAGACCAGCAACGCCAGCAGCAACGCATAGACCGCGATACCGGTCTTGCTCGCCCACCACGGCGGCAGCACGCGGAATTCCAGGGTCTGCACCGATGACCAGACGTTGTCGGCGGTGCGCGCCTGGATCAGCAGGCGGTGCAGGCCCGGGCGCAGGCTGGAAAAGATGCGCTCGCCGTTGTTGCCCACTTCCACCCAGTCCGGGTCGAAGCCTTCCAGCTTGAAGCGGTACAGGTTGCTGCTGCCGTCGGCAAAGGACAGCAGGCGCGCATTGACCTGCAGGTCGCGCATGTCCGGCTCGATCAGCAACGGGGTCTGGTGGGTCAGCTCCAGCAGCTCATCGCCGCGGCGCACGGTGACCCGCTCGATGGCCAGCACCTGGCGCAGCTTGCTGGGCATCAGTTCGGCCGGGGCCAGCAGCAACAGGCCGAAGGTGGTGGCCGCATACACCTGGCCGCGGGTGGTCATGCCCAGCGAATTGGGCATCAGCTCCTGGCTGCGCAGGCCATCCTGCACGCCGAACTGGCGCACGCTGCGGTTGGCCAGATCCACCCGGTACAGGCCACGTGGCGCACTGACCCAGGCCACGCCCTGCACATCCAGGACCAGGCCGTTGGGAGTGATCTGCGGAAAACCGTTGTCCTCGTCGATGCGGTCCAGACGCTGCAGGCCGCCATCGCGCAGCAGGTGCACGCTCAAGGCCCCCTGATGGCCCATCCAGAGCACCCCGTCGACGCTGAAACCCAGCACATGCACCGGCAGCTGTGGTGAGCCGGGCACCTCGACAAAGGTTTCAAGTACCGGATCAAAGCGCCGCACGCCCTGCTCGGTGCCCACCCACAACTGGTCATCCGGGCCGCACTGGGCCGAATGCGGGTTGAGGGTGACCCCCGGTTTGCCATCGATGTCGTGACGCCAGATCACGCTGCCCTGCGCATCACGCAGCTGGATCCCGGCCTCGCCGCTGAATGCCCAGATGCGCCCCTGGTTGCAACGCACCAGGCGCGAGATGGTCCCGGCCGGGGCCGGATCGACCGGATCATCGTGCTGCCAGCGCTTGAACGCACCGCTGCCCGGCTCGAAGCGCATCAACTGCCGATGGCTGCCGATCCAGACCCCGCCCTGCCCGTCCTCGACCACCGCACGCAGCCAGGTATGGCTGAGCGAGGCATCGAAGTGATGCTCGATCCTGCCCGTGCGTGGATCGATGTGGTCCAGCACCCCGCCACTGCCGACCACCCACAACCCGTTGTGCGAGGAAGCGGCCAGGCCGATCGGCAAGGGGTTGCGCAGGCCATCGGCGCTGAAGCGCTCGCCCTGCAGCTGGGTGAACTGGCGCCAGTTGGGCGGCAGGTACCACAAGCCATCCTGGATGCTGCCAAACCACAGGCCGCCCTCGCGATCCTCGTAGCCCATCACCCAGGACGGCCTCACCGCGCGGCGTGCCATCGCGCTGTAGACCAGCACGTCGTCGATCCATTGCTCGTCCCGGCTCAGGCCCAGCCCACCCATGGTGTCAAACCACAGCTCGCCCTGGCTGTCCTGGACCAGCAGCTGCAGCGCCTGCTTGCCCGGTTCGGTGCCCAGTTGCGGGTGATGCAGGCGGCCATCGGGCAGCACCACCACCATGCCCCGGCTGGTGCCCACCCAGATCCGGCCATCGCGGTCCTGGTGCAGGGTATTGACCAGCGGTGAAGGCATCTGGTCGCTGGGCAGGCGTTCAAAGTCCGCGCCGGTCCAGCGCGCCACCCCTTGCTGGGTCCCGATCCAGAGCTGGCCGTCATCGGCCACCATCAACTGGCCAACCGAGCGCGACGGCAGGGAACGTGGATTGCCCGGCTCGGGCAGGAACACGCGCAGGGTATTGTCCGGTGCCAGCCGGTACAGGCCGGCATTGTCGGTACCAAACCAGATCGCCCCGTCGGCGGTGGAGGTCACCGCCCAGATCCGGTTGGAGCCGATCTGCGGATGGGTCTGCTGGTCGTAGTAACGGAAATTGCGCCGGTCGGCGCTGAGCATCACCAGGCCGGCCGAATTGGTTCCCACCCACAACTGGTTGCGCGCATCCACGTGCACGGCCCACAGCTCGTTGTCACGCAGGCCGTTTTCGGTGCGCCAGGTGCGGAAGTTGCGCCCGTCAAAACGGACCAGACCATCGCCACTGGCCAGCCACAGGTAACCGAAACGGTCTTCGGTGATGCCGCGGATGTTGGATGACGGCAGCCCGTCGGCGATGGTGAATTCACGCAGATAGGGCTGAGCCTGCAGGCGCAGGGTTGCCGGCCCGCTGGCAGCCGCGCCCGGCGCGGCTGCCATGGCCGGAACCACCAACGTGATCACCATCCACAGCAGGCAAAGCGCCAGCGTGGTCCCTCCACACCTCATGCAGGTTCTCCTGTTGCCGCATCCCGCGATGCCGGCCTTGCCACCATGCCGACCAAGGCCTCGGCCAGCAACACACCGGTCACCGGTTTGCGCACATAGGCGTCAAAACCGGCATCACGCACGTCTTCTTCGGCGCGCGCATCCGAGCGCGCGGTCACTGCCAGCAGGGGCAGCTGCCGGCCCATGGACCGGATCTGCCGGGCCAGGCTCAGGCCATCCATGCCGGGCAGGTCCAGATCCAGCAGGCCCACGTCGAAGTGCTCGGTGACAATCAGCGACAGCGCCTGCAACCCGTTCAGGGCATGACTGACCTGGTGCCCGCGTGCCTGCAGCAGGGCGCTGATGACCTCGGCCACGCTGGCATCGTCCTCCACCAGCAGGATGCTCAACGGCACGACCGCGCCGGCCGGCAGCCCGTCCCCAGCGGCCACGGATGGCAGCGTCTCCAGCTCCCAGCGCAAGGGCAGGTCCACCGCGATGCAGTTGCCCCCATCCACCGCGCTGTCCACGCCGATATGGCCTCCCATCGCCTGCACCAGCTCACGACTGATGGCCAGGCCGACACCGCCGCCGGCCACCCGCTGCACCGCATTGTCATGGCCGTTGAAGCGTTCAAACAGATGCCGGCGGTGTTCCTCGGCCAGGGCCTGGCCGCTGTCGTGCACTTCCAGACGCAGGCCACGACCGAGCGAATCCAACCGCACCTGCAGGCCGATGCTGCCGTGCGCGGTATGGCGCAATGCATTGGCCAGCAGGTTGCTGAGCACCTGGCGCAGACGCACCACATCGCCATGCACCAGCACCCGCCCGGGCAGGTCATCCGGGGCGGCGATGCGCACTCCCTTGGCCGCCGCCCGCCCCTGCAGCTGGGCCAGAACCTCGCCCAGCAAGGTGGACAGCACGAACGGCTGGCACTGCAGTTGCAGTTGGCCGGCCTCGATACCGGCCATGTCCAGCGCATCATCGAGCAGGCCGAGCAGCTGCCCGCCGGCGGCCTGGATGCCATCGACCCAGCCACGCTGGCGTGCATCCAGTGCGGTTTTCTGCAACAGCTCGCTCATCCCCATGACCCCGGTCAAAGGGGTGCGCACCTCATGCCCCAGCGCCGACAGGAAATGGGTCTTGAAGCGCGAGGACTGCTCGGCCAGCTGCTGGCGCTGCTGCAAGGCCCGCCAGCGCCGGCGCTGCTCGGCACGCCGGGCCAGCAACCACCAGGCCAGGACCAGGGCCAGCAGGGCACACAGCACCCACAGGATCCGGGCCTGGCTGGTTGCCCACCAGGGCGGCAGCATGCGGATGTCAAGGCGCACCGATTCGGACCAGCCGCTCTGCCCGGAACGCGCCTGCACTTCCATCAGGTAGTTGCCCGGAGCCAGCCCGGCCAGGCTGCGTTCGCCCTCCTGGCCAACCTCCAGCCAGTCCTGGTCATGGCCATGCACGCGGAAGCGGTAGCGCTGGGTGCCACGTCCGGCATGGGTGACCAGACGCATCACCACCACCAATTCGCTGTCGTCAGGCTGCAGGGTGATGCCGCCGTTGTGCAGCTGGCGCTGCTGCAGCTGGCCCACCCCGCCACTGCGCACCTGCAGGCTGCGGATCTGCAGCTGCGATGGTGGCAGGCGGACCGGTGGCTGGTCCAGGTCGAAATACACCAGGCCGCCGGCATTGAGCGCCAGGCCATGACGGGCATTGCGGCTGGGCGGATGATCCAGGAACCCGGTTTCGGCCAGGCCATCACTGATGCCGAACAGCTGCACATCCCGCTTGCCGCTCCAGCGGATCAGGCCGCGCGAGGAAGTGGCCCACAGCTGGCCACTGTCGGCCAGCAGCAGGCCGCCCAGGCTCACCGCCGGCACCCCGTCGGCAGGGCCGACATGATCCAGCAGCTCCAGTGCATTGTCCTTCCAGCGGTAGCGGCCGATCAGGCCATCGCCGGCCAGCCACAGCAGATCGTTGTAGGCAAACACGATGTCATACACCGCCATCGCCCGTGGCAGACCGGTCACCGTAGTGAGTTGTCCGTTGTGCCAGCGCTGCAGCCCTCCCTCACTGGTGATCCACAGGCTCCCGTCGGGACCGGGGCGCAACTGGTGCACCAGCCCGTCAAGCAGGCCTTCCGGCCCGGACCGCTGCAGCTGGCGCAGCAGGCGTCCATCGGCACTGCGTTGCTGCAGGCCAATGCCATGGATGAGCATCCAGATGCTGCCATCGGGCATCAGGGTCATCATATCCACGCGCTGGAAAGGATCCTCGCCGGGCACGATCCTGCGGCTGGTCAACCGGCCCGTGCCACGCTCATACCAGAACAGCTCGCCACGTCCACCCAGCAGGATGCGTCCATCCGGCAGCACCAGCACCGACCACAACGCCTTGCCATTGACCTGGGCGCGGCTGAGCAGGCGGCTCAGCTGGCCCTGCGCATCAAGCCGGAACAGACCCGCGTCACTGGTGATCAGAAAACCATCTCCGTCGGCGGTACTGCGGGTCATGCTGATGCTTTCCAGCATGCGGCCATCGAACTGGTGCACGTTGTTGAAGCGACGCCAGTCCGGTGGCAGGTAGGCCAGGCCCTGGCTGTAGGTGGCAAACCACAGCCCACCCTCGTGGTCCTGGAGCATGTCCAGCACACTGCTGCCGGGTGTCCACAGGCCGGCCATTGCCCCGCCATGCAACTGCTGCATGGATTGCCCGTCACGCAGGTACAGGCCCGAAGCGGTGCCCACCCAGTGGCTGCCCTGGGCATCCTGCAGCACCGCCGCCGAGCGCAGGCCCTGGCCATCGGGACCATCCACCGCCTGCACCGTCTCATCGCTCATGCGCAGCTGCCACAAGCGCTCATGGCCGCCGATCCAGAGCCGGCCGTCGGTGTCCACGCTGATCCGGGTCACCACCACCTCACCCAGCTGGTCGGCCGCCACCGGATGCAGGCGGTCGTTTTCCCAGCGCATCAAGCCGGCGCCGGTGCCGATCCACATCCGCCCACGCGGGTCGGCACGCAGGCTGTAGATCTGGCCATTGCGCAGCTGCCCCGGGCCATCGCCCACACCGATCTGTTCGATCCGGCCATCGGCATGTACCCGGCACAGGCCATTGCCATTGCCGCCGATCCACAGCACCCCATCCATCCAGGCCAGTGACCAGACCTGCGTGCCACAACGCTGGGCAATCTGCGGGAACACCTCAAAACCACGGCCATCGGCACGCAGACGCAACACGCCCATGCCGTTGCTGCCGACCCAGACCCGGTCCTGGTCATCCACCACCAGTGACTCGACATAATTCAGCGGCAACGAATCGGCCTGGCCCGGCTCATTGCGCCAGACCTGGATGTCGGTGCCGTCAATGCGGGCCAGGCCATCAGCAGTAGCCGCCCAGACATTGCCCTTGCTGTCGCGCGCCAGCTGCAGCACCTGCCGTGAGGGCAGCCCATCGCTGGGCAAAAACCGCTGCATCCGTGGCGAGGGCAGGGTCGGTTCGGCGGCATGGGCCAGCACGCTGGCCAGCACTGCATACACCAACAGGGCCAACATGCCTGCATGGCAGCCGGACCTGGTGCAAATCCTCTTGTGACCATTGCGCATGCTTGCGCCCCCTGTGCGCCGCTCCCTGGCATGGAGAGGCAGTTTAGCCGTCCTTGTGCACGCTCACACCTGCGCCGGCAAAGCCGCACTACACTGCCGCCCAATGCCCCGGAGCCCGTCCATGCATCGATCCATTGCCAGCTGCCTGCTGCTTGCCAGCCTCGCCGCCCCGGCCGCTGCCACCCGCTGGCAGGTGGACCCGGTACACAGCAAGCTGCTGATCGCCGTTGACCATGCCGGGTTTTCCCGTTCGCTGGCACTGATGCCGGTCAGCCGCGGCGTGCTGGTATATGACCGGCAAGATCCGCAGGCGGCCAGCATCGAGGTCGAGCTGGAGCCGGCCCGGCTGGATTTTGGCGACCGCCGCTGGAACGCCGCCGTGCATGGCAGCAGCCTGCTGGCCGTGGACAAGTATCCGCAAGCACGCTTCGTATCCACCGGTGTCACCGCGCAGGCCGACGGAAGCCTGTTGATTGATGGCCAGCTGCAGCTGCGCGGTGTGAGCGCGCCGGTGCAGCTGCTGGCCCATGCCAATGGCCAGCGCCGCCATCCGATGCCCCCGTTCCGCCAGACCGTCGGTTTTTCGGCCACGGCCAGCCTGTCGCGTGCTGCCTTCGGCGCCGATGCCTGGCCGACCATGGTCGGCGACAGCGTGCAGATCCGGATCGAACTGGAAGCCACCGCCAACCCGCAGGCCAGTCTGGCACCGGCCTCGGGCACGGACACGGACACGGACAACTGAGCTCAGCGCGCGCCCAGCCAGGCCAGTACCCGCTCCGGGTCGAAGGGCCAGTCCAGCTCGCGCCCATGGCCATCGGCCAGCACCGGCACGCGGCTGCCAAAACGGCGCTCCAGCGTCGCATCGGCATCGATGAAAACAGACTCCGGTTCCGCCACCCGGGCAGCCGCGAGCACGGCCAGGGCCTGGTCACACAGGTGGCAGTCATCGCGTTGATACAGCGTCAGCCCCATTCACCCTCTCCTGCCCGATTTGCATTGCTGCAACGCAAACAGGGCGCTGCCGGCTTGCCACTAGAATAGACGGCCTTGCACCGTCGTTAAGCACCAGCGCATGTCCGTCTCCACGTTCGACCTGTTCAAAATCGGCATTGGCCCCAGTTCCTCGCACACCGTCGGCCCGATGCGCGCGGCCGAACGTTTTGTCCACCGCTGGCTGCTGGACCCGGGCCAACTGCAGGCCACCGTGCGCATCCGCGCCGAGGTGTTCGGCTCGCTGGCCCTGACCGGGCGCGGCCACGGCACCGATACGGCCGTGCTGCTGGGCCTGGAAGGGCATCGCCCCAACCTGATCGATCCGGACATCATCCCGGCCACGCTGGCACGTATCCGCAGCGAAAAGCGCATCAACCTGATGGGCCAGCAGGTCATCGCCTTTGATGAAAAGCGCGACCTGGCCATGAACAAGCGGCAGAAGCTGCCCTACCACACCAACGGCATGCGCTTTACCGCCTTCGATGCCAATGGCGAGGTCATCGCCACCCGCGACTATTACTCGGTGGGCGGCGGCTTTGTGGTCAATGCCGATGACGCGGCCGATGACCGCATCGTGCCCGACCAGACCCCGCTGCCCTACCCGTTCAAGAGTGGCGATGAACTGCTGGCCCAGTGCGCACGCAGCGGCCTGTCCATCGCCCAGCTGATGTTCGAGAACGAGAAGTGCTGGCGCAGCGAGGAGCAGATCCACCAGGAGCTGCGCCAGATCTGGGATGCGATGCAGGCCTGCGTCAACCGCGGCATCCGCTCCGAAGGCACCCTGCCCGGTGGCCTGAAGGTCGGCCGCCGTGCCCCGGCCCTGCACCGCGAATTGTCCGCGCGCCCGGAAGCGGCCATGCGCGACCCGCTGACCACCCTGGACTGGGTCAACCTGTACGCCCTGGCCGTGAACGAGGAGAACGCAGCCGGTGGCCGCGTGGTCACCGCACCGACCAATGGGGCGGCCGGCATCATCCCGGCGGTGCTGCACTACTACGACCGTTTCTGCCCCAATGCCGACGAGCAGGGCGTGTTCAACTTCCTGCTCACTGCCGCGGCGATCGGCATCCTGTACAAGGAAAACGCCTCCATTTCCGGCGCCGAGGTCGGCTGCCAGGGCGAAGTGGGCGTGGCCTGCTCGATGGCCGCCGGCGGCCTGATGGCCGCACTGGGCGGCAAGCCCGGGCAGATCGAGAATGCCGCCGAAATCGGCATGGAGCACAACCTTGGCCTGACCTGCGACCCGATCGGCGGACTGGTGCAGATTCCCTGCATCGAGCGCAATGCGATGGGCGCGGTCAAGGCGATCAACGCCACCCGCATGGCCATGCGCGGTGACGGCAAGCACAAGGTCTCGCTGGACAAGGTGATCAAGACCATGCGCGACACCGGCCGCGACATGCAGGACAAGTACAAGGAAACCAGCCGCGGCGGTCTGGCGGTCAACGTCATCGAGTGCTGATCTCCGCCAGCGGCAGCTGCGCCGCCTCAACACGGCGCTGACATCGCTTGCGCAACAGTCCCCTCAAGGCCGCCTGCGCGGCCGTTTGGGGATGCGATGTTGAAACGCCGTTGCTGCCGGCCCCTGCCCGGCGTGCTGCTCTTTCTCTGTCTGGCCCTGCTGGTGCAGGGCCTGATGGCATTGCCTGCCCGGGCGCAGCAGTCCCTGCCAGCGTTCCAGCAGCTGGCCCACGACCGCTGGACCATGGATGACGGCCTGCCCTTCCCTGGCGGCTATGAGCTGGCCATCGACAAGGATGGCTTCCTGTGGCTCGGCTCGATCGCTGGCCTGGTCCGTTTTGACGGCCAGCATTTTGTTGTCCACGACCGCAGCAATACCCCGGCCATGCAGGGCAACCTGATCCGCGGCATTGCCAGCGACGGCACCGGTCGGCTGTGGGTGGGGACCGAACGCGGGGTGATCTTCCGCCAGTCCGG
The DNA here is from genome assembly GCF_001431485.1 of Stenotrophomonas ginsengisoli. Lineage (GTDB taxonomy): Bacteria > Pseudomonadota > Gammaproteobacteria > Xanthomonadales > Xanthomonadaceae > Stenotrophomonas > Stenotrophomonas ginsengisoli. The sequence continues at coordinate 27,542 of NZ_LDJM01000036.1, read as the reverse complement.
CCGTTTCCAGGCGCTGCCGGCCCTGGCCGACCGCAACGTGTATGCGCTGGGCGCCGATGACAGCGGGGCGATGCTGCTGAGCAACGACGATGCGGTGTACAGGGTCGGCCCGGACCTGGCCCTGGAAAAAATCCTGGCCCTGGGCTCGGTGCACCTGCACCTGTCCCATGCCGGCAGCAACTGGTATGCCAGCACCGACGGACTGTACAGCGAACACGATGGCCAGCTGCAGGCGCAGCAACTGCCGGGCCTGGGCCGTGGCCATGTCGGCCGGCTGCTCAGCCAGGGCGATGCATTGCTGGCCGGCAGCACCAACGGCCTGTACTTCCTGCAGGACGGCCAGTGGCAGCGCCATCCCGATCCGGCCTTGCACAAGCGCATCCTGGCCATGACTGACGATGGCCAAGGCAATGTCTGGATCAGCACCGAGCACCTGCTGATGCGCCTGCGCGGCAGGCAGTTGATCGAGCGGGTGGACGTCAGCGAGCTGGCTCCGGCCACCCGGGCCATGCTGGTCGACCCGGCCGGCAACCTGTGGATGGCCAGCCACACCGATGGCCTGCACCGGTTCTGGGCCGGTCTGGGCGGTTACCTGCCCATTGCCCATGAACCGACACAGGCACAGTTCCTGTGGGCCGTGGCGGAGTGGAAAGGTGACATCTACACCGCCGGCACCTATGGCCTGGCCCGTGTTGAACACGGGCGCCAGCGTACCCTGCCTGAAAGCGCCGGCCTGCCCATCATCTACAGCCTGCACCCGGAGGCGCAGCAGCTGCTGCTGGGCACGGTACGCGGCGTGTACCGCCATGACGGCCAGCAAGTGCAGCCGGTGGCAGCCCTGGCGCCTCTGGCCGACACCCGCAGCAACACCTTCCTGCGTGATGCCGACGGCACCCTGTGGATCGGCACCTCGCGCGGGCTGTACCGGCTGGACCGGCAACAGCGGCTGCAGCGCCTGAGCGGTACCGACAACAGCACCCGCTGGGAGATCCGCGCCCTTCTGCGCAGCCGCGACGGCACCCTGTACGCCAGCGGTGACCTGGGAATCTGGCAGGTCACCGACGATGGCCTGCAGCTGCTGCCCCTGCCCCACCCCAACCCGGGCATCTATGCCCTGCTGGAGCTGGATGACGGCCGCCTGCTGGCCGGTGCGCGTGGTACCGGCCAGCTGTATCTGCATGATGGCCAGCGCTGGCTGTCGCTGGACCAGACCCGCGGTATTCCTCGCAACGAGGTGTATGCACTGGTGGCCGATCCGCAAGGCGGGGTATTGGTCAGCGGCCTGCGCGGCGCCTATCGCCTGGACGCCCGGCAACTGGCCCTGGCCAGCACCCAGCCCAATGCCATGCTGCGGGTGCAGCCCGGGTTGACCCTGCACAAACGCCAGACGCCAGGCCAGCAGGTGGTGTGCTGTGTCGGCGGTGGTGATGGCCGCGGCCTGCTGCACCAAGGCCGCTACTACCTGCCCGCCTCACAGGGGCTGTATACCCTGGATACCCCCATGCGTGATGGCAGCGGCAGCAGCCAGCCACGGATCGAACTGATACAGACCGGCCAGGACAGCCATCTGCCCGATGCCCGGCCACTGCGGCTGGGCGCCGGCGAACGCGACCTGAGCATCGGCTTTTCGGTTCTCAACCTGTCACCACTGCACTGGCCGCGTGTGCTGTACCGCCTGGAGGGCTACGACGACCACTGGCAGGAACTCACCGCCGATGCCGCGCCACTGGTGCGCTATACCAACCTGCCGGCCGGCAGCTACCGCTTCCACGTGACCGACGCGGCCAGTGGCGCACGCACCGCCAGCCAATCCTTCCAGATTGCCCCGGCCTTCCACGAAACCGCTTGGTTCAAGGCGTTGGCGGTACTGGGCTGTCTGGCCGTGCTGGGCATCAGCCTGCTGCTGAACAACCGCTGGAACCAGCAGCGCAACCGGCACCTGGAGGCCCTGGTCAACCACCGCACCCAGGACCTGGCCCAGGCCAATGCCCGCCTGGACGCCCTGTCCCGCACCGACCCGTTGACCGGGCTGAACAACCGCCGGCATGCCGCCACGGTGATTCCACAGCGGATGCGTCTGGACCCGGACAGCCGCACGGCGCCATCACAGCATCTGTTCGTCCTGATGGACGTGGACCATTTCAAGGCAATCAACGACCGCCATGGCCATGAAGTCGGCGATGCGGTACTGGTGGGCATTGCCTCGCGCCTGCGCCAGCAACTGCGCCAGGGCGATTGTCTGGCGCGCTGGGGGGGCGAGGAATTCCTGATGGTCTGCTTTGACCTGCCAGCCGAGGAACATGTGGCGGTGGCCGACCGCTTGCTGGCTGCGGTCAACCAGCACCCGTTGATGATTCCCGGGGTGGCCACCCTGCCGGTCAGCGTGTCGCTGGGGCTGGCCCTGTTGCCTGCCCTGCCGGCGGGTCAGGCCGAGCGCTGGAAGGACGGCATCTGCCAGGCTGACACCGCCCTGTATGCCAGCAAGCAGGCCGGGCGCAGCCGCTGGACCTTGTACCGGACGGAGCTGCAGGCCGTACGTACCGGCTGAAAGCCTGCCGCCACCACTGAGCGTGCCGGCTGCCTTGCGACCGGCACGCCGGATTCAGGCCGACAGTGCCAGCCGATCGGCCGCGTCCACCACCACCGCCTCAGCCGCTGCCTGGGCCCGGTCCAATCCGGCCGACAGGTCCAGCAGCAGGTCCGCACACGCTTCAATGCCCACCGACAAGCGCAGCAGACCATCGCCGATGCCGGCCGCCTGTCGGGCCTGGGCGCTCATCGCGGCGTGGGTCATGCTGGCCGGATGGGCCACCAGGCTCTCCACCCCGCCCAGTGATTCGGCCAGGGTGAACCAGCGCAGGCCATCGACGAAGGCCTGTACGGCAGCGTGGCCACCGTGCAGCTCGAAGGACAGCATGGCGCCGAAACCGTGCTGCTGACGTGCTGCCAGGGCATGCCCGGGATGGCAGGCCAGACCCGGCCAGTGCACCGCCGCCACTGCATCATGCCCGGCCAGCAAGTGCGCCGTGGCAGCCGCATTTTCCTGGTGCACACGCAGGCGCGCATCCAGGGTGCGCAGGCCACGCAGGGTCAGCAGCGCATCGAACGGGGCGCCGGTCAGGCCCAGGGCATTGCCCCACCATTGCAGCTGCTCCTGCACCGCCGGATCGGCGGCAATCACCGCCCCCCCCACCACATCACTGTGGCCGTTGATGTACTTGGTGGTGGAATGCAGCACCACGTCCGCGCCCAGCGCCAAGGGCCGCTGCAGGGCCGGTGACAGGAAGGTGTTGTCCACCACCACCAGGGCCCCCACCTGATGCGCCGCCTTGGCCACCGCCGCCACATCGGTGATGCGCAGCAGCGGATTGGACGGGGTTTCCACCAGCACCACGGCCGGCTGCCGGGCCAATGCCGCGGCCAGTGCCTGCGGATCGGTCAGATCGGCGGTGATCAGTTCGAACTGGCCCTTGGCCGCCAGCGCATTGAACAGGCGCCAGCTGCCGCCGTAGGCATCGTGCGGCACCAGCAACCGCTGGCCCGGCGCCAGCAGCGCGTGCAGGACCAGCGCAATGGCGGCCATGCCCGAGGAGGTCACCACCGCGCCGGCGCCGCCTTCCAGTTCGGCCAGGGCCTGGCCAAGCAGGTCGCGGGTCGGGTTGCCGCTGCGGCTGTAGTCGTAGGTGCGCTTGCCGCCCAATCCGTCAAAACTGAAATTGGAGGACAGCACCAACGGCGGGGTCACCGCACCGAAGGCGGTATCGCTGTCAATGCCGGCGCGAACGGCCAGCGTGGCCGGGGCGGGACAACACGTTGCAACGCTCATGCGGGATCTCCAGGCAGGGTCAGGGCGCTGGCCAGCAGCGCGTTGATACGGTCGGTTTCCTTCAAAAATGCGTCATGGCCATAGGCCGAGCGCAACACCCGCAGGGTGGTCGGGCCGGCCAGACCCTCCACCAGCGCCACCATGTCCGACAAGGGCACCAGGCGGTCGCCCTCAACGGCGATCACCGTGGCCGGCACCCGCACCCGGGCCGGGTCCACGCGGTGCAGGTCGATCGATTCGGACAGGCGCACGAAGGCGGTGGTCGGCACCTGGCTGACAAAGCGGGCCCCGGCCGCGTCCAGGTAATCCTCCGCCGGCACCCGCACCCGGCCATTGACCAGTTCCGGGGCGGCGGCAAAGCGCTCGTCGAACTCCTCCGGGGTGCGGTAGCTGAGCATGGCGAACTGGCGTGCCAGGGCCAGGCCATGGCCATCACCGCACTGCAGCTGGCCCAGGGCCACCGCGCGCCGTTGCAGCGCACGCCAGGCACTGGCATAGGGATGCGGGCGATGCGCGCCGCTGACCACCACCAGGCGCTGCAGCAGTGCCGGATGGCGGGCAGCCAGTTGCAGGCCGACCAGGGCGCCGTAGGAATAGCCGACGAAGGCGGCCAGGCGGGCGATGCCCAGGCTGGGCAACAGGCGGGCGATCGCATCGGCCTGGTCGGCGGTATCGATGGGCAGGTCCAGCTGGCCGTCACCGCCCAGGTAATCCAGCGACAGCAGCTGCCAGCGCTGCGGGTCCAGGGCCTGCCCCGGCCCGACCAGACCTTGTGCCCAACCGGCCTCGGGCCAGTGTGCATTGCCGGCCAGGTGGCGATGGGCAGAAATGCCGCCGGCCACCAGCACCACCGGCGCATGCGCCGGCCCGTGCAGCTGGTAACGCACGTCCACCTCCCGGCGGCCGCCATGACGCAGCTCCAGGCTCATGCGCTGGCTGCCACGGATGGCGGTGATCGAGGGACTATCCAGTGAGGCAAGCGCGGCAGACATGACAGACTCCAGCAAAGGAAGAAACCATCAAGACCGCACAACAGCCGTCCGTACCGGGGGAGAGAAGTACGGACCATCTGCCGGCAGACCACATGGCTGCCGAAGGATTTGGCACCAACACACGACACGCAGGTCGTGCTGGCTGCCCCGGCTTCATCGGGCCTGTCCCTCTGCCGGTCTTGATGGTGGCCACAGCATGCCAGCACCGATTAGGCAAGTCAATCGCTTTATCGTGATGGAGCGATAAATGATTCAGCGCCCAACTTGACCTGCCCGTGCTGGGCAAGCTGCCGGCCCGGTGCGATGCTTGCCGCATGCCTGTTGCCCGCACCAAAGCCCTGCTGTTGACCAGCCTGCTGCTGGCCAGCGCACCCATCGCCGACAGCCTGGCCAGCAAGCCTGCGCAACAGTGGCGCGACGGCTGGGGCCTGGCCGCCACGTCCCTGCCGGCCGGCAGCGACACCCCCGCCACCGTCCTCAAGCTGCAACCACGCGGCCAGAACGTGCAGGTCTGGGCCGAACACGGTGCCCATGGCCCTCACCTGCTGCGCCTGCGCAGCCGCGCCGGTGCCAGCGACACGATTGCCCCACAGCAGCGCCTGATCTCAGGGCCCGGGCGCCAGCTGCTGGCCGAACTTCCCGCCGGCCCGGCCTATGCACTGGAACTTGAGGCCCTGCCCGGCCGGCCACTGGCGGCAGCGGCCGCACATGCCTACGCCCTGCCCTTCGACCCGGCAGCCGGCGTACGGGTGCACCAGGCCGCCCATGGCAGCGCCAGCCACCATGACCTGCAGAACCGCCATGCCTGGGATTTCGCCCTGGCCGAAGGCAGCGTGGTGCTGGCTGCACGTGGCGGCCGGGTCATGGCCACCCATGGCAGTGCCTGCTGCCCGAGCCGCGTGCCCGGCGATGGCGGCAACTGGGTCCGTGTCGAACATGCCGATGGCAGCATGGCCATCTACGCCCACCTGCAGCCTGGCAGCCTGCAGGTGCGTGCCGGCCAGGCCATCAGCACCGGCCAGGCCCTGGCCCGGGTCGGCAACACCGGCTACAGCACGGCCCCGCACCTGCACTTTGCGGTGCAGCTCAATGACGGCCAGGCCCTGCGCAGCATCGGCATACACATGAACGGGCCGCAGGGCCGGCTGCAGGCGCCGGCCGGCAACGCTGCGCCCTGACCGCTATAATCGAACGTTTCATCGCAGACACGGCGCCCGCGCGGGCGCGGGAAGCCCTATGTCCCAAGTTGCCACCGAAGCCGAGCGTCGCCGCACGTTCGCCATCATTTCCCATCCTGACGCCGGCAAGACCACGCTGACCGAAAAGCTGCTGCTGTTCGGCGGCGCGATCCAGATGGCCGGCTCGGTCAAGGGCCGCAAGGCGGCCCGCCACGCCACCTCCGACTGGATGGCGCTGGAAAAGGAGCGCGGCATCTCGGTGACCTCCTCGGTGATGCAGTTCCCCTACGAGGGCAAGATCGTCAACCTGCTCGACACCCCGGGCCACGCCGACTTCGGCGAGGACACCTACCGCGTGCTGACCGCGGTGGACTCGGCGCTGATGGTGATCGACGTGGCCAAGGGCGTGGAAGAGCGCACCATCAAACTGATGGAAGTGTGCCGCCTGCGCGACACCCCGATCATGACCTTCATCAACAAGCTCGACCGCGAGGGCAAGGACCCGATCGAGCTGCTGGATGAAGTGGAAACCGTGCTGGGCATCCAGTGCGCACCGGTGACCTGGCCGATCGGCATGGGCCAGCGCCTGAAGGGCGTGGTCCACCTGATCAGTGGCGAGGTGCACCTGTACGAACCGGGCCGCAACTTCACCCGCCAGGATTCGACCATCTTCGCCTCGATCGACGATCCGGGCCTGGCCGAGAAGATCGGCGCACAGATGCTGGCCGACCTGCGTGACGAACTGGAGCTGGTGCAGGGTGCCAGCCACAGCTTTGACAAGGCGGCCTACCTGCGTGGCGAACAGACCCCGGTGTTCTTCGGTTCGGGTGTGAACAACTTCGGCGTGCAGCCGTTGCTGGACTTCTTCGTCGCACACGCCCCGGCGCCGCAGTCGCGCGCCAGTACCGGGCGCACCGTGGTCTCCAGCGAAAGCAAGTTGACCGGCTTCGTGTTCAAGATCCAGGCCAACATGGACCCGCAGCACCGTGACCGCGTCGCCTTCATGCGCGTGTGTTCGGGCAAGTTCACTGCCGGCATGAAGACCTTCCATGTGCGCAGCGGCAAGGAAATGAAGCTGGCCAACGCGCTGACCTTCATGGCCTCCGATCGCGAGATCGCCGCCGAAGCCTGGCCGGGCGATGTGATCGGCATCCACAACCACGGCACCATCTCCATCGGCGACACCTTCACCGAAGGGGAGAACATCAACTTCACCGGCATCCCCAACTTTGCCCCGGAGTTGTTCCGTCGCGCCCGCCTGAAGGATCCGCTCAAGCTCAAGCAGCTGCAGAAGGGCCTGGCCCAGCTGTCGGAGGAAGGCGCCACCCAGTTCTTCCGCCCGATCATGTCCAACGACCTGATCCTGGGTGCGGTGGGCGTGCTGCAGTTCGACGTGGCCGCCTACCGCCTGAAGGACGAATACGGCGTGGAAGCGGTGTTCGAGCCGGTCTCGGTGACTACCGCACGCTGGGTCACCTGCAGCAATGAAAAGAAGCTGGAAGAGTTCCGCGAGAAGAACGCCAACAACCTGGCCCTGGATGCGGCCGGGCACCTGGTCTACCTGGCACCGACCCGCGTCAACCTGCAGCTGGCCCAGGAACGCGCACCGGATGTGCGCTTTGCCGCCACCCGCGAAACGGCCTACACCCAGGGCAGCCTGTAAGCCCATCGCGCATGCTCCGGCCTGGTGGGCTGGAGCATGCAGCGACACAAACCGGCAACACAGCCACTTGCTGCAACGCGGTAGGATGGATACCCCCTCATGTACGGCTGGTTCCATGACCTCGATCGCGTCGATCCGCGAGGAAATCGCCAACGCCCTCACCCACGGTCTGGCCGCCGCCGCTGCCCTGGCCGGTGGCGCGGTGCTGATCACCCTGGCCAGCATCTACGGCGATGGCTGGCAGCTGGCCAGCGCGATTGTCTTCGGCGTCACCCTGTTGCTGCTGTACACCGCCTCCACCCTGTACCACGCGATCCAGCATCCGGTGTCCAAGGGCCGCCTGAAGGTCTTTGACCACTGCGCGATCTACCTGCTGATTGCCGGCACCTACACCCCGTTTACCCTGATCGGCCTGCGCGGCCCCTGGGGATGGGGCCTGTTCAGTGCGATCTGGACCCTGGCCATTGCCGGGGTGATCTTCAAACTGTTCTACACCGGCCGTTTCAAGCGCCTGTCCACCCTGATCTACATCGCCATGGGCTGGCTGGTACTGGTGGCGATCAAGCCGATGTGGCACTCGCTTGACGGCTGGACCCTGGGCTGGCTGTTCGCCGGTGGCGCCTTCTACACCCTGGGCACGATCTTCTACCACCGCGAGTCGATCCCGTACTCGCATGCGATCTGGCACATGTTCGTGATCGCCGGCAGCGTCTGCCACTTCGTCTCGGTCAGCGCCCAGATCCTGTAACGGTTCTCGCCCCGGACATAAAAACGCCCCGCATGCGGGGCGTTGTGTTTACTGCCCGCCGGCATCCGTGGCCGGCCCATCCTTGCCAGGAACCGTGCCGGCCTGGCCGGGCAACCAGCTGTCGATCAGATACAGCGGCCGCTGCTTGGCTTCCTCATACAGCCGCCCCAGGTATTCCCCGATCAGGCCCAAGGCAATCAGCTGCACCCCACCCAGCAGCAGGATCACCGCCATCATCGTCGGCCAGCCGGCCACCCGGTCACCAAACAGCAGGGCCTTGCCGACCACCCAGATCGCAAAGCCGAAGGCCAGCCCGGCCGTGGCCAGGCCCAGGTAGGTGGCCACCCGCAATGGCGCGGTCGAAAACCCGGTAACCCCGTCCAGGGCGAAGTTCCACAGCTTCCACAGGCCGAACTTGCTGTCACCGGCCATCCGCGGCTCGCGCCGGTACGGCAGGGCCACATGGCGGAAACCGACCCAACCGAACAGGCCCTTCATGAAGCGCTGGCGCTCGCGCAACTGGCGCAGCGCAGCCAGTGCGCGCGGGCTGAGCAAGCGGTAATCGCCGGTATCAGCCGGGATCGGTGTGTGCGACAGGCGCCCGATCACCCGGTAGAACCCGGCCGCCGTGGCCCGCTTGAGCCAGCCCTCGCCATCGCGGGCGATACGCGTGCCATGCACGTTGTCATAGCCCTGCTGCCAGAGCGCAACGAATTGCCCGAGCAGCTCCGGCGGGTCCTGGCCATCGGCATCCAGGATCAGCGCTGCCCCCTGGGTGACCTGGTCCAGGCCGGCGGTCAACGCGACCTCCTTGCCGAAATTGCGCGACAGGCGCAGCAAGGCCACCTGCGGATCGGCCGCCGCCAGCGACTGCAGCACCTGCCAGGTCGCATCGCTGCTGCCGTCATCCACATACAGCACCCGCCCGTGCAGACCGGGCACTGCCGCCAGCGCGGACTGGATACGCGGATGCAGCAACGGCAGGGTCTGTGCTTCGTTGTAGGCCGCCACCACCACGGTCAACTGCAGCGCCGTTGGCAGCAGGGCCTCGGCCTGCCTGGCTTCCCCTGCAACGGTCACCTGCCTGCCTCCAGATAGCCCGGCCCGCCCAACTGGCGCACCTGGCGTTCGATCCAGCGTGCCCGGCGCTGCACGTAAGGGCCCGGCTGGGCCGCGTTGTAGCGCTTGGGCGCCGGTAGCACGGCAGCCAGGCGTGCACACTGGCCACTGTTCAGACGCGCGGCATCGCGGCCGAAGAACCTGCGCGAGGCCGCCTGCACCCCGTACACGCCATCACCGAACTCGGCGATGTTGGCGTACATCTCGATGATCCGCGACTTCGGCCACAGCAGCTCGACCAAGGCCGCATACCAGGCCTCCAGGCCCTTGCGCAGCCAGCTGCGCCCCTGCCACAGGAACAGGTTCTTGGCCACCTGCTGGCTGATGGTGCTGCCGCCGCGCAGCTTGCCGCCGCGCTCGTTGTGGGCCAGCGCCTTGCTGATGGCCTGGGTGTCAAAACCGCGATGGAAGGGGAACTGCTGGTCCTCGGCGGCCACAAAGGAGATCGGCAGACAGGCAGCCATCTGCTCCCGGTCCACCCAGTCATAGGCCAACAGGTTGCGCTCCGGGCCACGCACCAGGCGCTGGACCTGGTCAATGGCCATCACCATTGAAAACGGCGGATCGACAAAACGCAGTACGGCCACCTGCAGAATGCTGAACAGCACCAGCACTACCGGCACAATCAGCACCCATCGCCACCTGCGCCGACGCTTGCCTGCCGGCTGCCCCGTCCCCATATCCTTTCCACCTGTCTACCCGCATTGGTCCCCCATTATCGACCAATGCCTGATCTCCCGGATGCCCCGATGACCACCAATAACGACCAGCTTGTCCGCTTTTTGCTGCCCGAGGCGGGCGTACGCGGCGTCCATGTCCAGCTCAAGGCCAGCTGGGCCGAGTTGCTGTCCCACGCCCACTATCCGTCGGCCGCCACCGAGCTGCTGGGCCAGGCCCTGGCCGCCAGCGCCCTGCTCACTGGCCATATCAAGGTCGACGGCCGCCTGTCGCTGATGCTGCGCAGCCCCGGCCAGCTGCGCAACCTGTTTGCCGAATGCACCGCCGCCGGCCACGTGCGCGGGATTGTCCGCCTCCAGGACGGCCAGGATGCACCGCGCGAGCTCAACAACCTCGGCGATGGCGCCCTGCTGGCCATGACCATCGAAAACCCGGGCCTGGACCCGCGCGAACCACAGCGTTACCAGAGCTTCATCAACCTGGGTGCCGCCACCCTGGACGGGGCGCTGGAAGACTATTTCCGCCAGTCCGAGCAGCTGCCCACCCGCCTGCTGCTCACCGCCGACGGCAACGGGGTTGCCGGCCTGATGCTGCAGAAACTGCCGGGCGACGAGGGCGACGCTGATGGCTGGACCCGCGCCGGCGCCCTGTTCGACACCCTCGGCCAGCAGGAACTGGCGCAGACCGATGCCGCGACCCTGCTGCACCGCCTGTTCCACGAGGAAGGCGTGGAGCTGGTCGGCGACAAGCCGATGGCCTTCGCCTGCTCCTGCTCGCAAGAGCGCGTGGCCGGCATGCTGCAGTCCCTTGGGCATGCCGAAGCACTGGCCGCTGCCGAAGACAATGGCGGGCAGATCGAGGTGCGGTGCGAGTTCTGCGCGCGCGAATATCACTTCTCCTTGACTGATCTGAACCTACTGTTCAGCCAGGACCCGGTCACCGCCCCACCCTCTGCCCAGCTCCACTGAGCCGGCAAATATGTAACCAAGGTCGCTATCTGGGGAGATGGCGACTTGTTAAGGATTCATAATCTACCTACGATGGTGTTCCGGCCCCCGGCTGGAACTTTCCTGACTTCTGGGTGTCAAAGGCTCCGATGCGCTCGCTGCTCCGACTACCGCTGACCCTGCTGCTCGCCACCACCGTGGCGGCGTCGGCCCATGCCAGTGGGCCGGACGGGACAGTGCTGCCTGTGTGGAACAGCGACAACGGCAAGGTCGAAGCCCTGCTCCTGCTCGAGCCGACCCGCGAATCGGCCAGCAACTGGCGCCTGGGCCGCTCCAGCCTGGATGCCACCTTCGGCCTGGACCATGACGATTCACTGGGCCTGCTGTGCAGCAATGCACCGGCGGGTACCGCGCTGTCGGCCCTGGCCAGCAACTGCATGCTGGCGCGCAGCGATGGCAGCACCCGGCAGTTCACGACCGGTGCCGCCCTGGTGCGCCCCGGCGGCCGTCTGGGCATCAGTGCCGGCAACAGCCGTCACCAGCTGCCCGGCTGGCTGAACAACAACCCGCGCGGCGGCAGCCGTGGCGAACAGGCCAACCTGACCGTGATCGGGCAGAAGAACATCGGCCGCGAAGGCTTCGTCAGCCTGGCCGGCACCTACGCCCGCGCCCGCCTGGTGCCCATGGCAGATGCCTCGCCCGCCCTGGTCAGCCAGTGGGACAGCAAGAGCATCAGTGTCGGCGGTGGCTACGGACCGTTCAGCGCCAACATCGTCGGCCGCGTCATCGACGCCCCCGGCCATGCAGGCAAGTGGGAAGGCCTGGGCCTGGGCATCACCTGGCGCACCCCGTGGAGCGGCCAGCTCACCGTGGGTGCGGACAACGTGATCACCCGCGGCAAGAACCCCTTCGCCCCGCGCAATGCGGGCGATGACGAAGGCACCGTGCCTTACGTGCGTTACCAGCAAGACCTCTGAACAAGCAACGGCGCCGCAAGGGCGCCGTTCTTTTTGACGCATTCATCAAAGCCACGCATACGCCCGGATGGCAAGTACCTGTCACGCCATTTCGAAAATTTGTTTACGAATCTTTAATTTCCAAGAAAGCCCGGTTAGTATCCGATCAGCCTGGGTGTTCTTGGAGACGGATTTCGCCTCCCCTCGCAGGCCCAAAACCAATTGTTCCAACCCGCTTGGAGAGAGAGAGCATGAATTGCAAGCAGAGCAAGCTGCGTGATGCCGTACTGATCGCGCTGGCTGTCGGCACCGCCGGTACCACCGGCGCCGTGTTCGCGCAGGATTCCACCACCACCCTGGATCGCCTGGAAGTCACCGGCTCGCGTATCCGCACCGTCGATGTCGCAACCGCCCAGCCGGTTCTGAGCATCTCGCGTCAGGACATCGAATCCCAGGGCTTTGCCTCGGTCGGCGACATCCTGCAGAACATCTCTGCCGCCGGCAGCCCGAGCTTCAGCCGCGCCTCGCCGCTGACCGCCAACCAGGAAGCCGGCGGCCAGTACATCGACCTGCGCAACCTGGGCGCACAGCGCACCCTGGTGCTGGTCAACGGCAAGCGCCTGGCCATCAGCCCGGACGGTTTCCAGGACGTCTCGACCATCCCGACCGTGATGGTCGAGCGCATTGAAGTGCTGAAGGATGGTGCCTCCTCGATCTATGGCTCTGACGCCATGGCCGGCGTGATCAACATCATCACCCGCAAGAACTTCAGCGGCGCAGAAGCCAACGCCTATTTCGGCCAGTACGGCCAGGGCGACGGCGCCAAGAAGTCCTACGACATGATGCTCGGCTTTGCCGGTGAGCGCGGCTCGGTCACCATCGCCGCTGAAGTGCATGAAGAAGAAGAAGTGTGGGCCAAGGACCGCTTCTTCTCGGCTGAAACCTATCCCGAGTATGGCCCGGGCCTGGGCCTGACGGCTGTCGGCCAGTGGGGCAACTGGCGCCCGGTCGGCGCCACCACCGCATGGCAGGCACCGAACCGTGGCGGCACCGCCATCGGCACGGACCAGTTCCACGCCCAGAACGGCGATGACACCAGCAACTCCAACGATCAGATGCACCTGCTGACCCCGCTGGAGCGTCGCGCCCTGTATGTGAGTGCCAATTACGACATCACCGACAACGTGCGCTTCACCACTGACGTGGGTTACACCCGTCGCCAGTCCAACCGCCAGATCGCCGGCTATCCGTTCCAGTCGAGCCAGTGGGGCATCACCATGGCCGGTGACAGCGTCCGCTACAACGATGACGGCACGACCACCAATCTGAATGGCAGCTATTTCAACCCGGTTGCAGCTGATGGCGACATCAACTTCCGCCGCCGTGGCTGGGAAGTGCCGCGTACCACCGAAACCACTGTCTCGCAGTGGCGCTTCACCGCAGGCCTGGAAGGCTCCTTCGAAGTTGGCGAACGCTACTTCGACTGGGATGCCGGCTACATGTTCAGCGAAACCGACACCACCATCCTGAACAACGGCAACTTCTACGTTCCGGGTGTGGCCGCCGCCGTTGGCCCGTCCTTCATGAATGCACAGGGCCAGATTGTCTGCGGCACCCAGGGCACCGGCCTGAATGGTGCCGATGAAGTGATCCAGGGCTGCACCCCGTGGAACCCCTTTGCCGGCTTCGGCACCGGTGCAGTGGCCAATTCGCTGGATGACCCGAACGTCCGCAACCAGCTGTTCCGCCAGGAAAATGCCGTGGGCCTGAGCAAGACCCACAACTACTTCGCCAACCTGTCCGGCTCGCTGTTCACTCTGCCGGCTGGCGACCTGGGCTTCGCTCTGGGTTATGAATACCGCAAGGAGCAGGGCGGCTTCACTCCGGATGCGATTGCCCAGTCCGGTGAATCCACCAACCTGGCTTCTGGCCCGACCTTCGGCACCTACACTGTCGATGAGTTCTATCTGGAACTGAACGTGCCGATCCTGGCCGACCTGCCGGGCGCCAAGGAGCTGACTTTCAACGCAGCCACCCGTTACTCGGACTTCAACACCTTCGGTGACACGGTCAACAACAAGTTCGGCCTGAAGTGGCGTCCGATGGACGACCTGCTGGTGCGTGCCACCTATGCCGAGGGCTTCCGCGCCCCGACCATCGGTGACCTGTACGGCGGTTCCTCGGAGACCTTCACCACCGGCTTCCGCGATCCGTGCGACAGCGTCTACGGCACTGCCCGCGGCACCGCCCGCTGCCTGCAGGACGTACCGGCAGATTTCCGTCAGCTGAAGCAGGGCATGGTCCCGACCACCTCGGTCGCCGACCAGACCCCGGTGCCGTTCACCTCCGGCTCCAACATCTTCCTGCAGCCGGAAACCTCCGAATCGCACACCATCGGCTTTGTCTACAGCCCGAGCTTCGTGCAGGGCCTGACCGCCAGCCTGGATTGGTGGAAGATCCGTATCGACAGCACCATTGTCAGCGACAGCCCGAACCAGATCCTGAGCGACTGCTACATCTCGCTGATCGAATCGCGCTGCGCCCAGTTCTCCCGTGACCCGGCGCTGGGCAACATCGTTGCTGACCTGACCTACGGCCAGCGCAATGCCGGCTATACGGAAACCGAAGGCTTCGATTTCGAGATCGGTTACAACTTCGATACCGCCATTGGCCAGTTCACCACCAAGCTGGCGACCACCTACGTCAGCAAGTACGAGAGCAAGGCCACTGACGATGCGGATGTGATCCCGTCCCAGTCCAACGGCTTCAACGCTGCCTTCCGCAACCGCACCAACTTCAATGTCGGCTGGAGCAAGAACGACTGGTCGGCCAACTGGGGCGTGCGTTACTACTCCGGCACCAAGGAAGAGTGCTACTTCGACGAACGCTGCACCCTGCCGGACTGGCAGGCACCCAGCACCGAAGGCACCATCGTTCCGATGACCGAACTGGGCAGCGTGGCCTTCCACGATGTACAGGTCAGCTACAAGGCACCGTGGAACGCCCGTATCTCCATCGGCGCCAACAACGTGTTCAACAAGGTTGGCCCGCTGATGTTTGACCAGCCGAGCGCGAACTTCGCGTACTACGGCGGTTACGACATCGGTCGTTTCCTGTACGTCAAGTACAACCAGAAGTTCTGATCAATCCGTTGATCTGATCTGAAGGTGACTACGGCCCCGCAAGGGGCCGTAGTTGTTTGCGGCGACAGCAGATGCAGCACGGACAAATGCCCTGCGGCATGGCCTGGTACGCGGCTGCAACACAAAAAAACGGCAGCCATCAGGCTGCCGTGATCTTCCGCAACTTGTCCGGGACGCTCAGCCCGGAATCAGGGTCTGGATCATGTGCTCCACATAGGACTCGAATTCCTCACGCGCCTGGCGCGGCTGCTGCAGGTGCATGTTCAGCTGCAGGAAACCGACGTAGGCGGCATAGGCCAGACGTGCCCGGTGCTGGGCGGCCGCCCCTTCCAGCCCGGCCTGCTGGAACGCCTTGACCAGGTATTCCATGCGCCGGCGCGAGATGCGGTCGATCACCGGGCGCACCATCGGGTGGTCCAGTGCCTTGAGCAGCTCGCTGTAGATCACATGGGTGGTCACCTCGTGGGCCGCCATCAGAAACAGCGCGCGCAGGCGTTCGCTCGGATCGGCCACTTCTTCCAGGCTGCCGAACACGTCCTGCTGTTCAACCAGCTCCCAACGCTCCAGTGCGGCCTGCAGCAGGGCATCACGCGAGGGAAAGTGCCAGTAGAAGCTGCCCTTGGTCACCCCCAGACGGCGGGCCAGCGGCTCCACGGCCACCGACCCCACCCCTTGTTCGGCAATCATGTCCAGTGCCGCCTGGGCCCAGTCGTCCGCGCTCAGGCGTTGATTGCGCCCCCGGCCCGGTGCTTGCTCACCGGCAGTGATGGTATCGGTTGTCATGCGTTGATTTAACCATACGAATGGCGCTTTGGCAGTATGTAAATGCGTCAGCGCATGTTTGTTGCCATTTCCATACTTCACAGTATTGACTTGCCCGGCCACAAATCCATACCATTAGGTATGGACAAATGCGCCCCCCTGTCGGCCTTGGCAAACAACAGCATCGGCGCTGTTGATGACAGCCTGCTGGCTGCCACCCGGCACCCGGGCAGCCGCGTCCCGCTGCTGTTTGCCCATGGTTTTGGCCAGACCCGGCACAGCTGGGCCGGCTGCGCCCAGCGCCTGGCCGCCCACGGCCATCCCAGCCTGGCCTATGACGCCCGTGGCCACGGCCAGTCCCCATGGAACCCTGTTGACCTGCCCTACCAGCCGGAGCAGTTCGTCGATGACCTGATCGGCATCAGTGGCCAGCTGCCGCAGGCACCGGTGCTGGTGGCCGCCTCGATGGGCGGCCTGTTCGGCCTGATCGCGCAGTCACGCTGGCCGGGCCTGTTCTCGGCCATGGTGCTGGTGGACATCACCCCGCGCTGGGAACCGCGTGGGGTGGAACGCATCCTGGCCTTCATGAGCGCGCACCCGGATGGCTTTGATGATCTGGCCCACGCCGCCGATGAAATTGCCCGCTACCAGCCGCAGCGCGAACGCAAGAGTGATGCTGCCCTGCGCAGCATCCTGCGCCAGGATCAGGACGGGCGCCTGCGCTGGCACTGGGATCCACGCCTGCTGCCCGAACTGGGACGCAATGCCGACAGCCACCAGCAACGGATTGCCGAAGCCGCCCGCCGCATCCAGTGCCCGCTGCTGTTGATCAGCGGTGGGCGCAGCGACATGGTCAGCGACGCTACCATTGATGAATTCCTGCAACTGGTGCCGCATGCGCGGCACACCCGCATCGCCGGCGCCACCCATATGGTGGCCGGTGATGACAACGACGCTTTTACCACCACTGTGATGCAGTACCTGGACGCCCTGCCGGCTTTGGCCACCGACGGTGAGTCCGCCACCACGCACCTGACCGGAGCATTTCAATGACCATCGTGATTCCTTTCCTGGCACTCGTGCTGGCAGGCGGCCTTGTCGCCTACCACCGCAAGAGCCTGTTCCTGTGGACGCTGCTCAGCGCCGCTGCACTGGCAGCGTGCTGGTTTGCCGGCGTCAACCAGACCGCGGTGATCGTCGCCGCTGCCATCGTGGCCCTGGTCAGTGCCATCGTCCTGCTGCCGTTCCTGCGCAAGCCGCTGGTCAGCTCCCCGTTCATGGCCTTCTTCCGCAAGGTGCTGCCGCCGCTGTCGCAGACCGAGCGCATCGCCCTGGAAACCGGCTCGGTCGGTTTTGAAGGTGAACTGTTCACCGGTGACCCGGACTGGAACATCCTGCTCAATTACCCCAAGCCGCAGCTGACCGCCGAGGAACAGGCCTTCCTGGATGGCCCGGTGGAAGAGCTGTGCAAGATGACCAACGATTTCCAGATCACCCACGTGCATGCCGACCTGCCGCCGGAAATGTGGGAGTTCATCAAGAAGAACAAGTTCTTCGGCATGATCATCCCCAAGCACTACGGCGGCCTGGGTTTCTCCGCGCTGGCCCACCACAAGGTGATCCAGAAGCTGGCCTCGATCTCCTCGGTGGTGTCCTCCACCGTCGGTGTGCCCAATTCGCTGGGCCCGGGTGAGCTGCTCAACCATTACGGCACCCCGGAGCAGAAGGATTACTACCTGCCGCGTCTGGCCGTTGGCCAGGAAGTGCCGTGCTTCGGCCTGACCGGCCCGTTCGCCGGTTCCGACGCCACCTCCATCCCGGACTACGGCATCGTCACCAAGGGCATGTGGAAGGGCGAGGAAGTACTCGGCCTGAAGCTGACCTTCGACAAGCGCTACATCACCCTGGCCCCGGTCGCCTCGCTGATCGGCCTGGCTTTCCGCATGTACGACCCGGACAAGCTGCTGGGCGATGTGGAAGACATCGGCATCACCCTGGCCCTGCTGCCGCGTGACACCGACGGCGTGGAAATCGGCCGCCGCCACTTCCCGCTCAACTCCACCTTCCAGAACGGCCCGATCCGCGGCAAGGATGTCTTCATCCCGCTGAGCCAGATCATCGGTGGCCCGGACAAGCGTGGCCTGGGCTGGAACATGCTCAACGAGTGCCTGGCCGTCGGCCGTTCGATCACCCTGCCCTCCACCGGATCCGGTGGCGCCAAGGCCGGCGCCGTGGTCACCGGCGCGTATGCACGCATCCGCAAGCAGTTCGGCCTGTCGGTCGGCCGCTTCGAAGGCGTGGAAGAAGCCCTGGCCCGCATCGGCGGCAAGGCTTACAAGATCAGCGCCCTGTGCCAGTACACCGCCGCGGCGGTGGACCGTGGCGACGTGCCGTCGGTGCCGTCGGCCATCGCCAAGTACCACTGCACGAACATGAGCCGTGAGGTCATCACCGACGTGATGGACATCATCGGCGGCAAGGGCATCATCCTGGGGCCGCGCAACTTCGCCGGCCGCAGCTGGCAGGCCAGCCCGATCGCGATCACCGTGGAGGGGGCCAACATCATGACCCGCTCGCTGCTGATCTTCGGCCAGGGCGCGATCCTGTGCCACCCGTGGGTGCTCAAGGAAATGAAGGCGGCGCAGAACGAGAACCGTGCCGAAGGCCTGCGTGACTTCGACCAGAGCCTGTTCGGCCACATCCGCTTCGGCTTCTCCAATGCCGTGCGTTCGTTCTGGTTCGGCCTGACCGGCTCGCGCTTCGGCGCTGCCCCGGGCGATGCCTACACCCGCCGCTATTTCCGCAAGCTGGACCGTTACTCGGCCAACCTGGCGCTGATGGCCGACATCTCGATGATGACCCTGGGCGGCAAGCTGAAGTTCAAGGAAGGCCTGTCCGGTCGCCTGGGCGATGTGCTCAGCCACATCTACATGACCAGCGCCATGCTCAAGCGCTACCACGACGATGGCGCACCGGTGGCCGAACAGCCGCTGCTGGCCTGGGCCTTCCATGACAGCGTGCACAAGATCGAGGAAGCCCTGTCGGCGGCCCTGCGCAACTTCCCGATCCGTCCGATCGGCTGGTTGATGTGGGCCCTGGTGTTCCCGCTGGGCCGTCGCGCCGAAGCCCCGGGCGACCGCCTGGGCCACCGTGTGGCCTCGCTGCTCATGTCGGCCAACCCGGCCCGTGACAGCCTGGCCCGCGGCGTGTTCCTGACCCCGTGCGAGAACAACCCGGGCGGCCGCATCGCCAGCTACCTGGAAAAGGCCATCGCCGCCGAGCCGGTGGAGCGCAAGCTGCTCAAGGGCCTGAAGACCGGCGCGATCAAGGCCCTGGACTTCCCCGCCCAGCTGGACGAAGGCGTGGCCAAGGGCCTGATCAGCGCCGAGGAAAAGGCCCAGCTGATCGAACTGCGCGCCATCATCATGGACACCATCAGTGTCGATGACTTCGATGTGCACGAACTGCGCGCCGCCAGCTATTACGACCTGCCGGGCAAGCAGCACCCGCAGCAGGCCGCATAAGCCGGCCTTGGCAAGCACCACGACGGCGGGCCGCAAGGCCCGCCGTTTTCATATCCCGTCGCGGAGTAGCGCATGGCCGGCAACCTTCCCGCACTGTTCTCTCGCCTTGGACGCTGGCCCGGCGGGCAATGGCTGTTCACCCGCCTGGTCTGCTTGCGGGCACCCTATTTCGGCAGCATCGGCCCACGCATCACCGCCTTGCGCCCGGGTCTTTGCGAAGGCCACTTCGCTGACCGCCGCGCCGTGCACAACCACATCGGCACGGTGCACGCCATTGCCCTGTGCAACCTGGCCGAGCTGGTGATGGGGCTGCTGGTCGATGCCGCCACCCCGGCGGACATGCGCTGGATCCCCAAGGGCATGCAGGTTGAGTATCTGAAGAAGGCGCAGGGACGCATCCACGCCCGCGCCTGGCTGCCGGCGCCACTGCACAGCAGCCCGGCCGGCTACGAGGTGGCCGTGCCGGTGGAGCTGGGCAACCCGGCCGGCGAGATCGTCTGCCGGGCCACCATCACCTGCTGGATATCGCCGCGACCGCGCTGAGCCCCGGAGGGAGCGCGGTCAGGCCGCCTGTGCCGCTTGCGGCTGGGCCGGCAAGCGCCGGCAGGCGCGGATCACCAGCCAGGCGCCGCAGGTCATGCCCGCCGCCACCCCCATGCCGGTGGCAAACACGGCAGTGGAACCGAAGGCGGCCAGGAACTTGTGGCTCCAGACGAAGGTCAGGTCACCGGCACGGTAAACCACCGTGTCGATCACCGCCTTGGCCTTGTAGCGGGCCTGGCGGTCCACCTGGGTGTACAGGGTCTCGCGCGCCGGCTTGGCCAGCGAGAACTCGCTGGCGCGGGTGATCACCTGGACCACGGCCACCAGCATCGGCAGCGGCGAGGCCGCCAGAACCGAAAAGCCGATCAGGATTGCCACTGCCGGCAGCATCAGCAGCGGTGCCACGCCGTACCCACGCAGCAGCCAACGGGTGATCAGCAGCTGGACCACGATGGTCAGGCCGTTGACCGCCCAGTCGATCATTGCGTAGAAGCGTGTAGCCTCTTCCGGCGTGGTGTAGTAGCGCTTCACGATGGCGGCCTGCTCGTTGTAGAGCAAGGTGCCCACGCCCACGCCGAAGAACATCAGGATCGCCAGGCCGCGCAGCAGCGGGTCACTGAACACCAGGCGCAGGCCGGCCCACATCGAGCCCCCCATCGCGGTATCACCACTGGCCACACCCTCCTGCGCCTGCTCACGCGCGGCGGCCTTGCTGCGCAGCATGACGATGCACAGCAGGCAGACCAGCAGGAAACCGGCGGACACCAGCAGCAGGTTGGCCACCCCGACCTGGCCCACCAGCAGACGGGTGATGCCCGGGCCGGTCAACGCGCCGATGGTGCCGCCGGCGCCGATGTAGCCGTAGACCTTCTTGGCATCGGCGTTGCTGAACACATCGGCCATGTAGCTCCAGAACACCGACACGGCAAACAGGTTGAACACTGCCACCCAGACATAGAACAGCGCGCCACGCCCGGCCAGCCCGGCCTCGAAAGCCCAGTGGAAGAACAGCAGGCAGGCAATGAATGCCCCGTACAGCACCGGCAGGAACACCCGGCGCGGGAAGCGTGACACCAGGGCCCCGTAGGCCGGCTGCAACGCGACCATGCACACGAAGGTGCAGGTGAACAGGATCTGCAGGGTGTAATCGGCCAGCGTCCAGCCGTGCGCCGCTGCCCAGTTGATCAACCACGGCGGGAACACCGCCGACACATCGCCGGAGGCGCCCATCGCATCGCGCACCGGACGCAGCACGTAATAGCCGGTGAGCAGGCAGAAGAAATACAGCAGCGACCACCACAGCGACGGGGCATCCACGCCGAGACGGGCAACGATGCTGCGCAGGCCTCGCACGGAAGCCGGTGAGGATGGGGTTGTCATGCGGACTACGGCACCACGTGGGGAAGGAACAAGCCGTGACCGGCCACTGCGCGCACGGTAAACGATGCGCTGCAGCACCGCCAGTGGGGCATGTCGGATATCGTTGCCGATGGATTTTGGCGCAGCAGCGCATCGGGGAATGGAATGTACGACTACATCATCGTCGGGGCTGGCTCGGCCGGCTGTGTCCTGGCCAACCGGCTCAGTGCCGATGGCCACAACAAGGTACTGCTGATCGAGGCCGGGCCGGCCGACCGCCACCCCTTCATCCACATGCCGGCCGGCATTGCCCACCTGGTCAAGAACCGGCGCTTGAACTGGAGTTATGACACGGCCGCCGAAGAGCAGCTGGGCGGGCGCCGGCTGTGGTGGCCGCGCGGCAAGGTGCTGGGCGGCTCCAGCGCGATCAATGCGATGTGCTACATCCGCGGCGTGGCCGGTGATTACGACCGTTGGGCCAGTGCCGGGGCCAGCGGCTGGGACTGGAACAGCGTGCTGCCCTACTTCCGCCGCAGCGAGCACAACAGCCGCGGTGGCGATGCCCTGCATGGCGACAGCGGCCCGCTGCATGTATCGGACCTGCGCCACGTCAATCCGCTCAGCCAGGCCTTCATCGAAGCCGCGCAGCAGGCCGGCTGGCCGCACAACACCGATTTCAACGGCGCCGACCAGCAGGGTGTCGGCCTGTACCAGGTGACGCAGAAGGACGGCGCACGCTGCTCCTCGGCAGTGGCCTATCTGGCTCCGGTGCGTAACCGTCCCAATCTGACCGTGGTCACCGGCGCCCTGGTCGAACGCCTGCAGATCGAGGCCGGACGTGTGACCGGGGTGTCCTACCGCCAGGGTGCCAAGCGCCACCTGGCCCGTGCGCAGGCCGAGGTGTTGCTCAGTGCCGGCGCCATCAACAGCCCGCAGCTGTTGATGCTGTCCGGCATCGGCCCGGCTGCCGAGCTGCAGCGTCATGGCATCAACGTCGTGCTCGACCAACCCGGCATCGGCGCCAACCTGCAGGACCACCTGGACATCTGCACCCTGTACCACACGGTGCCCGGGGTCAGCTATGACCGCGCCAGCGAGCTGAAGGTGGCCATCGATTACTACCTGCGCGGGCGGCGTGGTGCCGGCACCAGCAATGTGGCCGAGGCCGGCGGCTTCGTGCGTTCGCGCTTTGCGCCGGACGAGCGCGCCGACATCCAGTTCCACTTCGTGCCGGCCATGCTCGATGACCACGGCCGCCAGCGCCTGCCCGGCGATGGCTACACCCTGCATGCCTGCTACCTGCACCCGCGCAGCCGTGGCCAGCTGTCGCTGAGCAGTGCCGACCCGGCCGCGGCGCCGCACATCCAGGCCAACTACCTCAGCGACGCGGAGGGCTTCGACCTGAAGATGATGGTCGAGGCGGCGCGTCTGTCACGCGACATCCTGCGTCAGCCGGCCTTCGACCGCTGGCGCCGCGAGCCGATCCATCCGGCCCGCGAGGATCTGGATGACGCCGCGCTGGAAGCCTTTGTGCGAGCCAAGGCCGAGACCATCTATCACCCCGCCGGCACCTGCCGCATGGGCAGTGACGCGCGCGCGGTGGTCGATCCGCAGCTGCGTCTGAACGGCATCGACGGCCTGCGCGTGGTCGATGCCTCGGTGATGCCGACCCTGGTCACCGGCAACACCAATGCACCGACCATGATGATTGCCGAGCGCGCAGCCGAGCTGATCCTGGCCGGGGCCGCCGCCCTGGCCGACTGAGCATCGCGGCCTTTTCAGTTGCCGGACTGCAGACAGGCCGGCAGCGGGCAATGCAGCACCCCGCAGACGGTGCGCAGCAACTCGGCTTCAGCCACGCGGATACGCCCGTCATGGGCCACGGCGGCCACCAGCGATTCCACCACCAGCTGCTTGGCCAGCGGCTCCAGGCCATCGAGCACTGGCCACACCGCCTCCAGCGCACGCACGCCGTCGGCCGGCGGCTGGTAGACCATGGCCTGCCCGGCCACCACCCGTTGCAATCCGGCCGCGTAGGCCTGGCGCGCCAGCGCCGGTTGATCCGGATGCCCGGCCTGGGCCATCAGCGACAACAGCACGGAAAACTCGTTCTGTACCGCCCCGACCCGGCGCTTGCCGAAGTGGACATGGGCAGCCGGGTCCAGCGCCTGGATCACCTGGCTGCGCAGCAGGCGCGCCAGGCAGTATTCAAACAACGACAGCTCACCATCGACCTGCACCAGGGCATCGATCACCTGGACCAGCTGCTGCAGCTGCGGGCGCGGGCTGCCGCGCAAGGCAGGAAAGGCCAACGCCGCCAACGGCAGACGCATGCCGGCATGCAGGCCAACGCACTGCGGCCACAGTTCAAGCATGGCCAGTGACAGT
This sequence comes from Stenotrophomonas ginsengisoli, assembly GCF_001431485.1. Lineage (GTDB taxonomy): Bacteria > Pseudomonadota > Gammaproteobacteria > Xanthomonadales > Xanthomonadaceae > Stenotrophomonas > Stenotrophomonas ginsengisoli. Next base: position 3,716 of record NZ_LDJM01000036.1, on the reverse strand, counting down.
TGCCGGCCGGCAATCCGCTCCACGATGGCCTGTTGCTGCTGGCGCAGTGCCTGCCTGTCATCCAGCAGCAAGGCCAGCACCAGTGCCGCCGCGTGTTGCCGGCTGCGCGCGGCGGCGAGCAGGGCCGACGGCATCTGTTCGTGCAACTGGTGGGCCTGGCGGTAATCATCACTGCCCGGGTTGGCCACCTGGGCACTGACCGCCTGCGGTGCCAGTACATCAGGGTGCGGCCGCGCCGGTATTGCGGCCACCGCAGCGGCGCTGCCACCGCCCAGGCCAAGCACACGATCCTCTTCCAGACCATCCGGTGCCTGCTGCTGCCAGCGTTGCTGCAGCAGCTTCAGATGCAGGGCAGTGAAGCCCGGCTCCAGGCGCGCGATGCGTTCGACCATCGGCGGATGGGTGGCAAACCAACGCCGGTAGGCAAAGCCCTCGCCAAACAGCATGTGGCTGACTTCTTCAGCACCGCCACGGTCGATCAGGCGGGAGCCTTCGGGCAGGCCGGCGATCTTCTTCAATGCGCCGGCCAGGCCGGCATTGTTGCGGGTGAACTGCACAGCCGATGCATCGGCCAGCACCTCGCGCTGACGGCTTACCGCCGCCTTGATCAGGCGGGCAAAGAACACCCCGACAGCACCGATGATGATTGCCGCCAGCCCCATGCAGAGGACAGCGGCCACCGGGCCGATGCCACCACGGCGACGGGCCAGGCCACTGTTGCCGGCAACACCGAGCAACTTGCGCCCGATCACCCCCAGCATCAGGATGCCGAACAGCCCCCCCATCAGATGGATGTTCAGGCGCATGTCGCCATTGAGCACATGCGAGAACTCATGTGCGATAACGCCCTGCAGCTCGTCGCGGTTGAGCCGCTGCAGGGCACCGCGGGTCACCGCCACCGCGGCATCGGACGGGCTGTAACCTGCCGCAAAGGCGTTGATGCCCTGCTCCTGGTCCAGCACGAACAACATCGGCACCGGGATGCCGGCGGCAATGGCCATTTCCTCGGCCACATTGCGGTAACGCCGCAGCAGCGGATCGGTGGTGTCTGTCGGCACCAGGGTGGCGCCCATCTGCGCGGCGATCAAGGCGCCGCCGCCACGCAGGGCACGGATGCGCCACCACGAGGCAATGCTGATCACCAGCACCGTGGCCAGGCTGAGCAGTGCCTGCGCCCGCAGGTCACCGCCCAGCACCGGATAGGCGGCCAGGTTGACCGCCAGCACGATGGCCAGCACCGCCAGCACGAACAACACCACCAGACGCGTGGTCGCCCGCCGCGCCTGGTCCTGGTACTTGAAGAAATTCATTGCCGTCCCCGCAGCAGCGAACCGCTCAGAAACGCACTGACGGCGCGGCCCGGGTCTGTGCCCGCTCCTCCAGCGGAATTTCCAGCAGGCTGGCCTGCTGGAAATTGAACGGCCCGGCAATCAGGCTGCCCGGGAACATCTCGCAGCGGGTGTTGTAGTCAGTCACCGCATCATTGAAGGCCTGGCGGGCAAAGCCGATGCGGTTTTCGGTGCTGGTCAGCTCTTCGCTGAGCTGGGCCATGTTCTGGTTGGCCTTCAGCTCCGGATAGGCTTCGGACACCGCCAGCAGGCGACCCAGGGCGCCGTTGAGCTGCTCCTGGCCGGCCGTCAGGCCCGCCATCGCCGAGGCGTCACCCGGGTTGGCCTTTGCCGCCGCCAGGCCTTGCTGCGCGGCATTGCGCGCGGCAATCACCGCTTCCAGGGTCTGCCGTTCGTGGGTCATGTAGCCCTTGACCGTCTCCACCAGGTTGGGAATCAGGTCAAAGCGGCGCTGAAGCTGCACGTCAATCTGGGCAAAGGCGTTGCGGTAGGCATTGCGGGCGCGGACCAGTGCGTTGAAGGTGCCTACGCCCCACAGCGCGATGCCACCGAAAACAGCCAGCATCAACAGCAGAAAAACCACCATCCCCATCCTTGTCTCCCCGGTTTGTGTAATTGCAAAAGCTGGCGCTAGAATCGTTCCAGCCGCAAGCATACAGGCAACACCCACCATGAAAGCTCCCTCCCGGCAGGCGCGCAAGCGCCCGATTGTCATGGCCCTGCTGGCCGTACTGCTGCCCACGGCGATCATCTGCACTGCCCAGGCATTGAGCCCGGCAGCCAACAGCGCCAGCCCCACTCCGGTGCCGGTCAACCTGGAGCATGCCGGCACCGCGCAGGCGGCACCGGCCGCACCCCAGCCCTGGCGCAATCCGCTGCCGGCACAGGCAGTGCAACCCCTGCCAGCCAGCTTTGACCTGGCGGCGATCGAATCCCAGGCCGAGCAGCTGACCTGGGGCTCGCGCGTGCCCGGCATCGCGATGAGCATCGTGCAGGGTGGCCGCATCCTCAGTGCCCGCGGTTACGGGGTCACCGATGTCAGCAATCCCGAGCCGGTCGATGCGCACACCGTGTTCCGCCTGGCCTCCTTGTCCAAGGCCTTTGCCGGGACCATGGCCGGGCTGTTGGTGGAAGACGGCACCCTGCGCTGGGACAGCCGCATCGTCGACTACGTGCCCGACTTTGCCTTGAACAACCCGACCGCCACCCAGAACCTGACCGTGGCCGATGTGCTCAGCCACCGGGTCGGCCTGCCCTACAACGCGTTTGATCGCGATGTGGAAGCCAATGCCGAATACCACACCCTGACCCGCCGCCTGGCCAATGCCCCCCTGACCTGCCAGCCCGGTGATTGCTACGCCTACCAGAACGTGGCCTTCAGCCTGATCGGTGACGTGGTCTTCGCTGCCTCGGGCAATTTTTACGAGCAGGCGGTGGATCGCCGCATCCTCAAGCCGCTGGGCATGAACGATGCCAGCCTCGGCCTGCACGGCATCATGGGCAGCACCCGCTGGGCCCGCCCGCACGTGCGCAGCCGCAATGGCTGGGCCGCCCTGAACCCCAAGCCGACCTACTACCGTGTGGCACCGGCTGCCGGCGTCAATGCCAGCGCCGCAGACATGGCGCAGTGGTTGCTCGCCCACACCGGCCACCGCACCGACGTGCTTTCCGAGCCGTTGCTGGCCACCCTACATGCGCCACTGGTCAACACCCCGGGCGAACTGCGCTCGGGCTGGCGCCGGCAACGCTTGAATGCGGCCGGTTACGCCCTGGGCTGGCGCGTGTTTGATTACCGCGGCCACACCGTGGTGTTCCATGCCGGTGCAGTGCAGGGCTATCGTGGCCTGCTGGCACTGATCCCGGAACGCGACATGGGCATCTCGATCAGCTGGAATGGCGAAAGCCCCTTGCCTTCAGGCCTGCTGCCGACCATCGTCGATGCTGCCCTGGGCCTGCCCGGCGATGGCAGCTGGCTGGATGTGAACCCCTTGAGCCCGGAATTGCTGCAGGCCCAGCGCCCGGCCGGTGCGCCGCTGCCTTCGGGCATCAGTTCGCACCGCGCCCTGACCTCGCCGCCGTAAACCGCACTGTCTGACGCGCAACAAGAACGGGCGGCCAGTGGCCGCCCGTTCTTGTTGGAGGCTGCCGTTGTTGCCGGCAGCCAGGGTCAAGCACTTATGCCGCCGGATCCTTGGGCATTTCGGCAATCGGCAGCACAGCGGTATCGGCTGCCTTCGGCTTGCGCGGCGCGCTCTTGCGGGCCGGCGTGGGCGCCTTGGCTGCGGCAGCCTTCTTGGCAACCGGCTTCTTGGCGACAGCCTTCTTGGCTACTGCCTTCTTGGCTACTGCCTTCTTGGCTACGGCCTT